>JANSXF010000050.1 GCA_024743095.1 Flavobacteriaceae bacterium
ATTGTGCCATTTATTCCGAAAACAAAAAGAGGGTTCCCTCCAACGGTTCCCGTTGGGGAAATCGTCAACGCGATCCTATACAAGCTCAAAACGGGGGTACAATGGAACCAGTTGCCCGTAAAGACCCTGTTTTCAGAGGCGTGCCTTAGCTGGCAATCGGTCTACCACCATTATCGGAAGTGGTGTCTTTCCGGGGCATGGAAGGACTGTTGGACAAAGTTCCTAAAAAAGCACAGGGCCGGACTGGACCTTTCGAGTGTGGATCTTGACGGCAGCCATACCCCCGCCATCAGGGGCGGTAAGGCAATCGAATATCAGGGAAGGAAGAAGCGCAAGACCACCAACGCCCTCTACCTGACCGATAGGCAGGGATTGCCGTTGGCCATGTCCGAACCCGTAGCGGGCAACCACAACGACCTTTACGATATAGAGGTGCAGTTCGAGGTTGTTACGGGAACCCTCGAACAGGCCGATATTCCCGTGGAGGGGCTGTTCCTGAACGCGGATGCCGGATTCGATTCCAATGATTTCAGAAGAGCGTGCGAGAGAAAGGAAATCAATGCCAACATATGTTTCAATAAGCGAAATGGCAATACCGACAGGGTCGAATATTTCGACAAAGACCTATACGATGAAAGATATGCCGTGGAACGAACCAATGCATGGATGGATAGCTACCGCTCCTTGCTCAATAGGTTCGATACCACCGTGGAAAGCTGGAAGGGTTTCAACTATTTGGCGTTCATTGTAATAACAATCAAAAAATTCAAAAACAAAAAGAAGAAAAAAGTTTAAATCACTTCTTTATAAAATATATTTATAAATATTTAGTTATTAATATGCATTTGTCATTTTAATAAAATTTAAAACTCGGATTTATGAAGAAAACTCTATCGTCGCTATTCATGTTTTTTATTCTTGTTTCCTGCGGTTCGGTCAATAGAACAATGTTCGGGACAACAGAGAAAAACTTATTGAAGACTGTATCCATAGAACAAGGATGTGACACGGAAAACATCGAAATACTGGAGAAGCTAAAAGGGCTTCACGGAGCTACTTATGCGTTAAACGTGTGTGGAAATAGAATGGTCTACAAACAGGTTGGATCAGTTTTTATGGAAGCCTCCAAAGCTGACGAAACCGTAAAAAATTTGAAAGAGAACTAAACGGTCTAGTTGAATCGAATAAAAAAGTTCGTTCAAAAATTTAAAAACTTTACTTGTTTTCTCCGAAAATCTTAGTTGATAAAGTTAGGGGGGGTGGGCAGAAAAACTGATATAGACAGGGGTGGTTTTGCGACCTTAGGTTTAGTAGTTAGGAAACAGGCATTATAGTGCTTTTTGTAATACGATAATAATGCCAAGTAAAATTAAGGCTGGAAATCACCTCAAAATATGCTCAAAATGGGTTCCTTATGGAATAGGAACGGAATGAAAGTACAGAAAAAGTGACCATTAAATATTGGATAATGACCATTAAATATTCTTTAATCCCAGTATTCAATCCCTTGATCGAATAAAGTCCCAAATGTTTGGATCACATCTTTCAAAATCCATTATTGCGGCAAAATATTATAGCATGGAAAAATTGATAAAATTAAAGGTCAAAGAAGAATCCTCCACAGTTGAACAGGCAAAAAGAATTATAGACAGCTTTATTAAATCCTGCATCAATCTTGATGCTTCAATATTGGAACCTATGATAGAGGAAGGTCAATTTTTTGATGATCTGGACAAATATCGATTTTTAGCCTTTTTAAGGGCCCAATTTGATTCGGCAAAGGCACAAGGCCTCAAAAAGATGATCGTTGAATATGGGCGATGTGAGCTATGTGTAATGGGTCACAAGACCTATGAGTTTTACGGCACGAAATCAACGCCCAGATTTGCCTATGTAATAGAAATCGTAGACGGAGAAGCCAAGAACATTTTCAACTGTAATGCCAGTTCAGGTTGGATTAATAATATTTCGTAAATTAAAGCATGACTAGAGTTTGTCTTATTGTGTTGGTTTTGTTTGGTTTAGGATGCAAACCGAGCAACTCAAATAATCCAGAGAGTGAATCTTCACATCAAGAATATGGGGTTCAAAAAAAAGCTGAGAGGAGAAATTTATTTTTAGAGTTTTGGTTGGATATGCCTAAGGAGAGCTTCAGGGATGTAAGGCAAAGATTAATAGACGAAGGAGTGATAATTAATAGCGAGCGAGTAACTTTAGAGGATAGGGTTATGGAGTTTGGTATTGGTTTTGAATACCTAACTGGCTATTGTAATTCCATTCCAGTGATTCCCATTTTTGAAGATAATAAACTTGTGGCAATTGAATTGATTGGGAACACTTGCTTTTATTCAATATTCAAAGAGAAATACAATTTACCTGATTTAACTAACAGAGAATGGGTTACTTCCTCGCCAAATCTCCCTTCTTTAAATCAATTAGGTAAAAAGGGAATTCATTCTAATGAATTGTTAGATGAGTTTGAAGAAAGCTTAATGGAAAAACCTAGAATCACTATTAATACAGAAAGAGTAATACTGCAACGGAGTCCTTTAGATTATGATATTGGAGAAGTAGTTTGGAAAGATGATATAGCAATTCATATTGAACATGATGAGTATAAAAAGTATAAGAAAAATATAATTCCCAAGCCTGATGAATACCTAAAAAACCCATCTTTTAAGATGGAATATTTATTTGAATATGATGGAGTATTCTTTGAAGGTAAAAGTTTGGGTAGCTTAATCTTTACATATCTATCTAAAGAAAGACTATTGAAAAGGCAAGAGGATTTCAAAAGGATAATTGAGCTAAATGAGCAGATTTCTAAAGATAAAGATTCAACTGCAAAAAGGGTTTTCAAGAATATCTAGTTAATCTGTATTTACAAAAATCAAAATTTAGATGATTCAAAGATGTGTCGCATTTTGAACCGTTCATAACACTTAAAATGGATATTGGCTCATAGAATTGTATCTTTCCGAGAAGACAGTTTTTAATCTCTTTGTATCTAGCCATCAAAACCCATTTGGTTCCAGCAGAAGCCCAACTGATGTACTTTGATATGGCATATAACCTTGGGGCCAACAGAGCAATAAAATACATGCAGCGTTGTGCAGGTATCAAGGATGATGGCATCATTGGAAAGATTACCATATCATGTATGCACAATGTATCTGAGGAATGCCTGTACCAACAAAGAAACAACTTGTACAACTATCTAGCACGCACCAAGGCATGGGCAAAGAAATTCATAAAGGGTTGGCTGAACCGATCCAAGGCAATCTTGGAAGTATAACGCCAACTGTTAAAACAAAGTTGATAAGTCTTTCTGACTATCAATAGGTTAGAAAGTAATTTAAGTATTTTAGCTGTGTGGAAGTTTTCTATTACATACAGCTATCAAATATTTCAATGGAAATCATCAATGCAATTGGTGAGTTCTTTGCTGAGTATATTGGTGAAATCTTGGCTGTGTTCATCATAAAAATCATAGAATCCCTTTTTAAAAAAATCCCTACATATAAAAATATTTTTATAGCCTTTTTAAAAAAAGCCAATAGTCACTATTTTTTTGGTGGTTTAATAGTTTTCTCAATAAAAAAAAGTCTAATTGAGTTTAATTTTAAACTAATATCCACAGAGCTATTTTTAAAAAACTCATTGATGTTATTGTTATATAACCCAAATAAAAAAAATCTTATAGTGTGAAATATCTGTGAGATTTTTGTGAAAGATAAAAGCCCCTCCAATTAAGGTAGGGGCTTTTTATTTGGAGTCAACTATTTCAAGAGCTAACTTTAATGATAATCAAAATTCATCCCAATGAAATTCGGAAAGGTCGATAGACCAGAACTTATTGACTTCACACTGCCACCAGACCACCCCGATACACATCCATTATTGATAAAAGCTTCAAATAATAGTTCGCTGGATGTAAGGGTAGGACTCCCTAAATGGACTTTACCAACAACAAGTTTAACAAAGGTGTGTTGTAGATTCTAGTTTTTTTAGATTGTTTGAGGCTTAGAAGTTATTTCCTACATTTACGCAATGACTCTTATCGTTGTACTCAACAAAAAACACCAAAATTTGCTTTGTTAACTATAAGGGGCGTGAACAGAAGAGTTCCGTAAATAATCTACCACCATATAAAACATATTAATGCTAAAAAAAATAATATTTGCATTCATTACCACTATAGTTTTAATCTCCTGTTCGACATCTGAAGACAACGATTCACCAAACGATGACAACACAACAATCGAGAGTGATGATGAAGTTTCAAATAATGATGAGAACGAAGTGGAGGTAGAGGAGCCGTTGGCACCTGAGCTTCTAAAGATAAAGGAAACTTCATTTTATGAAAATCAAAAAGACGGAACAAGAGTTTTCTATTTTGAAGATAATCAGAGAACTTTGGACAGTGTATTCAATGAAAATGATGTGTTTGTTATAAAAGTAGTCAGGGACTATAATAATTTAGGACTTCAAAATAAGATAATCCGATATGATTCAAATGGAGAAATAATTTCAGAAACTTCAATTTTGTACGAAAATAACCTAATTTCTGAGATTGATGAATCTGAAAATACGGAAGAAGGAACGTTTACAAGGAATATTAGTTTATCGTATAGTGAATCAGAAATAATTGCAACTATTCAGGAAAATCAAAGCAATGAACTGAGTCAAACGATCTATGGTTTAAATGAAAATGGAATTGTATTCAGTCAAGACAACGGACAAACAATTGTAAAAATCAATTACAGCGAAAATAGACCTATCTCTAAAACTACAATCGTTGGTAGTAGTGAACAGAATCTAAATTTCACATATTTAGAAAATCCAACTCCGAAAAACCCTTGGAATAACATCAGTAAGAACCAATATGGAGAACTAAATAATCAATTGATTTTTTACGGGCTTTTCGATTTTCAAGACTTTGTTAATTTCGATAAATACATGGATTCTTATGGGGATTTCAATATTCTGTACGAGTTTAACGATAAGGACTTACCAATAAAAATTGAAAGTTCAAACGGACAAAAACAGGTTATTAAAGAAATTGAATACCAGAATTAAAACGGTTTGAACAATTAGCTGAATACTCTAAAACATGAAATTCGGAAAAGTAGGCCATCCCGAACTTATAGATTTTACCATACCACCAGACCATCCCGATACTGCCGTGGTGCTATCCAAAAACAAAACTGGTTCAGAAACAAAGGTTTATGTCGGCTGCGCCAAGTGGAATAGCAAAGATTTAAAGAACTTTTACCCATGGAAAGTAAAGGGATATAAAAATTTACCAACATCCAGTTTAACAAAGGATGAACTGGAATACTACTCGTCTCTATTCAACTGCATTGAGCTCAATGCTACATTTTATCGCATCTTTCCTGCGGAGCAGTATGAAAAGTGGCGGGACAAAACCCCTGAAGGTTTCAAATTTTTTCCAAAAATGACCAATGAGGTGAGCCATCTTCGCCGAATGAACGATAAGGCCTTAGAGGCTGCTGATCGTTATTTGGAAGTAACTCCACTACTTGGTGATAAACTAGGGACCATTTTTTTGCAAATGCACAACAATTTTGGTCCAAAGAACTGGGATAGGGTAGTACGTTTTGTGGAATATTGGCCCAAAGAGTTTCCCTTGGCCATGGAATTTCGGCACACCGATTGGTTCAATGATGAAAAAGTGGCGCAGGAACTCTATCACTTGCTCGAAGAGAACAATATTGCCAATATTTTGGTGGACACTGCGGGCAGAAGGGATCTTATGCATATGCGACTGACCAAAAATGAAGCCTTTATTAGATATGTCGGTGCCAATCATAAATCGGACTATCCTCGCCTGGATGATTGGATAGAGCGTTTAAGTTCTTGGGAATCCATGGGGTTGGAAAACATCCACTTTTTTGTGCATCAGAACCTTGAGTTGGAGTCTCCTTTGTTATCTGCCTATTTTATTGAACAACTCAACACTAAAATGGGCTGTGACCTGCGCATACCCAAGACTACTTTACCACCACAAAAGAGTTTGTTCGATTAAAATGGTACAAACTGATCAAGTTTAAGATCTTGGGCATTCAAAATTATTTACTCAATATTTGCCCGCTACGAAATATTCCATATTCGTAATTCGCATAAATTAAAGGTTTTATCAAGAAAACCTTCAAAGGATTCCGCTAACTTTGCACTTAAATTATAAAAGTTTCAACTATGCGATTTCATACAAGAAAATGGGTAAAGCCAGAGGATTTGAATGCCAACGGAACTCTTTTTGGCGGTAAGGTCCTGGCTTGGATAGATGAGGAGGCTGCATTGTACAGCATCATTCAGCTCGAGAACAAGAAAATCGTAACCAAATATATGTCCGAAATCAATTTTATGAGCACCGCCCACGAGGGGGACATTATAGAAATTGGTATCGAGGTCATAAAATTCGGGGTCACCTCGATTTCGCTCAACTGTGAGGTTAGAAACAAGATGACCCACGAAAGTATTGTTACCGTAGACAATATTATTATGGTGAACCTAGATGAGAACGGTAATCCGAAAGCTCACGGCAAAACCAAAATAGAGTACGTTAAGGACCGTTTGGCCAAAAAGGAAAAAGAAGAGCAGAAAGCCACTTCTTAGTTCAAGGTCTTGGCCACTGCCTGAACCTCGTCCAATACCCTTAATAGATTATCGCCCCATAATTTGGCGATTTCCTCCTCTGTATAGCCTCTTTTTACGAGTTCCAAGGTTACGTTGAAAGTTTCGGAAGCATCCGACCAACCTTCAATGCCACCACCTCCGTCAAAATCGGAGCTTATACCAACGTGGTCAATGCCAATCAATTTCACCATGTAGTCGATATGGTCCACAAAATCGGACACATTCACTGCTGGTGGGACATTGGGATCGGTCTCGGCCATTTCTTCACCCATGTTCATGACTTTACGATAGTTGGCAAAAAACTCTTCGCGCTGCTCATCGGTCAAAGAACCGAACTGGGAGCGTTCGTACCAAGCCACACCGAGCGAATCCGCTACTTTTTTGTAGACTTCCGTCATGTAAGCTGAACGGGCCTCATGTTTTTCGGTATTCAAATAGGAACTAAATGCCACGGTCTGTACCACACCTCCGTTTTCCTTCATCAACATCAACTGCTCGTCATCAAGGTTACGGCTATGGTCACAAAGTGCCCTGGCCGAAGAATGTGAGGCAATTATAGGGGCCTTGGTAAGTGCTATCATTTGTTTCATGGCCTCTTTTGATGGATGCGATACATCTATCATCATTCCCACACGGTTCATTTCAGCGACCGCTTTTTTTCCAAGTTCGCTCAAACCTTCGTGAAGCCAAACACTGTCTTGCTCCCCTGTATTGGAATCACTCAACTGACTGTGGCCATTGTGGGCCAAGGACATATAGCGGGCCCCTCTTTTTTGATATTCTTCAATCTGGGAGAGGTCCTCACCAATAGGGTAGGCGTTCTCCACACCGATCATGGCCACTTTTTTGCCTGCTGCCACAATTCTCCTCACATCGTCGGAGGTCAATGCCAATTCAATCTCGTCCGGGGCAATTTCCTCACAGAGCTTGTGTATGGCATCAAATTTGGAAATGGCATTTTCCGATGCCTTGGCATATCCTTCCGTAGTTAGCGCGTCCTGTCCGGTATAAACGATCAACCAGGCCACATCCAGGCCACCCTCTTTCATTTTGGGTATGTTTACCTGGGTATCCAAATTTTGGGTATAGTTGATGCTGTCCGTAAAATTCTGCACATTGATATCGTCATGCGTATCGATGGTTATCACGGAATCATGGATCCGTTGCGCTTTTTCTTCCAAGGTTTCTTCTGTCTTTTCGGTTTTTTTCTCCCCACAGGAGATAAGCAAGGTAATACTAAGGAATAGATAAAAATATTTCATGGTCGGTTTTTTATACATACAAATAACGCAATTTGACAACAATATCCGAATGCTACGGAACAATAAATTGTATTCCCTCAGTTTAATCAACATTTTTAATGTAATCAATAACCATTAACGCAAAAAATTGGGAACACGCGAATTGTTAACGTATCTAGAAAAGCTGGAAATAGGATTAAGCTCCTTTTCTTATGAAGAATTAGGGGTGGTGGAAGCCGGAGAACTCAAAAAATCCTTTGAAATGTTCAAGTTTGGACTGGAAAGCAAGGTTTTTGGGATTTCTGAAATGCGACAACTGGAAAATATCTATGAAAAAGTAGGCATTCAAAGTTTGGACAACAAACCGTTCACCGACATTAATACTGGGATTTCGACCCTCATTAAGTCCTTGGAGGCCACAAATCTGTCGGAGCCCCAAAAAAACATTGTGGAAGAGCTGAAAAAACTAGTGCGGAATGTCCAAGAGAAACCTCAATATCAGACTAAAAATATAGACCATATGTCAACCGATTTTGAGTTTATAGAGAAGAGCCTCCAAGCCGGCTTTTCTTCCCAAAAAATCGACCTCCAACCTGTTTTGGAGGATTGTATGGGACAAATGGAATTGTTGGAAGAATCGGTGCGCATGTTCAAACAGAACATTTTTGAATTTGTCGGCAGTGCCAAAGTCAACCTAATGAACGATAACTATGTGGAATTGGAGCTTTCCTGCCAAAAAATTATGCCCTCCCTGCATATGATGAAGACCTCGGGGCTATTGGAAGTGGCCCAACAAATTTCAAGATTGTGCAAAACGGACAAGGACAAAAAACACCTTGAATTTCTGTACGGTCAGTTTCTTCAGGAATATCCGCGCATACAGGAGCAAATAGATTTTGAAATGGAAATATTCCGAACCATCTAAAACAAAGCAAAACATGGAAAACACCGAACTTCCCGAGTATCTGCAAAGTATATTTTATCCTTTGTTCCAATACACAAAAGACCTTCAATGTCAGTTAATGTTGATGGATGAAATGCTGGAAGTAGGGGACAGAAAGGAAATTCCTTTTCTTTCTGAATTGGAGTCCCATGACAATCCAAGGATCAGCAATAAAGCATTTGCGATTAAAAACGAATTGCTGTCCAAATTGGGCGTATTGTCCGATACTGAGCGAAGAAGATTGCCCATGAACCTTTGCTTTATTTATGATGAATTCAATATACGCCCAAGCAAAGTGGATAAAGAATTTGAGTTTGAAGTAGAGCTGGATATTTTGAACATGAAGTAAAGAATGACAACGTAAAGTAGGAGTTTCACCACAATTTGTGGTTATCATATAATCTTTAAATAAAAATAACGTTATAACAAATACCCAAATAAAAACCTAAGATTACCATGTTATACGACACCTACGGAGAAGAGTACCTAGCTTTTTTACAAGAACTCAACGAAATTTTGACCGTAAACGAACTTGCCGAACTTGATTATCTATAGTTGGGCAACAACCCCAAATTTGTTACCATGAAAAACCCAAACAAAGAAAACACCGCTTACCTAAATTTTATTAAGGATTTAAAGGACATGCTCACCGACTTTGATATTAGTCTTTTGAGCAAATCATGATGTTTAAAGTGCATATCATGGAAAAGGGGATGTTGTTCGCAGCATCCCCTTTCCTATTTAAAGCCACTATGGTTTATCCCAAGTAGGATTTCAAAATTTTGCTTTTTGAGGTATGTCTTAATTTTCTGATTGCCTTTTCCCGTATTTGGCGCACACGTTCCCTTGTCAAATCGAATGTACTTCCGATTTCCTCCAAGGTCATGGACGGTTGGTCCCCAATACCGTAGTATAGGCGAACTACATCGGCCTCTCTTGGTGACAAGGTATCCAAGGCCCTGTTTATTTCGGTATTTAGGGATTGGTGCATAAGACCTTTGTCAGGCTTGGGAGAATCCCCGGCATTCAGCACATCGTAAAGGTTAGAGGTTTCACCTTCCTTTAATGGCGCATCCATGGATACGTGTCTGCCCGTATTTTTCAATGATTGTTTCACTTCGGAAACCGTCATGTCCAACTCTTTGGCGATTTCCTCTGGAGATGGCGGACGTTCGTGGGCCTGCTCCAAATACGAAAATGTTTTTTTGATCTTATTTATGGATCCAATCTTGTTCAATGGCAATCGTACCACTCGTGATTGTTCTGCCAATGCCTGTAAAATAGATTGGCGGATCCACCAAACCGCATAGGATATGAACTTAAACCCACGGGTTTCATCAAAACGTTTGGCAGCTTTTACCAAACCTACGTTTCCTTCGTTGATTAAATCCGGTAATTTTAACCCTTGGTTCTGATACTGTTTCGCAACGGAGACCACAAACCTAAGGTTTGCATTGGTCAATTTTTCCAAAGCAGCTTGGTCACCGGCCCTGATCTTCTGTGCTAACTCAACTTCCTCTTGCGCTGTGATCAAATCGATTTTGCTGATATCCTGCAAGTATTTGTCAAGTGATTTGGATTCCCGGTTCGTGACCTGTTTGATGATTTTTAGCTGCCTCATTCTTGTATCTGGTTTACTAGTGTTATAAACTATCATTATACATCATAATCTCCATTTTTCCAAGTGCAAAATGTTATTGTTATCAAAATGTTATGAGCAAAAACAGGATTTGCAAAAAAATACTGGACGTTTTTAATTGTTAATACAATTTTGATAGAAAAGCTTCCAAGGATTGGTCTCAAGCACAAAAAACCTCTAATTTTGTAGGGTTTTTTATTTAACAATCAATAATAACGCATTTCCCTTTGGAGGTAAACAAAGAAGTAAAGAAGAAAACATTGTACGGTTATCAGGAAGAAGACCTGAACAAAATATTCACACAGCTGGACAAGCTTCCGGAGGGTACCAATATTTTGTACCAACTACCAACCGGAGGAGGCAAAACCGTTGTGTTCTCAGAGATTACCAGAAGATTTATTGAGCAGACCGGGAAAAAAGTAATGGTGCTCACCCACCGCATTGAGCTCAGCAAACAGACCTCAAAGATGCTCAAGGGATTTGGTGTCGCCAACAAGGTAATCAACAGCGAGGTCAAGGAACTGTACGATCAGGACGATTATATGTGCTTTGTGGCCATGGTGGAAACTTTGAACAACCGTTTACAGGAAGAAAAGGTGAAAATCAATAATATCGGTCTGGTCATTATTGATGAGGCCCACTACAATTCCTTTAGAAAACTCTTCAAATATTTCGATAAATCCACCATTTTGGGCGTAACGGCAACCCCCTTGAGTTCCAACATCAAACTCCCGATGAAGGATAATTACAAACACTTGATCATTGGGGAGTCCATACAATCGTTGATCGATAAAAACTTCCTGGCAAAGGCCAACCTCTATAATTACGATGTTAGCCTACGCACCTTAAAGCTGGGCATCAATGGGGACTACACCGTAAAATCTTCCGATGAATTCTACAGTGCACACAGTATGCTCGGTAAACTGCTTACCGCGTATGAAGAGATTGCGAAGGGGACCAAGACCTTGATTTTCAATAACGGTATCAACACCTCGCTCTATGTTTACGAGACCTTTAAAAAAGCTGGCTATAATGTTAGGCACTTGGACAATAAGAACACGGCCACGGAGCGAAAGGATATCCTCGAGTGGTTTGCAGAAACACCGGATGCTATCCTGACATCTGTGAGTATTCTTACCACAGGTTTTGATGAACCGACCGTTGAAAGTATTATTTTGAACAGGGCAACAAGGTCACTTACCCTGTATTTTCAGATGATTGGCAGGGGGTCTAGGGTACTTCCGGATAAAAATGCATTCAATGTAATCGATATGGGTAACAATATTGCCCGTTTTGGTCCATGGGACGCACCTGTAGATTGGCAAGAGATTTTTCATTTTCCCGACTTTTACTTGGAGAATATCAAAAATGATGAAGAAATCGAGCGTGATTTTGTTTACGAGATGCCCGATGACCTCCGGGCCAAATTCAGTAATTCAGATAATATCGCTTTTGACGTAAAAGAAGAATACAAAAAGATTTTTGCCCAAGGGAAAAAGTCAAAATTGGTTCTTGAAAAAAGCATTGAGCAACACGCCCAAATCTGTGTGGAAAACAGCGAAGATGTATTCGATGCCCGCATTTTGGCCAAGGAGCTCAAAGATGAGATTCAGTATCGTGTAAAGCAATATTCCTATTGCATCATGAACAACACAAAGAACTACAAGGAGTGGTTGGAAGAGGATTATGAGCGTAAACTGCGTTCCAGCATCTCCAAAATGTTTGCAGCTAAAATGTAATGTTTGGATTGTTGTTTTCCATTTTTTGATACTTGAACTTGCACGTACGCTTTGTAGTTCCAACTTTGTACTTTTACCTGTATGCCTAAAAAACTCCTCGTCATTGGTTATGTTTGGCCGGAACCATCCACAACAGCAGCGGGCTGCCGTATGCAGCAATTGTTGGATGCATTTTCAACCTTCGGTTACCATATCACCTTTGCCAGTACCGCCAGAAAAACCGGGTACAGCCTTGATTTGGAACAAATGGGCGTTAAAGAGGTTGGCATACAGCTCAACCATTCCAGTTTTGACGAGTTTGTGACACAACTTTCACCGGACGTTGTAGTTTTTGATCGGTTTATGATCGAGGAACAATTTGGATGGCGAGTGGCAGAATTTGCACCGAATGCAGTACGGATCCTAAACACCGAAGATCTGCACGCCTTACGAGGCGCCAGGGAAGAGGCTCATAAAAAACATCGGCAGTTTCAAGTGAAAGATTGGATAAACCACTCTATGACCATACGGGAAGTCGCCAGTATTTACCGTTGTGATTTAAGTTTGATGATTTCCACTTATGAAATAAGGGTTTTACAACAAGAACTTCATATCCCGGCAGAGTTGTTACTGCACCTACCCTTCATAGTTGATGTTTCGTTAATTACCGAAGAAAACTTAATCCCATTTGAAGGAAGGAAAAACTTCGTATGTATTGGTAACGGTAAACACCCACCCAATGTTGATTCGATTAAAGTTTTAAAAAACGAAATTTGGCCCCTAATACGAAAGCAACTCCTTGATGCTGAAATCCATATTTATGGTGCCTATCTACCACAACAGGTAAACGAGATGCATGACCCCAAAACTGGATTTTATATTAATGGCTGGGCAAAGAATATAGATACTGTACTTGAAGATGCCAAAGTTTTATTGGCCCCCATACAATTTGGTGCAGGAATCAAAGGAAAGCTATTGGATGCCATGAGAACGGGAACTCCCAGCGTTACCACAAGCATTGGAGCAGAAGGCATGTACGACCAATTGGACTGGAACGGCACTATCGCCAATGATTGGAATAGGTTTTCCCAAGCTGCAGTGAAATTGTACCAAAACCAGAAATTATGGGGAATGGCTCAAAACCAAGGATTAAAATTGATCAATCACTTGTATGACAAGACTGTTCTGGAGGCTCAATTAAGAAACAGGGTAAATCATCTTTGTCACAATCTTAAAGCACATCGCCAACACAATTTTATCGGGAAGCTCTTACACCATCAAACTATGGCCGGCACTAAGTATATGGCCAAATGGATAGAGGAGAAGAATAGGGGGATTTCCTAAACTATAAAGATAAACCTCTGGTTTTATCTATTTAATGGGCATTCCCAATATTTCGAAATTGGTTTTCACCCGTTTAAATTCTTTTTAAAATGATATTGATATGGCTTTCGTCCGGAGACTCTTTTTTGAGCTTATGAAATCTTTCAAAAACACCCGGTCTTATCATTTTCTTCTAATATTGTAAGGAATATAATTCTCCCATTCCCAAGGTGTATAGGTATCTTTCAAGATAACTTCCAACAATTCCTTGAAAATACTGTTCCCATTTTCAAAATTGGTCATGATCATAATACCTTTGCCTGTCTCTGGAAACAACACGGAATGGTGCACAAAACCGCTCCCATGTCCTTCCTTAAAAACCGCTTTTCCATAAGGTGTCTCAAAATACCCCCAACCAAGACCGTACCCCAGATTGATATGATCATATTTATCCGTGATATTGCCATCGCCTTCATAAAATTGTTTTTCTGTTTTAATGCGAATATGCGGACTGAATATTTCGTTATAGGATTCCTTGCCGATCAACTCTTGGTCGAGCACGGCCGTCAAGAATGAGGTATAGTCCTTCGCCGTGGTCTCCAAGGTGCCGCCACCTCGTGGTTCATTGTCCTTATCTTTTTTAAAAACCAGTGCGTTTTCATCATGACCCAGAGCAAAATCCTTATCAAATCCGGGCTTCCATTCATACGCGGAATTTTCCATGCCCAGTGGCTCAAAAATATGCTCTTGGGCCAATTGTTCCAGACCTTTGCCCGTCAATTTTTCTAGTACTACCTGTAAGTAAATAAATCCTTCCCCGCTGTAACCAAATTTGGTGCCGGGCTCCCAATTCGTGCGTAATTTATAGTCCTGCTCGAACCAACGATAATTTTTAAAACCTGTGGTGTGGGTTAGGCACATTCTAGCAGTTATTTTAGTGTATAGCGAATCCTCCTTAAGGCTTGAAAAATCATCGTGCCAACGGGTCTTGGGTTCGTATTCATATATTTTTTGAGGTAAATAGGATTCTAACGGTGTATCCAAATCTATGACGCCTTGTTCTACCAACTTCATTACCAGTACACCAAATACCGCTTTACTGAAAGATGCCCCATAGATATTTGTGGAATCAGTCAAAGGAAGACGATTAGGGTAGTCTTTATATCCAAAAACCTTTTGATACACAGGTTTATTATCGTTAAAAACTGAGATTGCGGCCCCATATATCTTGGCGTCTTTCATCAACTGTTCCACTTTGGCAGTAACAGAATCCGCTGTTATCTGGGAACCGTCCAGACGCTCAATGTTGTCTGGTTTTTGAGCGGAGCAACTACCCAAAAGGGTGAGTGCCATCAAACCAATCAAAATGAAGGTTCTGTTTTTCTTCAACCGAATAAATGGAATGGAAAAGGGGTAGTAGCATTTGCTTTTTTGCACTACGTAAACAATGTTGATCAACATAATCAAAATGCAAATGGGAACCACCGAAATGAAAATAAAAAACCCCCATTTTTCTATGGTCACCAAACACACAAAAGACAGTGTGGCATAAAGTAAGGTGCTTATCTGAAAATTGACCACCTTGATTCCATGCTCGTTATAAATGGAATTGTCCTCCCTTTTGTGAATCCAAAGAAAAAGTGGAATGAGCACATTTAACAAGGGTAATATTAAACCTGCCAAAGGTGTGGCGTGCATTAATAAAAGCCATTTCTTTTTTACCGTTTCCTCTTTTGGGTCATCCAAAGCAATAAGTTCGTCCACTTCGATGTCGAGGGCAACCGCCAAAAGTTTGATGGTGTTTAGGTGAGGGGAGACCTCTTCCTTTTCAATACGTTGGATGGTCCGTACCGTCACATTGGTTCGGTCGGCAAGTTCTTCTTGGGAATAGCCCTTAATTTTTCTTTGATACTTGAGCCGTTCTCCGATTGATGAATTGTTCATGATCTTTAATTTTCAGTTCGGAACAAAATTATCGGAGCAGTTATGACAGCACCACGACATTTAGATGTCACCTTAGTGTCAAACCCAATAAGAACAGTGGTTTTGCACATAATTTCCAAGACAGATTATATCTGGATATGAACTTAACACTATAAATCAACAATACCTAGTAAAGAATGGACAATGCAGTACTGTGAGACCGTAAAGCAAAAAACTCCATCTACATTGCTGAGATGGAGTTTCAATTTTCTTTTTCATTACTTTTTTTCAATCGTTCTTAGAACATAAATCCAAGACCTGCAGACCAAACGGAATTATGGACATCGACGTCCTCTATCATTTCGGAAAAACCGTAAGAATACCTTCCTTGGACAAAGAATCCTGATGGAAACTTATATTCTACACCGGCAGTTCCCTGAAAATCGAAACTGTTGATAGAATCCGAGTCAAAATCACCAGAATCCTCTCCTGGGTTAAAATCCAACTCTTCGTTTACTTTGAAGCCAAACTGTGGACCACCGTGAATGTTAAGTCCATCAGCGATATAAAACTTCAAAAGTACAGGTACTTGAATGTAATCTACCTGAAACTGTGCATCTGGGGTATCAGGTTCATCGGTAATATCAAATCCCTGTGCAGAATAAAACACCTCTGGTTGCAACGACACGTGATCAGACAGGGGAGCTTCGGCCAAAAGACCCAAGTAAAATGATGTTCTTGAGTCCGGGCTGTCAAAATCGTCACCGGCCACGGTAGAAAAATTGGCACCACCTCGTACTCCTAACTGTACATTGTTCGTATTCTGTGCAAAAGATGTAAGTCCAACAAATAAAGCACCTAATAAAATCAAATTCTTTTTCATTATATAACTGTTTTGGGGTTTCTAATCCGTAACGAAAATAGAATGGAGATCATCTCGGGGTTGATGCATACCATGAAATTATTGACCCTAAAAGTTATTTTATTGACTTTCAACACTTTAATCTCTCAAAAAGATATCAGTGCTATAATAAATAGCCATCATTTGTTTATGCATAAACATCATTCAAGAATTTTCCGATAGATTTGGTTTTTCTGCCCAAAACCTTCTCAAGATCATCCGATTTTTGGTCAAATTCACCATTTGCTATGCCCAAACTGAACATGGTCAACATTCCTATAATATCCTCGGGCAATCCAAAGGATGCCATGGTTTTTTCAAATTCCTCCACATCAGGTGAAACATAATCTATGGGTTGGTTCAAGATGTGGGTAAGCAGTGCGGCAACGGCTTCAAAAGATGTGGATTCACTACCGTTAAATTCTAGGACCTGGTTTTCAAATTTTTCAGCAGCAGCAAGAATATTGGCTTCGGCCTCGGCAAAATCTTCCCTTGGCACAAAAGAGGTTCTTCCCGTTCCTGTTGGCAAATAAATACTTTTGGATTGTAGGAGCTGTTCTTTGGAACCCAAAAACATCGGAATCACCTCAGCATACAAATTATGTCTTAATAGGGTATAGGTCAAATCGGATTTCTTGATCCAATCTTCTGTCTTCAGGTGGGCATCAACCACAGCAAAAAGAGGAGCTTCGGATGACTCATCGTTGCGAACCGTACTTGTATACAGAATATGTTTAATGTTCGACTCCTTTGCAGCCTCCACTACATTTTTATGTTGGGGAATACGTTTGCTTATGTCGCTTGCAGATACAAAATATAGTACATCTATCCCGTTGAATGCTTTTTTTAACCCTTCAAAGTCATCATAATCACCTTTACGTAAGTTGAAGCCATCATTTTTTAAAGCTTTGGCCTTATCACTTTCTAAGTCCCTAACTAGGACAAATATGTTTTCCGCTGAAACTTTATCTCTTAAAAATCGGGCAGTAGTACCACCAAGTCCTCCGGTAGCACCGGTAATCAATATTTTAGACATCTTATAATTTATTAAAGTTATTTAATTACTTTTAGTGAGTCAAAGGTAAAAGGTTAGTTACCTATCTACAAGAACAAACCTTATCGTTAGGCACTTACCTTTACGTAATTATTGTTGATTTTTAGTCAGTTATGAGAAATAAAGTAAAAAACTATGCAGATCAGGAACATTGTCCGGTACGAAATGTATTGGACAGGTTCGGTGACAAGTGGTCCATGTTGGTGTTGATGCTGTTAAGTGACATGGAGTTGTTACGGTTTAATGAAATCCATAAATACATTGGCACCATTTCCCAGAAAATGCTCTCAGTGACCCTTAAAAAGCTTGAAGCTGATGGCCTTGTAGAACGAAGGGCCTATCCAGAGATTCCTCCACGGGTCGAGTACTCACTTACGGCACGTGCCCAAAGTTTAATGCCAATTTTACAGGAGCTTGCACAATGGGCCAATCAAAATATGGCTGAAATAAGACAATCGCGGGAACAGGCGGTATAACTATTTCTTTTTACCAAAAAAACGAATTACCGACCCGGTACCGATATGGCCATCGCCCTCATTCAACGCTACAGTTGTTTTTTTGAGTTCCAGAATTTTGTAATCAGAGAAACTCGATTCGAGCTCTTCCAAAGAAAATAGGTAATCCACATTGTTTGGTCCGCCCACACTGGGATTTTGCTGCTTGTAAGCGAGATGATCTTTACTAAAGGCTTCAAAGATCAGATAAGCGCCCTTCTTTAAGTAACTGCTCAACAGTTTAAGATATTCAGGGCGAATAGTAGGAGGAAAGTGGGCATAGATCAACGCCAGCGCATCGAACTCCTTCTCCTTAAAACCTAACTCCGGTAAATTACCCAATTTATAATCCATGGAAACCTTTTTATCCTTCGCTAGTTTTAAGGCTTTTTGTTGGCCTGCTTCGCTGATATCAAAAGCTGTTACATCCCAACCGAGTTGAGCAGCGTAAACGGCATTTCTGCCTTCTCCCTCTGCCGCAAAAAGAATGGAGCCCGTGGGAAGATGCTGAAGTTTGTCCTTTAGATATTTATTCGGTTCGGTACCGTAGGCGTACTTGATTTGTCCAAATTTGGCATTCCACATGTTAAGCCAGTCGCTTGCCATAGATCTTTTGATTTGTTTATTTTTTAAGTTGGTTTAAACGCTGTATCGCATTTGGATTTTGGGCATTTAACTCCAAGGATTTTTCAAAACTCTCAATGGCTTTCTCCTTGTCTCCAACAAACAAATACCCCTCTGCCAAACTATCATAAAGATTTGAAGAATTCGGGTAAAGATTTGTTGCCAATAAAAATACATCTATTCCTTGTAAAGGTGTATTTGGATTGAAAACAAGCTGTAGTCCAAGCAAGTTTAAATTGCCTTCAGGAATTTTAAACGAAGGATACGTCTTCACTATTGAGTCATAGAGTTGAAACAAGTTTTCATAGTTTCGCTTTGATGCCAAGTCGTTAAAATCTTGAAATGTGAATCCCCGTTTTTCCGGCTGTTTGATTTTCAGCTTTATCAAGCTATTTGCAATCCCATTATTTTGGGGATTGTTTTCGATGAACCTTGATGCCTTTTCATCTTTATTTAAAATGGCTTTCAAAAAATTCGATGTGTACATCGCAACCCATTTGTAGGATTCCATGATTTCATAATCGCTTTTGTCCTGTCTTTCATCCCTATGTGCAAAAAGAACTCCTAATGTACTAAAGTAGCTATGTGTCAGATTATTAAACCTCAATCGATACACTTTGCTGTTTGTTATGCTATCATATAATTGGAATTTCGTGTTGAGTTCAGCGTCGACCTTATCTTCTTTTAAGACGAGTTCAGGAATTTCTTTCTGCGCCATATGAATGTATGGGACATCAATGTTTTGTGCATCGAAAAAGGGTGATTCATTTAATAGCCCATATTGGTATCTTTCTGTACCGTCAAGACTGACAATTGCTTTTATATTGTCGTTACGATTTTGCACGATGATGTTTGATAAACTGCCAAAACTAAACCCCATAATTGCAATTTTATCATGATCCACAATGGGTAATTTACGGGCTTCTTTTATCAAAAACTCCACATCCCTTGCCTGTGTTTCCATTTCCATAGCATTGTTATCGCTGAACCACAGCGTTTCGGTTCCTCGACTTGGACTTGACACAACAACAAAACCATGACTTGCCAAATATTCGCAAAGCGCAAAGTTTTCGATTGATGATGCTTGGTAACTTGGTGTATAGAAAATCACCGGAAACTTTCCTTTTTCAAATTCTGTGTTCGCATAAGCTGTCGATTGTTCTACAAGGTGTTTTTGATTTGCAGGCGTGTTGGGGTAATAAAACCAATTCAATATTTGTTCATTCGGTAAATGTTCCCATTCTTCTTCCTCTTTTAGGATTTCAAGGTAGTCCACAACGGCCAACGGTTCCCCTTTGGCCATATTTTGTCCGCAAGGGTACCATAGGCTCACAGGAATTGGCCGTAACACTTTTTTATTGGTATAGTCATAGATCCTACTGTAAGATCTAGTACTATCAGAAGTCATATAATGCCGAAATCCTACATTGTATTTTCCGTTTTCAAGGTCAATTTCTTTAAGTGAGGTCTGGGCAGCTATAAGATTAGCCTGGAGGAGCATTAAAAATAGTAGGATTATCAATCTCATAATAAATATTAATTAGCGTTCACTTACAAAGATTCGATTGTTCATTTATTGTTACAGTCTCAATATTCCACAAATATTATAATGATGATTTTTAGTGATAGACAACAAAGTTCATAGAAATCAAACCGTCCAACAATAATAGTCATGAGACTTTATCAATACTAAAGTACTGATGATTATGTAGTTATTAAAATTGTCGCCCCCCAATTGGAATCGAAAGGAAGAATTCAAAATGACAATAATCTAGAATTTCCGTTATTTTGTGGTGCAATAAAATCTACAACTATGGAATCACCCAACTGGCAGACCGTCATGGAATTTGAAGATATTACCTATAAAAAATGTAACGGCGTGGCGCGAATCGCCTTTGACCGTCCCGATATACGCAATGCGTTCCGCCCAAAGACCACCAGCGAACTGTACAAGGCCTTTTACGATGCCCAAGAAGACACTTCGATAGGAGTGGTACTACTTTCGGGAGAAGGACCATCTTCCAAAGATGGTAAATGGGCCTTCTGTAGTGGCGGTGATCAAAAAGCCCGTGGTGATAAAGGTTATGTGGGCGATGATGGTTATCACCGTTTGAATATTTTGGAAGTACAACGTTTGATTCGTTTTATGCCCAAAGTAGTGATTGCAGTAGTGCCCGGATGGGCCGTTGGGGGAGGGCACAGTCTTCATGTGGTTTGCGATATGACACTTGCCAGTAAGGAACATGCCATTTTTAAACAAACCGATGCCGATGTGACCAGTTTTGATGGTGGTTACGGCTCCGCCTATCTTGCCAAAATGGTGGGGCAGAAAAAGGCCCGTGAAATTTTCTTTCTTGGACGTAATTATTCTGCTCAGGAGGCCTACGAAATGGGTATGGTAAATGCCGTTATTCCCCATGATGAATTAGAGGATACTGCATACCAATGGGCACAGGAAGTATTGGCCAAGTCGCCAACATCCATAAAAATGCTAAAGTTTGCCATGAACCTTACCGATGATGGTATGGTAGGACAACAGGTATTTGCGGGAGAAGCCACACGATTGGCTTACATGACCGATGAAGCGAAAGAGGGAAGAAACGCGTTCTTGGAAAAGCGTAAGCCCGATTTTGGCAAAGATAAATGGATTCCGTAAGTCAATGTCCCGTATTCAATAAACAATTTACAATTTAGGACTTGTCATTCTAGAGGAATGAAATGCCCAAGAAACCTAGATTTCTCGTCTGCGCTCGAAATGACATTAAGAACCTTCTACGTAATCCTGGCTCTTGACTTTTGATTCAATCAGGAAATCCTTCGTTTCGTCCAGAATGAAAGGAAGGAACTATAGTTGTCACATCGAGCGCAGCCGAGATGCGACATAATTCAGGATGGCCTAAATTGAAAAGAGCCCTGCCGTTATGGTCAGGACTCTTTTACGAGAACACTATATGAAAATGAAAAAATTACTTTCGTTTTTTATTACATGGTAAAAGTAGCACGAAGGTCCTTTTCTGTGAAATTAATGTTGCGAAGTGCCATTTAGGTGTTGTCACCAGGACATTTTTTGTGATTCTGTGTTTTGAATGCTGTTCTTAGATCATGGGTTTCTCGTCTTCGCAGGAAAAGACATGGAACTAAATTAGAGTCATTCTAGAAATTCGTGCCGGGATAAAAGTTCAGGATGGCTCTAAATTGAAAAGAGCCCTGCCGTTATGGTCAGGACTCTTTTACGAGAACACTATATGAAAATGAAAAAATTACTTTCGTTTTTTATTACATAGTAAAACTACTACGAGAGTTCCCGTAAACGAAATTATTGTTGTGAAGTGCCTTAATTCTGTGGTTTTTCAAGTATTTTAATATATCTCATCGATTTACGGTACTGCTTTTACGATGTTTGACAGCACGCCGTTCACATCAAAATACGGTTCCTCTGCCAATCCTGTCCGTACAACGACCAAGTCTTTGGATGGAATCATAAATACATGCTGTCCTTCAAAACCATTGCAAGAAAACATGTCCGTAGGTACATCAGGATATTTCCCTTCCGCATTCAACCAAAAATGAGCGCCGTATGTGCCGTTGGAATTTGCGGTCGGTGTGGTAATATAATTAATCCAAGAAGCATCAAACAATTGTTCTCCTTTCCAATTTCCCTTGTTCAGATGTAACTGGCCATACCTTGCCCAGTCCCGGGTACTGGCCCATGCGTAGGAGGAGCCCACATAATTACCGGCCATATCCGCTTCCATGACCATCGAGTACATACCTATTTTATCGATTAAAGCGGAGTAGGGAAAATCCAAATATTCCTGATGGCTCCTAAATTGTTGCTTTAATATTCCAGAAAGCAGGTTCGTGGTTCCCGAAGAGTAGTTCCATATTTCAGTTGGCTTTGCAATCGCTTTTTTATCACGTTGCGCCTTGGTCATATCACTGTCCAAGAACAACATTCGTGTAACATCCGATATTCCCGTGTAATCCTCGTCCCAGGCCAATCCGCTTTGCATGCGGAGCAAGTGGTTCAGGGTGATGTCTTTCCTTTCATCATCCTTCCATTCAGGTATGGGAGCCGGCCAATCCATTTCCAGTTTTCCCTGATGCTCTAATATACCATAGCAGGATGCTAAAACACTTTTGGTCATGGACCATCCCAAAATAGGGGTGTCCTTATCAAACCCATCAATATACTTTTCAGCAATCAAATGTCCTTTATAAAGAATTAGAAAGGTTCGTGTTTTTTGGCTTTCAGGCTCTGCAAACGCCATGGCTATGGCTTTGTTGATTTGATCCATATCCACTTCTAGCAATACGGTGTCCAACGGTTCTGCCTGTCCGTAAGGGTACGGTATAGTGTCGTTGGGTTGATTTCTTTTTGGACGAAGCGTGAAGTTATCCGGATCATAATCATCATTGATCAAAACCGCTCCAAGACCTTCACGATAAACCGCGGTACGCTCCATCATCCCATAAACGGTTGAAGATGCAGACTGTTCACTCTGGTCGACCTCAGTGGACGCTATTTTGATTAAGGGAGCACTGTTGTCGTATTGGTTCATACTGGCAGCGGAACGATGTGCCAAAAAAACACCAGAAGCCACATTCTTTGCGGCATATCCGGAGATAATGTTCAATTTGGGATAATTCAGGTAAACGACCACCCCTATGATTACGACAAGGAGCAGCAAAACACGTTTAAGTAGTTTCATGGTATAGGATGTATTTGTAACTTTCTGCTTCTAAATATAAACATTTAACCTATGTCCAACATTGGATTGATCATTGAAGAACGCAGTAGGGATATTGGCGACTTTTTAGTGGGAAGGCTGATTCCTTTCCGCAAAAAGCGCATGATCGGCCCCTTTATTTTTATAGATCATATGGGACCTACAACATTGGGGCCCAATAAATATATGGATGTGGACCAACACCCACATTCCGGACTCTCCACCCTGACTTTTATGTTGGAAGGTGAAATTAACCACGAAGATAGCCTGGGCACTTATCAGCGGATTAAACCCGGTTCTGTTAACTGGATGACGGCAGGAAAGGGGGTGACCCATACCGAAAGAACCCCACAAGACCTGCGCAACGGTGACACGTTTACCGCGCATGGTTATCAAATTTGGGTGGCATTGCCCAAGGAATTGGAAGACATGGAACCTCAGTTCCATCATATTGATGGTGCAGATATTCCCAAATGGAACGATGGTACAGCAGACTTTAAACTGGTTGCGGGGGAAGGTTACGGTAAAAAGTCTCCTGTCCCCGTGCATTCCAATCTTTTTATGGTAGAAGTAATAGCCAAGGAGGAATATACTTTGAACGTAAACGGAAATTTAAAAGGTGAAATTGGTGTTTGTATCGTCGAAGGCGGAATTGAAGCCTGCGGTGAAACCGTTGGTGAGGGAAATATTTTGGTATCAAAAGTAGAGGACACCTGTAACATCAAACTAAAGCCGAACACCCATTTATTGTTGTTCGGAGGCGAACCTTTTCCCGAGGAACGTTATATTTATTGGAATTTTGTTTCTTCAAGCAAGGAAAAACTGGAGCAAGTGAAAAAACAATGGGCAGATAAAACTTTTCCGATGATGAAAAACGACAGCTCTTATGTACCGTTGCCCAAATAAAATTTAACCAGCACATTTAAAAATTAACTCCAAAACCGACCAATGCCGATCAAACAACCTTATTTTCCCATGGTTTCCTTAATGCTTATTATATTGATGGGTTCCTGCAAAAAAGAAAAAACAAAACCAAAAGAAGCCCAACTCTACGATACCTACTGCGCCAGTTGCCACTTAGCTCCCCAAATTGATGAATTGCCCAAAGAAGTTTGGCAAAATTCAGTTTTGCCCGCTATGATGGCCCGCATGGAAGTAGAGGGACTCGACCAAGACGTTATTGTGGAACAAGGCGTATTCCGGCCAAAAATCACTTTAAACGATTGGGTACAGTTGGAAAATTACATTGTTTCCAATGCGCCTGAAAACCTGAAAACCATACAAATGCCCCGTGCCGATACGTTACAACAATTTAAAACAAAATCCTTTGCCCTTGATGAGCAAAACGGGGCCATGATCACCTATCTGGAATTTATAAATGGAAATAATCAGGTATACTATGGCGATCTTACCGGAACTTTAGGTTCTTTTGATTTTGCAGAAGAAAGGGCCAACCAAATTTACCAAGGCAACAGTCCTGTAACCTGGTACAGCAAAAAGGGTTCCGTTACACTTGTCAGCGAAGTGGGAATTATACGTCCGTCCGAGCTGGAGAAGGGTAAATTGTTTCGTATGGTGGGTGAGGATAGCCTCACATTGCAGAATAGTTTCCATAGGCCCGTCCACACATTGTTGGAAGACCTTAACGGTGATGGTAAAAATGAAATCGTGGTGAGCGAATTCGGTAACGAATCCGGTCGATTGTCTCTTTTGATTGAAAATGAAGAAGGTACTTATGACAAAAAAGTATTGCTCAACCTTCCCGGGGCCATACGTACCGTGGCCAAGGACATGAACAATGATGGCAAACTGGACATCATAGCTTTGATGACGCAGAGTACCGAGAGCATTACGGTTTTTCACCAAACGGACGATTTGGTATTCGAGGCAAAAAAGCTTTTGGAGTTTAGCCCCGTATTCGGAACCAGTTGGTTCGAGCTCGTGGATTACAATGGTGATGGTCTTGAGGATATTATTACCGTACAGGGTGACAATGCCGATATTTCCTATGTGCACAAACCCTATCATGGCATGCGAATCTACCTGAACAACGGCGACAATACCTATTCAGAATCCTATTTTTATCCCATGTACGGTGCCACAAGGGTACTCTCCAGGGACTTTGACCAAGACGGGGACATCGATTTTGCATTGATAAGTACATTCCCAAACTATTTGGAATTTCCAGAACGTTCCTTTGTGTATTTGGAGAACAAGGACTCGGAAGCGTTTGAATTTTCTACCAAAATATTGGAAGATCCTTCCTTGGCACGATGGTTCTTAATGGATGCTTCCGATATTGACCATGACGGCGATTTGGATATTGTACTTAGCTCACTGACCTTAGGATTTACACCAGTTCCTGATGTGTTGTCCGACCGATGGAACAACAACAACGTGGACATTATGCTATTGGAAAATTTACTGCATTGAAACACTGGGTTGTCATATTGGCCATCACTTTCATTGGGTGCTCATCAAAAGAGGATTCAATAAAACCCCGCAAAAAATATGATTGGTACGGTCACCAGGTCATAGCGTCCGCCTATAACTCTGTGTTTTGGCAAACGGACAGTATCAATCCTTCCGTTGCGGCTTGGGGAGACACCTTAAAGCCTGGCATGAAGACCATTGCCGTGTCCAGAGACCTGATCAAAAAAGGATTGACGCACAATACCATGGTTAAAATTGATACTTTCCCGGATACGTTCTATGTCAAGGACAAAATGCATTGGCGTTGGCGAAACCGTATTGATATTTACATGGGGAAAGACGTGAAAAAAGCACGGGAATGGGGCAGAAAAAAGCTCATCATCTGCTACGCTGTCCCCATAGACTCTATAAATACTACGAATGAAAAAAACTAGTTTAATTGTATTGGCTTTGTCCTTGGGAGCATGTTCCACCCAAAAGGAAATTGTGGATATTCCCATTATCTTTGATGAACAACGCGTGGAACTGACCAAAGAATACTTGTTGAACCGGTACGAATTGGACCAGGATACCCCGGAAATCACCCCTAAAATGGTAGTGCTGCATTGGACGGCCATTCCATCCTTAAAAAAATCGTTCGAGGCCTTTAATAGGTCCACATTGCCCAATTGGCGGCCCGATTTAGTGAATGTGAGCGGGCTAAATGTATCTTCTCATTTTTTGGTAGATCAAGACGGTACCATATACCGGTTAATGCCCGAAACCACTATGGCAAGGCATACCATTGGATTAAACCATTGTGCCATTGGCATTGAAAATGTGGGAGGTACAGAAGGGATGCCATTGACCAAAAAACAATTGCGTTCCAATATTTATCTGGTGAACTATTTAGCATCAAAATATGACATTGATTACGTAATCGGTCACCAAGAATACACGCTTTTTGAAGGACACCCTCTATGGTTGGAGGTAGATGATGGTTATCGTACCGAAAAAACAGATCCGGGAATGGATTTTGTGGAAAAGGTTAGAAATGCCACTAAAAAATTTAACTTTAAACCTGTTCCAACATTAAAATAATGATAAAGCATTTTTTTCTTTCGGCCGTCTTCCTTCTAGTTTGCAATGTTCGGGCTCAGGACCAACTTACCTCCAAGCTATACGAAACTTACGACGATTACAAAGAATCGAGCATTGGAAAACGAAGGATAAAACACGCCGATATCCAACCCTTGATCGAAAAATTTAAGGTTAACCCTAAATTTGAAGTTCAAAAGGTAGGCGAATCCATTCAAGGGCGAGATTTACATTTGATAAGTATTGGTTCGGGGGACAGCAATATTTTTTTGTGGTCACAAATGCACGGTGACGAGCCTACGGCCACCCAAGCCATTTTTGACATCCTTAATTTTTTGGATGCCCCAGAGTTTCAGGAAGAAAAAAAAGAAATTCTATCCAATTTAAAATTACATTTTTTACCAATGCTCAATCCCGATGGGGCAGAGACATTTACAAGAAGAAACGCTCTGGGAATCGATATCAATCGGGATGCTTTGCGCTTACAATCGCCAGAAGGACAAACTTTGAAGCGTCTTCGAGATAGCCTTGATGCAGATTTTGGTTTTAACCTTCACGATCAGAGCAGGTACTACAATGCGGAACGTACCGAAAAACCCGCCACCATTTCCTATCTGGCCACGGCCTACAATTATGAAAAGGATATCAACCATGTTAGGGCCAACGCCATGAAAGTGATTGTTTTTATGGATAAAATCATACAAAACTACGCTCCGGGACAAGTTGGTAGGTACAGCGATGACTTTGAGCCACGCGCTTTTGGAGATAATATAGCCAAATGGGGCACTAGCCTTATTTTAATCGAATCCGGTGGGTATCCGGGAGATCCTGAGAAACAAGAAATCCGTAAACTCAACTACGTTTCCATTCTTTCGGCCCTGTACACGATGGCCAATGGCTCCTACAAAGATATTCCTGTAGAAGATTACGAAAAAATACCCAAAAACGATCGTATGTTGTTCGATTTGAAAATAGATAACGTCACTTACGAGCTTTTGGGCAAAGATTATATTATTGATCTGGGTATTTTTAATTACGAGGTCGACTTAAAAGGGCACAATGAGTTTTATTACAAAAGTTCGGTTGCCGATCAAGGAGATTTATCAACCTATTACGCCTACAAAACCTTTGATGCGGAAGGGTACACCATTGTTCAGCCAAAGGTCGCCAAGGTAGCACGAATCGATAATCCCATGCAGCTATTGCAGGATGGAGTGGCCTATGTATATACTGAAAAGCCTGAAAATAGTGCTTTTGTACACTTTCCATTGATATTGGTCGAAGAGAAATTTGAGTTGAAAAGTTTTAGTATGCAGCCCGGAGCAAACCCTACATTCTTTTTGAAGAAGAACAACAAACTGACCCATGCCGTGGTCAATGGTTTTTTAATAGACCTTTCCAAGCCCTTGGAACAACAGAAGACGGGGAATGGGTTGATTCAACGGTAATTAAATCGTCACAAAAAGTAAAATAACCTTTTAATACATAAAAATGAAGAAACAAATTTTAGTAGGATTATGCCTTTTGGCAGCACAATTGACTTTTGCACAAGAGTCTATTACTCTTTTTAATGGTGATAACCTCGATGGTTGGACCAATCATGGAGAGGAAAAATGGTTTGTGGAAGATGGTGAGCTCATCTGCGAAAGCGGTCCAAAAGGTGAATATGGCTATTTATCCACAGACAAGTTCTACAAAGATTTTGAGTTGACTTTGGAGTTTAAGCAAGAAGCTGATGGCAATAGCGGCGTTTTTATCCGCTCCACTTTTGAGGGTACCAAAGTAACTGGCTGGCAAGTGGAGGTAGCCCCCCCAGGAAAAGATACAGGTGGAATTTATGAATCGTACGGTCGTGGTTGGTTGATAAAACCTGATCCAGAAAAAGACAAAGCCCTAAAAATGGGGGAGTGGAACACCATGAAAATACGTGTGGAAGGCCCAAATGTAACATCTTGGCTAAATGGTGTGGAAATGGTTCATCTGGAAGATGAAAAAATTGGTGAGGGCCAAGGTGCCATCGCATTACAAATCCATGATGGCGGAGGTATTCGCGTAAAATGGAGAAACATTGAACTTGTTCCCTTGGATTAAAAAATAAAAGCCCGATTGCTACAATCGGGCTTTTTTATTTGAATGCTGAGTTATTAATTTTTTAATGGAGTCACTTCAAAAGCTCTGTACTCAATAGGTCCATGGTCTCCTTGAATCATAAATGAGCCTGGCTCTCCTTCCTTGCTATCCAACGCTCCACCAGTAATACCGGGAATGGTAGCGTCGGAAATTACAGTCTTTCCATTAAGCGTTACGGTAACCCGTCTACCGATCAATATAATATCATACGTCTGCCATTCCCCAGCAGGTTTTGATGCATTTTCATTCGGTTCCAAAAAACCATAAACACCGCCCAAATAGATATCGGCAGGCTCCAATCCTTCACTGTCAACAATTTGAACCTCATAACGTCCGCGCAAGTAGACACCGCTATTGCTTCCTTCTGGGTAACGAAATTCCACGTGTAGTTTAAAGTCTTGGAACTTTTCATCGGTAATCAAGTTGGAACCGGATTCCGGACTGGTCAAAACACCGTCTTTTACCACCCATTGGTTCTTTTCACCATCAACATGCCAGCCAGTAAGGTCCTCACCATTGAACACCTCAATGGTCTTTCCCCATTTTGGGTTTTCGGTGTATGCCAATTCGGGGGCTTTTACCCCGGTCCAGTTAATGATTGAGCCATCAGTATAAATTAAGGTTCCTTTTAAGGCTCCACCGTCCAATTCTCCGTGGAAAATCATATCGCTGCCTTTTGGTTCCCACTGATTGGGAATGCTAAAGGTAAATTTGCTCTCCCCATAAGTTTTAACTTCCGCAATGGGTCTTGCGCTGCCAAAAGCAAACACAAAGCGTCCCAATAACGTAGCATTTCCCGAATGTCTAATTTCCAGCCAGGAAGGAGAGGTCTTTCCCATAAAATCCATCTCCAAGTCCCATCTGCCCTCTAATGGACTGATATGCTGAGCATAAAGACTGCTTGTAAAAGCTAAAAGTAAGGTGTAAATAAAAGTGTAAATTGTTTTTCTTGGGTTAATCATAGGTATGTTTAGTTTTATTGCCGAACAAGATACGACTAATCCAAAAATATATAAGTAAGTTTCAGCCTTGGTCTATTCACAACCACCTGTGAAACCGTTCGCGCTGAACTTGGTCTGCACAGCTCCTTGCAAGCCATTGTGCGTCAGTTGAATCACCAAGTTGCTTTCGCCACTGCCATCACGTTTTGGGGTGCAATATTCGAATAGGTAATAGCTTCCTGCTTGTTCCTCTACCCGTTGCGAAATATCGTTGAAAGTGTTTTCCAACTCCTCGGAATTACTTGCAAAAACACTGGCAGTTTTTCCAATTTGCTCTAAAACTTCAGTGTCAATTTCGGCGCCAAGTCCAATAGTGAAGAAAGAAATATTTCTGTCCGCTTCCTCAACGGCACGAAGGGCGTCTGATTCCCTGTAACGGGATGCTTGGTCGGTACCATCGGTGAACAATACCACAGAAGCAGCGTTGATCACCTCCGTGTTTTCATCCAGTAAATCCTCGGCAATGTTCGTTGATTTGATTACAGCACCGTACAAATCCGTTGATGGGTCGCTGCTTATGTCAGTTGTAATTCCATCTACCGAAGCAGTCAATTCAGCTACCGATGAAGTCAATGGGTTCAATAAATGAAGTTCATCTTCTCCATCGAACCAATAAATGGCCATTCTAAAGGACTCCGAACCCGACTCGGGCATCACATTATTGATAAAACTTGTAGTGGCCACCTTTAATTCATCCAAACTACTATCCAAAACACTGTTGCTCAAATCCAATACCAACAATGTATTATTGTTGAAAACCTGTGAGTTGGGCGAGATCCGTGCAAAAGATTCCGAAGATGATATGGAATTGAAACAGTCATCGTTCCTACCTTGTTCGTAAATGGAGAATTGGTCGGCAGATAAGCCAGAAATTGGGTTGCCCATCAGGTCGGACACCCTAAAAAGTACGGATACTTTACCGGGCTGGGTGGTATATTCATCCTGAATGGACAATAAAATCTCATTTTCATCAAAACCTAAGCAATCATCCGGCTCTTCGCCCAGACCCAGTTCTCGGTCATCAATGTCAAAACTCACATCGTCATCGGCGTTTCCGCAAGAGAATAAAATAAGTCCTAGAGATATCAGGAAGGTAAATCGAAGTATACTTTTCATTTTCATATAAGTTAAGGTTCTGCATGCACAACGCCGAATTTAACGGAAAAGTATGTACAAGGGCCAGAATTAAATTAAAGAAAAGTTAAAAGAATTACATGCTTGTTAAAATGATGCAGGTTCGGGCAATTTTTAATAATTTCACCTTTAATATACCCTACCAGCCTATCTAACCAAATTTCAAAACAAACAATAACGCTAATAGGTTGATATTATGACTATACTTTTGTTCGGAGCCACCAAAGATATTATCGGAACCCCAACATTATCTGTACCGACAGCGAGCTTATCGGGAAGAAAAATACCCAATACTGTAGGAGAGCTCAAAAAATTTCTTGAAAGTACTTATCCGGAACTTAAATCCATATCTGAGGTGACCGTTGCCGTAAACCAAAATTATGCATCCGATAATGATAGAATCAATTCGTATGACGAAATTGCACTGATACCACCACCAAGGGTATGAAACCTTAATCCAAAACCTTGAACCAAGAGGACACAACTGCAACAACAAATTATCCTACCCAATTATTTGGATTGGTGCTGTCCGGTGGTGAAAGTTCTAGAATGGGCAAGGATAAGGGACTCATAAATTATCATGGAGCACCCCAGCGGGAACATTTGTACCAGCTTTTAAAGGAAATTTGTGATGATATATTCCTGAGCATCCGTTGGGAACAGCTTTCGGAAGTTCCCCATAGGTTAAAGACCGTTGTGGACCAAGATAAGTATAAAGGGCCCTTTAATGGTATAATGAGCGCTTTTGAAACCCGGTCCAACGTAGGCTGGTTGGTGTTGGCCTGTGACCTTCCTTTAATGAACTTGGATACCTTACGGCAACTGGTGCAGGAAAGAAACCCGGGTAAGGTGGCAACAGCTTTTGCAAATCCTGGAACTGGCGAGCCAGAGCCCTTGGCATGTATTTGGGAAGCAAAAGGATTGGAAAAAGCCTTGGATTTTTTAAAGGATTCTGATTACCAAAGTCCAAAAAAGTTTTTGATGAATGCCGACGTTGCCTTGGTACACCCAAAGGATGAGCAGGTGTTGTTCAATGCCAACTCATTACCAGATCATGATTTTGTAAAAAATAAGCTGAAAGAGC
>JANSXF010000004.1 GCA_024743095.1 Flavobacteriaceae bacterium
TATCTTTTAATGCCAAGGCTTCCTTTTCCTTTATATCCAATTGACTTATTTTAATTCTTGATAAGTCATAGTTCACGTCCTTAAAATTTGGGTTGTTCAGAAAGTCGGTTTGAGTATAAAGGTTGATCTCCTTTTTTCCGTTTTCTTTACAAAATTGTTTGAAGGATCCATTGTATAATTGTAACCCGCCTTCTTGAGTGGGTCGAATACCCTCCATAAAATCCTCATAGGAATAGCTTGGGTGAAATTGAACTGTCTTTATTGAATATTCACTTTCAATATCTTTTCCAATTAGTATTCGTTGGGCATCGATTAATTTTTCGGCTTCTTTTGAAGTACGATATGTTTTTCCAGTTCCAGGTGCACCATAATAACAGACAGCCTTTTTTAAGGTGAATTCATTTTCCAACATATAAAAAAGATCCCATGTAAACATTTGTCTAAGTACGGCATCCTCAGTATCAATTCTTCTGCAAAGGTCTGTGTGCTTTTCCAACAAAGAGCTACCATTTATTTCAACACCTAACTTATTGTTTAATATATTGACCAGTCGATCAAATTTATTGGTTGCATCGGCCGCTGCAAACTCATTAGGGAAAAGTATTCTCATCAATCGATTTTGCACAGCGTGATATCCCCTTCCACTTCGTAATAATTCATTTGTCTTTAAAAGGACTTCTTCTTTGCTCCTACTTGATAGAACTTGATAAATAAGTTCAGGGGTTGCGTTATTTAAGATTTGTTCTTTATGAGGATTGGGTTCAGAAGCCCAAACAACACCTTGACTAACATTTCCTACTCCATTTTTTTGATCAAAAACAAACCGTTGTAAAAATGTTTGTATAGAATCGATTTCATTTTGATTCGATTTCTGAAAACTTTTTTCAAGTAAATCTTTCTTGTCTTCTGTTTCATTAAACACATCAATTGATGGAAGTCTTTCTTGAATAGCTCTCATAATGGCAAAAGTTTCGTTTGAAGATTTATACCAAGGTGAACTTTTTGGATTATAATGCTTTTCGTAATAGTCGAAATACGATTGTAGTTTACTCATTGAAAAAAATTGTTTCTATTTATTATTAATGTCCTTTTAATCTATATTCATGTGCCAAAAGATATTTTGACAATAATTGATGTTGGAGAATATTTTAATTTATTAAGTCATATTTAAAATGCTCATATACCATCACCATGGCCAAAGTGTCCAGTTCACAATACTTTAAAAGGGCATGTGTTATTTCTTCTCTCTCGTTGGGTTCCATGTCCACATATTGTAATTTGGCATATGCTGTCAATGCGGCTCCACCATCTGCTATTCCTTCCAATTCAGAAAGGGTATTGTCCAATTCATTCGTGCTCCAACCTTCAAACAAAGGAGGTAACATCTCATAGGGATTGATAACTTTCTCACTTGTTTTGGTCAACCAAATATGATCGAGTTCAAAATTGGAGCTTCCCAGAGAAATATCGCCAATGGCTTGGGAGTACTTTTCTTGAAGAAAGTTACTGGTATTCAAAATAGCCGTAAGTATTGCTTTAATACTGTTTGAACCCTTTGTAAGTGGGTTGTAGTAGTAGTCCTTGACCACCTTATTAAGGTCGACCATAGTACGCTCTCCATCCCATTGGTCAACATTATCCTTTGTAGCCGTGGAAATAGACTTTAAAAATTCAATGAGCTCTTTGGTGTCCGGTTCGCTGCTATCCTTTAATTGGGAGATGATAGCATTGACAATTGTGTTTTCATGAGCAGCGAATCGAAAAATGGTTCCGTTGTCCTTTGATAAGGCTTTTTTAAGTTCACGTGCAAATTCAAAGTTGGGGAATTCTCCGGGGGTATTGTTGATGTATTCGCTTTTATGTGTGATACTCCCATCTTCATTCAATTGATGATGGGAAAATTGAAATGCAACCTGTTCATAGGGACTTCTACCTTTTGTAAAAGGCAATGCCACAGTGCTGGTTTCAAAATCAATGAAGTGTAGAGGAAATTTCCAACCTTCTATTTCTTGTTGTAACTCTTCTGTTAATACATAAATAGTGCCATCATTCTCCCTTGCCTTTTCAACTTGGATCCATTGTCGTTCTGAAGCCGAAAGTCTTCCTGCAGCAGGTTTGATGTTGATGTCCTCTTCCACTAGCTCCTCCATCAACAACCTATTTTCCTCTACCAGATTTTTCCCTCTAAAATTCCAGATTTCAAAGGCATTGGGTTTTTTGAAATCGAGTGGCTGCCATTGATGTTGCTTTTCAAAACAATATTTGAAACCTGATTTTAAACCTGATTTTTCTTGTGCCTCCGTTGCCTTGAATTCACAATGTTTGCAACTGCCAAATTGGGTGGGCCAATTCAGGTATCCATCATTTTGATATGCATTGTTAAAAAGGCGAATGGATTCTTCAAAGGTGAGGTTGTCAAAATAGGGATGTTTGTTGGCAATGATGTCATTTATCAAGTCATCTACATTGACTTCAGAAAGGACAGACCCTCCAATATCATCCAAAGAAGTAATGTTGGGTACAACTTCAGTTCTGGGGTTTCCATCCTTTGGAACCCTAAACATTTGGTTTAACCCTCTGACCATAGCTTCCTTAGTTTTGTCTGCCATCAATAAATGGGCTTCAAAAGTAAATTCAGGATAGGCCTTTTGGGCAACATATTTTTGAAAGGCCAGGTCGAACAAATATGGTTTCCAACCACTTTTGATACCCCCTCGTTTTCCCAAGAACAAATATTCATCACTGGGGTCGAAGGACTTCGCCTTTACCTCAATTAGTTTGACCCGATTGGCATTTTTGGAAAGAATGTCCGTTCTGATAAATAGACCGTCATATTCCATAGCTGCCTCATAAATTGAAACACTGTTCTTTTGCAATTGATCTCGGGTGATATTCTTGGCCTTGTTGTATTCAAAATGTTCTGTATCAACAAAACAGCCATATGGGTAGTGCAAGCGAGCCAATGCCTCTACTTGAAACCCACCTTGAGCCAAAGCCATCAAAAAAGAATCCTCCAAGGTCTGATTGACGTATTCCTTTTTTGAGGTAAAGTAAAGTTTATTTGGACACTCAAGGGCTTGTTTAAATCGGGATTTGGTAAGATATTTTTGGTTCATTACCCAAAAAGGATTAATAAGTTAATGGTGTGTTTAAGATAACTAATTATTGGTCAAATAATTGTAAGTAGAGGAATTCCTTATCAATTGCTTCCTCAAACAGCTTTCGCTCACGGGCTTCTAGCCTTTGATGATGTTCTTTAAGAGCGGTAATATTAGATGCTGTAATTATTTGTGGCTTTTTCTTAAGTCCAATGCCCACAAAATGTTTAGAACTTCCTTTTTTTTGCAGTCCTTTTAACATACTCTTTTTCTGTGATTTCATATAAATTGTTTTTATGATTGTTTTAAATAAGTCATTACACTTCCCCAATCAGGAAAAGAGGTACTTCCGAAATGAATCCATTGTCCCAGGAATTCGGAAGCACCGTTTTTTGCCCTGTCATCAATAAGATAATCACCGATCATTAACTGTTTTTGGTGTGATAGAATCAATCGCTTCCTGACTTTTTTCGAATTGAAATGATTCGAGATCCATAATCGCTTGTGCATCCATGCCTCAGGATTGTCCCATGGAGCAGCCGATAGGAAATACACTTCAAACTTCGGGTCTGCCAACAATTGGTTGACACTTTCGATAGCTCCTTCTATTGGATGAAGTGATGCGAACAAACCTGGAATAATATCGGCTGAATCGTATTCAGACAACCCAAGTTCTCTAATGCTCCTGTCAAAGTCGGCAATAACGCCATCCATATCGATGTAGACTATTTGTTTCATATTATTTAATTACTGTTAATTTCTCTTGAGTATTGCAAACATAAAATGTAACTTGGACAAATAATGTCCACTTAAATTTCAATGTCAAAATATCCCAATATTAAAAGATTGATCTTGATCAAAGACTTACTCTCTATTAGGCCAAGGTCCTCAACCGAAATATTAAAACACCTAGAACAACAGGAAGCAAAAATTGAGAGTACTAAAACCATTGCGAGGGACATAAAAATTCTGCGGGAACTAGGTTATGACATTGAAAACCCAACTAAAAACAGGGGGTATTTATTGACAAACTCTGATTACAAGGAAGACTTGCTGGACAGATACAATGATTATCTAAATCTATCCAAATTGCCGAAGTCAAAAAATGAGGGCGGGCTTATTACTTCACCAGTTTTAAAAGGTGTAGAACTACTACCCCAGCTATTTAAGGCAGTCGACGAGTATTATATAATTCAGTTTGAAAACCATGCATTTACATCTGATACTTCGCTTCGGCAAGTTTGCCCTTTGGCATTAAAAGAATATCAGGGCAAATGGCATCTACACACTTATGATATTTCAATAGATAAATTCAGGACATTTGGGGTGGACAGGATGGCGAAATTAAAGTTGTTAGACCCATTTAATCCTGAAACCATCAAAAATGCTGATAAGGAAATTGAGCTTTTTAAAAGAAGGTTAGGATCCGCTAAGCCCATGGATGGGTATTTTGAAGATGGTATTGTAAAGCCCCAACTCATCAAGGTTTGGGTATCCTCTTTTTATCTAAATTATTTAAAAACCAAAAAACTCCATTACTCCCAAGAAATAACAACTGAAACAAAAGAGATTAAAAATTTTGCAACTGGCAAAATCATGACCTACACTAAGGTTGTTTATGTGTTGGTGCCTAATTACGATTTAATCAAGGTGATTGTCTCAGGTCTGGGCGATATACTCTTGGATCAACCGGAAATGTTGAAAAAATATATCAAGGGCAAGTTTGAAGGACTTGTTCAATTTTGTACAGACACAATAAAATAAGATGAAAATATGAATGAAATTATCTGTCCGAATTGCAAAAAGGCATTTAAAGTTGATGAAGCTGGCTATGCCGATATACTAAAACAAGTAAGGGACCATCAATTTGAAGAGGAAATAAGCAAACGACTTGCCCTTGCGGAAAAAGAAAAGGAAAGTGCCATACTTTTAGTTGAAGCAAAAATAAAAGAGTCTTTTCAAGAAAAACTGGCTAGAAAAGAGGCGGAAATCGCTGAAATGAATACGAAAATCAATTCTGCTGAATTTGACAAAAAATTATCGGTTACCGAGGCAATTAAGAAAATTGAAAAGGAACGTGATGATCTCGTCAATGATTTAAAATTAAAGGAAACTGAAAAACAGTTGCTAGAAAATACATTGAAGGAACAGTTTACAAATAAGATGAAGGTCAAAGATGAAACTATCCAGATGAAAGATGACGAAATTGCCCGTCTAAAGGATTTTAAGCTTAAGCTTTCAACCAAAATGATTGGTGAAACATTGGAACAGCATTGTGAAGCCGAATTCAACAAATTAAGGGCGACCGCTTTTAAAAGTGCATATTTTGAAAAGGACAACGATGCCAAGGCCGGCAGTAAAGGGGACTACATTTATAGGGAAACGGATGAGTCTGGTAATGAAATCATATCCATCATGTTTGAAATGAAAAATGAGAATGATGAAACCGCTACCAAAAAGAGAAATGAAGATTTTTTTTCCAAATTGGACAAGGACCGAAAAGAAAAGAATTGCGAATATGCCGTTTTGGTGTCATTGCTGGAATCAGACAATGAATTTTACAATACCGGCATTGTTGATGTTTCACATAAGTTTAGTAAAATGTATGTGGTTCGGCCGCAATTTTTCATTCCAATTATCACATTGCTCAGAAATGCGGCCATGAACTCGATGAAATATAAGGCCGAACTGAACATGATTAGGAATCAAAACATTGATATTACCAATTTTGAAGAAAAGGTCAACACATTCAAAGAAGGTTTTGCCAGAAATTATGACCTAGCCAGTCGCAAATTCAAAACCGCCATTGATGAAATAGATAAAACCATAACACATCTTCAAAAAACCAAGGATGCTCTCTTGTCATCAGAAAACAATTTGCGATTGGCCAACAACAAAGCAGATGATTTAACAATTAAAAAACTGACCTATGGAAATCCTACAATGAAGGCTAAATTTGATGAGTTAGATAAAGATGCTTAATATTTATTAGCATTAAAGCAAATTGATAAGCGGTGATATATAGATACCCGTAGAAAAAACCAATTTATAAATTCTTAAATTTATTGTGGTCGTAAGACCAATGAACGATTCAATATGTACTCCTTCAAATCACATAAAAACTCCATTAATTTAAATTAAAGAGCTTAATAAAATTAGAAATAACGAGACGAAACGTACTATATCTCCCCTTCAGAAGGCTTACAAAGAATTTTTTCTTTCTATGTTGGCCAGCTACGATGTTGATTCTCCTGCAAAATTGGACTACGATCAGAAAGTAGAGTTCTTCACACGCATTAAAAAAGATTGGAAGATTAAAAAAATCTTAATAACAAAAAATGAAGCAAAGCAAGTTGTACCTGCTCAAAAAGCTCTTTATACCACTGTCAATGTACCAAGGCCCTCAATCCCTGTAGAACCTAAACAAGATTACATTAAGGCTTTCATGTCAAAATCAATGGAGAACGATTTTAACGCGATTAAGTCTGAACCAAATCCAGATCAAACAGATAACTTAACCATTAATTTTAACCCCAATCAATTCTTTGAACAAGAAAAAGAATATTCCTACCCTGTTGTAAAAATGCCAAAAGAAGGGTCCTTATTAAAACTACCGAGAAAAGGACGGGCCATGGGTAAAGGATATAAGGAAAAGGATTTTCACAAAGCAATAGCCGAGAACCTCCCTAAAATTGAGGTAGCCACCGATCTTCATCTGACCATACCCTTCTTCAACAAGCCTTATGAACCTGATATTGTTTTAATAGATAAAAAGCTAAACCTTTTTATTGATATTGAAATAGACGAACCTTACGATGGTTACTACCGCTTCCCAACACATGAGTATAATTATGATGATAAGGGAATTGTCACGAAAAAAGACCAAATAAGAGATTTATTTTTTACGGAAAGCGGATGGATTGTTATCCGATTCACTGAAAAACAGGTACACTTACAGGAACAGGAATGCGTTGCTTACATAAATGATGTTTTGAATTCCATTTATAACTATAAAATGGAAGTGTCTTCCAATTGCTACTCCGAAAGCCAATGGGATTACCAACAAGCGATAAGATGGCAAAAAAACAATTATCGAGAGAATTATCTGGGAATTGAAAAATTTGGTAAACAACAACCAAAATCTGTAGTTATCGTTGATGTTGATGAAACTGAAGGCATTGAAATTAATTTGAATCGATTAGAAACGTTCAATCAGCCAAATCTTCAAGATAACATTGGATTTGAGGAAGAAACCCATAAATACCACCACCCAAAAAACAAAACGGGAAACGCAGATTACATTTCAGTCACGACCTTGATAGACCGGTTTTTTCCATTTGACATGAACGCTTTTATTCATAGAAAAGCTAAAAAAGAAGGAGTAAGTGAAATTGATATCTTAACAGAATTTATTAAAAACAGAGATGAAGCCGCCGAAAAAGGCACATATCTGCACACACAGATTGAGAACTTTTTAAAAGGCAAAAAGTATGATGATAAATCAAAGGAATTTACAATGTTCAAACAATTTTACCAAAAAGTAGTCTTAGGTCAAGGGTTTGTTTTTGTAGAAGCTGAAAAAAGGGTTTTGCTAGAAGAATATAATATTGCCGGCACGGTTGACGCCATATTTAAAAAACCCAACAAAAATGAATACCTTATTGTAGATTGGAAACGAAGTAAAAAACTCCTCATCGATGGTCACCCTAAAAAATATGGGTTTGGACATGCCCTCTCAGAATTATGCAACTTAGATAATTCTAGTTATTACAAATATGCTTTACAACAAAATATATACAAGTATATTTTAGAAAACAATTATAAAATGCCTATCTCTTCAATGAACTTAATTGTATTACATGAAAGTTTTAATCAATATTATCGTATCAACCTTCCAAACATGGATAAAGAAATCTCCATCATATTTAACTCCATCAACCACAAAATTTGAATTATGCCCATACTTAACAACTTTAGAGACGCCATAACAGTTCAACAAAAGAAAGAAGATGAACGATATGAAGAACTACTAAGGCTGCCTGTAAATGAACGAGTTGCCAAAGGCATTACAATGACCAATTTAAGAGTTGTTTTTGATTTTTATGATCACCTACCTAATCAATGGTGTCCAACTTTAAACTATCCTTATAAATTTATAAAGTCAGCTACAATTTATTGCAGTAATAATATTTCGAAATTTAGGGAAGGAACCCAAATAGTTTTGAGCAATGGTGAAGTTTCTTTTAAAATGGACATCAAAATAGATACAATTGAAAAATTTGTAATCGGTCCAAGTGATTTTGACGTAAAAAAAACCTATCTAGATTCTCAAAATTACAATGAAAACAATTGGGAAATCAATATTGTCAAATCTGCGTTGACCTTAAAGTTGTTATCTGCAACCGCAGGAAACTTAGAGAATGACAGTGTCCGCCTTAACAAGATTGAGAATTTATTCACAGGTAGGCTTGAAAACAATGCTATCTTTAATTTTCAATACTCGCATTTAAATGAATCACAGAACAAAGCCGTAGAAAGAGCGATTAATTCTGCTAATTTTCATCTTATTCAAGGACCTCCAGGAACAGGTAAAACAAAGACAATAGCACATATAGCCAAAATTTTAGTTAATCAGGGAAAAAAGGTATTTGTTACAGCCCCTACCCACACAGCTATAAATAATTGCCTGAACGCCATATCATCTGAAGTCAAGGATTCTTCCAAAGTAGTGAAAATTGGAGAAAAATATCAGGCGGCAGAAATATTGGGGAATAATAATATTACCAGAAAAACAAGGCTGCCCTTACCTAACCGAGACTTTTTAAATGACTTTACTGATGATGGAATTATTATTGGAGGAACTGCCTACTGCATGTGTTATCCAGCGTCCAAGCGTCTTAATAATTGGGAGTTTGATATTGCCTTAATAGATGAAGCAGCACAAATGAGCATCCCATTAGCAGTATCCGTGATGTCTAAAACGGATAAATTCATTTTTGTAGGTGATCATAAACAGCTTAACCCAATTATACCTTCAGGAACCGGAAATACCATGTTTGCAGAATCAATTTTCAGTAAATTATTAAGGTTATATCCTAATGCTCAATCACTTTTAAATATTTCATATAGATTGAATGAGAGTCTAATTCGAATCCCCAATAACCTATTCTATAACAATCAACTTAATTCAGACATTTCTATACATGCAAAGGACATAATAATTGAAAGTGAAAAATATCATGAAGTCTTAAATCACCATGATGCTAAAATCTTATATCTACATCATGAGTTCGACTCACAAGGAAGATCACCACATGAAGCTAATATTGTTTCAGGATTAGTAAATGATTTGATTAGAAATGGGGTAAGCTTAAAGGATATAGGAATTATGACGCCATACCGAGCGCAAGTAAGAGAAATAAAAAAACATTTAGATACCATTATTCATGGCATAGATACCGAAGAAACAGAATCTCTTTTTATCGATACGGTAGATAGAATGCAAGGTCAAGAACGTGATTATGTCATATATAGTATGTCCAATTCCCATCCGCTTGAGTCCAAGAGGCGGTTAGACTTTTTTTACTCGCCTAATAGACTAAACGTAGCCATTACGAGAGCAATAAAAAAATGTATAGTAATTGCTAACTATAAGGTTTTTGATATAATTGATGAAGAGCTGACGGATTTAGATGATTTCCATAGTCTAAAACCAAGCTTAGATACTTTTAAAGAATATTATCTCCTATCCTCTAAAGTTGAGGAAAGAACAAAAGAAGAAGATTGGTAAAAGACGACAGTAGAGAGCAAAAGAAAAATTTATGGTCTTACTAAATGATTTTAGGCTCAAACAAAGAATTTGATCAAGCCACCCTATTTCACATTAATCCCAATTTATAAATATAGCAATGCATTAAATGGGTAAAGCTAAAGCTTGTTCTAATACTTCTTATTTTCCAATCAAAGAACCTTTGACAAAATATGCTTGATAACTACTAGACTCTATTATGAAAAAAAATTTAGACAATCTTAGGGGGTGCTTAATGTTACTGGTAATTACATTGATATACATAATAGCAATCTACATTTATATTGTCGCTATCGGACCATTACTTCCAGAAAAATTAATAAATATTGGTGGAGGAGTATGGTTGCTTCTGGTAGGTATAATTTTCTATAAAGTAGTTGAGAAAAAGAATTAATTCAATCTATGAAATTTATTGATACAGGAAAGGATTGGTTAAATTTAATTATCACCCTTGCCATACCACTTACTTGGTATCTTATTGTATTTAAACCCTGGAAACCTTCCATTAAGAATGGAAACAAAATGGTTAGTTCATTCAAAAAAGCAGGTGGTAAAAGAGGATACACTACAAAGCAACAACAGGATTTTGATATTAATTATACGATTTGGGGAGTATTGACCTCCTTATCTTTCTTTACAATTTGGCTAATTACAGAAGATTACTAATAAAACACCAAAATTTTGGTCATTGGTCTCATCTTATCTCATATAAGATTTGAAATCATATTAAAGAACTCAAATTTTTGTGAAATTATTATAGATGTATTTAACAAGATTTTCTTTTAAATTATTACAGAATATTACCCTTATAGCATGCCTTTTTTTTACATAAATTAAGTATTTTTAGGGTATGCCTATAAATAAAAATGCCCTTATAAGGTACCATGCTTTGGATAAATGTTTTTCAAATCCAGGCAGAAACTTTGATATTAATGCTCTATTAGAGGCGGTAAATGAAGTACTTTTTGAACACAATCAGAATTCAATAGGAATTCAAAAAAGACAGCTCTATGATGACATAAGGTTTATGCAATCCAGCCAAGGGTATGCTATTGAGCTTGAAAAAATCAGGTCAGGTCAAAGAGTATTCTATCGTTATAAAAACTCCGGTTTCTCGATTAATAACAATCCCATCAACGAATTAGAAGCAGAAAAACTTAAATCGGCCATGATGGTTTTGAAACGTTTCAAGGGAATGCCCCAATTTAAGTGGGTCAATGAGCTGTTACCTAAAATGGACCAAGCATTTTCTTTAAAAGGTAACTCGGAAGGAACCATGTCTTTTGAAAATAATCCCTATTTAAAGGGCCTTGATTTTTTGGACCCTTTATTTAATGCAATTCTATATCAAAAGGCACTGGAAATCACGTATAAGCCATTTGACAAGGAACCCTATACGGTTCCTTTTTTTCCTTACCACTTAAAACAATTTAATTCTAGATGGTTTCTCTTCGGTCGCAATCCAGCATACGACAATTTAACCAACTTTCCATTGGATAGAATATTTAAGTTAAATGAATTAGATATCCCTTATGAAGGTTCTCAAATTAATTTTGAAGAATATTTTGACGATGTGATTGGCGTGACCATTAATCAATCAATACCTGAAATTATCGAAATCAAAGTAACAAAAAGGCTTTGGCATTATATCTCCACAAAACCGATACATGGTTCACAAACAAAAAAGAAGTCACAATCAACATTCACCATATTTAGCTTGGAGGTAATTCCAAATTTAGAATTGGAGAAATTGATTTTGTCATTTGGAGAAGAAATGGAAATACTTTCCCCCATCCATTTTAGAAAGAAAATCAAAACAAGATTAAAGAAAAACATTGAACAATACGAATAGTGCAGAAAGAATGCACAACTCTATTGCAACTTAGCTTAATTAAACTTTTTAAGCTATTTGCAACCTTTTTAATATAATAAACTATGCGAGTTAGTTACTTTTATAAGTTGCTTCAAAAAAGAGGCCTGGATAAACATGATGGGCGTCCACTTTGGAAATATAACTTGACATCCGAAGAATTTGATAATCTCAAATCTAATTTGAAATATGGGGAAATAGAAAATATTGACCCACGTGATGTGGCGTTATATTTTTCTGAATGGTGGAAAAAACATTATATCGGAGGATTTCCAAGTAAGGACGGTATTTATTCTTCAATTGGCGGCAACAGTAAATACAACTATTCTTCCAAGGATTTATATAAGTTAGCCAAGCAAGGAGGGCGGATGCTAAAATTCAAGTGGATCACCAAACAAAACACCTTGTTTTTTAAAACCCTACTATTACAAGGCGGTCTTCCATTGTCTCATATCTCTGAAAACAAAAGCAACTATCTAAACTTTTTGTTAGCTGTTTTAGAAGTACAACCAGAAACAATAGAAAGCTTTGCTTTTAATCCAAACATCACTAAGTTTTTACCGGCCTCAAGTCAAAATGACATCATTTATGAGAACTCATTGGTCCTGGTTCAATCTATAATGAATGGCGAAAAAGAGTTTGATCAGTTACTAGAGTCAAACCGTGAAATTGAAGAAATATCCAAAACCCTAAAGGATAAATTTACGGTTCTAAAAAAAGTTAGGCGTGAAACCAAACCGAAAAACTATTGGCTACTTCATATCGACAATGGAATAGCAAAAATTAAATTAAGGCTCGGACTCTCAAACTCCTATACAAGAAATGGCCTATCGGAAATTTTGGGTTTCCATCTATTGGCAACAGAATGTCAATTATATCAAAATGATAGGCTTGTTTGTGTTTTTAGAAAAAGGATTGATGGTAATTATAAGACAGATTGGTATGCTCATAAAGATTTTATTTGGGATGGAGATGATTCCATGCCCGATTTCTACTGTTTGGTAAACGAAGAGCGTATTGAAGTGAAAAACTTCCTGAACTCCACCCCCTCAATTTATGAACCTAGCCTTTGGACAAAGTTTTCGGAAAACGAATGGAGGCTAATAAAAGGGAGAGGAAGCTCGGACAGGAGCGCTGCTATTTTATATCCCAACAATTGGCGTTGTGACAATAACCATGTTATTTTCAATCTTGCAGGAAATGATATGAAATGGTCTGAGTTTGAAGGAGAAATAATCTTAACCAAGGAAGCTGAAAAACATACGTATTATAGCAATGTCGAATCTTTCGATTGGTATATAGAAGAGGTGAAGCCAACTTGGCTTCTACGTGCAAATATGCCGGTAGTTCAGAAAAAAATTAAAGCTCATCTATTCAATGTCAAAGGAGAGAAAATCTCTGCTTCTAAATACAATATATCATACAAATTACATTCTGTATTGAATAATTGGAGTAGCTTAAATGATGTGAACATTTTACCCATTGGGTGTATCGACCTTAAAATTGAAATGGATGGACTGATTGCTTACGACATGGTCTATAATATTGGAGATTTAAATTTGGAGTATTCTAACTGTTCCATTGCTCGTTTTTCTTTCCAGGTAAGCAATTGTGGGCAGCTGGATTTCAATGTAATTGAAAATGAACTATACACTTGGGGCCTATATAAAAACATTTTTACAATTGAGACAAAAAACATCAGTTTAAGGATACCCAAATCGATAAAATCCTCATTGAAGTTAGGAAATCAAAAAGGCTTGTACTTTCACTTAAAAGCAGGGTTTCAAGGAATGGCCATCTTGGATAATGAAGGTAATTTCATTTCTGAAAATCAAAATCTATCATTAGGCAATTTGTTTGGATTGCGCCTTTTGACCTCACTCAATGTAGATACCACATTGACACTTAAAAACACATTGAACCCAGAAGTCAAAATAATCAAGACAATAAAAAACCATAGCCAACCTCTAATTTCTCTAAGGGATGAAATTGTCAGATTATATTATTTAGCTGACATCATGGATTATGAAAACAAGGTTGTACTTGAATTAAGAGAAGGTAGAAATATAAGCTCTTATAAAGTCTCTGGGTTTTCCCATGTTCTAAACTTGTCCAGTAAAAATTCAGGAACATTATACACATCATCAGAAGAAGGGATTTCAAATTTATTTGCAATCCCTATAAATGGATTGTCATCAGATGTCACACCTATACCCTTGATTAAGAATTTAAAAGATCAGGGGTTTGAGTTTCCAAAAGAAAATGTTCACCACAAATTTATTGTTCTTTCTGAGAAAGAAGATGGTCATCAATTAATGCCCCGCTTTGTAAACCTAATTGATGAATTTGGAATGGTATCAAAGGAAGAGAGAATAGAATCCTTTGGAAAGCAGCTAAGTGAGAATAGTTTCGACAAACCTATTTGGGGACATCTTTTAGAGTTATTTAATATCTGTAAAAGTGATGCTTACGACATTCCCTTTTCTACATTTGATCAGTTTAGATCCCTCACATTAAACTCAAAATTGGCCGCAAGAGCCTTCTTGTTTCTAGGTATAAACCAAGAAGATAGGGACACATTATTGTATAATGACATACCTGAAATGGAGAAGGATTTAGGGATTTGCTTTCATTGGGTCAATCAAAAAGATTGGTCTTCTGCATTAGAAGAATGTGAACTTTTTTTTGGTAAGGATTACTTCCCTTTATATGGAAACGCCGGACATAGTATACCACCCTGGCCGGGTTAAAGCGACCATAGCTGGCCGGACGAAAGTGACCCACCCGCGCCGGGCCAAAGTGGACCACCTTTAGATTAGATCTATCTGTAAAAAGTCTAAGTGCTTTTTTTGTTAAAAAGCACCATGGCGAACAAGCAGATAGATATGCGAAAAACAAAACTGATTTACAAACTGTACACCTCCGGCACTAGCAAACGGAGGATAAGCCAGCAATTGGGCATATCCCGTGTCACGGTCAGGAAGTACATCGAATTCTTCAAGCGGTACCGTTTTACGGCCTACGAGGTGGAGAAGATGACCCTGGAGGAACTCCACAACCTTTTTAAGGACGGGCAAAAGCGCAAGAGCCAACGTTTGCTGACCTTAAGGCAATACTTTCCCTATTTTGACAAAGAGCTCCGCAAGACCGGGGTGACCAGGCAATTGTTGTGGGAGGAATATTATGCCAAGCATCCCGATGGCTTCAAGCTCTCACAGTTGTATCCACCCCACGAAGTGCATATTGCCAAGTTAATTACCTGCCCATAGCTTTGCTTAAAAATATATTCAATGAGCAAGGAACAACAAATGTTCGCCCTGATCGGTGAATTTGAGAGGGGAGAACTAAACGGCAGGGATTTCTGTAAGGACAAGGGAGTGGTACCCTCAACCTTTTATTACTGGAAGAAGAAGAAGGCCCAGAGGGAAGCACCGGCAAGTGGGTTCATCGCCGTGCGTCCCGGGACCGGCATGGACGGGAGCCTGGAACTTATCTATCCCAATGGGGTACGGCTACGTCTGGAAGCCGCACAGTTCGCACTGATCGGCAAACTTCTCAGGCTTTACTGATGTTCGCCCTGGGCTCGTTCCATAGGTACCACTTTTATCCTAAACCCTGTGATATGCGAAAAAGTTTCAATGGGCTGAGCGGTCTGGTGAGCAATGAGTTGGGCAGGGAACCTACCAGTGGGGACGTGTTCATCTTCTTGAACCGCAACCGTACCCACCTTAAACTGCTGCACTGGGAGGCCGGTGGGTTTGTACTGTACTACAAACGCCTGGAACAGGGCAGTTTTACCCCTCCCGTTTTTAAAGGGAAAGATCCCTGTATGACCTGGTCGGAACTGGTGCTTATGGTAGAAGGCCTGCAGGTGGAAAAGGCCCATCAAAAACTGAGGTATCCAAGGTAAAAAAAGCAGTAAAAACCCAGTAAAAACAAGGGTTTACAGTAGGATTAAAAGAGCGGTTTTTGTATCTTTACCCTATGCAGGAACCCTTGGAAAACCTTACTAAAGTTGAGATTTTGGCACTCCTTGACAAGGAGACTGAAAGAAGGGCGAAAGCAGAACAAAAAATTTCCGATCTCGAATTTCAGTTAGCGTATTATAAGCGCCTGGCCTTTGGCCAAAAAAGAGAACGCTTCGAAGGGGATAAAAACCAGATGAGCCTTCCCTTCGAGATGGAGCCGCAAAAGGCAGAAAAACAAGAAGAGGAATTAAAAGAAAAACTTACCTACGAGCGCCGCAAAAGAACTTCCACTCATAAAGGACGGGTGGCCCTTCCCGCGCATCTTCCCGTAGAAGAAATCGAGATCTATCCCAGTGAAGATATTACCGATATGGTTTGTATCGGCAAAGAAGTCACTGATGAGCTGGAATACGAGCCTGCCAAATACTATATCAAACGCTACATCCGCTATAAGTATGCCCCTAAAAGTAAAGAAGGGGTACTCATAGGGGAACTGCCCGGGCGAGTGATCGAAAAAGGCATTCCCGGGGCCGGACTCCTGGCCTCCATTCTGGTGGATAAGTATGAGGACCACCTTCCGCTTTACCGGCAACTGCAACGCTTTAAAAGGGCGGACATCCCTATTGCATCCTCCACTCTGGAAGGCTGGAGTAGGCAGAGCCTTAAAATACTGGATATCCTCTATCAACATCTACTGCAGGACACCAGGTCGAAGGGGTATCTCCAGGCGGACGAGTCCCCGATAAAAGTTATCGACAAAAACAAGAAGGGCACCACCCATCAGGGCTATTATTGGGTGTACCATAACCCTATGGACGGGACCGTACTCTTCGATTACCAGCGTGGGCGTAGCCGTGAGGCTGCCGATCATGTGCTGGCTGATTTTAAAGGCTACCTCCAAAGTGATGGGTATGCAGCATATGACACAATAGGCAAGCGTGAGGGGGTTACCCACCTGAACTGCTGGGCACATGCCCGAAGGGAATTTGATAAGGCAAAGGACAACGACAAAGAACGCGCCGAACGGGCCTTGACCTTTATCCAAAGACTCTATGCCGTGGAGGCCTGTGCAAGGGAAGGGAAGTTGACCCCACAGCAGCGTAAAGCACTAAGGTTGGAGGAATCCCTACCGGTGATCAACGAATTCGGGAAATGGATGTTCGATCAGATGAAGCACCGGTTGATCCTTCCCAAGAGTCCTATCGGGAAGGCCTTCCGGTATACCATGGACCGATGGGACCGGCTCAGTGCCTATCTCCATGACGGGGTTCTGGAAATTGATAATAACCTGATAGAAAATTCCATCAGAAAATTGGCCCTGGGACGTAAAAATTACCTGTTCGCAGGCTCTCATGATGCAGCTCAACGAGCAGCAGTCATGTATTCCTTCTTCGCGATCTGTAAAAAACATGAGGTAAACCCTTATGAGTGGCTTAAGTACACCCTGGAGAACATAATGTCCATCACCCATAGGGACATCCGCAACCTGTACCCCCAGAACTACAAGAAAATACTGCAAGAACAACAGAACTGATCCACCTATCGAATCCGTACTGAAAATTATGCTGTCTTAAAAGATGTAGTTAGTGGGCTGGATACTCACAGTTCAAGTATTGGTACGCCGAATGGCGCAAGGAGACCTCTCCGGTAATGCACATGGAGCACAAGGCCGGCGACAAGCTCTTCATCGATTTCACGGGCAAGAAACTCCACATTGTTGACAGGGAGACCGGTGAACTGAAGGAACTGGAGGTGTTCGTCTGTATACTCGGTAGCAGCCAATATACTTATGTGGAGGCCTGTGCAAGCCAAAAACTGGAGGACTTCATCCGCTGCACCGAGAACGCACTGTGGTTCTACGGTGGTGTACCAAAGGCCTTGGTGCCCGACAACCTTAAGTCGGCGGTCACCAAGAGCAGCCGTTACGAGCCCAAGGTCAACGAGGTGTTCGCCGACTTTGCCGAACACTACGAAACGGCGGTACTGCCCACACGTACCTATAGGCCAAGGGACAAGGCCATAGTGGAGAACGCCGTGAAGATAATCTACACCAGGGTGTTCGCCCCTTTACGGAACCAGGTCTTCCATGGCATGACCGATATCAACATCGCGATAAGGGAACTGCTGGAAAAACACAACGCAATGCCGTTCAGGGGAAGGGAATATTCCAGGCGTTCACTTTTCATGGAAATCGAGAAGGGCGAACTGATGCCGTTACCGGCGAAACGCTATGAGGTAAAACGCTATGCCCAGGCCACCGTGCACAAGAACAGCCATATCTATTTTGGGAAGGACAAGCATTATTACAGCGTGCCCTATAGACATATAGGCAAACAGGTCAAGCTGGTCTATACCGATAACATCGTCGAGATCTACCATAAGCACGAAAGGTTCGCCGTACATACAAGGGACAGGAAAAAATACGGCTATACCACCTTGGCCGACCATATGCCCTCGCACCACAGGTTCGTAAGCGAATGGAGCAGTGAGAGGTTCATCGATTGGGCAGGCAATATCGGCGGACACTGTAAAGGGTACATCATTGCCATCCTGGAGAAGAAGCAACACCCGGAACAATCCTATAAGTCCTGTCTGGGCGTGCTCCACCTTGCCAAAAAGTACGGAAGGGAACGTCTTGAGAATGCGTGCAAACGTGCCTCGGAATATGGTGCGTACAATTACAATATGGTCGAGCGCATCCTGAAAAAGGGATGGGACCAGATCGATGAACGTATGGACGGGGATATGGAAATGCCCGAGCACAACAACATAAGGGGAGGAAAATACTACGAATAGAACAATATTAAAAACAGGACATATGAACGAAAAAACAATGCAATTGATGAAAGAAATGAGGCTCTATGGAATGCACAGGGCCTTCACCACAACAATGGAGACCGGCGGTCCGTCGACCGGTTACACCAACGATGAACTGATCGCCTATCTCGTCCAGAACGAATGGGACGACCGCCATAACCGTAGGATAGAGCGATTGACCAAGTCCGCAAGGTTCAGGTATACGGCCGTCATGGAGGCCATCGACTACCGACCGTCGCGCCAACTGGACAAGAACCTGGTCCGGCGGCTAGGTTCCTGCGGGTTCATCCAAAAAAGGGAGAACATACTTATTACCGGCAGTACCGGCGTGGGCAAAAGTTACCTGGCCTCGGCCATCGGCCACCAGGCCTGTTCCATGGGGTCAAAAACGATGTACTTCAATACCGCAAAGCTCTTTACCCTGCTCAAGACATCAAAGGCCGACGGTTCCTATCCAAAACAGATAAGCAAACTTGAAAAACAGGACTTGCTCATCTTGGATGACTTCGGCCTTAAGCCATTGGACAACATCAATAGGCATGCACTTATGGAGATCATCGAGGACAGGCACGGCAAGAAATCCACTATAATAGCATCACAATTGCCCGTATCAAAGTGGCACGACATTATCGGGGAGAGAACACTGGCCGATGCCATCCTCGACCGTTTGGTGCACACGGCACACAGAATAGATATAAAAGGCGAATCAATGAGAAGAAAATTGAAAAATAAAAACTAAGTTTAACCCAAGGATAGATCAAATCTGGGCAGTCCATTTGCCATGGTCAGTTTCATCCGGCGAAGGTGGGTCAGTTTTCCCGGCTTATCCAGTATATCATGATAAATGATATTATGCCCACATATATACTCGTGCTGACCGATTACCTCCAACAGCTTAGGAATAGAATTGGAGTGAAATCTATAGCCTTCTCCACCAATTCCTCCAATATCAAGAACTTTCCCGCTAGTGGCTTGAACTTCGGTATCAAAAAAAAAGATTTTTTTCATTAACCAAATCTGTGACTTAGTGAAAATATTTTTTGCTGGCCTTATTTACCAACAGGTTTGACCATTAAAAGTTGTGAGGTATTTTACCTGATAACATAAAAACATGCCAAATCAACAACTGATATTAATGCTTTGCAGTATGAAAGATAAGACAATTCACATAAGTGACTCTCTCCTCTAAACCTCCTGATCATCAAACATCCAATTTTATAGTTGATGACGGTTAAGCAGGATAAAAATTTGCATTGGATTTACGAAATTTAGGAATTATCACTAATTTGGTAACATGGGGATAGATTATTACAACGAGTTATTGACAGAGACCGAAAAAAAAAATTCTCCCAAACAATTGTTTTTCGCAGGGAATGAAGATTTGTTATACCACAAACGGCGAGTTTCCGTGGTTGGCTCTAGAAATGCTTCCAAAGAAGGGTTGTTAAGGGCAAAAATGGTATCCAAGGCTCTGATAGAGCATGATATAATTGTTGTTAGTGGCCTTGCTGCTGGAATTGATACCATGGCGCATACCACGGCCATAAAAAACAACGGCCAAACCATTGCTGTATTAGGTACTCCTCTAACTATAGCTTATCCAAAAGAGAATGCTGGACTTTTGGAAACCATAAAAAAAGAGCACTTGGCAATTTCCCAATTCCCTGAAGGCTACCCATCATTGCCCAAAAATTTTCCAATCCGGAACAGGACAATGGCCCTAATATCAGATGCAACAATCATTATAGAGGCCAGTGAAAAAAGCGGAACCCGCCATCAAGGTTGGGAAGCACTACGATTGGGCAGGGAAGTTTATATATTAGAAAATGTTATTAAAGACAAAAATATCACTTGGGCTAAAGAAATGATGAATTACGGAGCTGAAATCTTGACTCGAGAAAATATAGATCTGGTTTTAAGGAACATTCCCTACCTAACCTCAAAACTTGAGGATGCCTTTTGACATAAATTTTGCCACCATGTTAGAGTTTGCTACAAAAGGCAAAAATGATATGGCTTTAAAATCCCGACAAATTGCTGGTAACATAAAATCCGGAAATGTCAAGGTCATTGAACGCCTTATACATCATATCAAAAACCTTCCTGGAGAACACCCGATAAAGAAAATGTTCGATCAAGCAGTTTTGGTACCAGCTCCAAGAAGTGCTCCCATTGTGGAAAATGGCCTATGGCCCACCAAAATTTTATGTGAACATTTCGTTGAATCCGGACTTGGGAAAAGTGTACAAGAATTCATTGTCAGGGAAACCAAAGTTCCCAAATCGAGTAATTTTAGCAGTGCAGATTTACGGCCTAGCTGTAATACTCATTTCAACAGTCTTACTGTAATCCCCCCTGAGGCCTTTATTGAGAAAATTGTTGTGGTCGATGATGTTTTCACACTAGGAAGAACTTCATGTGCGTGCGTTAGAAAACTAAAAGAATCTTTTCCCGATGCCGACATCTCAGTATTTGCTGTGATGCGCACAAGGGGCTTTGTTGAAACATTGGATGCCATTGTAAAGCCCTCTTTCAATTCAATGACCTATCACTCAGAAAGTGATACCATCATTTTACCCGATTGATTTGGCCAATGTCTTACTTGCTTAAGGAATGCTCAATCAAGAGCGCACAAAAAGGTTCCAATTATCTTAAAAGAGCATGGTTCAACTTCCTCCTCAACAACATTTGAATATTCAGGGGCTGTTGAAAGTGATTTCAGCACAATAGTTTGATATCCATTGTTTTGGTCTTCCCCATAACCCTTACCTTCGTATTCTTTGATACTATATATGGGACTTTTATCTCCAGTATTAGTTTTCTTAATCAATACTATTTGTCCGTTAATGGAACCACCGACATATTTTTTAAAAAGACAATAGGTACCGTTGCTAAGAACTTTGTTCATAGATTCCCCAATTACTCGAGTGGCAAATACATCATTGTGTGGTTCCAAATCCCTTGGCATCTCAATCCATTTCTCGTCACTTTTATTATGGATTTCCTCGAATTCCGCTTCAATTGTGTTCAAATCAATAAAAGGAATGGCATTAACAAATGGCACAATATTATCAGTCTTGAATGATACATTGGTTTTGTTTTGTTCAGCTTTATATTTAGGGATAAACGAATCAAGGTGATTCCTAAGAATAGGATCGCACACATAGACATATGTTCCCTTTATTCCCCTAAGCATTAATGTTTTATATATATTAATGATATAGCCCTTTAAAACTTCCTCATCTGTTATAGTGTTTTTTCCATTCTTATCATGATAATTTTCTGGCTTGATAATTATTTTTTGTTCCTGTGGATCATAGGATATTTCATTTCCAAAGATGATTCCTGAATAATTGAGATCATAGCCTTGGGTTGTGTGGATACAACCTACCTCATTGATTGAGTTCTCTGAATTGATCCAATCATCAGGAGTTCCATTCCACATCAACTCACGTTCACCGATCTTTATGTCCTTTAAGCTTTTGTCATTCTTTGAAATCCATTTCCATGAAAAACCCGAAATCAGTCTTGCGAGTCCACTTTCGTTATCCCTTTTTCTTATTTGGTCAATCATGTCATCGATGTCATCGAACAAAAGAAACTCATAGCTTTTGGAATTGAATTTTGGTGTTTCTATATTAGCTTTTTCCTGCAGTATGGATTCGATATAATCCACATATGCATTCCCACCTTTGACCCTGAATTGAGATTTCAGTGGTATTAGATTTGACTCCTTGTTTTGTTTTAGCCTTTCAAACTCTGTTGTTGGTGTATCCGTTGGTTTAATGGATTGACCTTCATCATAGAAAAGCACTACGTTATCTGATTGCATAAGCACCCAATCCAGTTCGGAGCAGCTATGTTTGTCCAAACCCAATCTTTTACATCCATCATCAAATGATTTGTAGTTAGTTAAATTCACCCTTCTTCTAAGTCTATGGGATTCATCCACTACCAATAGATCAAACTTTTCTTTACTTACTTCAGTAGGCCCAATGACCATTTTTGGATTGAGTCCTTTTATATTTTTAAACACTTTTTTCAAAGTAGCCCTAAAGGAGGACATTGGCACAACCAGAGCCATTTTCGGTTCAGGAAGCTTACATCTAAGCTCTTTAACAAGACGTATGAACTCTTTTTCATCATCACCAAACTCCTTGAAGCTAAAATCATCCAATTGACTGGAAAGTATCTTGAAAAGGAAAATAGCCAGAATGGTTTTACCCGTACCAGCTCCTCCCTCTACTATTGTATTTTTATAATTACCCGTGGCAAGACTTTTCAATATTTGAAAGAGACCCTGACTTTGCTCTTGTGTTAAGCTTTTATATGGTGAATACTTGAATAAGTCTGAATTGTCGATGTGTTGAATGGAATGCTTTGTAATTCCTGCTGCCCGGAGTTGGTTCCATATTGATTTGAATATGTCCCAATAAACTTCTTTTTTTTGGTAATAATTGTGATTAGCAAGCCCTAAGTTTCCATTCAACAAACCATAAACATCATCCCCTGACAAATATTTGATCAAATTGGATTCAATATCAAGGGTTGCTGACTTATTGAATTTCTCACTGGTTATCAAGTGTACCGATTTGAGTTTCCCCTTTGATTCATGTTTCAAGTGAGCATCCATTCTTGAATAAACATCCGTGGTCTCTCCTACATACGCAGTTTTGGTTTCTACATCACTTAATATGTAAACAATAGGCCATAGATCCTTTGCGAAATGGTTGGTATTTAATCTATCAAAAAGGCTTTTCTCGAAATCGTAATGATTTATTTTCATTTGTGTTGAAATCATTACAGCTCATTATATTTTTTAGCAGTCCCCTTTGATTTCTCCACAGGATACTTTTTATCGTTTTTCTGTATTTTTTCCAAAACAATCTGTTTGACATCAAAACCATATTTTTCAGCCAAAAGGAACGAGTAGGCAAACACATCCGCCAATTCCTCTTTTACCTTTTCCCTATCGGCATCATTGTGTGATTTCCAAAGAAAGTTTTCAAGCAATTCACCAGCTTCAATATTCAGGGCAACCGACAAATCTTTTGGATTATGAAACTGCTCCCAATCTCTTTCATTTCTGAATTTAATTAATGCATTTGTAATTTCTTCGATGTCGTTCATTCCACTTTAGGATTTAACCAAAGCCATGAATAGTGGTATAATTTTTCAAGGATTTTGGTTGTGATTGAAAGTTACATAAAAATGTTTGACCTGAAGAACTGGTCAATGATGTTTGTACATAATCCAATATGGAAACACAGCACATCCACACAAATTTTCAAACAAAATCAAGACTTTATCATTTTAAATAAATCAGCAATACAAATTCCATACAGAAAATACCCTTTGATTTTTTAAAAAGACATTGTGAATCTAAGGGAGGAGCATGAGGATAGCGTGTTGACGCATCGCTACTGGTTCATTTTCCTGCTGAAAAGCCCATTTTTAGTGTCTTCGATGAAAATATTGATTACGACATTTAATAGCATATTCTATAATTTTAAAGAATAATCACATTTTTATATTAAAAACCTCTTACTTCGACTTATTATAAAAGTATAACTCTATTATGACTAAAATTGGGAGAAACAATCCTTGTCCATGTGGAAGCGGAAAGAAGTACAAAAAGTGTTGTTTAAGGAAAATTGAAGAAAAAAATTTGTTGAAAATTATTCGTTGGTGGATTATATAAGAGTTAACGACTCAATCGAGTTGTTGAAAATTTTTTTCCTCAAAATGAAGGTTCAGTGCCATTTTAGCTAAAGTAACACAGGACGCTTGCAGCACTTCACTGCGTTTCGTTCGCTTTTTAAAAGTTATGCCTTTGGATGTTATCTAGAATTGCATGAGCTATTTTAATTCGGCATATATGACCTTGGTGATCATATCAGGCTCTATGTCAAGTAAATTAGCAAGCCTAACTATTTCGCCCATTGTAAACTTATCAGGATGGTTCAGTTTGACCATATACCTACCATAATTTATACCAAGTGATTTTGCTATTCGGGTCGGATATAATTCGGCAAGAGTGTACATCTTTCGAATTTTTCCAGTCTCGAACATTGAACCTATGGAAACCAGGGCAGGGTCTTTATGATCATCTTTTTTTGTCATGGGCGTATTTGTTAACCCTAAAATGACAAGTAATTCATTTATAGTACTGTAAAATATACTTATAATAAGTTAATAATTACTATTAATAAATAAATGATTACATTTGGTAAGTAGTTATTATAATTCTATCCTCATGATTTCAAATATCGACAACAAACATCTTGAATTGTTGAAGAAAGGTTGCTCTTCAACTTTTGCGGAAATCTATACCAAATATCACAAACAAATTTTTTGGTTGGGAAAGAGCCTGCTCAATAATCGGTTTGTTGTGGAAACATTGGTCCAGGATGTATTCTTGAAGTTGTGGGTACATAGGGACACTTTGGAATCACCCAAGCACATTTATTTTTTCTTGCGGTTTGTGATGAAAAGGGAGTGCATTTCATACTATACACGCCCCAAGAACAAGTTTTTCAGGAAAGTCCACTCGTTGGAGAGTTTTGGGAATTACCAAGACTATATGGTCGGGTATGACCCTGCTGAAGATAATAAGAATTTTAAACTACAAGAAGGAGAACAAGAGAAGTTCGAAAGTATCAAAGGTATCCTGCCATTATTGGATGACAGCAAAAGACATGTAATCAATCTGTGTCTGAAATACGGCTTTCAGTATAAAGCTATTTCCAAAGCAATGGGAAAAAGTATCAATGAAACCTGTAGAGAGATCAAGGAAGCCATTGAGGATATTAAAACCATTCTTCATCGAGGAAATAAGCTCGATTCCAGTAATAACAATATGGATGAGATAAAGTTTACTGGCGAGATGACAGAAGAACAGACAAAGGTGCTTAAAATGCGTTGTGAATTGAAGTATTCCTTTTCCGAAATAGCCAATGAGCTTAACCTCTCCCAAAAGGAGGTGCATCAGGAATTTATGATAGCCTATAGGCTAATGGAAGCAAAAGATCAATTGCAATCAGCTTAACATGGAAAAGTCAACGCTAAAACTTACTCGAAAGATCCAACTACTGATCGACCTTCCTACCAAAGAAGATAAAAAAGAGGCCTTGGATAAACTGTACCAATGGCAGAACCGATGCTTTAGGGCAGCTAACCTAATAGTGACCCACCTTTATGTACAGGAAATGATAAGGGAATTCTTTTATCTATCAGAGGGGATAAAATATAAATTGGCTGATGAAAAGAAGGATGAACAAGGAATCCTAAACCGTTCTAGGATCAACACCACCTATCGAGTGGTATCAGATCGTTTTAAAGGAGAAATCCCCACAAACATATTGTCCAATTTGAACCAGGCCTTGATTTCATCTTTCAAAAAGAACAGACCGGAGTATTGGAATGGTGAACGATCTTTGAAAAACTTCAGAAGGGATATGGCCTTCCCTTTTGACTTGGAGGGTATGAGCGGATTACACTTTAACGAAGAGAAAAAAGCTTTCAGCTTTCGTTTATTTCAGATTCCATTTAAAACGTACTTGGGCAAGGATTTTACTGATAAACGAAAATTGTTGGAGCGGGTATTGGAGGGCAAGACTAAGCTGTGCACATCACACATCAAGCTAAAAGATGGTAAGATTTTCTTATTAGCGGTATTCGAAATTGAAAAAGAAAGCCATGAACTAAGACCAGAGATTATTGCAGAAGCTTCTCTTTCGCTTGAATATCCAATTGTAGTAAAGGTCGGTAAGGCAAGGCTTACCATTGGCACAAAGGAAGAATTTTTATACAGAAGATTGGCGATACAATCGGCACACAGACGGGCAAAGATTGGGGCAACCTATTCCAAATCGGGTAAAGGCATAAAACGAAAACTGAAGGCAGTTGACAGACTTGGTCAAACGGAACGTAAATATGTCCATAACCGTTTGCATGTCTATAGCCGGAGGTTGATTGATTTTTGTGTTAAACATAGCGCAGGAACCCTCATACTTTTAAATCAGGAGGAAAAAACAGAGATTGCTAAAGAAGAGGGATTTGTATTAAGAAATTGGAGCTACAATGATTTGATGACCAAAATAAAATATAAGGCCAAGAAAGCGGGTCTCGAAGTTATAATTGATTAACAAAACTGATGGAGGGTGCTTGTACACCCGTAAGGTGAGGTCATGGGCACTCACTAAATGCTAAAAGCATATACAACGCGTGGGCTCTCTTATTTATTAGTGCTGAGTCTTTTAATTAAATTATGCCGTAATTCTGCACACTGCACAGGTTGTGCATTTTTATGAAATGCCTACCAATAAGAATGTACTTATTCGATATCAAGTTCTAGATAGATGTTTTTCAAATCCTGGTCGTAAGTATGATATACAGGCCTTGTTGAATTCAGTGAATGATGCTCTTTTTGAATACAATCCAAAAACTGATTTAATTAAAAAAAGGCTACTATATTGAATCGCCACTTTCTGGCGAACCCGAAAGGCAACAAGAAAACGGTCAGCCCCCCACCTGGGCGCTTTTTTTACTGTTCTTGAATTCACTGGGGCTCAACCCGAATTTCTCCTTAAAGATCTTGGAAAAATAACTCCTGCTGGTAAACCCGATGGAGTAGACGACTTCGGAAATGTTCATTTCGGTAGTGGCAATGTGATTTCTGGCCAGTTCCAAACGGGCATGCCTAATGTACTCGGTCACCGTTTTGTTATAGAGCAGTTTAAAGCCTTCCTGTAGTTTGGCCTGGGTGAGCCCGGTCTCGGCCGAAATGTCCTCCAACGAAAAATCCTTGGCAATGTTCTTTTCTATCTTTTTGGCATAGTTGCGAACCACCTTTAACTCCCTTTTCAGCAAACTGGTCTGAGGTCTTTTGTCCAAGACCTCTTTGTTGTGTTGTACCATGTGCATGGAAAGAATCTGGTACACCAGCCCCTCAATCATCATAATCCGGATCATTCCTTTGGTCTTCACCTTTTTTATGGCGGTTACTACCTCGGTCATTTTTAGGTTGTACGATCCGTAGTAGGCAAAAACCTTTTCGTGGTCGGTATCCAAAAATACTTGGTACAGCTTTTTATTGAGTTCTTCGCCTTGATTCAATCTTTTGCGCAAAAATGGTTTTCTGCGCACCTGTATCACAGTTTGGGAAATTTTTACATCCTTGGGAAAATACCTGTCCGTGATCCCACCATCGCGATTGGTAAGGATAACGGACTGGAACTGCTCCATAATCTTGATCTTATCTTCTGGTTGGTACCCGAACTTATGGCCACAATAGCCCTCCAAACAATAGTAAAAACCGATCGGGTTATAGTCAGATGTATCCACCTCTATCAAAACCTCATCAAAAAAGGTAATGTCCAACTCCAACAAGCTTACGCCCCAGTCAAAGGTTATAAAACGTATAGTGCCTTTTGCCATGTCGTTGGAAACTTTCAACTGGTGCTGCCCCCACTGCTCTTCAATAGCTCCTCCTAAAACGTTTTTGATCTGCTCAACAGATTCCGCAGTATCCTGGGCCTTTACTTTAATTTTGATCATTGGGTCTCTATAACTGACTTTTGTTTGATTATGGGTCTAAATCCTATAAATATACTCTTTGTTGGCCTTTGTACAAGGTCAAGTCCCCTATTACATATATCAAAAGCAATACGATTAAAATTATTTGCGTCAACCTTTCCAAGCTTCTTTTGTTTACTTGGGGTCATATTAGAGAAGATTATGATTTACAAACTTTCAAATGAAACGAGCAAAGGTGGGATTGAAAAGGAGTTTGGGATTCCCTTCAGATATCCAAATTTATATACTCCGAGTCCGTTGATCAACGGTTTTCACGAGACCAACATAAGCGTGGTGACCATGGAAGACAAAAATGAGATAACATTTGCCATATGGGGTCTTATGCCACAGGATTTTAAAGAGGATTGGCACATTTTCCAAGAAAATGCCAATACTTTGAACGTTAAAATGGAAGAACTGGAAAGCGTTTCTTGGATGAGGGATTCCTTTAAACAAAGGCGCTGTTTAATAATTGTCACCGGGTTTTACACGCATTTGCTGGAGAACGGCAACACTTGCAGTTACTATATCTACCAAAAATCTGAAAAACCGTTCTACCTGGCAGGCACTTACAATATATTGAACGACGGCTTTTTGTGTGCCGCATTGATAGTAGACAGGACGGATCCATTTATTTCCAACTACCACAACATTAGCAACTTTGCCCCAGTTATTGTTCCCAAAGAAAAAACCTCTGCATGGCTGAGCGAGGATTCCGATGCGGAAAGCCTAAATGAGATCGTTAAAAACCCCAATAGTGCTCCATTGAAGGCAAAACGTATGTCCAATGAGTTCTTTTTAAAAAACCTTACCTCAAATGTACAGGTCGATTCTTTCTTTTTTTGATAACATACATAACCCATTACACATCAATCTTTTAAGATTTTCACTCTTTTGAGTTAAGATATGATCGGAAAACGGCAAACTCCCGGAAAAAAGTAAACGACATTTGTAATGTATCGATTAAAGGATAATCGGACGCTAACTTAAAAAACACTACTATTATGTTACGTTGGACAATCATCTTTATCATCTTGGCCATTATTGCCGGTGTATTCGGTTTTGGTGGAATAGCTGCAGGTGCAGCAAGTATTGCCAAAATCCTATTCTTCATATTTATCGTACTGTTCATCATATCGTTGATAACAGGAAGAAAAAGATTATAAAAAACTAAAAATAAAATCATTAACCTAAAATAGAAACCCATGAGAAAGTCAATAAGTTTATTCGCAATTTTTATGACAATGGTATTTACCTTGAGTATGACCAGTTGTAGAGAAACAAATGAAGATAAGGCCGAGGAGGCCATCGAAGAAGTAGAGGATGCTGCTGAAGATGTCGGGGACGGTATCGAAGATGCCGCCGAAGATGTTGAAGACGAAGTAGAAGACGCAACAGACGACAGTCCTCAATAAAATAACCATTAGCACACACTAGAAAAACTCTGGCACCATCGCCAGGGTTTTTTTGATTGACACAAGTTTACGGCAAAAGACAGGAGCAGTAAATTCATTTCGTTATACCTTAGGAGAAACAAACACCGCCATTAGTTGTGAAGACCGCTCTCACCCTTGTTTACATTCTTACTTCCGTTTGGGCCATCGGGGCCATCATCTACCATGGCAGGAGGCCATCAAGATCCATAAGTTGGGCCCTTGCCATTATTTTTCTTCCTTATTTGGGTGCGGCGCTCTATTATCTATTTGGTATGAACCGCCGAAAGTTCAAGTTTTTCAATACCAAAGAGTTCGACAAAAGAAATAAGTACACCCACCCCAAGATTTCCGCCCAAGAAAAATTCCTGACCCATTTTGAAACCGATATCCGCAAAGAACGCCTCAATAGATTGATCGAGGCCAATTCCGACAGCACGGCAAAAAAAGGCAACTCCATAACAGCGCTCCAAGATGGGGGCGAAACCTTCAATGTTCTTTTCAAGGCAATGGAAAAAGCCGAAAAGTTCATCCACGTTCAATATTATATTTTGGAAAGAGGCACCCTACTGGACAAAATGCTGGAACTTTTCAAAAGAAAAATACGGGAGGGCGTAGAAGTTCGTATCATCTACGACTCCCTTGGAAGCTACAAATTACGTGGGCGGCCCAGGAAAGAGTTTGAGGACATCGGAGTAAAAATATACCCCATAATGCCGATACGGCTAACAAATTTGTTGTTCTCACTCAATTTTAGGAACCATCGAAAAATTGTTATCATCGACAACAGGATTGCCTTTACCGGTGGTGTAAATGTTTCCGACAAATATATAAGGAGGGAAAATGAACTGGGCAAATGGAAGGATATCCACCTAAAGCTGGAAGGCCCCATTGTAAACGATTTACACCTTATCTTTCTAAAAGATTATTTCTTTGCTAGCAACAAGGAAGATTTTCATATCTCCGATTACCTTACCGAACAGCAAAAGACCGGCGATGTGGATGCACAACTCGTCGCAGGGGGACCGGACTCGAAGCATCCCACTATAATGCAACAATACATTGGGATGATGAACCAGGCCCAAAGGTCCATTTGTATAGCGAACCCCTACTTTGTTCCCGGGGAAGCCTTTCTGGAGAACATGAAAATAGTTGCCATGGAAGGCGTGGAAATCCGTTTGTTGGTCCCCAAAAAATCCGATTCGCAAGCAGCTAAATTTGCCATGCTGTCCCACTTTGAGGAATTATTGGAAGTAGGGATCAAAATTTATTTCCGGGACGACTTTTCCCATAGCAAGATCATGATCGTGGACGATGATCTGGTCTCCATAGGGTCCGGGAATTTCGACATTCGGAGTTTTGAGCTCAATTACGAGACCAACATCCTTATCTACAACAAAGAAATCACCACAGAAATGATCGGCGAGTTCGAAAAGCTATGTGAAAAAGCGGATTTGGTTACATTGGAGCGCTATCGAAACAGAACGATCTGGCTAAGATTTCTCGAAGGTCTTTTCAAATTCTTTAAACCGGTCATCTGATTTTCCTGTTTATTTGAATCAATCATTAATCCATTTGAGATAAGTGGATTTTGGGACAAAACTATCTTTGTGTCAAAATAAAACTATCATGAAAAACGCAATTTTATTTCTATTTTTAATCGGAGCAACAACCCTTAGTGCCCAAAGTATATCAAAGAATGCACTGGGTATCAGAGTAGGTGACAACGACGGTTTTGGAGGGGAAATCTCCTATCAACGCTACCTGCACGAAAACAACAGGTTGGAATTTGACCTTGGTTGGAGAGATTCCGATAATGTAGAAGCCTTTAAACTGGTAGGTCTTTATCAGTGGGTAATGCCCATTGATGGCGGATTCCATTGGTACGTAGGTGCCGGTGGTGGTGTTGGATCTTTTGATGCCGGTGAAAACGATGGTGCATTTGCTTTAATCGCCGGGGATATCGGTATTGAATATGATTTTAACATTCCCCTGTTGATCTCTTTGGATATGAGACCAGAGATCGGTTTCAACGATAACTACTCGGACGACCTTGATCTGGACATCGCCTTGGGACTTAGGTACCAGTTTTAAGAAAACAGATAATCACATTAAAAAGGGCAAATTGTAATTTGCCCTTTTTTTAACCCTTTAATTTTGAAAAGAAGACTAAAACTACTTTTACTATTAACCATATCGGTACTTTTAGTTGTCATTATTTTGAAGAAACCCAAAAATACCATACCGGAAAGCATTGAGCAAGAGGCTAGAATTGCACTGGGCTACTTTCCGGAACTCGAGGACATCCCTATTGAATTCAAGTTCAAAAAGAACATCAAAAAATCGGTAATGCAGGCCCAGCCCACTTGGAGCGGATTGCTTAAGCCCAAGAGCAGCCGTAGCTATGTAATCTTGATAAGTGAAAAATTTAAGATATCCGGCGAAGAATTCAAGACCGTCGATGTACCAAAAGATGTTCTGATCGGATGGCTCGGTCACGAACTTGGACATGTTATGGACTACCAGCAACGTGGCAACCTCAACCTAATAGGGTTTGGTATTCGATATGTTTTATTGAAGGAGTTTGTCAAAAAAGCAGAACGTGCCGCGGACTCCTTTGCCGTATCCAGGGGAATGTCCGAATACATTCTGAAAACAAAACGGTTTATCCTCGATAACTCAGAAATTGACCAGACCTACAAAATGCGTATTAAACAATACTACCTTTCTCCCGATGAGATAATGGAAATGGTCAAGGAACTGGATTCCATAAATGGCAATGACTAAGCTTTTTGGGATACAAAATCCTCCCATTCCTTAAAACGTTCCTCGCCCATTACACGCTCCATTTTCACCTGGCCGCCTTTTTTCTTGTTGGCACCGCTCCATTCCGCAAACATTTTCTGGGGCACAAAATGGACCTTTACGCCTTGCAAAGCTTTGCTACGCGCCACTTTATAGTTTTTATTGGCTTCCTTCAAGTAGTTGTCCAAAACATCTGCCGTTTTCCCCTCGTCCAATTTACTCTGGGAGCCCAAATACCATGTGTGGTAAAATCCATCATCAAAACGTTTGGCACATAGTGTGTATTCCGGCACCTTAATGTCAAGTTCATCTTCCAAATGCTTCAGGGCGTCGTTCAGCTTGTTCACCGAAAGTTGAGAACCTACCGTGTTCAAGAAAAATTTGGTACGCCCGGTAATCTTTATTTCCGCTCTTTCCACATCGGTAAAGGCAATGGTATCGCCAATTATGTATCGCCAAGCGCCAGAAACGGTAGATATGATCAGAACATAATCCACATCCTCCGCTACCTCTTCCAATGTAATCGAAGGAGCATTATCCGTCAAAGAGCCATCTTGATTAACATATTTGGGCTCAAATGGAACAAACTCAAAATAGATACCGTTGTCGGTGATCAGCTTCATTGCAGTGGTCTCAGGCCTGTTCTGGCAAGCAAAAAATCCTTCCGAGGCCAAGTAGGTGTCAATAATTTGAATCGGGTGGTCCAACAGCGCATTGAAACTTTTTTCATAGGGATCAAAAGCAACTCCTCCCGAAGTGTATGCCCTTAGACTGGGCCATATTTGGTGGATATTGTCGACATTGTGATAATCTATTACCTTTTTGAGCATAAGCTCCATCCAAGATGGTATTCCGCTCAGGGCACCAATATCCCAGTTTTTGGCATTTTTAGCTATGGTGAGCACCCTTTCGTCCCAATCGTCAATTTTGGCAATATGGTCGCCGGGCTTATAATATTTTTTGAACCAAAAGGGTATGTTACTGGCACTGATACCACTGATTTCCCCTTCTTTTTTGCCATCTCGTTCCTGTAAGTTCGTGGAACTTCCGAGCATCATGATTTCCTTCTCGAAAAAGTCCGCGGGCATATCAAAATTACTCATTGCATAAACTTGATGCCTTCCTGCCCGGGTTATGGAATCGATCATATCTCCGGTAACGGGAATCCTTTTGGGTCTTTTACCAGTAGTCCCGGAGCTAAGGGCAAAAAAATCGGGGCTTCCGGGCCAAGCCACGTCCGGCTCTCCATCAATCGTCTTGCTCCACCATTGTTCGGTGATTTTTTTATAATCATGGTAAGGTATGGCTTCTGCAAATGCTTTCTGGATATCATCCGATTTTAAAATAGCCGCAAAATCATATTGCTTGCCAAATTGGGTATCCTTGGCTATGCCCAATAATTCTTTGAGCACTTCCCTCTGTTCTTCAACAGGGTTGGGTTCCCCGCTCAAGGCCTCTTTTGCCTCGATAACTCCCTTAATAATGTTTCCAATGATGGCCATATCAAATAATTTTAACAAAGTAAAATTACCCATATCCGCAGGTTGGGGTTTACTCAATCCATATTTTGATCAACTTAAATGATCTTAAAAATTCAGAGCCGCAAAAACAGGTGAAGAGGTCTTGGAAATTTTCTTGGAAACCGGCTGTTTCAAATTGTTGGCAATTCTGGAATAAAGAGGTTCGGGTGTATCTCCATGCACCGAGACATTCCCATTGGATGTATTTATTTCAATTATCACCAAGGAAAGATAGCCCATAAGGTGTTCGGCCTCTTTTATTACTATCTTTACCACCTGAAGACGCATTGCATATTCCAAATTGATTCTATCTTCTTGGCTCAATGAGCTCTTCCCCGATATGTTTTTCCAGATGATTTCCAAGTCAAAGATTTTGAAGCAAAAATAATCCAAACAACAGTAAATTTACAATTAAGTCACATTAATTTAACATTGAAATTGATTTTCGAGCTATCACTATCAGCAAATTGCCCGAGCAGATAGCAGCACAGTATCAATTGATTAACACTTCTTTTAGTCTCCCTTTTAGTTTTTTCCAACACTCCCTCCAAAAGACTTCTTAATGTTTTCATAAATATGGAAATCAAATGGTTCCATAAGCAAAAAATATCAAACTAACTCTTATATTTAGCCGATTGCGAATAATTTTAAAAATAAAAAATGACCCACGAGTTACTAGAAAAGGCGGAAGAGTTTGAAAAAAGGCCCATGAGCCACATGTCCACCAGCGATAGGGTTAAGGCCTCAAGGGAAGCAAAGAGCTTGATTCTTTCCATCAACGAGATTTATAAAAAGACCAAGGATTCCAAATTAATGGAAACCATGAAGAACATTACCGCTAAAAAGCGTAAAATAGAAAAACGGCTGAAAGGTTCACCTTTGGCATAATTTATCTTTTACGGAAGGATGCTTGCTCTTTAAAGAGGCATCCTTCCGTAAATTACCCCATTCCATCCCTTGACAAAAAAACACTTAACCTGTTGTTTTTCAGAGAACAAACTGTTTTTTTAACATCGCATTCCTTGCTACATAAACAAGGTATTTTCCATTTACATAGATTTTACGACCAATTATGTTCCAATTGCTGCAACCAATAAAAATATGGATTGCAGATGGGTGTATTTTAAATAATTTAGGTGTGTAGTTTTAACTCAACCAAATAAACACTCAGAAAAATGAACACTATAGAAGCAAAACTTGGATACCTATTTTGGTACGCTGTAATTGCACTATCCGTTTACTCTCTTTTTAGCAGCATATACTTTTACATTAGTTAGCTATACTAAACACTAACACAATCCAAATTACCCATAGTTAAAAAATGTCTCTTTATAGGGCTCCTTTCCAGGGCCCTATTTTATTTCCATTGCATTTTCGGCAACAATACTTCCTTTTTATGATGGGAACCTTCCACATTGAGCAATACCTCATCTAAAAATGCGATGGCCTCGCCAATATGGGGGCCCTTGTTCAACATTACACATTCTGCCTGCACAGAAGAAGTGATATCCGTTATCTCAGAACGGGAGGGCATTCCCTGTTTCGCCAAGCCTTCCAGCACTTGTGTGGCCCAGACCACTGGTATATGGGCCGCACTGCAAAACGCCAAAATGCCCTCCTGCACCATCCCCATATTTTTCCAACCGACTTCCAAGGCAAGGTCTCCACGAGCGATCATTACCCCTAAATGCCTACGCTTCATCGCAGTGATCAAAATGTCGATCAGGTTATTATATGCCAAATTGGTTTCAATCTTTATAATAATGCCCAGATTCTCGTCTGCTCCCAATTGTTTTAACTCTTCCAGAAGTTCATTCATGTCATCTTGGTCGTTCACATAAGAGTAGTTTACGATATCCGCGTGTTTGACCACAAACTTTAAATCTTCCCGATCCTTATTGGTCAGACCAGAAATCCCCAGGTCCACTGTAGGCAGGTTGATTCCTTTTTCGCTCTTCAGCTTAGCACCTCCCGGTTTTGCGCGGGTTATTTTCACTTGAAAGGACGTTGCTCCAACTTCGATTATCTCTCCTTCAATTTTACCGTCATCGAACAATATGGGGGCTCCCACCACTACTCGACCTACTATTTGTGATGGAACACAACTTATTTGCGCAGTGCTGTTTGATTTTTGATACGAATTACCATTGAACGGGACAGGTTCATTTTCATCTCCAGACACAGTAAGTTTATCGCCCTTGTTCAAAACAATGTACGGTTTTCCCTTCTTTTTGACCCTTGGTCGATCGCCCCAATGGATTTTTCCTGTCCTGACCTTGGGTCCCGCCAAATCCATGGCCACTTTTACCGTGGCAGAACACTCCTTGGCAGCTTTTCGCACATTTTCAACAATGCCTTTCCAAACCTCTGGACCATCGTGCGCACAGTTGATCCTAGCACAGTCCATTCCATTTTTTACCATCTCCAACACCATAGGGTAATCGGTGGCGGCTTCTGTAGGTTGAGTGACCATTATCCTCACCCTTCGGGATTTGCCCTTTTCCCCAAAAAGCCCGTTGGTATGCTTTTTCAAAAGTTCGGAACCTTCGCCAATGGACAAAATTTGATTCTTTTCCAAATCAACGGAGTCCCCAAGCAAACTATTCAGGATTATTTTTAAATTCATCAAACTTCCTAAAATATTTCCTTCGGCGTTTGCCAAACGGGTCAATCCCAGTTGCTTTAGCCCTTTTTGCATTTTACGGGCATCAAAACTTCGGAATGCAGCATAGTGCATAAGGTTTTTTGCACTTTCCATGTAATCCGAACATATGTTGTGCGGCCATAACGCTGTATCGGTGTTTTGCCGCCGTATCAAATCAATGACCTCATCTACCTGTAATGCCATTTTTCGAAGCCGTTCATGTGCAATTCCCATGTTTCTTTATTTATGACAAAGGTCATACACCGCCCATTCAAAAAAACTGATATTGGTCACAACTGAAAGCTTCAAAAAAATCGCTATAAATTCACAATTATAAAATAGGCCCGGTAAAACAATTTTTTTACGGTAAAAGAGTTAATACTTTATTGTATGACGCATTTTCTTACATTATTTTGGTGTTGTAAGAAAAGTACTCTATTGAACCATTAAGTTGAGAAAAGTATTATTAAAGGCCCCTATTTAGATACTTTAAATGCCGTTGAAACCTTCCAAAAGAGAACTGATATTTCCGTTTGCAGTTTTTGCAGTCTTTATCGCTATTGTCTTTATTTTATGGAACAATTCCCTGAACACCCACAAATCAACCTACATTAGGGAAATCCAAAATACAGGCAATCTTAGGGCAAAAGAATTTTTTTCCCTGGTAAAATACGATATCAAATCTTTGGAGAACTTGAAGCAGCGTATTGAAATGACGAATGGTTCATATTTCGACTATTGGGAAAAGGATGCCGGCCTTATTTTGGAGCAAAATCCTTCCTTTAGGTTTGTTGAATGGTTGGACAGCACGATGACCATCCAAAAAATAACTCCTTTGGAGGGAAACAAGGCGGCTATAGGACTGGACCTAACCGAACATCCAAGGTACCCCCAATGGAAAAAACACGTAAGGGATTCATCCACAAACATCTCCCCTTGGACAAAGTTGCATCAAGGAGGCCTTGCTTTTCTGGTGGATGTACCGGTATACTTTAACGGGACTTTTAATGGGTCGGTAACGGCCGGAATGGATTTTACCATGCCCTTCAATGAACTGGTAACGGACTTGGACAAGTATGCTATCCAAATACAGGACGAAAAAGGGACCGTTTTTTACTCAAAAAACAACCCTAGGGCAAACGAAATCGGAAAAGAGTTCATCTTTACCACAACCTTTGAGGTTGACGCACTCGATGGGCAAAAATGGACATTCTCATTAATGCCCTCACATTTAAACTTTTTGGCCGAAAGAAAACAATCAACTTACATTTACTTGGCATTTGGACTTTTGCTATCATTTCTTACCAGTTCACTCATATATTTTTATCGGTCCTCAAGAAAAAAGAACAAAAACCTGCACGATGCCAACCTAAAGTTGCACGACCTCAACACTTCCCTAAAACAAGAACAGTTGCGGGCCGAAAAGGCTTCCAAATCAAAAACGGAGTTCATATCCAACATGAGCCACGAAATAAGGACGCCACTGAACGCCATTATTGGATTTATCGAGGTTTTAAAACTTTCCGAAATACAAAGTTCATTGCAAGAATATCTCTCACTCATGGACATTTCTTCAAAAAAGTTGCTCCTATTAGTGAACGATATTCTGGAAATCGATAAGATAGAATCTGGAAAAACCACCTTTAGAGAAGATATTTTCCATCCATTGGAAGAATTAAAGAACATCATCCGATTATATCGACCTACCGCTGAAGAAAAGGGATTGTACATCGATTTGAAGCAAACCATAACTAACCGTGCTGATGTGGTAGGCGACATTGGAAAATACGGCCAGATCATCACAAACATTTTAAGAAACTCCCTAAAGTTCACCGAAAAGGGCGGTATATCCATCTTGTACAAAGAAAACATTACAAACAACAACCAATCGGTTGACATCATCATAAAAGATTCTGGAATCGGGATTCCAAAAGATAAGATCAATACAATCTTTGATAGGTTTACACAGGTAGATGTTGGTAAAGCAAAGCGACACGAAGGCAGTGGCCTGGGCCTTTACATTACCTACAAACTTGTAGAGCTCTTAAATGGTGAGATCAATGTGACCAGTGAAGAGGACCAGGGTACCGAGTTTCATCTCTCGCTAACGTTTCCAATATCCGAGAATACCGGCATGATTGGAAAAACAGACCTCGAATCAATTGATTTTAAAGGCTGTAAGGTGTTAATAGTGGATGACAACAGGGTAAATGTTATAGTGTTGGAAAAGACTTTGGAGAAATTGGGCGTCGATTCCGATTCGGTTTGCAACGGACACGAAGCCATCGAGGCCGTCAAAAAAAACCACTTTCAATTGGTGTTCATGGATGTTCATATGCCAAAAATGGATGGCCTAACAGCAACAAAGGAAATTAGAAAGTTCAATGATGATATCGGAATTATAGGCCTTTCCGCAGATGTAACAAAAGAAGCAATAGATGAGGCCAAAAACGCGGGCATGAACGATTATTTTACAAAACCCATTTCGTTCGATAAACTATGCAAACATTTGCCCAATTACCTGGTTAATATGTAATAGACCCATTGTTCTCTTCATTCTTAAAAATTAAAAAATTGGGTTTCTTCAATGCGAAAAGTCTTTATGATAGTATATTTGAGTGGATAATTCGGTCCCCAGATCAAAATAGAAAAAACAAACACCATTGTAAGTATTACATTGCTATTTTGACCAATACCGATTTTTTGTCCACTGATAAAAATAAAGTCATTGAGCAAAAACCTACTTTTAATCCTTACCCGCAACCCCGAACTTGGTAAATGTAAGACCCGACTGGCCTCTAAAGTGGGGGATAAGGCCGCATTGGAAATTTATAAGTTTTTGTTGGACAAGACCGTGTCGTTCACCAAAGATTTGAAGGTTGAGAAATGGGTCTACTATTCGGAACAGGTTTGGGAGGATGATATTTGGGACAAGGAAATCTACAAGAAAAAACCTCAGGTCGGCAACGACCTGGGCATTCGGATGATGAACGCTTTTAAAGAAGGGTTCGAGGCCGGTTTTGAGAACATCATCATTATAGGGAGCGATATGTACCACTTAAATCAATCCAATCTGGAAGAAGCATTCTCAAATTTCAAGGATCATGACTATGTGGTAGGTCCTGCCGAAGATGGCGGATACTATCTTTTGGGGATGAAATCTTTAAAGTCGGGACTTTTCCAAAATAAAAAATGGGGCACCGACACCGTGCTTTCCGACACCCTTTTCGATATTAAAGGTGAGAAAGTAGCCCTTTTGGACGAAAAAAACGACGTTGATTATTATGAGGACATCAAAGACATTAAAGCCTTTGAGCCATTTTTAAAACATATGAAAAATGACTAAAAAACAAATATCGGAATCCGTTGAATACCTTAAAAAAAGAGGGTTCGAAACCCCCGAGATCGGTATTGTCCTGGGTACAGGCCTAGGGCAACTCGTGGACAGTATTGAAGATTCCATAGAGGCCCATTACAACCATATTCCCTATTTCCCTTTGGCCACTGTTGAATTCCATACCGGCAAATTGATCTACGGGAGCATAGCGGGCAAAAAAGTCGTGGTAATGCAAGGGCGTTTCCATTTGTATGAAGGGTATGACTTTTTGGACATCACCTATCCCATTCGCGTAATGCACGAACTGGGCATAAAAAATCTCTTTGTCTCCAATGCCGCTGGGGCCATCAATCTTGACTTTAAGAAAGGGGACATTATGTTGATCGAGGATCATATCAATCTTCAGGGAGGCTCTCCTTTGGCATTCAAAAATGTATCCGAATTCGGCAACCGATTTGTGGATATGAGCGAGCCGTACAACCCTGAAATGCGCAAAAAAGTGGAAGCAATTGCAATCCGGGAAAATATTTCGCTCAAAAAAGGAATCTACGCTTCGGTGGTGGGGCCACAGTTGGAAACCAAAGCAGAATATCGGATGCTAAAAATTATGGGTGCCGACGCCGTGGGGATGAGCACCGTTCCCGAAGTAATTGTTGCCAATCATTTACGACTACCCATCGTAGCGGTATCCGTTTTGACAGATGAATGCGATCCCGATAATCTGGAACCTGTTGAAGTTCAAGAGATTTTAAAAATTGCAGGGCAAACCGAACCCAAAATGATAAAGCTATTCAAGGAACTAATCAAAGAACTATGAGCTATTTAGATGCCACTCAAGACCTTTATAAAGAAGCGGCCCTGACCCCGGATGTCGGGCTTTGTTGCACCACCAACCCCATTTGGCAATTCCCTGGGCTCTCCATACCCAAAATTATGCAGGAGATGAACTATGGCTGTGGCAGCACCGTTTCTGCACAGGATCTGGTAAACAATCCCAAGGTATTGTACGTTGGTGTAGGTGGCGGAATGGAACTGCTTCAATTCGCCTACTTTTCGAGACAAAAAGGGGGTGTCACTGGAGTAGATTCCGTAGATGAAATGTTGGGAGCTTCCCAAAAAAACTTCAAAATAGCGGAAGAAGAAAACGATTGGTTCAAAAGTGAATATGTCAACTTGGTAAAGGGCGATGCCCTCAATCTTTCCGTTGCCGATCAAAGCATGGATGTGGCCGCCCAAAACTGTCTCTTCAATATTTTTAAAATAGAGGATTTGAAGAAAGCAGTTTCCGAAATGTACCGTGTATTGAAGCCGCATGGCAGATTGGTGATGAGCGACCCCATTTGCGAACAACCCATGAACGATGAGCTAAGAAACGATGATAGGCTCAGAGCACAATGCTTGAGCGGTAGTATTCCATTAAAGGAGTATATAAAAGTATTGACCGATGCCGGTTTCGGCACCATTGAGATTCGTGGTAAAAGATCGTATCGCGTATTATCGCCCAATCATTATCCCACCAAAGAACTGATTCATATCGAATCCATTGAAATTGCCGCGATAAAAGACCCAATGCCAAGCGATGGACCCTGTGTTTTTACAGGAAAGACGGCCATCTATTTTGGCAACGAAGCTTATTTTGACGACAATAAGGGGCATGTGCTACAGCAAAATCAACCTTTGGCCGTGTGTGATAAAACTGCGGCAGCTTTGGCAAAGGCTTCGGATGAAATCTTTATTAGTGAAAGTACCTACCACTATAACGGTGGTGGATGCTGCTAACCGGTTATTTGGAAAGCGCTTCTTGGGATGATTCATAATCCAATAAAATCCCCTCGGATATCCATTTGGCCAAGGCCTGGCGGTTATCCGGGTCCAAGATTCTACGTTGGTCCTTTTTACTTCTAATATTGCCAATTTCAATGTAGGCCATCGCAGGTAGCGTATTTTTGACCACGTACAAACTGCTACGTTCCATAAAGGTACCATTGTACAATCGGTTAGGTTGGAATTTTTTATACTTCCTCAAAAATGTCTGATGAATGCTCTCGGCCAACCTTTTTCCGTTGGTACTCTTTTCGTGATGGTAAAAGAACACGTCAATATTGGCACCCTCTCCCCTGCTATCTACGTGCGTGACCAAAAGGCGCTGGTATTTACCCGTATTCTTTGCGTACAGATCATTGACCGCTTTGGTTCGCTGTTTCAATCGCTCCAATTGATCTAAAGGGATAGGTTTGGACAATACGGTTTCGTCCGTATCCAGTTCAAGTAATCTTTTGTCCCTGATACCATCATTCCCATCTTCGATAATGATATGTACTTCTGCCCCATGGGATATCAGTTCACGGGCCAACCGTAGGGTAACATCGTAGGCATATTCATCTTCGGCGATTAACTTTCCATTGTGCTTTTCTATGGCTCCCGGGTCTGGGCCGCCGTGCCCCGAAATCAAATAATACACGGTATTCTTTAATCGTGAACTTGCCTTGTCCACTTTTTTAAAATCCTCCCCAAAAATGGAATACGTGATTCCCTCTTCCACCGTTTCCACCGTTTTTGTCCCCAAAGTATCGGGCAGTATGTAATGTCTTCCCAAGATCAAGGATTCATCTTCTCCCAGATCTTCACCATTGAGTGCTACAAATTTGTTGTAATGTTTTGTTGGGCTCACCCCGTGTCGGCGAAGCAGTGAATATATTCCGTCCCCCTCTTGTGCCATAACTTTAGGGTATTCTTCTTGGGCCCAAAGGGTGGATCTGACCAAAAACAAAGCACCAAAAAATGTGATAAGCTGAAAAAACCTCATTTAGTTCTCAAATTCTAAATCAACATAATCATTAATAATGCCATTGCTGATCAAATCGGCAAATTCTTTTTTGTCCGGTTTAAGGGAAATCTTGCTTTTGGTAGTGTTGGCGGTTTTTTCTATGGTGAGCAAACTAATGGCCGGAAGAATATTTCGGGCAAGATACAAGCTGTTTTCATCCTCAAAAATTAAACTGGCCTCATCGATATTTGTACTGGAAACATTATGTTCCTTAAATACATTCTGGATGTTATCCGCAAAACGTTGGCCCTGGGCGCTTTTATTATAGTGATAGACTGCCACCCCCATGTTGTCCGTCCCGGACACTTCTCCTGCCCGGATGAACAATACACGTTGATATTTACCCGCGTTCTGTATGTATCTCTTATTGATAACCTGGACATAATCACCCCTAATATCCTTTGTTGACCCCTTGTCAGTTTCAAAAATACTGGAAGTTTTTTTCCCCATCATATAGACTTGGGCCCCGTTCACCATTAATTCCCCTGCTATGCGTTGCACAACATCTTTCACAAAATTTTCATCGGTTTCCGAACTGTTTTCTACAATTAGATAATAGACCGCATCCTTGAGCTTATCACTCTTTAGTGACATTTGACCCAGCTCCTTATCAAAGATTGGAGCTTCGGCATCTTTGACCGTCTCGACCAACACCCCCGTTTTTTTAAAGGAGTCATCCGCATAAGGGATCTTATATTCCTCGCCAAGTTTAAGGGAGGTTCCTTCTGTTATTTTGTCCGAATTCAACTCTAAAAATGTACCGTAGTGTTTGGCGGGATCTAATCCCTGTTTGCGCAGCAAGGAGAAAATACCGTCGCCTTGTTCTGCAACCACATTGTAAAATGTAGTTTCCTGTCCAAAAATAAATGTGCAGGCCCAAGCCCAAAAAAGAAGGGATAATTTAAGTCTCACTACTGTATGTTTTTGGGTGGAGTGTACTACAAATATGGGGAAAAAACATATAGCATGGTCACGATTTGGCGCAAAATTTCCAACAAGTTTTTTTTAATCCCGAAGACTTGATCATTTTACTTGGGCATACTGCTTTCGTATAACCGATTCGGCAGGTTTGTTTTGTGGCGTAAAACGGTTATCCTCTTGACCGCCAACTTGGTCGTGCTGCATAAACCACTTCCAGACAAATCCGCCCGCAAACCAGTCTTCTTTCCAAAATTGATCAAATATCACTTGAGTTGCATCGGCTTGGGCCTTTAGGTTTACCCGCTCTTGGTTGCGGTCCACCAACCAAGGTTTCTTGCCCGTAAAATCCATACTTCGGTATCCGAACTCCGTAAACAAAATAGGCCGTTGTTCCTTTTGGGCAAGTTCACGCATTTTGGCCTTCCATGGTTGCCAACCTTCGGTAAGTGTTTCCACAGTTGGATTTTGTTTTTCGCATAACGGAAAATACGCATTAACGCCTATATAATCCAATTGTGCCCAAAATGGAGTCTTGTGGTATTCGTCCCAATTGGCAGCATAGGTGACTTTCCCAGTATAAACACCTCTTACTTTTTCAATTAAATCGTTCCAAAAATCCGGGCGCTCGTTCACGAAGGCCTTCAACTCGGTGCCTATGCAAAAAATATCACTCTGGGTTTCCTCCGCCATTTCAGCATAAAGTAGAATGAACGACGCGTAGGAGGCTTCCAGCATTTGCCATTCTTCCTCGGAAGCCATCTTCATATTACCGGTAAATTTCCCGTCCCAAATCCAAATTTGGGGCTTCACCATCACCTTCACCCCATTTTGATGCAACTTTTCTATGTATTGTCTTGCACCCTCCCTTCGCTCACCAAACCATTGCCGGTCCGTATTAAAAATCAGTTCGAAAGAATCCAAATCACGAATAAAACCGAAGGGCATAATGGCAGCATAATTCGCCTTAACGTCCAAAACAGGGTCAATATGGTGTTGGGACACTTCTTCCCTGGAGGAGACAAAGCTCACGCCATTGACTTTGTCAAACTTGCTACTGGCACAAGAGACAACAATAAACACCCATAGAAAAACAAGCTTTTTCATACTGATTGCGAACCCCTCTAAAATAATAATTTTAAAACTTCGATTAGCTGCCAAAATCTTTTTAATTTTCATTTCCCTGTTAAGTTCTTCGCAATACATCGACATATAAAACAATCAGACCCGACTATGGAACATATCGTTATTATTGGAAATGGAATTGCAGGTGTTACCGCAGCACGGCACATCCGAAAGCTTTCCGACAAAAAAATCACCATAGTCTCCTCGGAATCCGAACACTTTTTTTCCAGAACGGCCCTGATGTACATATACATGGGCCATATGAAGTTTGAACACACCAAGCCCTACGAGAACAACTTCTGGAAAAAAAATAGGATTGATTTGGTCAAAGGCCATGTTGCCAAGGTAAATTCGGAAGAAAAATTACTTCAAATTAATGGCGCTCGGGATCTCAAATATGATAAACTGATCATTGCCACAGGATCTAAGCCCAATAAATTTGGATGGCCCGGAGAAGATCTGGACGGTGTTCAAGGGCTCTACTCCAAACAAGATCTGGAACTATTGGAAGAAAATGCGCCCAACAACAATGTTTGCAAACGAGCGGTGATCATCGGTGGTGGGCTTATCGGAATCGAATTGGCCGAAATGCTTAGAACCCGGGATATTCCCGTTACCTTTTTGGTACGTGAGAGCAGTTTTTGGAACAGCATTTTGCCCTTTGGCGAATCAGAAATGATCAACGAACATATTCGGGAACATCATATTGATTTGCGCTTGGGTGTTTCCCTAAAAGAAATTAACCCTGACGAAAACGGAAGGGTAAAATCCGTGACCTTGGCCGAAACGGGAGAAGAAATTGAATGCAATCTGGTGGGGTTGACCGCTGGGGTTTCCCCCAACATTGATTTCCTTAAAGATTCCGGCATCAAATTGGGTCGTGGCGTAAAAGTGAACCGATTTTTGGAGACCAATATTACAGATGTATACGCCATTGGCGATTGCGCAGAACAGCACGAAGCTATTGGGAACCGACGCCCTATTGAAGCGGTTTGGTACACCGGAAGGATGATGGGCGAAACACTGGCCCAGACCATCTGCGGCAATCGAATGGCATATAAACCGGGGCATTGGTTCAACTCTGCCAAGTTCTTGGATATTGAGTACCAAACCTATGGTTGGGTATTTTCGGAAAGAAGAAAAAAAGAAAATGAGACCCATTTCCATTGGAGACATCCCAAAGAAAAGCTGTGTATCACTATTGCATTTGACAAAGATTCCGAAACGCTATTGGGCATCAACACCTTTGGCATACGTTTGCGCCACGAAGTGTTCGACAGATGGCTCGACGCAAATAAAAGCATCGATTATGTGATGGAGCATCTCAGGGACGCCAATTTTGACCCTGAATTCTATAAGGGTTTTGAATCGGAAATTGTATCCAAATACAATTCTGATTTTGGAAAATCCATCAACCTGAAAAAGAAAAACCTAAAACGCATCTTCCAGATTGCTTAAGCTATAATTATGAGCACTTACCATAAAAGCATGGCCCTAACCGGCGAACCACCAAAAAGTTTGAGCATAGGCCAAAAACTTGCCGTCCTGTTAGGGTTTTCAGGACTGGGTATTTTGCTATTGGCCGTGTTTAACGTCAATTTTCCCAACAAGACCTTATGGCTGACCTTGTCTTTATTGGCTATCAGTATTGGAACCATCTGGTTTTCATGGGGTGCGTATTGGCAAAAAATGCCAGGCATTAAAAATGATGGCGTTTGGTTCAAGTCCATTTCCAGCAGAGGTCTATGGGCATGGATGGCGGGGTTGGCCCTGACCGGTTTTTATATTGTACTTTATTTTTATCCGGAATACCTCGGCTTGGTCAATGAAGGGGACAACAAAGGTGTAATCGGTCTTTTTGACCCGCTGAGCAAAGTATTGAACGGCAGTCCAGCAAGTCAATGGTTTGTTTACGGCACACTCTACACCGTTGCCATTTTAGTTTTCGGTATCAAGTTCCTTTGGAAATATCGCCATAACCGCTATGAAAGGTTAAGGACATGGAGCGTGATGTTTTTTCAATTGGCCTTTGCCTTTATTATCCCAGAATTAATGGCCCGCTTGAACGGCCATAAAATTTTGGACGGAGGAAGTTTACCTTACTATGACCTTAAAAATATTTGGCCCCTGAACTATTACAATTTTGAAAGCTACCGTATCAAAGCCTTTTTAACTTCTGGTGAAATCGGTTTTGCCCTGTTGGTCTTTGGTATCCTTTCCATTTTTGTGATAACCCCTATCCTGACCTACAAATATGGCAAAAGATGGTACTGCTCATGGGTCTGTGGTTGTGGGGGATTGGCTGAAACTGCCGGGGACTCCTTTAGACAGTTGAGCGATAAATCTACATTTGCATGGAAAGTGGAACGTTGGGTAGTGCACAGCGTAGTGGTATTCGTGACTTTGATGACCACTGCCGTAATCTATTCCTATTTGGGCACCGATACCAGCAAATATTGGTTGACCAAAAGCTCCTTTTTGATTGGGGTCGCCGTTTTACTGACATTGGTGTTCGGTTGGGCCATGATTTTTAAACGAAATCAGCTTCAAAAAGATGCACAGTACGGGGCCATCGGTTACTTTGTGATCATCATAGCACTGATCGGATTTCACTTTTTTAGCGGTGACGGAGAGGTTTTCCTTTTCAAATCGGGAACCCTACGTAAATCGTACTCATTTTTGATAGGAAGTATATTTTCGGGGGTTATCGGAACAGGCTTCTACCCTATCTTTGGTAGCAGGGTATGGTGCAGGTTCGGCTGTCCAATGGCCGCAATTCTAGGCTTTCAGCAAAAACTGTTCTCCCGGTTCAGGATTACCACTAACGGGGGCCAATGCATCTCTTGTGGCAATTGTTCCACCTATTGCGAAATGGGCATTGATGTACGCGCTTATGCCCAAAAAGGTGAAAACATTGTGCGGGCCAGTTGTGTGGGCTGTGGAATATGTTCAGCAGTTTGTCCACGGGGCGTACTTAAGTTAGAGAACGGTCCATTGGACAAAAGAATAGATAGTAATCAAGTTTTATTGGGCAATGATGTGGATTTGATGGCTTTGGTGAACAATAAATAAACATCTAATAAATCTATAGTCCCACTACCTTATTTTTGGTTTTCCTTAACATTTATTTCCATGAATCCCTTAGTTTTGATGTTGCTAACATGAACTAAAAACATTACTCCTTCATGGCCGATATCAAGGTTGTCATTCCCGCTATCAACGAAGGAGGTTCCATTGGTTTAGTGGTTTCGGAAATCCCCGATCACGTATTAGAAATCGTGGTCGTTGACAACGGTTCTCAAGACGATACCGTAGCAAATGCAAAAAAAGCTGGCGCCACCGTGATCACAGAAAACCGCAAGGGCTATGGCTTTGCCTGCTTAAAGGGATTAAATTACATATCCGAACAATCCAAAACACCCGACATCATCGTATTTATCGACGGAGATTATTCCGATTTTCCAGAGGAATTGGATAAAGTTATCGCCCCAATTTTGGAAAATGACATCGATTTTGTGGTCGGAGCGCGAAAAAAACATCTTCGTGAACCTGGTTCAATGACCCCTCAGCAGGTTTTTGGAAACCAATTGGCCACATTTTTAATGCGTTTGTTTTTTAGATCCAGATTTACGGATTTAGGACCTTTTAGGGCAATAAAATACGAAAAGCTCAAAGAATTGAATATGCAGGACACCACATATGGCTGGACAGTGGAAATGCAGTTAAAAATTTTAAGAAACAAAATGTCATATATCGAAGTACCAGTACGTTACAAACGAAGAATTGGTGTATCAAAAGTTTCTGGTACAGTAAAAGGTACTATATTTGCTGGCATAAAAATATTGGGTTGGATCTTTAAATACAGTTTAAAATAATGGGACTCGCTATCGTTTACATCATCATTGCTATTTACAGTACGGCCTTAGTTTTAATATTTTTTTACAGCCTTGCTCAATTGAATCTATTGATCAATTATCTCGGCTATAAAAAGCGAAACGAAGAAGCCCCAAAATTCAACCTTCTCGATCCCAAAGAAATTCCATTCGTTACCATTCAACTTCCTATCTACAACGAAGAATATGTAATGGAGCGCTTGTTGGACAACATCGCCAAAATAGAATATCCAAAAAGCAAATTGGAAATCCAGGTATTGGACGACTCCACCGATGATTCCGTGGTTGAAACTGCCCGTAGGGTAACTGAACTTCAGGAAACCGGATTGGATATTCAGCACATCCGCAGGGAAAACCGCCAAGGATTCAAGGCCGGTGCCCTAAAAGAGGGACTGGAAATCGCAAAAGGTGACTTTATCGCCATTTTTGATGCCGACTTCCTACCAGAAGCAGATTGGCTCAAGAAAACCGTTCCATATTTCAAAGACCAAGAAATCGGTGTGGTACAGACCCGTTGGGGACACATCAACAGAGATTACTCTACCCTTACCCGTATCCAGGCCTTTGCCCTGGATGCACACTTCACCTTGGAGCAGGTAGGAAGAAACTCTAAAGGACACTTTATCAACTTTAATGGTACAGCTGGCATCTGGAGAAAACAATGTATCCTTGATGCAGGAAACTGGGAAGGCGACACCCTTACCGAAGATTTGGATTTGAGCTACCGTGCCCAATTAAAAAATTGGAAGTTCAAGTACCTGGAAGATGTGGAAACACCTGCTGAGCTACCCGTAGTGATCAGTGCTGCACGTTCTCAACAATTCCGTTGGAACAAAGGTGGGGCCGAAAACTTTAGAAAAACCGTGTTGAGCGTTATTACCGCCAAAAACATATCGTTCAAAACCAAATTCCACGGGGTGATGCACCTCTTGAACAGCTCCATGTTCCTTTGCGTGTTCATCGTGGCCCTCTTGAGCATTCCTATGCTTTACATCAAAAACACCTATGGCCATTTAGGTTGGATATTTAAGGTAACAAGCTTCTTTATTTTGAGTACCATTATCCTGTTCGTATGCTATTGGTTTACCTATAAGAGCATACAGGGCAGTAGTTTTGATAATTTTGTGGACTACATCAAGCTCTTCTTTACCTTCTTTTCCGTGGCATTGGGCTTCTCATTGCACAATACCGTAGCTGTTTTGGAAGGACACTTGGGTAAACGAAGCGAGTTTGTACGTACACCAAAATTCAACATCAACAGTATTAAGGACACCTGGAAGGGCAACAAATATTTGACCAAAAAATTATCGCCCAACATGATCTTGGAGTTTGCCCTGATGATCTATTTCCTTTTTGGAATGTACAGCGCCATACCATTGAACGATTACGGATTGTTCCCTTTCCATTTAATGTTGTTCCTAGGTTTTGGTTTTGTATTCTTTAATTCCTTAACTTCCAAGGCATAAACCATCACAATGCAATCTTATTGGCGACTGCATAGATACCCGATACTATTTGCCGTCGCTTGTATTTTATTCTACTGGAGCTTTGCTTACAATTTGGTCCGTACCGATTTTGTTAAGCTGTTTATGCTCTTTGGGGCACTTTTTTACCTTGCCTCTAAAATCATCCAGTTCGAAAAATGGAACTTTAAGTTTCTTTTGGTGGTCGGGATTTTGTTTCGTTTGGTTTTTTTGATTGCAGAACCTAACCTTTCGCAGGATTTCTATCGGTTTATTTGGGACGGTGAACTCATAAAGAACGGCATCAACCCGTATTTGTACACTCCCGACCAAATTATGGAACAAGGGACCATATCATTTCCCGCCATGAAAGAACTGCATGATGGGATGACCGACCTCAACGCCAGACATTACAGCAACTACCCCCCCATCAATCAGATACTTTTTGCCCTTGCCGCTTTCTTGGGGGGCGGTAGTGTTTTGGGCTCCACAATTGTAATGCGCTCGGTGGTAATCCTCGCAGATCTGGGCGTTCTTTTTTTTGGGAGAAAGTTGTTACAAAATCTCAACAAGGCAAATCATTTGGCATTTTGGTACTTTTTGAATCCATTGGTCATCATCGAACTTACGGGCAATCTTCATTTTGAAGGCGTAATGCTCTTCTTCTTTGTTTGGGCCCTGTTTCTCATATCAAAAAACAACTGGTTACGGGCAACACCAGTTTATGCAATTTCCATTATGGTAAAACTCATACCATTGATGTTCCTGCCCCTCTTTATAAAATACCTCGGATTTAAAAAGAGTGCCGTTTTTTACACTTTTATCCTACTGGGTTGTGCCGCTTTGTTATTTCCTTTTTATTCTCCGGTTTTTATAGATCACTATTCCGACACTGTCGGATTATGGTTCTCCAACTTCGAGTTCAATGCCAGCATCTACAATGTGGTTAAAAGGATTGCCGTAACGTATTACCAAGCAAAACCCTGGGAATTGATTGATTCATACGGCTCCTTAATTCAAAAAATCGCCCTTGTTTTAATCCTATTATTAGCTTTCGTTCGCAAAAACAGAACTTTGGAAAGCTTGGTAACCTCCATGGTGTTTGGGTTGGCTTTTTATTATTTCCTTTCCAGTACGGTTCATCCCTGGTATGTGGTATTCCTGTTGGGCTTTGCCATCTTTACCAATTATAGGTTCCCCTTGGTCTGGTCCTGCACAGTAATTCTGAGTTATTATGCCTATTCCAACCCAGACTATAAAGAGAATTTGTGGCTGTTGGCCATTGAATACATTTTGGTAATTGGGTTTTTTATTTATGAAATGATAGGGAGCAGGCCAAAAAAGTTATATTTCTTCAAAAAGTAACCAGAACTTTAGAACAATTCGAATTAATTTGTACTTTAGCTATCACAATGAAAGGACACGAGTACATATTTTCTTCTTTGAGCGTAGCTGCTCCCATCAGTCCATTTACCCCCCGTGGTCGTCGCCCGTAAGGGTGCATCATATCAATTGGAAATAGGTGAGTCCATTTCCGCAGAACGACCAAATCTATATTTTTTTAATTTTTTCAGAATAATCGCTTGCAATGGAAATTATTGTTGCTAACGAATCTCATTTTAAATACGCACAGATCATTAGTGATACCATTACCGAATCGGCCAAAATCCGGGGTACTGGTATTGCCAGACGCACGCCCGAGTATATCATAAAACGCCTTCAGAACGGAAACGCCATCATTGCTTTGGATGGCGATAAATTTGCAGGTTTCTGCTATATCGAGGTCTGGGGAAACAAGGACTTTGTTGCCAACTCTGGTTTGATCGTGCATCCCGATTATAGAAATCAAGGACTTGCCAAGAAAATCAAAAAAGCGGTTTTTGACCTATCACGAAAAAAATTCCCCGACGCCAAGATTTTTGGCATTACCACGGGACTTGCCGTAATGAAGATGAACTACGAGCTGGGCTACAAACCTGTTACCTTTTCCGAGCTTACGGACGACCCTGAGTTCTGGAAAGGCTGTCAGACCTGTAAGAACTTCGATATCCTTACACGTACCGACAAAAAGATGTGTCTCTGCACAGGGATGTTGCACGACCCAAAAGCACAAAAACAAGCACCTGAAAAAGTGAACAAAAAAGCCTTTAAAAGGCTAAAAAGCATTAAAGAAAACCTTTTTTTAAAAAAGAAGGACAAATAAAATGTCAGGTCGAGCACACTCGAAAACCCTTGACACGACAACTACAATACATAAAGGATCAAAGAAATGGAAAAATTAGTTATAGCCTACAGTGGCGGATTGGATACTTCATACTGTGCCAAATACCTATCGCAGGAAGAAGGTTTTGAAGTACATGCGGTAAGTGTGAACACGGGAGGGTTCAGCAAAGTTGAAATTGAGGAAATCGAAGAAAAAGCCTTGGCCCTGGGAGCGACCACTTACACCTCTATCGATGCCGTTGCCACGTTTTATGGCAAGGTGGTAAAATACCTCATCTTCGGAAACGTGCTCAGAAACAACACCTACCCCCTTTCCGTAAGTGCAGAACGGATCGTTCAGGCCATCGAGATTGTGAACCATGCCAAGAAAATCGGCGCCAAATATATTGCCCACGGAAGTACAGGGGCGGGCAACGACCAAGTTAGATTTGATATGATCTTTCAGATTTTGGCACCAGAGATTAAAATCATAACCCCGATCAGGGATAAAAAATTGGCTAGGGAAGAAGAAATCGACTACCTGCAACAAAACGGCATCGATTACTCTTGGGAAAAGGCCAAATACTCGATAAACAGAGGCCTGTGGGGAACATCCGTAGGAGGTGATGAGACGTTGACCTCCCACCTATCTTTGCCCGAGAGCGCCTATCCGAGCCAACTGGAAAAAGAATTGCCAAAAGAGTTGAAACTTTCCTTTAAAAATGGTGAGTTGGTGGCTTTGGACGGCGAAGAGGACACACCTGTAGCCAACATCGAAAAATTATCCGCTATTGCATCCAAATATGCCATTGGCAGGGATATCCACGTTGGAGACACGATAATCGGAATTAAAGGAAGGGTCGGTTTTGAAGCCGCAGGGCCATTGATCATTATAAAAGCGCACCATTTGTTGGAGAAGCACACCTTGAGCAAATGGCAACAATACCAAAAGGAACAAATGGGCAATTTTTATGGGATGCTCCTGCACGAAGGCAATTATTTGGACGAGGTAATGCGAAACATCGAGGCCTTTTTGACAGACACCCAGAAACACGTTTCGGGCGATGTCTTCGTGACCTTGCACCCATACCGATTTGAGCTGAACGGCATCACTTCTCCCCATGATTTGATGAATGCTTCCTTTGGAAGTTATGGTGAAATCAACAAAGGTTGGACCGCTGATGACGCCAAGGGCTTCATCAAGATTTTGTCCAACTCCGGGAAAATAGCCAACCACGTAAACCAAGACTCATGATCAAGGTAGGAATTATAGGGGGCTCGGGTTACACTGGCGGGGAATTGATTAGAATCCTGCTCAACCATCCGCAGGCACAAATCGATTTTGTTTACAGCACTACCCGAGCGGGCAAACCAATCAGTTCTGCACATCAAGATCTATTGGGACTTACCGATTTGCAATTTTCCGGTGAAACCAACCCGGAGGTCGATGTAGTTTTTCTTTGTCTGGGCCATGGCAATTCAACTTCATTTTTGAAAGAGAACCATTTTTCGGCATCCACAAAGGTTATCGACCTCAGCAACGATTTCAGGCTACAGGCCGATTCAATTTTTAATGGACAGCGATTCATTTACGGGCTTCCGGAACTGAACAGATCCGCCATTCAATCAGCCCAGGCCATTGCCAACCCAGGTTGCTTTGCTACGGCCATACAATTGGCAATGCTCCCATTGGCAAAAGCAGGTTTATTGGGGGAGGACGTACATATCAATGCGGTTACGGGAAGTACCGGTGCGGGTGTTGGGCTATCCGCTACCTCGCACTTCAGCTGGAGGAACAACAACGTTTCTTGGTACAAGCCGTTCACGCACCAACATTTGGGAGAAATCGGGGAAAGTCTCAACTCTTTTGGAAAGCAAGTGGGCCAACTCATGTTCTTGCCCAATCGCGGTAACTTTACCCGGGGAATCTTGGCGACCGCTTACACAAAATATAGCGGAACCCTTGATAAGGCCAAGAAATTGTACAGTGATTTTTATAAAGATGCCGCATTTACCCACATATCGGAAGAAGAGTTACATCTAAAGCAAGTGGTGAACACCAATCAATGCCACATCCATTTGCACCAACACGACGACCTTCTTTTGGTGACTTCGGCCATCGATAATTTATTGAAAGGGGCATCCGGACAGGCAGTACAGAATATGAATTTAATGTTCGGTTTCCCTGAAACCGAAGGTCTGTTATTGAAGGCAGGCGTTTTTTAAAATAAACCATCATGAAAATAGCCATCATAGGAGCGGGAAATTTGGGCCTTGCCATTGCCAAGGGAATTTTGCACAGCAACGGTGCCACCACCATGTACCTTACCAAAAGGAACACCAGGTCTATTCAGGAGCTTGAAAAGTATGGGATAGTTACAGTGACCTCGGACAATAAGGAAGCAGTAAAGCATTCGGATATCTTGATCTTTGCCGTACAGCCTGGTCATTTTACCCATATTTTGAACGAGACCAAGGATTTACTTACCGAAAAACATGTGATTATCAGTACCATCACAGGTTTTAAAATTCCCAGAATCGAAGAAATCATCGGTCCGGATAAATTCATCATCCGAAGTATGCCCAACACCGCAATTTCCGTTGGTAGATCCATGACGTGCATCTGCTCCAACGAGCTCGGCAAAAAACGAATCGACCTGGCCAAGGCCATTTTTAACCGAATGGGACATACCATGGAAATTCCAGAGGATCAAATGCAGGCAGCCACCGTAATCTGCGCGAGCGGAATCGCGTTTTGGATGCGTTTGATACGTGCCACCACACAAGGGGCCATACAATTGGGGTTTGATGCCAAGGAGGCACAAGAACTTGCCATGCACACCTGTAACGGAGCGGCAAGCCTGTTGATAGAATCGGGCAGTCATCCAGAAGAGGAGATAGACAGAGTGACCACACCAAAAGGATGTACCATTGAAGGTTTGAACGAAATGGAACATCAAGGATTGAGCTCATCATTGATCAGGGGAATTGTGTCCTCGTTTGAAAAAATCAGCCAAATCAGAAAAGGATAAACATATCGGGTCGAGCTGTCACATCGAGCGCAGTCGAGATGCGAGACCTAAAAAATAAGTGCACCTCTCGACTACGCTCGAGATGACAAATAAGAAATTATGAAACTATTCGATGTATACCCATTATATGATGTTACTCCCGTAAAGGCCAAGGGCATTGAAGTTTGGGATGACAAGGGTGAAAAATATTTGGATTATTACGGGGGCCATGCCGTAATATCCATTGGCCACACGCATCCACATTATGTAAAGAGAATCAAGGACCAACTGGACCAAATGGCGTTTTATAGCAATTCGGTACAGAACCCGTTGCAAGAAGGGCTTGCCCAAAAATTGGGTGCAATGTCCGATTGTGAAAACTATGACCTTTTTATGTGCAATTCAGGTGCCGAAGCCAATGAAAATGCACTAAAAATGGCTTCTTTCCACACTGGAAAATCAAAAGTGATCGCCTTTACCAATAGTTTTCATGGCAGGACTTCAGCAGCAGTTGCCGCCACGGACAATCCAAGCATCAATGCACCAATAAATAAACAACAAAAAGTCACTTTTTTGGCCTTGAACGATTTTGATGCTTTTGAAAAAGCCATTGAAGGCGATACATACTGCGCTGTAATCTTGGAAGCCATTCAAGGCGTTGGCGGTTTGGATGAACCTACCACGGAATTCTTTCAATTTATAGCCAAAAAATGTAACGACCACAATGTTGTCCTAATTGCCGATGAAGTACAATCAGGTTACGGCCGTAGTGGTAAGTTCTTTGCCTTTCAATACCATGGAATCGAACCGGATATCATATCCATTGCCAAGGGCATGGGGAACGGTTTTCCCGTGGGCGGCATTTTGATCCATGAAAAATTTAAGTCATCATATGGGCTTTTGGGCACCACCTTCGGGGGAAACCATTTGGCATGTGCCGCCAGCTTAGCCGTATTGGAAGTCTTGAAAGATGAGAACTTGATTGAGAACGCTGAGACTCTTGGGGCTTATTTCAAAGAAAAAGCCTCCGGAATCCCTGAAATTAAAAAAGTAAAGGGCAGGGGATTGATGATAGGTCTGGAATTTGATTTTGAGGTCGCCGGCCTACGTAAAAAAATGATTGTGGAACAGCACATGTTCACAGGAAGTGCCAAAAACAAAAAATTGTTGCGATTTTTACCCGCACTGAACATCACAAAAAACGACATCGACCTATTTTTTGAAGCGCTGAAAAAAGCATTGTAATGAAACATTATCTATCTGTTAACGATATAGAATCCCTACCCGATTGGGTAGATGAAGCAATAACCCTAAAGAAAGACCCTTATCAGTTTGAAGGTTTGGGCAAGCGGAAGACCATATGCCTGTTGTTTTTCAACAATAGCCTTAGGACCCGTTTAAGTACACAAAAAGCCGCCATGAACCTGGGCATGGAAGTAATGATCATGAATTTTGGCAATGAAGGTTGGGCACTGGAGTATGGTGATGGAACTGTAATGGACCAAGGTACTTCGGAACATATCAGGGAAGCGGCACAAGTGGTTTCCCAATATTCCGATATTGTGGCCATAAGGGCATTTGCCGGTTTAGTGGACAAGGAAAAGGACGAAGCGGAAGAGGTCATCAATGGATTTGCCAAGTACGCCACAATTCCCGTAGTAAATATGGAAAGTTCCGTAGGCCACCCGCTTCAAGCATTGGCCGATGCCATAACACTAAAGGAAAATGAAATCAAAAAGAAGCCCAAAGTGGTTTTGTCGTGGGCCCCACATCCTAAAGCATTACCGCATGCGGTGGCCAATTCCTTTGTTCAGATGATGAAATTGCAGGATGCCGATTTTGTGATCACTCATCCCGAAGGTTATGAGCTCAATCCAGAATTGACCGAAGCATGTCAAATAGAATATGACCAAGATAAAGCTCTGGAGAATGCCGACTTCGTCTATGTGAAAAACTGGAGCAGTTATTCGGATTATGGAAAAGTGTTGAACAAGGATAAAAACTGGACCATCACCAAAGAAAAATTGGGCAGCGCAAAATTTATGCACTGTCTACCTGTAAGAAGAAATATGATTGTTGAGGATGCTGTTTTGGACAGTGACCAATCATTGGTAGTGGAACAGGCCAAAAACAGGATCTATTCCGCGCAGATTGTATTGAAAAAAATATTGGAGGAAAAATGAAACTCAGGGACAAGGTCTGTATAGTAACCGGTGCAACCAGCGGAATGGGAGAGGCCATTGCCAAATGCTTTTCCTGCGAGGGAGCTTTTTTGGTGCTTTCGGGCAGGAACCTGGAAAGCGGCAAGGCCTTGGAAGCCGAGCTTAGCAATGCAATTTTTGTTCCAGGTGATGTTACCGACCCTTCCTACAACAAAAAGTTGGTGCAAACCGCTATGGAAAACTATGGCAAACTGGACATCCTATCATTGAATGCCGGCATTCTTGGATTGGGAAATGTTCAAGAGCTGCCCATTGACACTTGGCGGCACACCATGGACACCAATTTGAGCGCTATCTTTTACCTTTGCAAATACGCCCTTCCATACTTACAGAAACAACCAAAGGGCAATATCTTGGTCAATGCATCGATTGCTGCCTTTAAGAGCTTCCCAAATCATCCGGCCTATTGTGCCTCCAAAGCTGCATCTGTAGCCCTGATGAAGCAGATGGCAGTTGACTATGCGCCCAATATTAGAGTGAACGCTATTTGTCCCGGCCCTGTGGACACCCCTTTGTTATGGGAATCTGCCAAGGCCTTTGAAAACCCAAGAACTGCAGTGGAAAATGCGAAAAGGACTACATTGTTAAAAAGGTTGGGCACGCCTGAGGATATTAGTAAACTTGTGCTTTTTTTGGTCTCCGATGATAGTTCTTGGATTACAGGAACAACGGTGACCATAGATGGTGGGATTATAAATACATAAAATGAAACAAAAATTATCCGTAGTAAAAATAGGCGGTAACCTCATTGAGGACCCTGAAGGTTGCAAATTGGTCCTAAAACTCTTTTCCAAGTTGGATGGCAATAAAATTTTGGTCCATGGCGGAGGTAACAAGGCCACTGAATTGGCCAACCAAATGGGGGTAGAATCCAAAATGGTCAATGGAAGGCGTATCACCAATGCCGAAACCCTGGATATTGCCCTAATGGTCTATGGAGGTCTCTACAGTAAAAAAATAGTGGCCCAATTGCAATCTTTGGGCACAGATGCCATTGGAATGAGCGGTGCGGATGCCAATGCCATCCGTGCCCATAAAAGACCCAAAAAGAATGTGGATTTCGGTTTTGTTGGTGATGTAGATACCGTGAACACCTACGGGATTTTCAAACTACTTCAAGCAGGATTTACACCCATATTTTGTGCCTTGACCCACGATGGAAAAGGACAAATGTTGAACACCAATGCAGATACCATAGCAGCTGAAATTGCCATCGCCATGTCCGACCAATTCGAGACCACTCTTTATTATTGCTTCGAGAAAAAAGGAGTGCTCCAAGATGTTGAAGATGAAAACTCGGTGATAAAACATATCGATTCCAAAGGATACGACGAGCTATTGGCCTACGGCATAATCGCGGACGGTATGCTCCCCAAAATGCACAATTGTTTTTACGCGCTGCGCAACAACGTATCCAAAGTCTGTGTTGGCAACACCAACATGCTCAAATCGGACAATTCAGAATATACAACCTTGACTCTATGAACATTACCCAAGACATATTAACGGAAAAAGCCATCGAGCTGCTCAAGACACTCATCAGAACTCCATCCTTTTCAGGTGAAGAGGACCAAACTGGCGATGCCATACAGGAGTTTTTACAGAACTTTGGAGTGGAGAGCAAAAGGCAACACAACAACATTTACGCTTTCAACAAACATTTTGATCAAAGCAAACCTACCTTGTTGCTCAACTCCCATCACGATACCGTTAAACCGAACAGTGCCTATACCAAAGACCCTTTTGATGCACATATCGAAGATGGCAAATTGTACGGACTTGGCAGTAATGATGCCGGAGGATGTTTGGTATCCCTTTTGGCAACATTTGTTCATTTTTATGAAAAAGAAGGGCTTGGCCATAACATCATTATGGCCGCAACCGCCGAAGAAGAGGATGCCGGAGAAAAAAGTATAAGGGCCTTGCTTCCTATTCTTCCAAAAATTGATGTAGCCGTTGTGGGAGAGCCCACTTTAATGGATTTGGCCATTGCAGAAAAAGGGCTGGTTGTTTTTGATGCCGTTGTGGAAGGAACTCCCTCGCACGCAGCACATCCGAATGATGACAACTGCATCTATAACACCATTGAAACCCTGCAGTGGTTCAAGGATTACTCCTTCGATAAGATATCCGATGCCTTGGGCGAAGTAAAATTGACCGTTACCCAAATAAATGCCGGCAAGCAGCACAATGTGGTACCGGCACAAGTGGATTTGGTGGTGGACGTCCGTGTAAACGATTGTTACAGCAATCAGGAAATTGCGGATATCCTTCAAAAAGAAGCACCATGTAAAATGACGCCCCGCTCCTTACGTTTAAACTCATCCTCTATTGATCCCGATCATGATTTGGTGAAAAGCGGATTGGCCTTGGGCCGAAAGACCTATGGTTCGCCCACCCTGTCCGATCAGGCCGCCCTGACTTGTCAATCGGTAAAATTGGGCCCTGGTGACAGTACAAGGTCACACTCGGCCAACGAATTTATTTTCGTGAACGAGATTAAAGAAGGAATAGACATTTACATTAAAACCCTAACGGGATTTTTACAATAACCAGTCAGTTCGAGCACAGTCGAGAACGAATTAATAAAACTCCCGTTTTCAAGGGAATGACAAAACTGAAATTATGAAACTCTGGGACAAAGGATTCAGTACCGATAAAAAGATAGACCATTTTACCGTAGGCAACGACCGTGAACTGGATTTACTGTTGGCCAAATATGACGTGGTCGCCTCAAAGGCACACGCTAAAATGTTGGGCAAAGTTGGACTGTTATCCGAAGATGAGGCCAAAGAACTTGTAAAAGCTTTGGATGAAATCGCCAAGGACATCGAAAAAGGAACGTTTACCATAGAAAACGATTTTGAGGACATGCACTCCAAAATCGAATTCATGTTGACGGAAAAATTGGGTGATATCGGTAAAAAAATCCATTCGGCCCGATCTAGGAACGATCAAGTTTTGGTGGCCATGCAATTGTTCCTCAAAGATGAATTGGCCGAAATCAAATATCAAGTAAAGGAACTGTTCGATTTGCTGATCAAATTGGCGGACAAACATAAAAATGTGTTGTTGCCTGGCTATACCCACCTTCAAATTGCCATGCCGTCCTCTTTCGGACTTTGGTTTTCTGCTTATGCAGAAAGTTTGATAGACGATCTATACTTTGTACAGGCCGCCTATAAAGTGGCCGACCAAAATCCTTTGGGAAGCGCTGCGGGCTACGGAAGCTCCTTCCCCATTGATAGAAGTTTCACGACTGACGAAATGGAATTTTCAACATTGAAATACAATGTAGTGGCAGCCCAAATGGGGAGAGGAAAAGTGGAAAAGGCTACGGCATTTGGTATCTCGAGCGTTGCCGCCACCCTATCCAAAATGGCCATGGACATTTGCCTGTATATGAGCCAGAACTTCAATTTTATCTCGTTCCCGAACGAGCTCACCACCGGCAGCAGTATTATGCCCCACAAGAAGAATACAGATGTATTTGAGCTGATCAGGGCAAAATGCAATAAGATTCAAACGGTACCCAACCAGTTGATCTTGATCATGAACAATTTGCCCAGCGGATATCACCGCGATCTTCAATTGGTGAAAGAAGTAATTGTCCCCGCATTGCAGGACATGCACGCCTGTTTGGAGATGATGACCTTCAGCTTGAAAGAGATCAACGTGAACAAATCCATTTTAGAGGACCCGAAATACGATTATCTCTTCAGTGTGGATACCCTAAATGAGCTCGTAAAAAGTGGTATGCCGTTCCGTGATGCCTATAAAACCATGGGCAAGGCGATCGAAAATGGCAACTTTAAACCAAAACGGGATATCGAGCACAGCCACCAGGGCAGTTTGGGCAATCTGTGCCTGGAGCAAATAAAAAAGAAAATGGCGCAACTGTTCTAACACAAAGACCCTGATTTCGAGAGCTATGCAAATCCTTCAATTGAAACTGGACATTGATCAATTTCCACAGTAGATTTTACCGGAAAACTACTAACTTCACTTATGGGTCGGTGGCGATCGTTTAAAATGAGGAAGCCGTTATCAACAAAAAATAAAAGGATAATTATGGATACAAAGTTTGAAGCAGGAATTAACATTGCGATAAAGGTTCCCAAAAGTAAATATGAGAAAACCGTTGCTTTTTATAGAGATATATTGAAGTTGGATGTGGAAGAAAAACCAATTACAAATCCAACTGTTTCAAGAACCCATGAAGTTAAATTTGGAAATAATGTAATATGGTTGGACTGTGTTGACAATTATACACATTCGGAAACTTGGTTACAACTTACAGTGCCGAACGTGGAACAGGCCACAAGCTATTTGGAATCGAAAGGAGTAGAAACCTGTGACGAACTTGAAGAACTTCCAGAAAATATGCACTGGATCCAAGACCCTGCAGGAACAGTATTCAATCTACAAAATAGCGAAAAATAGCCGTTTGACTTAAACGGGCCGATAAGTGCAACTCTCCAAATCCATGTGAAAATATTTCGCTGTTGGTTAACGACATTTTTCTGTTGTAGTCCAACAATCTCTCGTCTATTTCCTCCATAGAAAAACATACAACTCTTATACTTTTTAATTTCAGTTCCTACCTAGGACGACTTAAAGATTTTTCAAGGACACAAAACCACCATCCTTGGTCTGGAAAACAGGGAAGATGTAAAAATCCATGAATTCAAAACAACCGTAGGTCAAATGACCATGGGATTTTTGGTCCAATACGGATTTGTGGAATTCACCTGTTAGGAGAATTAAACCGGAACGAAAAATATCCATTTCGCAATTTGTTGAGGGCAAAATTGACTTATTGTCAAAAATAAAGTAAATCATTACATTTACCGCACTAAACAAACAATGATCAACCAAACCAACCCCACCTCCATTTTCATGGCATTGGCCATGTTCCTTTGCGTGTTTTTACATGCCCAAAAGAAAAATGCAGATTTCAAGATCCATCTGTTTCATACTGGCGAAACCTTTACCATTGACGGCATTGGCAAGGAGGAGGCTTGGCAAAAAGCGGAACCAGCAAACGACTTTTTCATGGTTTTACCAATGGATGACCGCAAGGCCACACAACCTTCCGAGGTTAAAATGGCTTACGATGACAAACAACTTTATCTGTTGGCTACCTTTTTTAAGACTCCTGGCAACACCTATGTAGTAGAATCTCTCCGAAGAGATTTTTCCTTTAATGGCAACGATAATTTTTTGCTCTTCATGGACCCGTTCAACAACCAGACCACAGGATTTAGTTTTGGGGCGAACGCCTATGGTGCACAATGGGATGGGACCATGTCCAACGGTGGAAGTATCGACCTAAATTGGGACAGCAAATGGGTTTCACAAATTCAAAATCATAAAGACAAGTGGGTCGTGGAAATGGCCATTCCCTTTAAATCCATCCGATACGAAAAGGATGTGACCCAATGGGGCGTGAACTTTTCCCGATTGGATTTGAGCACCAACGAAAAATCGAGCTGGACCCCCATTCCCAGGCAGTTCCCAACGGCATCTTTGGCCTATACCGGTACCATGGTCTGGGATAGCCCACCTCCAAAACAGGGACTCAATTATTCCATAATCCCCTATGTATTGGGCACTGTTGGCAGTTCGAGCATAGATAACATCACCTATGACAACGAATTTAAAGTTGGTGGTGATGTAAAACTGGGGCTCACCTCATCTTTAAATCTAGATTTGACCATCAATCCGGACTTTTCACAGGTAGAAGCGGACCGTCAAGTAGCTAATTTGAACCGATTTGAGCTCTTCTTCCCCGAAAGGCGTCAGTTCTTTCTGGAAAATGCCGACCTTTTCGCCAGTTTTGGTTATGATGAGATACGTCCCTTCTTTTCACGAAGAATAGGATTGGGCGTGCCCATAATTGCCGGGGCAAGGGTAAGTGGCAACATCAACCGAAACCTTCGTTTGGGCATGATGGACATGCAGACCGACAAAATGGACCAAACGGGACTGCCCGGTCAAAACTTTGCTGTGCTTTCGTTGCAACAAAAAGTATTTTCACGCTCCAATATTGGCTTAATGTTCGTGAACAAGGAATCTTTGGATTATAATTCGTTGGCCGATAGTCTTCAAACACAACACACGAAATTCAATAGGAACCTTGGACTGGAATATAATCTGGCCTCTGCGGACAACAAGTACAATGGAAAGGTATTTATGCTCCAATCTTTTGGTCCTGACCCATCCTATACTGGTATTGCGCAAGGCGCTCATCTAGCCTTCAACAGCCGCAAATGGAACTGGCGGGTTCAACAAGAATATATATCGGACGACTTTACCTCCGAGGTGGGTTTTGTTCCACGCAAGAATTACATCAAACTCGAAGGTTCCGTTGGCCATTTATTTTTACCGGCCAGTGAAACCGTAGTGAGTCATGGGCCCCAATACACCGGTTTCTATTATTTTGACCCTAACATGAATTCCACAGATTATGTCTCCATTCTGGGGTATGCGGTAAACTTTATGGACCGTAGTTCGTTAGGTGTCGATGTTTTTAATGAATACGTACAGCTATTGGCCCCTTTCGACCCCACCAACACAAACAAGGAGGAATTGGCAACCGGTACCCGACACCACTGGAACGGGGTATACCTCTCTTATAATTCGCGTCCCAAAAATCTGTTCACCTATAATCTGACCACCCGATTGGGCCGCTATTTTTCTGGGGGATACCGAACCAACCTGAATGCCGAACTGGGATATCGTTTTCAGCCCTACGTGAGTTTGGGCGCTGTCCTTAGCTATAACAATCTTGATTTGCCCGAACCATGGTATACCACCGATTTTTGGCTTGTGGGCACCGAAGCGGACATCACTTTTACCAATAAATTGTTTTGGAACACCCTTTTCCAATACAATGAACAGATCAATAATTTTGGCATCAACTCCCGATTGCAATGGCGCTATTCTCCCGCTTCGGATTTGTTTTTGGTCTTCAACAACAATGAACAACTATCGCCACTTGAAGGAAATTTATGGTCGTTGACGCTCAAATTCACCTATTGGTTTAACCGGTGATAAAGGACAGGTCCTATCGACCGGCAAAATGTATATTTGAACTAAATCTTTTCCAATGTTTTATAGTTAATTGGTGTTTTATAACTCGCATAAAAACTAACATGAAAAAGCTTTCTTTTTTACTTTGCAGTTTTATCCATAAGTTTCAAATCCTTATTTGGAACTACCTTATATTCTTCAAATTGATGACCTCCTGCTCGGTCAAGTGCCTCCAGTGTCCACGTGGCAGATCCTTTTTGGTCAATCCAGCAAAGACCACACGATCAAGTTTGGCAACGTTATAGCCCAAATGCTCAAAAATTCGGCGTACAATTCGGTTTCTCCCACTATGGATTTCTACCCCGACCTCGCGCTTTGGTGCACCTTGGATGTAACTCACACTATCTACGGTAATGGGACCATCCTCCAGTTCCAGACCTGCCTCAATTTTATGGAGGTCGCCCAGACCAAGGTTGTTATCCAAATGCACATGGTAAATTTTGCGTACGTTGTGCGTAGGGTGCGTTAGTTTTTTGGTGAGGTCGCCATCGTTGGTAAAGAGTAGCAGACCAGTGGTATTTCTATCCAATCGTCCAACGGGCAATAACCGGTTGTTCGATGCGCTCGAAATCAGTTCCATCACCGTACGGCGTCCCTTTTCATCACTTGTTGTGGTAATGAAGTTCTTGGGTTTGTTCAACAATACATACTCCTTTTTTTCCAAACTGAGTCGTTTCCCATCAAAACGGACATCATCGGAACGTTTTACCTTGTAGCCCATCTCGGTCACGGTTTTCCCGTTTACGGTAACATTTCCGGCAGCAATATAGGTATCCGCTTCCCTTCGGGAACAGATTCCTGCATTGGCAATGTAGCGGTTCAAACGAATCTCGTCCGGATTGGATGTTTTGCGAGGTGTATTCTGCTTGGGTCTTGATGAAAAATTTTTGTTGAACGGCTTTTTTCTTTCACCGCCCTTAAAGTTTTTGGAAGGCCTTTTACCCCTGTTATTGTCTGATTTCGCCATCAGTCGATTTTTTTGCAAATGTAATCTTTTTAAGTTCCAAAAAACCTATAGAACAAATAATTACAAGATCCGGTTCAGAACCACATCCACATCAATCAAGAGGATGCTAAAAACCCCGGCCACAATTATAAACTTGATGATGTTGTGCAGCCATACATAATGCATTTTACCCTCGGCTTTCCATAGCAATGCCAAGAAAAAGATCAACAGCGCCACACAGGCCATAAAATAGTAATGCATGTACCCGACATCAAAGGTTTTTATCAATAAAAGTGCGGGAACCAAGGTAAGGCCAATCAAACAGGAAATTATGGATTTTGATACCTTGGAACCATAAATTAGGGGAATGGTCTTGTAGTTCTGCGCCATATCACCTGCCATGTTTTCCAAATCCTTGATCATTTCGCGGGCCAAAATCAACAGAAACAAGAAAAGCGCATGCACAAAAATTACGGTCTGAAAGTTCTGGTAGTACACAAAAACTACAAAAAATGGTGCGATGGCCAAAGTGGAGGATACCAAATTACCGACAAAAGGTATACGCTTGAGCTTGTGAGAATAAATCCAAATACCAAAAATATAGGCAGAAAAAAATAAGACCGCCTTGAACGAAATATAACTTGCGGCAAAAACGGCCAAAAAGTTGAGCAGAAAATAGGTGGTCAATTTAAAGCGCTGGCTAACCAAACGGTCCAACATACTTTTGGTGGGCTTATTGATCAAATCTTTTTCCGCATCGTAAAAATTGTTGATGATATACCCGCTGGCAATGGTAAGTGCGGAAGCGGTAACGATCAGGAACAGATTTAAATCCAGAATTACATTGCCCAAGGGAATATCGGGGGCCAATATGTAGATAGACGCCAAATATTGCGCCAAGGTGATTACCAGGATGTTGTAACCCCTGACCACCGAAAACAGACTCAACAGCTTAAACAGCAAGAGTTTGTTTTTTCTACTAAGCATGGATTTGCTTTTAGAAGTTGTACACTACCTCCAGATTATAGCCTTTGAGTGCTTTTTTGGCCTTTTCCAGGTCTTGGGTAAATCCCAAAATATATCCGCCGCCTCCAGAACCACAAAGCTTAAGGTAATAATCGTTGGTCTCGATACCTTTTTGCCATAGTTGGTGGAACTTGGACGGGATCATGGGCTTAAAGTGGTCAAAGACCACATGCGAAAGTTGTTTTAGGTTCCCGAACAAGGATTTTACATTGCCGTTCAAAAAGTCTTCCACACACGCATCGGTATGCTTTATGAACTGGTTCTTGATCATATTTCGGAACCCTTCCTGCTTCATGTTCTCCATAAACAATTGTACCATGGGTGCGGTCTCTCCCGTCATACCACTATCCAACAAAAACACGGCTCCTTTTCCCTCTGTGTTTTGGGAAGGTATACTGGTTGATTCGATATTATCCTTGGAATTGATCAGTATCGGCAAACTCAAATAACTGTTCAAGGGATCCAATCCGGAAGATTTACCGTGGAAGAAGGATTCCATTTTACCGAAAATCCCCTTCAATTGAAGTAGTTTTTCACGAGTAAGGTTTTCCAGTACCGTGATTTTATCGGTAGCATAGCGGTCGTAAATTGCAGCGACCAATGCACCACTACTCCCAATTCCATAACCTTGCGGAATGGAACTGTCAAAATACATTCCATCAGCTACATCTTTTTCCAAAGCTTCAATGTTAAAAGAAACCAACCCAGGATTTTCGAGTTCAAGGTTTTTCAAGTATTCGGCAAAAGCCTTCAAACTTTTGTTGGATGCTTGGGCCATTTGGGAATCGTTTTTGTCCCTTTTGAGCGCCCCCTTAAAAAAATTATAAGGTATGGATAGTCCTTTGGAGTCTTTGATAATGCCGTACTCCCCGAACAATAATATCTTGGAATAAAATAATGGACCTTTCATATGATACTACTAAGATACAAACAAATTTTGTTTAATATTTGACAAACATCGATAAACAAATCGATTTTATCCATAAAAAACTGCTCCCGTCCGCCTAAAATCTTGGCAAATAACGTAAAAAAACAGCTTAGCTGTTCATTTTTAAGTGTTTATTTTGATAGCTCCCTCGCCTACTTGGTCGTGGATATACTGGCCGTTTTCGCAATGTTCGGCCAATTCATCCTCTATAAAATTCAATACTTTTTTCTTAACGGAGGAGGGATACAACAAATGTACATTGGCGCCTGCATCCAATGTAAAACAAACTGGGGTTTTGGTCTCTTTGCGGTATGCCCAAATCTTATTGATGATTTCCAAGGTATCCGGTTTCATCAATATAAAATAGGGCATACTGGTCATCATCATAGCGTGCAGGGTCAGTGCCTCGCTTTCCACTAGTTTGATGAATTCCCCCAAATCGCCACTTGCCAAAACAGGTTTTAGCTTGTCCAGATGGTCAAATGCCTGTTGAAATCTATTCTTGGCATACGGGTGAGCGTGCATCAATTGATGGCCGACCGTGCTACTTACTTGCTTTTGCCCCTTGTGCACCAACAAGATGGTATCGCAATAGCTCCTAAAAACAGGATTCACCTCGAACGGGTATTCGATTCCGTATGCATCGGAACTTTCTGGAATGTTGCCGTGCTTCCCCCATTGAACCAGATTTCCCTTAATACTTCGGCAAGCACTTCCAGAACCCAAACGGGCCAAGTACGAAGCTTTGGTAAAAAAGGACGCTTGATCCATGGCAGGGTCCAGTTGCCTTTCGATATCCATCAAGCATAAAGACAGTGCTGCCATGCCGCTCGCCGACGAAGCAATTCCACTGCTATGCGGGAAGGAATTTGAGGTTTCTATCGTAAAGTGATATTCCTTCAAAAAAGGAAGATACATCTCAATTCGCTCCAAAAAAGTATAGATCTTTGGTTTAAAATCGGCCTTGGGATTTCCCTCAAAAAATAAATCAAAGGAAAAACCCTCCTTGTTGTCCCTTTTCTCAAAAGAAACGGAAGTTCTCGTTGCACAAACATCCAATGTCAAGCTAATGGATGGGTTGGCGGGCATTTGAACGGGACGCTTTCCCCAATATTTCACAAGGGCAATATTGCTTGGTGCTTTCCAGGTGGCCTTGCCTTTCTCGGGCGAGTTTTGATAGTCTCCAGGCAAAAAATCATTTTCCGTCATGGGGAATGGATTATTTCAACAAATATAAGCAGCGACAAACTTACTGGAAATTGGATGCAAATAAATGCTTATTTTAGTCGAAGTTGCGCCAACCATGAAAAAAAGAATTGTTTACATAGCCCTGAGCGTTTTGGTCTGCCTTGCCATTGGTTTTTTGGCAAGCATTGCTACCCAAAGCTCTGTAAATGATTGGTACCTCACCCTGAACAAGCCTTCGTTTACGCCTCCAAATTATCTTTTTGCCCCGGTGTGGACCGCATTATATATTATGATGGGGGTGGCTGCGGGCATTGTTTGGTCCAAAGGATATCACCATATTTGGGTGAAGACGGCATTGTACCACTTTGTATTTCAATTATTGCTCAATGCCTTATGGAGCATTGTTTTTTTTGGGCTCAAAAATCCAGTGGGGGGAATGATCGTGATCTTGGCCTTGTTAACGATGATCATACTTACCATAAAATGGTTTAAGGTCATCAGTAAAACGGCTGCAATATTAATGGTTCCTTATCTACTTTGGGTTGGATTTGCTGCAGCACTCAACTATAAAATTTGGGAGCTCAACGCTTAGGAAGATACCATTTCCAGTAATTTCAACATCGTTTTATGATTTCGGGTCGTGGCCTCGACTTTGAGTTTGTTCTCAAGAAGGTTATTATTGAGTTTTGCCTTTCCATAGCCATTTTTGCACAATAGATATACGCAGCGTTTGGTAATATGGAACCCTTCATTTTCGAACTGAAGCTGATTGAACTTTTCCACCAATTCCGCTTTGGGAGGACTTTTTAGCAAAACATAATATAGCTTGGTTTCCTCCGCTTGTTTCAAATACGGATTGGCTTTCAAAATTGATTTGATGTCTTCTTGCCGAAGGACCAAGGTCGGCACATCAAATCCGAAATGGTCATCAATGGTTTTTATTATTTTTTTCTGAAGTTTATTCTTGTCCGTCTGGTCACTATCAAAAACAATATTACCGCTTTGGATGTAGGTTTTCACGTCTTTTAGACCGTTTTCCTGCAAAATCTGCTTCAAATCCGCCATTTTTATCTTTTTTTGACCACTTACGTTGATTCCCCTCAATAAAGCTATATATGTATTCCCCATACTATTGGATTCCAAACCCGGATTAATTTTAGTAAATTCAAACGCGCTTAAATTAACAAAATGAATCAATATATCCTTGCCTTGGACCAAGGCACCACCAGTTCCCGTGCCGTGGTCTTTGACAAAAAGGGAACCATTATTTCCGTAGCACAAAAAGAATTCACACAAATATTTCCGAAACCTGGATGGGTGGAACACGACCCCGATGAGATTTGGTCCACCCAAGCTGGAATGGCCGCAGAAGCCGTCAGCAAAAAAGGATTAAAGGCATCTCAAATGGCCGCTATCGGCATTACCAACCAGCGGGAAACTGTTGTGGTGTGGGACAGAAACACGAGCGAGCCGGTTTACAATGCCATAGTTTGGCAAGATAAACGTACGGCAGATTATTGTGATCAGTTGAAAAAAGAAGGTAAATCCGATTTGATTCGAGAAAAAACCGGTCTGGTCATCGATTCCTATTTCTCCGGAACCAAGGTAAAATGGATTCTGGATAATGTAGATGGGGCAAGAGAAAAAGCGGAAGCCGGTGATTTAATCATGGGAACCATAGATTCATGGCTTATTTGGAAAATGACCGATGGCGGGCTTCACATAACGGATGTGACCAATGCTTGCCGATCCATGCTGTTCAATATCAATACCATGGATTGGGACGATGAGCTTTTGGAGTTGCTGACGATCCCCAAAAGTATGCTCCCCGAAGTGAAGCAATCCAGCGAAGTCTATGGAAAAACAACACCTAATTTATTTGCCACGCCAATTCCGATCGCGGGGATTGCAGGGGACCAGCAAGCCGCCTTGTTCGGACAAATGTGCACCAAAAAGGGCATGGTAAAAAACACTTATGGCACCGGTTGTTTTATGTTGATGAACATTGGGGAAAAACCAATTGTTTCCGACAACAACCTACTTACCACCGTTGCATGGAAAATTAATGGACAAACCAACTACGCGCTAGAGGGAAGCATTTTTATTGCCGGTGCGGTGGTGCAATGGCTGCGGGACAGCCTGAATATCATTAAAACCTCTTCGGAAGTGGAAAAACTTGCCAGTTCGGTGGACCATACCGAAGGGGTTGTTTTTGTTCCCGCCTTCGCAGGATTGGGAGCCCCGCACTGGAACCAAAAGGCCCAGGGAACCATATTCGGACTTACCCGGGGAAGTACCGATGCCCATATTGCAAGAGCCGCGTTGGAATCGATTGCCTACCAGACCATGGATATCCTCAAAGCAATGGAGGCAGATTCTGGTATTTCCATAAAAGAATTACGGGTTGATGGCGGAGCCACCGTAAACGATATGCTTATGCAGTTTCAGGCCGATGTATTGAACACCGTTACCGTACGGCCCAAAATTGTGGAAACCACTGTAATGGGTGCAGCCTATTTGGCTGGATTGGCCGTTGGTTATTGGGAAAGCCCAGAAGAAATACAGGATATTTGGCAGACCGATGTACATTTTAAACCGACAGATCAGCGTGAAGCCATTGAGCAGGGCATCAAAGGTTGGTACAAGGCCATAAAAGCGTTGGAGTTCTGGACGGAGAACCCTTGATTTTTAAATAAGATAAACCCTAACATTTCCTTTATATGACTCCTTTTGTATCTGAAATTGTAGGTACTTTTTTGTTGATGGTACTCGGATGTGGCGTTAATGCCAACGTATCCCTTCAAAAAACCTACGGAAACGGCTCCGGCTGGATCGTGATTACCACAGGCTGGGCTTTTGCCGTGTATACCGGCGTTGTGGTTGCAGGCCCGTATAGCGGTGCACACATAAATCCTGCGGTAAGCATTGGATTGGCCGTTGCGGGCGAATTCCCTTGGAGCGATGTCCCAAGTTATATTTTGGCCCAATTTATTGGCGCGATGTTCGCTGCATTTTGCATTTGGCTGGTAAACAAAGAGCATTTTGATGCTACCCAGGACGGCGGCACCAAACGAGGAGTATTCTGCACCGCACCGGCCATTCCAAATACATTGACAAACCTATTTTCCGAGATTTTGGGCACGTTTGTTCTGGTTTTTGCCGTACTTTATTTTACCGATGCCGTACTATCCACCGACGATACCATTATCGGCTTGGGCTCGTTAGGGGCTTTGCCGGTTTCCTTGATCGTATGGGGCATAGGCCTCTCCTTGGGAGGTACCACCGGGTATGCCATTAACCCTGCAAGGGATCTGGGCCCACGAATCGTTCATGCACTATTGCCTTTAAAGAATAAGGGGGGCAACGGCTGGGGCTATGCCTGGGTTCCAGTTGTTGGACCTATTTTGGGCGCATCCATAGCCGCTTTGATCGCTTTGGCCTTGCAATAATCTTTAAGAAGCAATGGCTTTGGCGGCAATATAGGCACCTGTCCATGCATTTTGAAAGTTGAACCCTCCGGTGATGGCATCCACATTGATGATTTCCCCTGCAAGGTAGAGATTGGGATGCAATTTGCTCTCGAAGGTCTTAAAGTTGATTTCCTTTAAATCCACTCCACCTGCGGTAACGAACTCTTCCTTGAAGGTACTCTTGCCTTCCACTTTAAATGAGGATGCGGTCAACTGCTCGGCCAATGCCATTAGTTGCTCTTTATTTATGTCGCCCCAGCGTTCATCAGGAGCAATGTTGGCCGCCTCCACCAATCGTTTCCATAAACGCTTGGGAAGCTCGGTGAGATTAGTGCGCGCAATGGTCTTCCTGGCTTCTACTTCTTTTAATTCCTTGAGGTAGGCTTCCATGGATTCTGTGGTGTAATCGGGCAACCAGTTCACTTTTATTCTAAAAGAATAATTGTAATCGTGCAATATGTTAGCTCCCCATGCGGAAAGCTTCAAAATGGCGGGGCCGCTCAATCCCCAGTGGGTTATCAAAAGAGGCCCATCAGAAAATAGGATAGGTTCTTCTTTAATTTTACTTTTTAGGTTCAGGCTCTTTTTATCGATATGGAAAGTCTTCCTCGGCAACACCTCAACAGTGGCATAGGTACTTATGCCCTGGATGCCCTGGATCCTTTTATCGTTGATATTGAATGTAAACAAGGAGGGTACAGGAGCAACTATTTGATGCCCCAAATTCTCCAATTGTTTCCAGATTTTAGGATTACTGCCTGTAGTGAGCAACAATTTTTTGGCCAGGTAATGCTTGTTCATGGTCGTGATCTGCCAACCCTCATCTGTTTTGTTTATGGTCCTTACCGAGCTATTCTTTAATACTTTCACGCCCAATCTCTCCACTTCGCCCACCAGACAGTCGATAATGCTTTGGGAAGAGTCGCTTTTCGGAAAAACGCGACCATCATCCTCTATTTTGAGGGGGACGCCACGCTCTTGGAAAAAAGCCATAACATCCATTGGGGCATATGTATGGAACGGCCCCAGAAGTTCCTTTTCCCCCCTGGGGTAATTAGTGGTCAATTCCTTGGGAAGAAATTCTCCGTGGGTCACATTGCAGCGACCACCTCCGGAAACCTTTACTTTGGAAAGTACGGTTTTGCCGCGTTCAAAAATGGCGATATTAAGTTGTGGCGAGCGTTCCGCCATTTGTATTGCCGCATAAAATCCTGCTGCACCGCCCCCAACAATTATGACGTCGTACATTATCTCGCCCGTTCCGGATAATTGGTAATAATGCCATCGACCCCGAACTCGGTCATTTTTTTAATATCCTCGGGCTCGTTGACCGTCCAAGTGTATACTTTTAGTCCTTCTTCTTGAATTTTTGCCGTATTCTCTTGGGTCAGTGTTTCAAAATGCGGATTAATGGCAACTGCATTCAGCTCTTTGGCCACATCAATTGCCTCAAGAGGGTCTTGTGAGGTCAAGATAGCAATTTTTATATCTGTGTTATGGGACCTCATAGCTCTCAGTTCGTCCCAATTAAAACTTGAAATCACAAAATTCTCTGGGCTCCACCCCTTATTTTTGGTATAGTAATCTATAATATGATTCACCCTATCGGCAGTTCCCGCTCCCTTTAGTTCTATGTTCAAAACAACTTGATTGTCTATCTTTTTCAGAACATCCTGAAGCATTGGAATCTTATGTCCACCATCCAAAATAAGCTGCCTTAGCTGAATAATATCGTACTCTTCAATATTACCGCCCCCATTGGCCAGTCTATCCACTTTTTTATCATGAAAAACTGCAATTTCGCCGCTTTTAATTTTAAATACATCAATTTCTATCATATCCACACCAAGGTCCAACGCTTTCTGAACGGAGGCCAAGGTATTCTCCGTTTCGTGGCCCATGGCCCCTCTGTGCCCAATGACCAATGGTTTGGATGTTTTCATTTCGCAACTGATTAAAAGTAGAAAAGTTCCAAGAGCTGTGAGTAGGGTCTTGTTCATTTTGGTTTGGTTTTAAAAATTAAAAATACAATTTGAAAATGAAAAAAGATGGATCAATCCATAACATTAAAAATATAGGATTGGAGTGGCGCCAATTCCAGCTGGATTTTGCCCTGTTCATCAGTAACGTCCATGTCGGCCTTGAGCGTTCCATAAAGTTCCTCACTTAGCGGATATCCACCGTCTTTTAATTGCCATTGGGCCACTACATCTTCAGGTATTTTAAGTTCGAAGGAATAGTTTTTGTGCTCATCAAAATTAGAAAGAATGATCAGTTTTTCATTTTCGCTCCAACGCACATAGGAAAGCACTCGATGATCATACCCCTTGGTGTTCTCCTTATTATAAAAGTGGATTTCCTGGTATTTGCCCATCAACGCCTCACTGTTTATAGTGAAGTTTAGGAGCCGTTTATAAAAATCCCTTAATTTTTTCTCTTCTTCCGATAATTGTCCTCCATCAAACTTTTTGTTGTTGAGCCATCGTTGGTGGTGCGGCACCCCGATGTAATCAAAAATGGATGTTCTTGTAGGCTTCCCGAACCCGGCATCTTCTGCTCCCGGCTCACCTACTTCCTGACCGAAATAAACCATGGTGGGCGAGGTACCAATGGTAGCTGAAACCACCATGGCCGGTTTTCCCAATTGGGCGTTCCCCACAAAATCGGGACTGGCGATACGCTGCTCGTCGTGGTTTTCCAAAAAGTGGAGCATATGGTCCTCTATGTCCTCCATCCCTTTTTGTACTACGGGGATGTGGTCCGTCCAACCGTACCCCTTCATAATATGCTTTATGCCATCATATAGTTCTACCTTATCATATAGGTAGTCCATTTTGCCCTTCTCAATATAATCGCGGTACAGTCCCGGATTGTACACTTCGGCCAATAGGAACGCATCTGGGGCTATCATTTTGATATTGGAATTGAGATAGCTCCAAAATTCCACCGGAACCATTTCGGCCATATCAAAACGGAACCCGTCCACACCAAAACGTAACCAATATTGGGTAATATCCTTGAATTTGTGCCACGAATCGGGCAATTCTTTATCCTTCCAAAATTCGTAGTGTTCCCTATGTTCTTTTTGGCGATACTCTTCTGGAAGTTCCTCAAAGTCCTTGGTTCCATCAGGTCGAACCCCATAGTTGACCTTTATGGTTTCGTACCAATCATTGAAATGGGGCTGGGCCAATCGGGAACCATTACCTGTCCATTTTGCGGGAAACTCCTCAAATTTTGAATCTGCCAGCCTATTTTCCTCCCCGCCCAAGGGCAGATACCCCTCTTGCCATTCCGGAACCTTGAAGTCTTCGCCCGGGATATAGTAAAAATTGTTGTTGAGGTCATATTCCTTTGAAGTATCGTCGGATGCCCCGAAATCTTCCACTCCTTCAGGATTTGTCCGTCCTTTGTAACTTCTGGCCACATGGTTGGGAACAATGTCAATTATGACTTTTAAACCTGCCCTATGGGTTCTTTTGATCAATTCCCTGAACTCTTCCAAACGATTTGCGGGGTCAATGGCCAAATCGGGATTTACATTGTAGTAGTCCTTTACCGCGTAGGGGGAACCGGCCCTTCCCTTAACCACATCGGGGTCGTCGTTGGAGATCCCATAATCGGTATAATCTGCGATTACGGCATGGTGGGGCACTCCTGTGTACCAAATATGGGTAACTCCCAAATCTTTTATTTCCGCCAATGCCTTATCTGAAAAGTCAGCGAATTTACCAACCCCATTTTCTTCTTGGGTGCCCCATGGTTTGTTGGTCGTATTGGTATTTCCAAAGAGTCGGGTAAATACCTGGTAGACTACTTCTTTCTTTTTCATAGGCAGAGGGGCGGTCTTATGGTCCGGTTTATCTTTGCACGAAGATAAGGTGGCAAATGCCAGGAATAAAATATGGCCGAATATTGTTCTCATTTTTAAGATATTGGGCCAGTTGGCTTAGGTCAATGAGCAATAGAATCCCTTATGACCAAGGTAGGCTCCAGGATTTTGGTCTGATAGGTCTCTTCTTCCGCCTCGCTTTCTACCTTTTCTATTAGCATTCTAGCTGACTCTTCGCCCATTTTTTCTCCATGCTGCGCCACAACGGTAAGGCTTGGATTGGCATATTTGGACAAAACTCCATCGGTAAAGCCTATAAATGCTATGTCTTCCGGTATCCTCAATCCTTTTTTCTGGACAAATCGCATACCGCACACCGCAAAGATTTCATTCACACATAAAACGGCATCGGGCTCTTTGTTGCCCAAAAAGGTTTTAATGGCCTCTTCGTCCATTTCCATGGACGGCATTTTCAGTATCATGGATTGATCTGCATCCAATTCACTTTCCTCCAATGCTTTCCAATATCCCTTTGTTCGGGCTTTGCTCACACTGAGATAATCGTCCGTTGTTATTAGAGCTATCTTCTTTTTTCCCTGGTCTATAAACTTTTTCGTGGCCTGATAAGCACCAAGTTCATCATCTATGATCACTTTATCACAATCCACCTCGTGGGTAATTCTATCAAAAAGCACCACGGGAATACCTTGTTCGGTAACTTCCTTTAAATGGTTGTAATCCCCTTTTTCTTGAGTTTGGGAAGAAAGGGACATGATAAAACCGTCTATGCTCCCATTGGCCAGCATCTCCATATTAATGACTTCCTTGTCAAAGGATTCTTCAGAAAGACAAACAATTACATTGTATCCACGAGCATTCGCATATTTTTCGATACCACGTATAACGGTAGTAAAAAAATGATGGACGATGTCCGGAATTACGACCCCGATATTCTTGGTCCTCTTGTTCTTTAGGCTAATGGCTATGTTATTGGGCTTGTAATTGTAAAGCTTAGCAAACGCCTGTACTTTTTCCTTGGTATCCCTGCTTATCTCCTCGCTGTTCTTTAATGCTTTGGAAACGGTTGAAATGGATACTTCAAGCTCTCTTGCTATATCTTTTAAGGTAATCTTGGCTTTCAACTATACTGTATTTTTGTGATGATCTAATTTGGTATCGAAAATTACTCAATAATGAAACAGGACACCCTACATATTTATTATCATGGCAAACCTATTTGCTGAGTTACATCAACAAAAATATTGCTCAAAAAATAAAATTGCTATATTAGTGGAGTTATTGCTGATTTCTCAATTCCCGCAATCTTGATCAGGAATTAAACAAATATACAGATTTAAATTTGTGAAATCTACACTTCATAAAGTTGTCAACACGAAACCGTTTTCGTTGAATATCGCAATATACTTAAATTTAGATTAATCTTTTTTTTATATATGTTTAACACTTGAATTAAAATTAACTAAACTTAAAATTAATTATTTATGAAGATTACGCTACTAAGGAGCTTTTTAATGCTCGGGGCATTTCTGTGCTTTGGGTTGGTAAAAGCTCAAACAGTATCAGGTACCGTTTCGGATGCGAACGGACCTTTGCCAGGGGCAAGCGTATTGGTAAAAGGTACTACCAACGGTACGCAGACCGACTTTGACGGTAACTACACACTTAACAATGTGGAAGGTGCCGCTACCTTGGTTTTTAGCTACATCGGTTACAAGACCCAAGAAATCGCAGTCAATGGACAGTCTTCCATTGATATTACCTTGGCCGAAGATGCTCAAGCTTTGGACGAGGTTGTAATTATAGGTTACGGCCAAACTACCGTAAAGGATGCAACAGGTGCTGTATCGGCCGTTACCTCGGAGGATTTTAACAAAGGGGTTATTTCCTCACCAGAACAATTGATCCAAGGTAAAACCGCTGGTGTTCAGATAGCACAAGGTAGTGGGGAGCCCGGTTCCGGTGTCGCCATTAGGATTAGGGGTACCTCTTCGGTAAGGTCCAACAATAATCCTTTATTTGTAGTTGATGGAGTTCCGTTACCTTCTGGTGACACTTCATCCGAAGGAACAAACATTGGTGTTGGGTCCAGCTCGGCAAGAAACCCGTTGAGTTTCCTTAACCCTAATGATATTGAAAGCATGAGTATCCTTAAGGATGCTTCTGCAACAGCAATATATGGTTCCAGGGGTGCCAATGGTGTTGTTATCATTACCACTAAAAGTGGTAAAACTGGTGCAAGAGGCGGAACTTGGGAATATTCTTCTGATTTGAGCTACTCCACGCCTGCTGAAAGTTTTGACATTCTTAACGCCTCTGAATTCCTTTCTGCAGTTGATACATTCGGAGGACAAGCTATTAATGCCGGAGGAAATACAGATTGGCAAAATCTTGTTACAAGGTCTACAGCTTCCACCAATAATAACTTGGCTTATTCCCAAAATTACGGTTCCGGTAACGTAAGGGCAACCTTTAACTATGGAAAGCAATTTGGGGTAATCGAAAAATCTTCTCAGGAAAGAATTACCGGAAGACTTAATGCCACTCACCGATTCTTGGAAGACAAGTTACGTCTTAATTTGCAGGGTACACTTTCGAGGGTGAATGACGAAGCACCTCCATTGAGTGGTAGTGCCGGATCTACTGGGGACTTGCTGGGAGCTTCTTATGCGGCCAACCCTACTTGGCCAGCCAATCCAGACTTCAATCCTGGGGATAGGATCAATCCATTGAACCTTTTGAACAACTGGCAGAGTATGACGTACACTGATCGTGTATTGGTCAATTTCTCCGCTGAATATGATATTACAAGCGAATTGACGGGAAAAGTTACTGTTGGTTACGATAAATCAGACTCTAAAAGAGAGGCCTCTTTGACTTCTGAGTCCTTCAACGTGGCACTTGGTGCCGGTAATAATGGTAGAGGTGCATTGAACGACCTTATAAATGAGAACCGCCTATTGGAAGCCACATTAAATTATACCAAGGAGTTTGACAATTCCAATTTGGATGCCTTGGCAGGTTTCTCTTATCAGGATTTCAATAGAAGAGGAAGAAATATAGAGGGATGGGGATATGCATCAGCAGACCTTAATCAAATGCCAAGAGATCTTTTCAATTCAGCTGCCACTCTTGAATCCATGATTTCAGGGAATTACCAACAGTACGGATACTCATTCGATGTACCCAATAATCCCAATGGACTTTTCGTGAACCGATTGTTCACAGAGACACCGGAAACAGAGTTTTTAGGTGAAACCTCAGGGGTTGATGTAAGGGCATTGTTTGCCGACACATTTGATAACACAGATGAACTTCAATCTTTCTTTGGAAGGGTCAACTATACCTTGGCCAATAAATATTTGTTCACAGCAACCGTAAGAGCAGATGGTTCTTCCCGTTTTGGTGAAAACAACAAGTATGGTATTTTTCCATCCGCAGCCTTTGCTTGGAAAATCAACGAAGAGGATTTTATAGGAGATGCCGTATCTACCCTTAAATTAAGATTGAGCTACGGTATTACAGGTAACCAAGATGGTATTGGCTACGGTAGGTTTGTAAGAAGGGAAAGATACTCGGAAGGAAGTATAGGTGACGGTGGTGCCGTTAATGTACCTGGTACTAGCACTGTGGATTTTGCCAATCCTGACCTTAAGTGGGAGGAAACAACACAATACGGTGTTGGTATCGACTTTGGTTTTGCCAACGACCGTTTAAATGGTAGCGTGGATGTGTACCGTAAAGAAACAAGAGATTTATTGCTCAGCGTTGAAGCTGCGCAGCCATCCCCACAACCATTCTTTTTCCAGAACTTGGATGCAATGGTCTTGAACCAAGGTGTGGAATTCTCCCTTAATTATGATATTATCCAAGGTGAGGACTTCTTCTGGACCGCAGGTTTTAACATGGCGTACAACAAAAACGAAATTCAAGATTTTGATGGAGCCATTCCTGCTGGAACAATTAGAGGTGCCGGTCTTACCAACGCTTTCGCACAACGTTTACAGTCTGGACAACCTCTTTATTCTTTCTATTTAAGGGAGTTCACTGGGTTTGATGAGAATGGAAACCCTGTTCACGAGGGTGGTACGGACAACCAACAGTTTGTTGGCAAAAGTGCTCTGCCCGATTTCACAGGAGGTTTCTCGACTTCAGCAAACTATAAAAACTGGGATGCATCTTTGTACTTCACAGGACAATTTGGAAATTACATTTATAACAACACCGCTAATGCCTTCTTTACGGCAGGTGCTATTGGAAGCGGTAACAATGTTATTAAAGATGTAGTGGACTTGGCGGGACAGGAAAGCCGATTTGCAGAAGCTTCTGTTTCTACAAGATTCTTGGAGAAAGGTGATTTTGTCAGGTTACAAACAGCTTCGATAGGGTACAACGTGCCCCTTTCTGGTGATGGCCTATTCAAAACAATGAGGTTGAGCATCACAGGCCAGAACCTTTTTGTAATCACTGATTACAGTGGTTTAGACCCTGAAGTAAGTGTTACCCCAGCATCCGACGACCTTTTGAACGGTCTGCCGATCGCCGGTATCGATTACTCATCATTCCCAAGGCCAAGAACATACACTTTTGGCTTTAGCGTAACTTTTTAAAAAAAAATAAGCATGAAACTAGAAACATATAAAAAAATTGTTTTTGCTTCACTCTTTATATTAGGTCTTACCTTCTCTTGTACCGATTTGGAAATTGAAGAAACAGACTCCTTAATTAGTGAAGACACAGGAGACACTGGGTTTTCTGGAGTATCGAATCCTTCCATTGCATTGAACGATTTGTACAACAAAGTTGGGGGCGATTTCGCCACCCAAGAAAGCATGTACTCGTTATCTGAAGTAACTTCCGATGAGCTGTTGGTCCCTACAAGGGGAACAGACTGGGGAGATAACGGTGTTTGGAGACAATTGCACACACATACCTGGACTCCGGACCATGCCTTTATTAAAGCTGCATGGAACAATTTGAACCAGAACATCTTCAGGTCTTCTGAGATCATTGAGACAACAAGCGCCGATGCCAGCACTGTAGCCCAAGCCAAGTTCTTAAGAGCTTTCAACATGTTCTTTGTTATGGATCTATTCGGTTCTGTTCCTTTTAGAGGGGTGGATGAAGGTCCGGATGTTAATCCTACTGTTCTAACAAGACTAGAAGCATATAGCTTTATAGAAACAGATTTGACGGATGCGATTGCAGCTTTGCCATCTGTTGGGCCCGGTGTGGAAAATGTTGGATTGGCAAGTCAAGAAGCCGCCAAGTTTCTATTGGCCAAACTTTACTTGAACGGGCATGTTTATAAAGGCACTGGCACTGCTGACAATGCTGACATGCAAAATGTGATTGATTTGGTTGATGAAATCAGTGCAAGTGGCTTTGCAGTTCAAGAAGGATACTTCCAAATATTTGAGCCTACCGATGATAGCGAGACTATTCTGTTCCTTAGAAGTGACTTAGGAGCTAGGATCTGGAACAGTCTGCACTATAACCAAAACTCTCCCGACAACGCAGGGGGTGGATGGAACGGTTTTTCGACTTTGGCCGAATTCTACGATCTTTTCGAAGGAGATCCCAACACGAACTATGTGGGGGACGGACAAGAGGAAAGAAGAGGTTTTGTACCTGATGCCGCTACGGCAAATAGTGAGAATCTTGGTATTGGATATGGTTTCCTAATAGGCCTGCAATACAATGAGGATGGTACTCCATTGACCAACAGACAAGACCAGCCATTGGTCTTCCAAAAAGAATTTCCATCACTTGTTGGTAACGGTGAGGCAGAAGGTGTTCGTGTAATCAAATACCACCCTTACGATCCAACTGATGAGGATGATCAAGTGAATTCATACAGACAACACCAGATTATTTTCAGATATGCCGATGCTCATTTGATGAAGGCCGAAGCAATGATGCGAATGGGAGGTAACCCAACAGCAATGGTCAACGAGCTAAGAAGTTTAAGAGAGGACACTCCTGATTTGGGCAGTGTTGATGAACAGGCACTTCTTGACGAAAGAGCACGAGAACTATTTATTGAATTCTGGAGAAGAAATGATTTGGTAAGATTTGGTCAATTTTCAGCTCCATGGGGTCTTAAGGAAATTAGTGGTGATGATAATGTAAACCTGTTCCCCATACCGGCAACAGCATTATTATCCAACCCTAACCTAGTTCAAAATCCTGGGTACTAAACTTAAAGTTTAAGCAGTTTAATATTAATGCCGTCCTTTATCCAAAAGGGCGGCATTGCTTTTTAGTCCAAAACCATAAAAAATGGGCAAAAAAAGGATTAATGAAATATTAATGGCTACCAATAATTTTGAGATAAGCACCCAACTTGGTAGATTGGACGCTTCACATGGGTTTGTATTGACAAATGATGAATTTGGGGATGTACGTTGGAAAGAAAATATGGGAATATCCGGTGCTGCCAGAAAAATTGAAATGATACGTATTGATGGGAACCAAGAATTCATTGTCACGATGAATAATGATGCTCCCATTTTTTTGGTAAAAAAACAAAACGCTAAATGAAACTGAAATATATAGCAGCATGCCTTGTAGTTCTTGCCTTTACTTCCTGTAATAACAAGAGTGAAAATCAAACGGGGGAACAAGCCACCACCGAGACTCTTTTCACACTTTTAAAACCAGAGGAAACAGGTGTGAACTTTATCAATAAAGTAGAAAATCAGAAAAACTTCAACATTTTTAAGTACCGGAACTTCTACAATGGTGGGGGTGTTGCCATTGGGGACATCAACAACGATGGGTTACAGGACATTTACCTTACCGGCAACATGGAACCTAACAGGCTCTACCTGAACAAAGGGGGCATGAAGTTCGAGGATATTTCCGAAAATGCAGGTGTACTCGGCAACAAACCATGGTCCACCGGGGTTGTAATGGTCGATATTAACAACGATGGCTTGTTGGACATATACGTCTGCAACGCAGGGAACATGGAAGGCAACAACCACGACAATGACCTATACATCAACAATGGGGACCTTACATTTACAGAAAGAGCAGACCAATACAATTTGGCCAAAACAGGCTTTACCACACATGCTTCCTTTTTTGATTATGACAAGGACGGTGATTTGGATGTCTATATTCTTAACAACAGTAATATTCCCGTAAGCAGCCTGGGGTACGCAGAGCAGCGCGAAGTTCGTGCTCAGGACTGGGAGGGGGTTCCGGACATCTTCAAAGGTGTTGGCGATATGCTCCTAAGAAACGACAATGGTAAATTTGTGGATGTAAGCGAAGAAGCTGGAATCTATGGAAGCCTTATCGGTTTCGGTCTTGGTGTAATGGTCACGGATTTTAATGGCGACCTTTACCCCGACATTTATATTTCCAATGATTTCTATGAAAGGGATTATCTCTACATCAATCAAAAAGATGGTACGTTCAATGAAGAAATCAAGGAATGGGTCTCGCATTTGAGCCTTTCCGCCATGGGAATTGATATTGCAGACATTAATAATGACGGACACAACGACATCTTTATTACCGAAATGCTGCCAGAAGAAGAACATCGTGTAAAATCCGTGATGGAATTTGAGGGATATAACATTTTTAACCTCAAGCAGAACAAGGATTTTGGTCAGCAATACATCCAGAATACATTACAGCTCAACAACGGCAATGGAACTTTCTCAGAAGTCGCCAACTACAGTGGTATCGATGCCACAGATTGGAGCTGGGCAGGGCTCATGTTCGATATGGACAACGATGGCCTTAAGGACATATTCATCACCAATGGTATCAATCATGACCTCACCGATTTGGATTTTGTGGATTTCTTCGCCAATGAGATAGTCCAAAAAATGGCTTTAACAGGCAAAAAGGAATCCATTGATTCCATTATCAATAAAATGCCGGTGAACCCACAGCCCAATTATGCCTACAAGAACAATGGCGACATTTCCTTTACAAATGCCAACAAAGAATGGGGTTTCGAACTCCCTACCCGCTCCAACGGTTCCGCATATGCCGACTTGGACAACGATGGGGACCTGGATATAGTGATCAACAACGTAAACACACCTGCTTTTATTTATAGGAACAATACCGAATCCCAGTTGAACAACAACTTCATCCAACTAAAGTTCAAGGGACCAAAGAACAACCCCTTTGCCATAGGCACTTTGGCCAAGGTCTATTTTGATGGAAATATCTTAAACCAAGAATTGATCCCATCAAGAGGTTTCCAGTCCTCTGTACAATATGAAATGACCATCGGACTGGGGAAATCCGAAAAATTGGACTCCATCCGCATTATATGGCCAGATGACCTTACCCAAAAATTGGAAAATGTACAAGCCAATCAGGTACTTAACTTGAACCACGCCAATGCAACCGAAACGTACTCCATTCCTAAAAAAGAAACCAAAAGATCATTCTTGACAGAATTGGACAATAACCTAATGGTCCAACATAAGGAAGACAACTATAACGACTTTGATTATGAAGGCCTGATTTCGCATAAACTTTCGCAAGAAGGACCATCATTGGCTGTGGCAGATGTAAATGGCGACGGAAATGAGGATTTTTTTATCGGTGGGGCCAAAGGTCAACCAGGGGCCATTTACACCCACCTGGGAAATGGAAAAGTTTCTCTCAACAAAAACACGGTCTTTGAAGAGGATAAGGAGCATGAGGATGTCGCAGCAACCTTTTTCGATGCCGATGGCGATGGCGACATGGACCTGGTCGTGGGCTCCGGCGGAAACGACGTGGGCAGGCAACGTAATTACAGGGCACGTTTGTACTTAAATGACGGGAAGGGTAACTTTTCAAAATCGGAAAACGAACTGCCATCAACATTTAAGAATATTTCCACTATAGCTCCATATGATTATGACAACGATGGTGATGTGGACCTTTTTATCGGTTCACGGAGTGTTGTTGGCGTATATGGTGTGTCCCCGGACCATCTCCTCTTGGAAAATATGGGAGATGGTACCTTTACCAACGTAACGGAACGTTTGGGTTACGACTTAAAAGATGCTGGAATGGTCACCGATTCCAAATGGATCGATATGGATGGTGATGGTAAAAGCGATCTAATTGTCTCAGCCGAATGGGATACCCCAAAAATTTACAAGAACACCGGTAGAAGATTGACCAAAATGTCCACCTCATTGGACAGTTTGTACGGATGGTGGAACACCGTGGAAACCGCAGATTTGGATGGTGATGGCGACCAAGACTTAATATTGGGCAACCAAGGCCTGAACCTTCATTACAAGCCAAAAGAATATGCCCCAATGAAAATGTACATCAACGATTACGACAACAACGGAACCATAGAGCAAATCGTTACCATGCAAGAAAATGGCGGTGATTACCCAATTCACCAAAAAAGTGAGCTTACGGGACAATTGCCCTCGCTCAAAAAGCAAAACCTCAAGGCTTCGGACTATGCGCATCGTACCATTCACCAACTTTTCCCTAAAGAGGTGATGGACAAATCCATTGTAAAAAAGGTAGAAACCTCGGCATCGGTAATTGCCATTAACGAAGGTGGGGGGAAATTTACCATTATAAATTTACCACTAAAGGCACAACTTTCCTGCATTTGCGACATTACCTGTACCGATGTAAACAACGACGGCAACTTGGATTTGATCATGGCAGGCAACAACTACGAGTTTAAGCCACAGTTTTCCCGATTGGATGCGAGCCAAGGAAACTTGTTGCTAGGAGACGGAAAAATGGGATTCACTTGGCAAGATTACCAGACCAGTGGATTCAAAATCAGGGACGAGGTAAAATATTTGAAACAGTTCAAGGACAAAAACGGAAAAATTTATGTTATTGCCGCCGTCAACAACAACAAACCAAAGATCTTTGCCCTAAATGAATAGGTTTCCCATCATATTGTCCCTTGCCTTACTGGTCATTTCCTGTAATAAAGGAGGTAGCCTTTTTGAAAACCCCGACCCCAAAAAAACCGGGTTGGACTTCACCAATACCCTTACCTCCACCAAAGACCTGAGTATTTTGGACTATCTCTATTTTTATAATGGTGGTGGCGTATCCATTGGAGATATCAACAATGATGGACTGCCAGATATTTTCTTTACCGGAAACCAAGTAAAAAACAAGTTGTACCTCAACAAAGGAAACCTTGAGTTTGAAGACATCTCAAGTTCGGCCGGAATCGAGGGAAACAGCGATTGGAATACCGGTGTTGCCATGGCCGATGTAAACGGGGACGGACTTCTGGATATATACGTTTGTGCCGTAGTCGGAATCAATGGTTTTAACGGGCACAACGAACTGTACATTAACAATGGCGACAACACTTTTACGGAAAGTGCTGTCAAGTACGGACTGGATTTTGACTCCTATAGCTCCAATGTAGCATTTTTTGACTATGATCTGGACGGCGACCTCGATATGTACCTGCTCAACCATGCCGTGCACACACAAAATTCCTTCGGGCGTTTTGACCTTAGGTACGAAAGATTGTATGAAACCGGGGACAAATTACTTCGAAACGACAATGGCAAGTTTACCGATGTTAGTGAGGAGGCCGGTATTTATGGCGGTGTAAACGGTTACGGCCTAGGCTTGGCAATAGCGGATTTCAATCAGGACGGATATCCTGACATTTATGTGGGCAACGATTTCCACGAAGATGATTACTACTACCTCAACAATGGGGATGGCACTTTTACAGAGAGCTTGAAAAAATATTTTGGACACACCTCCCGCTTCTCCATGGGGAACGATGTGGCCGATATCAACAACGATGGTAGACCGGATTTTCTTTCCTTGGATATGCTACCTGAAGACGAAGTTGCACTTAAATCTTCCGAAGGGGATGACAACATCCAGACCCAAAAAATGCGTATTGACCGTTTTGGGTACCATTATCAGTTTACACGCAACATGCTCTTTGTGAACCAGCCCGATGGCAACTTTATGGAAACCGCATTGATGAGTGGCATTGCCGCTACCGATTGGAGCTGGAGCGCACTTTTTGGCGACTACGACCTTGATGGACGGCAGGACCTATTTATTTCCAACGGAATTCCAAAAAGACCCAACGACCTCGATTTTATCAAATTCGTGTCCAACGACCAGATCAAGAGCAAAATGGACAACACCAAACTGGTAGACCAACAAGCTTTGGACCTTATGCCTTCCGGCAGCGTCCATAATTATGTCTTTAAGGGCGGCGAAGACCTCCACTTTCAGGACATGTCCGACAAATGGATTGCCAAGGACACCTTGGTTTCCGGAGCAACCGCCATGGGAGACCTCGATGGCGATGGCGATTTGGATTTGGTCACAAACAATATCAACCAACCTGTAACCTTGTACGTCAATAAAACCAACGACACGGGCAAGTATCTTAAATTACAGTTCGACTATACCAAAAACAATAAATTTGGAATAGGTACCAAGGTATATTCCTATGCGAATGGAGGGCTTCAGTTCAAGGAATTGTTCCCTACCCGTGGTTTTCAGGCCTCTTCCGAACCCATGGTCCACTTTGGATATAAAAATATATCCGCAATAGACTCCATTAAAGTCATTTGGCCGGATAAGACCTATCAAGTATTACGAAACGTTACGGTAAACCAAACCTTGACGGTGACCCCAAAAGGCACCAAACCATTTGATTATAATTCACTTTACGAAGGTAAAAAACCCTTGTTCAGTCCAGTGGAAAATAATCTAGGCCTGGATTTTACCCATGTTGAGGACAACTACACGGACTTTAACCGTGAAAAACTGATTCCGTATCAACTATCGGATAGAGGTCCAGCGTTCGCCACGGGCGACTTAAACAATGATGGCAAGGAAGATATTTTCATAGGGGGATCAAAATATGAACCATCGCAAATTTTTGTACAACAGGATTCCATTTTTATAAACCAAAAAATGAAAAGCCTTCAAAAAGACTCCATTCAGGAAAATATTTCTGCAAGCATTGCTGACTTTACCAATAATGGTAAAAATGACCTTATGGTCAGTTCGGGTGGAGGTGACTTTTTTGGAAAGTCGGAAGCCTTGCTGGATGCCTATTATGTTCAAAAAGATTCAGTTTTCCAACGGATTGCATTACCGGAATCCTATCAAAACTCATCCGTCGTGGCTCCTTTTGATTTTGATGGTGATGGCGATTTGGACGTTTTTATCGGCGGACACACCATTACAGCAAAGTTTGGAGCCCCTGCCACTTCCTATTTGCTGGAAAATGACAAAGGAACCTTCAACATAAAGAAAGGTTTTGAAAAATTTTCCAAGGGAATGGTAACCGATGCCATTTGGAGCGATTTTGATGGCGATGGCACCACCGACCTTATTTTGGTCGGGGAATGGATGTCTCCCAAGTTCTTAAAATATCAAAATGGTACGTTTACCGAAGTAGAGCACGTAAACATTCCAGGACTGTGGCAAGCCATTGAGGCCTTTGACATTGACGGGGACGGAGACACCGATTATCTTCTTGGAAACTGGGGCACCAATTCTAGGTTCAAAGCTTCCGAAGAGCATCCCATGAAATTGTATTTCAATGATTTTGACGATAATGGTCAAACGGAAACGGTAACGGCCATGGAAAAAAACGGAAAATACTATCCATTGGAAACTTTGGATGGATTGGCATCGCAGTTGGTGTACCTAAAAAAGAAATACACCACCTACAAATCCTTTGCCGGCGATACCATGGAAGAAATATTTGGGGAGGATGTTTTGAAATCGTCCACCCAACTACAGGTAAATACATTAAAATCCGGATACTTAAGGAATGACGGCGGCAGCTTTGTTTTTGTTCCATTTAAAAATGAACTTCAAGTATCTCCCATTCTTGCATTTGTTGTAGATGATTTTACCGGTGATGGAAATACCGAAGTGCTGCTCGGAGGCAATTATTTTGGTGTGAAACCCTATCATGGTAGATTGGATTCGTTTCCAGGAGCCCTCATCAAAAGTGATGGCAGTATTATTCTGGGCAACCAATTGGGATTGGATTTTACCAAAAAATCAATCCGACATTTAAGAACAATTACACTCGACCATAAAAAATATTTGTTGGCTATATTCAATAACGATAAAGCACAAGTCTATAAAATCAATGATTAATCTCTCAAGGCCATGAAAAAAAGAATACGTTTGATCACAGCAGTAGTATTGGTTTTGGCATCATGCCAAAAAAAAGAGGAACCTGTTGAAGTTTCTCCAGAGGAATTCCATGCGTCTGTGGACAAAGTGATCGAAATAATGATCCACGATATATTCTCTCCACCGGTGGCCAGTAGAATATTCGCCTACTCCAACATTGCAGCATACGAAATTGTTGCCAAGGGCAACGATGACTACAAATCCTTGGCAGGGCAGGTAACCGATTTGAAAAATATTCCGGATCCTAAAAACAGTGAGAACATCAACTACGAAATGGCCGCCTTGATCGCCCATATGGACATTAGCAAGAGACTCATTTTTTCCGAAGAAAGAATGGAAAGTTTTAGGGATAGTCTCTACACCATTTGGATGGACAAAAACGAGACCGTTTTTAATGCCAGTAAGGAATACGGGGTGGAAGTGGCCAACTTTGTAGGGGATTGGATGAACAAGGACAATTACAAGGAAACGCGTACTATGCCCAAGTTCTCCGTAGATTCGGAAGACCCTTCTCGCTGGCAGCCCACTCCCCCGGCCTATATGAACGGGATTGAGCCACATTGGATGAAGATACGCCCCTTTGCAATTGATTCCGCACAGCAGTTCAAGCCCATTCCGCCACCAGAATTTTCCATGGAAAAAGACTCCAAATTCTATGAAGAAGTAATGGAGGTATACGAAGTCAGAAAAAGCATGGTGGGCAAAGGTGACAAATCCGATGAAATAGCCATTGCCCAGTTTTGGGATTGTAACCCATATGTTTCCGTGACCAGAGGACACCTAATGTTTGCCACTAAGAAGATTACTCCCGGGGCCCACTGGATAGGCATCACAAAAATTGCATCAAGAAAAACCAATGCCGATTTTGCCAAAACAGTATACGCTCACACAAAGACATCCATTGCCATCGCCGACGGTTTTATCAGCTGTTGGGACGAAAAATACAGAAGTAACCTTATTCGCCCTGAAACCGTTATCAACGAGTACATCGATGACAGTTGGGAACCCGTTCTGCAAACACCTCCGTTCCCTGAATACACCAGTGGACACAGTGTCGTATCCGGTGCGGCGGCCATAGCGCTGACCGATATATTCGGCGACAATTTTGCCTTTGATGATGATACCGAAGTGCCCTACGGTTTGCCTGTACGTTCCTTTACATCCTTTAACCAAGCCTCGGACGAGGCCGCATTGAGCCGCATGTACGGAGGAATCCATTATCGTGCTGCCATTGAGGTAGGTATCAAACAAGGAAGGGACCTAGGAAAATTTATAGTCGACAAATTGGATATGACAAAAGGCTAATCCGTATTTTTGCTCCTTAGTTATGAAGAAGATTATTTCTATGATCCTTGCCCTAGTGGTAGGAGTAATTTTGTGGTACCTGTTGTTAAAGCCCCAAGATTATCAGGTCAATTTTAAGGCCAAGGCAATTCCTGGGACCATATACGAAACCGTAAAAGCATGGAACAACAGTTTTGACTCTGTAGGCCCTATAGATTATATAAGCCCACGTCACTTTAAGCAAACCATATATGTGAACGATTCCGTTCATGTATATGAATGGGAAATAAACCCTATTCACGATTCTTTGAGCGATGTTCAAGTAAACATCAAGGATATTGAAAATTCGGTCAACAATAGGCTATCCGTGCCTTTTTCAGATACCAATTTTGAGAAAGGTTCCCGAAAACGACTTTTAGACTTCAACGGTTTTTTGACTGAACACATAAAAAAATTCAGTGTTTCCATTGAAGGTGAAGCAGAAATATTCTCATCATTTTGTGCCTGCGTCACACTGAACACCGCTCCCGAAAACAAAACACAGGGAATGATGGCCAATTATAACCTTTTGGACATATTGCTTATGGAAAATGAAGTCCAGTTGAACGGCCCCCCTTTTGTGGAAGTATTGGATTGGGATTTGAAAAACAACAGTCTTTCCTTTAATTTTTGCAATCCCATCATCCGTTCAGAAAAACTCCCCGATCACCCGGATATAAAATACAAACGGATTTACCGTAAAAATGCCATCAAGGCTGTTTACCATGGACACTATATAACATCAGATCGTGCATGGTACGCTTTGCTGGATTACGCCCAAAAAAACAACATTCCCGTAGAGAAAAAACCTATCGAGATTTTCTATAACAACCCCAATATGGGTGGGGATGGACTGGATTGGACCACCGAAGTATTCATGCCCATAAAAGAATCCGATGAATAAACTTGCCCTTGTTTTTTTATTGATTGTAGTGCAGGGCTGTGCCCAGAAAACCTATGTGGTCGAATTGGAAAAACTGGCCAAATTCCCTTCCAAGCTCAAAGAAGTTTCTGGTTTGGAGGTGACCAAAGATGGCAAGATATGGGTTATTGAAGATAGTGGTAACAAGGATAAAATTTATAGGGTCGATAAAAAGGGTGATATTAAGGAATCACTGAAAATTGACCATGCCAAGAACGTTGATTGGGAAGATTTGACCATGGATACCGAAGGCAACCTGTATATTGGGGATTTTGGCAACAACAAAAATGCTCGGGAAGATTTGGTCATTTATAAGATCACCAAAGATGAAATGGGGAAAAAAGAGCCCAACTCGGATAAGATTGAGTTCTCTTACCCTCAGCAAACCAACTTCCCACCAGAGAAGGACAGCCTTTATTTTGATACAGAAGGCTTTTTCCATCTGAACGATTACCTCTACATTTTTACCAAAAACCGTACACGACCCTATTCTGGAAAAACTTTGATGTACCGTGTGCCCGATAAAAAAGGGGAATATGAGGCTGAATTTTTAGGTGACTTGTTCCTATGCGGAGATCAGGATCATTGTTCGGTGACCAGTGCGGATATTTCTCCCGATGGCAAAACCATTGCCCTGTTAAGCTATGGATATATTTTTCTACTGACGGATTTCACCGCTCCGGATTTTACAAAAGCCTCTATTGAGGTCATTGATCTACAGACCGACACCCAGATTGAATCAGTGTGCTTTTATGATGATAAAACCCTCTTGGTCGCCGATGAGGAAAACAAGCACGGAGGTAGAAAGCTTTATCAATACCGATTTTGATAAGTCAATTATATTGATATAACGTTCACACATACTATTTTTATGACGCTCTCTTGGTCATAAAACATTTTCCCTGCAAACTTTCTAATTTGCTTTTAATCATTTAATTAATGACATTTGGGAGTTATGGTTCCCAAACAACAACGTAGCCTACAGCTCTTAAAAGAGCACTTTGGTTTTGATTCCTTTTTGCCCAATCAGCAAGCCATTGTCAGTAGTATTTTAGAAGGATCGGACCTTTTGTGCATAATGCCCACCGGTGGTGGAAAGTCTATTTGTTTTCAGTTACCTGCACTTCTTCTTAATGGGACGGCCATTGTGGTTTCCCCCCTTATAGCCTTAATGAAGGATCAAGTGGATGCACTCCGGGCCAACGGTATTGCAGCATCATTTTACAATAGCAGCCAGGCGCATGCAACACAAAACGAAATTTTAAAAAAACTTCAATCGCAGCAAATCAAGCTTCTATATATAGCTCCAGAAAGCCTACCATATTTGTTACCCTATTTAACCCATGACAATGTGAGTTTGTTCGCAGTGGATGAAGCTCACTGTATTTCGGCTTGGGGGCACGATTTTCGTCCAGCCTACACACAGTTAAATCAACTGAAGGAACTTTTCCCAAACGTTCCAATAGCTGCATTTACCGCCACCGCCGATAGCGCAACGCAAAACGATATTCTTGAACAGCTCAATATAAAAAATGCAGAAAGGCATATTGCTTCTTTCGACCGAAAGAATCTATTTCTCGAAGTTCGTCCCGGGACGAATCGGTTTCAACAAATAATCCAATTCTTGGGACAACGGACAGACCAAAATGGAATTATTTATTGCCTGAGCCGAAAAGGCACTGAGAAACTAGCTGAAAAATTAAACAATAATGGATTCAATGCCAAGGCATACCATGCCGGGATGGAAGCAGCGGCACGCAACAGGGTGCAAGAAGACTTTGTCAATGACCGTACATCAATAATCGTGGCGACCATTGCTTTTGGGATGGGCATTGACAAAAGCAATGTACGATGGGTGATCCATTACAACATGCCCAAAAACATTGAGAGTTACTATCAGGAAATTGGCCGCAGTGGACGCGATGGTCTGCCCGCAGAGACCTTGTTGTTTTACAGCTTTTCCGATGTGATCCAACTGCGAAAATTTATAGAGGATTCACCCACAAGGGATGTACAACTAGCCAAATTAGAACGTATGCAACAGTTTGCCGAAGCCTTAAGCTGTCGTCGTATTGCCTTGTTGAACTATTTTGGCGAACATGTTTCGGAAAATTGCGGTCATTGTGACAATTGTAAATCACCTCCCCAATATTTTGATGGCACCATATTGGCACAGAAAATCTGCTCGGCAGTGTATCGGTTAAGGCAACAAGAAGCTATAACCATGGTCGTAGATGTACTCCGTGGTTCTCAAAATGCCCGAGTATATGACAAAGGCTATCAAAATATAAAAACCTTTGGTGTTGTTAAGGACATTTCTTGGCAGGATTTGCAGCAGTATGTCATCCAAATGGTCAATCAAGGTATTTTGGAGATTCGCTTCCATGAGAATGGGCGCTTGCTGCTTACCCCTTTGGCCAATCAAATTTTATTTGAAGGCCGAAAAGTCCAGCTTGCATTATTCCGGAAAGTGCAAGAAACTTCCCATGGCAAAAAATCCGAAAGAGCACAGGCCACCGGTCTGTTCGATAAATTAAAAGCTCTCCGTACGGAAATAGCTATTGAAGAAAAAGTACCTGCCTACATCGTATTTAGCGATTCCACGTTGCGGGATATGGAAGCCAAGCTACCCGAAACAATTACAGATTTTATGGAAGTAAGTGGTGTGGGCGAAGCAAAAAAGAACAAATATGGCGCACGCTTCCTTACAGTGATCAATGCTTGGTCATCAGCCAAAAAAAGCACTCATGAGCTCTCATTTTCACTATTTGAAAAGGGCATGAAGGTCTCCGATATTTCCAGACAACGGGAATTGAAGGAGGATACCATTTATAGTCATTTTATTAAAGTCCACCAAGAGGGCAGATCCATTGACTTACATCAATTCATATCCAAAGAAGACATCAATAAAATCCAAACGGCCAAAGCCGAGCTTGGTGATCAAGTGGAAGGCCTGAAACCTTATTTTATTCATTTTGGGGAAGAGATGCCTTATTGGAAAATTAGAATGGCACGCTACCTTTTGGAAAACCCGGATGGATAAGACACTTAAAATCACTAAAACCCGAACCCAAGCCCAAAAGCAAAACGTAGCCCATCCACACTGTTAAAAAGCCCAAAGTTGGCCGTAAGCACATCGACTCCATTTAAGAAAAATCCTCCTCCGTAAGAATTGTGCCATTTGTCCGATTCTTCACCGGGATACCAAACGCGGCCATAGTCAAACCCTCCATAAATTCCCGGCGTTATGGGCATCAGGCCGGTCTTCATACTTCTAAAGCTATACCTAAGGTCGGTATTTTGAAAATAGGCTGTTTTGCCGGAAAATCTTTGGAAACGGAACCCTCGTAACCCATTGTTTCCACCAATACTGGCGGCTTGATAAAATTCGTAGCCATCCCCGATAATAAAATGTCCCTTGAACTTGGTAGCGAGCACCAACATACCATCCGCTGTAAGTTTGTGATCTATAGAAAATGATGGAACCACATATCCAAACGATCTTGAGGAATCATCCAAATTGGTCTTAAACCCACCTTCGAGGACAAATGCCATTCCCAAAGTTGGAAAGGCTTCGTTATCGGTATTGGAATAACTGTATTCCCCATCGACACCAAAAAAGCTCAAATGGTTTTCCTCTCCATTTTCCAAATAAAACGCATTAATGAACCTATCCTCGGTTTCCTCTATTTCAATGTTCTCATAGGATATTCCCAATCGTGCCTTGGAACCGAAAAACCCACGCCACACCAATGATGGTGTAAATCTCAAGGTTCGGATACGGACACGGTTATAATCCAATTCCAAGGGTTCTTGGTCATCATTATTGACCGTCTCGTTGCCAAAACCAAAAAAGTTTTGGGTGAAATTAGGACTTGTGAACCTTGCTCGAAGCTCCAAATTCACCTTGTTGAAAACATGTGCAAACTCTCCGCGATAACCCAAATCAAAACCATCCGTGGCAAAATAATAGGCAGCACTTACCGTATGCTGCTGCGTAAATGGATTCTTTCTGAAACCGTTAAAAGTATAAGTGTTGGCCAAACCTATCCTAACGCCATCGTCCGGATTGAATCCTACAGTGGGCAACGTTTGATTGTTACTGCCCTTTATGTTCAAAAAGTCATACGTATTGGTATTATAATCATTAACCAATCTTACCTTACCGCCGTAGGCTTCTTCCAAAGTGTTTTTCTTTGATTTAAAATCATAGATCAAAAGCCTTCTTGAATCTTCCGAGACTTTATAAACGTCATTGTTTTGACCTCCAGCGATTCGCACCTTTATTTTAGATGTTTCCGTATTGGCCTCAAAAATATCTTCATCATCAAGCCCATATACCCATATTTCTTTGGTATAATCGGAACTGTACACCTTATTGAAGAACAAATCCGTATACTCCCCTGCTTTGATCCGATAGCCCCTCACCTCAACATCCCCGTTGGGACGCGAGACAATATTGAAATAATCGTCCTTGTCCGTGCCCGTAATCACACTGTATTTGTTCAAAACGGCATAGTACTCGCGTGCCGTTTCCACCAAGTTTTGTTTTCGGGCCAAAAGGATGTTCTTGATTTCGGTCAGGGTCTGGTCCCTCACCTCTTCTGGAAAGGCCAAAAATGCCTCATCGATTATTTCACCTGTCAGGTTTTGTTGGATAAATTTGGCCTGGTCTATCCACATCTGCATATCGGTTTCTGTAAGCAAAGCCATATCCAAGGCAAAGGTTCGCGGTGAAGAAGTCAGTCCCTTAACGCTTCTAACCTCTTCATGGAATCCTTCAAAAATACGGAGCGCTGGAACTGCCCTTGACCCAAAGTTCATGATAAGGCCATCTCCCCAACGGGAAAATACCTGATCTCTATCACGGGCAATGGGCTTGTATACCTTGTTTCCGTCTTCTTTCTTAAATTCGGCCCAACGCCATTGGTCCACATGCCTGTCCCAATCCCCGATCAAGATATCGAACAATCGGGCCTTTACATACTCCCTCTGGTCTATGCTATATTCCTCATCTTCCCGGAGCTTGTCCATAAGATCGTAGGTACTTTCTATTTTCTTGGTGTATCCAAAGCTTTCCAGGTTATCGTGGTCATCAGAGACATGCTCCTCGATCATGTACAGGCCATCACCGAACTCTTTGTTATAATCGCCCAAAACGGATTGCTTTGGCACATAGTAAAGTTCAGGGTTGGTGTGGTACATTCCAAGTGCGTCCGATAGTCTATCAATGGTAAATGGCGCATATGGATGTGCACCTGTATATAGATCCAATAATAATTTTTCGGGATATGTATCCTTGAACTTTCCAATGACATATTGATCTTGAAAAGCTATGGCCTGAAGGTATCGCTCTGCACTTTTTCTCAAGCCCCTCATCACATATTCCCTACCATCTTTATCGGCCAATCGCAATGAGTTGGATTGGTTCCCGCCTCCTTTTCGAACAACGCTCAGCCCTCCAAAGAGGGTATCCAACCGAACGGTGGGCGCCTTTACTTTGGTTCCATAATACTTCCTGTAGCGTTCGCCCCAAAGCAATTTGTGAAAGCCACTCTTTTCAATTTCCTCCGGTTCGTATACCGAGGCCATTTTATATGGGGGAAAATCTTCGGCCGGTCCCAGTCTTTCGGTCGACCTATCGGGAGGTAGCACTTCAGTTTGATATAGCAGTGCCGTTGAATTGGCATCGGCACCATAAAACTTTACTTGTGATGAGCCATCCGTATACACCCTTAAAATTGCATAGCCGGTCCTACCTGTTGAAAATTTACTTCCGTTCAACAGTCGGGTTGTACCCGTCTTGGCTCCTGCACCACTGACAATTTGTGGCTTCCCATATTCCTCGATATACTGAAGCGTATGCTCATGGCCCGATGCGAATATTACCTTATCGGAGTATTGCGCAAGGGTCACAACTCTTTTCTTAAGCTCGTTGTACTTTTTATTGGAAATGTCTTCCGATGTAGCCCCTGATGTCTTTCGCAGCAGATTAATAGCGGACCCCAAAATGGGAAGCGGCACTTTACCCCCACTGGGATGGATTCCTTGTTTAAATGAAAATTGGCCTCCGTGCGAACCGTAGGTAAACATAGGATGGTGCATGGCCAAAATAACGGTTTTGTCCCGGTTCTTTTTGATGATGCTTTCCAATTCCTCAAAAAAACGGCTTCTGCTCTTTATTTCGCACTCATCATTTATAGTCGGGTGTTTGTCCCAATTTACAATATACCACTCCGTATCAATGGCAACGAGCAGGACCTTGTCATTTATCTCTATTTCCTCGATGGGACATCCGTTCTCCGGCTGAAAAGCATCTTTATCGTCCAATGCATCCTCTAGGTATTTCTCTTCACGCTTTAGGCCTTTGAGCCCCTCGGTATACCAATCGTGGTTTCCCGGGATAAAAAGCTTTTTCCCCTTGTAATTCGCCAGGGTACTCAATTGGGCATCCAAATGGTTTTTAGCTTCCAAATAGGCAATGGTGGAATCCTTTTTATCGGGCAGGCCAGCAGGATAAATATTATCTCCCAAAAAGATTGCAGTACTATTGGCATCGGCCCGATCTAAAACTTTTTTGAAAGCTTTCAATGTAGGGTTCAAATCGCCCATCGGGGATTTGCCGGCATCACCTATCAGATAAAACGTATGCTCAACCTGCTTTTCCCGTAAGGTGTCATATGCCGAAAAAGGCTCCGCATATTTGGCCTCATATGTTGCACAAGCAGAGACCAAGACCATTAACAAAAGTAAAAAGTAATGTTTCTTCATATACACGAGGTTGATTCCAAAATTTTGTAATTTGGATGCTCTAATCTGGAACTATGTCGGAAATCGTTGAAAAAACTGAACACTTTGTTTCTGAACTGCTAACAGAAGAGCTAGATGCAAGGTTCTTGTACCACAACTTGCGACATACCCAAAGAGTAGTCAAAAGTACTAAAGAATTGCTCAACTATTATAACCTGGGCGAAGTTGAAAACGAAAGGTTGATGCTAGCTGCATGGCTACACGATACGGGGCACACCAAAGGTTGGGAAAACCATGAGGAAAACAGTTGTGAAATTGCCAGGGATTTTCTCCAAAAGAATGACTATGACCCGGAAGGGATCGAACAGGTTTGCTCCTTGATCATGGTCACCAAAATGTGCAACGAGCCATCCAACCTTATGGAAGGGATTATCCGAGATGCCGACATATCCCATTTTGCCAAAAAAAGCTATTGGGAGACCACGGATTTTTTAAAGGAAGAACTCAAAGCATTGGATATCGCCGATTATTCGAACAAGGAATGGCGGGACAAAAACATTAAAATGTTCCGTACCAAACATAATTTCTTCACTGACTATGCCAAGGAAAATTGGGAAGATGGCAAACAACAGAACCTAAAAAAATTGTTGAAAGAAAAGAAAGAAGAAAAGAAGATTGCCAAAAAAGAGGCGCTAAAGGCAAGATATAAGAACGAGAGCCCCGACAGAAGCGTTCAAACCTTGTACAGGGTCACTTTAAAAAACCATTTGAAACTGAGCGATATCGCCGATACCAAAGCAAACATCTTACTTTCGGTCAACGCCATAATCATTTCTTTGGTGCTTGCCAATCTATTGACCAAGTTGGACAATCCCTCCAATACCTATATGATCTATCCCACCTTGATTTTGATCATGTTCAGTATTGTTTCCATGGTACTTTCGGTATTGGCCACCAGGCCCAATGTTACCAGTGGTAAATTCACCAAGGAAGATGTGGAAAAAAGAAAGGTAAACCTCCTGTTTTTCGGAAACTTTCACCAAATGGAGCTTTCCGAGTACGAATGGGCCTTGAAAGAATTGGTAAAGGATAAGGATTATGTATACTCTTCCTTGACCAAAGACCTGTATTACTTGGGCATTGTCCTTAACAAAAAGTATAAAATTCTGCGGATTACCTATAACATTTTTATGTTGGGGATGATCATCTCCGTAATCTCTTTTATAATTGCCTTTAGGTATTTTGGCCCGGAAAGGCTGATTTTCTGATCTAAGCGTTCAGTTCTTCCATTAAATCATCGTAAGTATAGGTACGCTCCGATTTTTTATCCTTTTGGTAAAGAATCTCTGCCCGTATCGCTTTTAGGCCCGATACACCTTGGACACCTTCGAGCTCCACAATTTCAATATTATTGGTAAAATAGCCTTTTGCCTTTAGGAAACTGATATAACGCAAATATTCTTTTTCATCCTTGCGCTGGGAGTATACAATGGCCAATTTGCCCTTTTGTGTCAAACGCTCATTGGTTCCCTTAATGAATGATTTATCGATACGCTTTTTGATCACTTCGTAACGTGCATTGTAGGTGCCGTCCACATCAAAACGCTTCTCGTCCATCCTAAATCGTATTGCCAATGATGTGCTGTACACCAACACCAAGGAAGCCACGTCCAATTTTACAGGAAGCTGTGGTTTTAGGCTGTAGTATTTGTTTTCCATTTCGCACATTACCTGAAGCTGCCACAGCCTAAGATTGCTCAAGAACAGTTCGCTGAACTCCCTGTCCTTGGTAATGGAACTTCCGATATACATGTTGTGCTCAACGCCATCGGTCTTATAGCGCTCAAAATAGTGCGGGAACATTTCCTGTGCTTCTTCCTGCCTTTTATCAAGAAGGGCGGCAAGCTTCATGTTGGCCTCCATTACGCTATTATCGTAATTTCTACGATGATCATAATAGCTTTCGGTGGCCCTATCTATTTTTTTATTGTATTGTTGGAGCAGCCCTGCGATTTCTTCATCTTCTTTTTGGAGGTGATCAAATACCGGATCTACTTCTTCCTTCACAAAATCAAAAACGGCTTGCTCCGTATGTGTGTACAAGGCTTCTTTTACCTCGCTCAAATAATTGTTCACCCTAAATTGCAATTCTTCGTAAATAGGGAGTTTGTATTTTTCAAACGCGATATCCAGCACATCGTTGATCTCCGAAAGTTGGATCATTAAATCCCTTTGGATAGCAAGATTTCTCTCTTGGGCCGAATCTTTGATGTCAATTTGGCCATACAATGGATATACATCCTTGAAAACCACCTCTTTGAATACAGGTTCGTTGCCCGCCAGTTCGTCTACCATAAAACGCTTGGCCTCTTCTTGGAATTTCCAATACACGGATGGATGGACCGAGGTACACTCATGTTGTATTACGGCATCGATCAAGTTTTCCTCCTCTTCTATGGTCCGCATCACGGCGGCAACAATATAAGGCATCACATCATCCAACTTGTTTGCATTGACACTATTGAGTTCGTTCACCTTGCCCGACACCAATTCCAAAACGCCCAAAAGGTTCCCATTAACGGCAATGGGAGCCAATATGGCACTTTTGATGCCTTGCTCCATCAAACTTTTATAAGGTTGAATCTCACCGTGCGACCCTTCAAAATATTTTTCCACATTGGAGATGGCAAAATATTTGTTCTCCTTGAACAATTTTCCATGGGTATGGTTACAGAACATGGAATCACATTCTTCCATATCCTTCCCGTCAAGGATGTAACTTTCCATCCCCTTGCCATATATCTTAAAAAAGCGATTGGCACTGGAATCGTATCCCGAGAAACCAACTTTGATGTCGTTAAGATTGAAGAACGACCTAAAGGTATCCTCAAAACTTTCCATAAAGGTGTCCTTTCCTCTTTGGGCACGGCCTATCAAGGTCGATTTTATTTCTGATACGGAATGTTCCGACGTTACATCGAACATATTGGAAATAACGAAGCCTTTGGCAATAAAACTATTTGGCGGAATTTTCTCCCTCCATATGTCCAAATTGTAAAAATTGTCAAGCAACTCGTCCACATCGTCCTGGGTAAGTTCCTTGGCATTTTCGGTAGGTATGATTTCCATAAAATCCGCATTGTACAAAATACGGTACCTGCGCATCACCCCATTGGTATCCGGAATATCGTAAAAGAAGGGACGCTTAAAATCAAGGTTATATCCGTAATGGAATTTTAAAATTACGGTACACCTCATAATGTAATCAAACTCCCTCGGGATATTGGTGATCGCCAAGTCAAAACCTTCGCCTGCATCCTTCAAAATCTGACGAAAACGTTCGGAAGAGTTGAACACCAAATTTTCAAATGGTGTAGAAGCGGTTTTGATCTCGTTCTTGGTTAACATGGGCGAAAAAGAATCCTCCAGAATCACTCGGATCACATCCTTGTGCCTTTCCAACAAGGACAAATCGGTAAAGCCTTCTCTCAACTCTGGGTATGGTGCCTGTTTGGCCAAGACATACTTTGCTCGTTCCACTTCGTAAGCGTTGTCGCTATTGAGCAGTTCGTCGTAATGCTCCAATAATTTATTGAAGCTTAGCAATTGAACCAGAGGGCTCTCCGAATTGAGGTTATGGTGCATACCCAAATTAGTCGTGGTTAAGGGGACAAAGTTACAAAAAGTAAAAATGCCCTTCCATTATTAGGGTTCTTTATGGACAAATCACCATTTTTAAGGATATTTAGCAAAAACTTTTAGATGTCCTCATCAAAACGATTAGACAGAGCCTACAAAAATGCAGTGACCATACCGTTCGGCGAAGGTTCCAAGTTTATCTTCTTCAGCGACTGCCATCGGGGGGACAATAGTTTTGCGGACGATTTTGCCAATAATAGGAATATTTATTTCCATGCCCTCAATCATTACTACCGCGAGGGGTTTACCTATATTGAGTTGGGGGATGGTGATGAGCTTTGGGAAAACATCAGTTTCGAAGCAATTTTTGAGGCGCATAAGAATGTTTATCAATTATTAAAACGGTTCCATTTGGAAAAACGCCTCCATATGCTTTGGGGCAACCATGATATGGTTTATCGTGATCCTGAATATGTCGATAAACACCTCTCACATTATTTTGAGCCAATCGACGGCTCCGACAAAGAACTTTTTGAGGGAATTACCTATCATGAAGCGCTTATTTTAAAACATACCAAAACGGGTCAGGAACTTTTTTGTGTCCATGGCCACCAAGCAGATTGGTGGAACTATGTTTGTTGGCGCATTGGTCGGTTTTTGGTAAGGGTTTTATGGAAGCCGCTTCAGGTCGTAGGTATTGCAGACCCAACGAGTCCGGCCAAAAACTACAAGGAGCTTATACGTATCGAAAAGCGAATCAAACGCTGGATATTGAAAAAAGATTTGCTGGTTACCCTGGCCGGACATACGCACAGGCCGCGATTTCCCGAACCAGGCCAAATTCCCTTTTTTAACGATGGTAGTTGCGTTCATCCAAGGAGCATTACCGGCATCGAGATTGAAAATGGCCACGTATCGCTTATCAAATGGCATATAGATACCAAACCCGATGGCACCCTTCAGATTGTACGGGTATTATTGGAAGGTCCGGAAAAATTGGCCGATTACCAGACCGAGTAACGATGCAGGCAGCACAACACATCCTAGATCAAATCCCCATCCGTCACGACCTATCGTCGCACATTATGCTATTGGGTGTCATCCAAGGTTTTTTTCTGGCATTTGTCATCTTTTTAAGGGCCAATCGAAAATCTGCTATCAATCTCTTCGGATGGTCTCTTTTAGTACAGTGTTTGGTGTTTTTGGATGTGTATTTATGCTATACCGGACTGATCAAATACGTTATTCATTTTAACGATTCCACTGAATTTCTGGTTCTGCTCATTATGCCAACAATGTACTTTTTTTTGTGCACCTTATTGGAGCGAAAACACTTTACACTTAAAAAACATTGGCCTCATTTTGTGCCCCCACTGCTCTATTTATTTTCCCAATTCAACTATTACACAAGTCCAATCGAAGTAAAAATAAACGCATATTTAGGTGCCTATTACAGGGATTTGGGCTTTTTGGATGTCCCAGTTCCTGTAGATTACTCATACCACCATATCAAAGACGAGTTTAGATGGTTGGTACTCCTAAGCTTTGCGTTTTATCTCGTTTTGTCCATGTTATTGGTTATAAAATCACGGAAAAAGGGATGGACCTCATCCAAAAACATAAAGGTGGACAAATATATTTTCTCAAGAAATACGGTTATTATTTTTTTGGTGCTTATGCTCACCTTGCTTTTGATCTATCTGAACTATAACGACGATGGCGGTGATCATATCATAGGGATTATGCAGACCATTACCATTTTCATTACGTCATTTTTTATTCTTTCGGAATCAAGGTTTTTTGAAAAATCATGGATAGCGGATAAATATGAGACCATAGCCGGTAATCCCATTCAATTTAAAGCCGTTGAAAGTTTTATTTCCCAGGCGCAGTATTATGCCAAGCAAGACATCACGCTAAAGAAAGTGGCAGAGCAGTTGGGGACCAATGGCAACACTATTTCCAAACTTATCAATTCACAGGCCGGCACAAATTTCAACGAATACATCAACCTGAAGCGGATTGCCCTGGCCCAAGAAAGATTGTTGGACAAAAAATTCAAACAGCTTACCGTAGAAGCCATTGGGGCATCCGTCGGTTTCAAGTCCAAATCGGCATTTTACAATGCCTTCAAAAAACATACCGGTCAATCTCCCTCTGCGTTTATGAAGCAAAACAAGGAGTGATTTCTCCACAATTGCAATTCAGGACGTCTTCCCGACCAAAAAAACAATCTGGATTAAAGCCAGTTACCATCTTTGGAAAAAACTTTTAAGATGAAGACTACTATCAGGCGATATGATTTGGATTGGCTACGTGTAATTGTGTTTGGGTTGCTCATATTTTATCACGTAGGAATGTTCTTTGTCCCTTGGGGCTGGCACGTTAAGAACAATGTTATTTACCATTGGCTACGGTGGCCCATGATGTTCCTGAACCAATGGCGCCTCCCTATTCTTTTTGTAATCTCCGGTATGGGCACCTATTACGCATTGGGAAAAAGAACCATGGGAAACTTCATGTGGGAGCGTTTCCTTCGTTTAGGCATTCCTTTGGTAGCAGGTATGATTTTGATCGTGCCACCACAAGTATATTTTGAGCGTTTGGCAGAAGGAACCTTCTCGGGCTCATATTGGCACTATTTTACCGCTCTTGCTTTTGATGGCGTTTATCCGGAAGGCAATCTCAGCTGGCACCACCTTTGGTTTTTGCCCTACCTTCTGGCGTTTTCTTGGATTTTGGCCCCGTTGTTCGTCTATTTGAGAAGGCGCCAAACCCTTTTTATTGAATGGGTCAAAGGTTTGATTCAAAAAACCTGGGGAATCTATGCCTTTGTGATACCGCTCTACTTTGTAGAATCACTGGTGGAACCCTTTTTTCCGATTACCCATGCCTTGGTCGATGATTGGTTCAATTTTATATTCAGTATCATCCTGTTCTTTTATGGCTTCATTTTGATAGCAACAGGCGAAGTTTTTTGGCAAGCACTGAAAAAAGTAAAAACCAGGGCAATAATTTTGGGAATAATAGGATTTGCTTCCCAAGCTTTTATATGGCTGTTTTTGGAAGATGGCTACCTTGTCCATTTTACCGAAGCATTTTTAAAAGTAGTGAATATCTGGTCATGGATATTGGTATTGATTGCCTACGCCTCAGAATACCTCAACAGGCCAAGCAAGGGATTGGCCTACTCCAATCGAGCAGTTTATCCATTTTATATTTTGCACCAGACCGTCACCGTCGCCATCGCCTATTATTTGATGGGTTTGAGTTGGGGGTTTGTACCAAAAGCACTCGTTCTGGTCTTGGGCACATTTGGAATCAGTTGGTTGATCTACGATTTGATTATTCTACGCATTCCCTTACTGCATCCACTTTTTGGTCTTAAAAAGAAAAAGCCCGCTAATTTTTAGCGGGCCCTACCGTAGGCCTTTTAAAAGTAGTAAGATAGTCCGAATAAAATATTGGATGAATCCAGGTCGAACCTAAAATAGTTGGTTTGGGTGGTTTCCCCTGAAGAAAAATCAACTTTAGAGGATGAATAATTTAATGCACCGATAAAGGCTTCCAAAGCCAACTTATCAGAAACAAAGAATGACAACCCTGGTCTAACAGCAACAAAATATTGATTTCCTTTTGTACTACTACGGTTTGTATCGGAGGAGGTACTTTCCGTCCAGGTATGCCCATACCCAATTTCTCCCTGTAAATTAACGAGTAAACTTCGTGTAAGGCCAAAATATCTGCGAACATATGGTGCCACGGTAAAGCTTTCCGATCTACTTTCGGATCCTGTCGCTATATCTCCACTATCGACCCTATCGGTTTGATTCTTACTAAATCCATAACCCGTTCTAAGACCGACCATCCAGTCTTCGGCCATTGTATAACCAATATTTGGGAACACAGCAATTGAAGAGCTCTTTCTTTCTTGGTCTGCAAATGTATAAGCATCTTCACTCGAGTTGAACCCAAAGCCGACATTGCCGCCCAGATTCCAAGTCCCCTTGGAAATTGTTCGTTTGTCTTCATCCGAATTTTGGGCCTGAAGTGTGGCAAAGCCCATCAGTAATGCAAAAAATAATACTCGTTTCATTTTAATTGGATTTTAAGGTTAAAATCGAACAGTATCAATTCTTATTCCCCATTTTTATAAAAAAAATTTATTTGGGAATAATTTAACTAGACATTGGATTTTATCGATTTAACGTCAATTTATAATGTTGATGGCAAGGTATTTGCTAACTTTATTCTTTAGATAATTACTCCCTCTAGCCATGAAAAAGAAGATATATATCGTTTTGGGAACAATTCTTTTTGCATTGCCCATGTTCGCGCAGGGCGACTTGCCCACTACGCGACCTTTAAAGATTGGCGAAAAAAATAATCTTGATGTAAAGGCAAGCAACCAAGGGACTTTGCTTCGAATGCCTTCGGTACTCGATGAAAGCCTTACCTCCAAAAACGAAAAGCCCGGTGTAAAAATGTTACCGGACAGAGAACTTTTGCAAGCCGGCCACGATATGGTCATAGACCCCAAGGTCATTGAAAAAAGGGAAAAGGGAGCCAATGAGCATTTTGGCGACCAATATTTGGGTGATTTCAAAACCACGGCCAAATTTGTCGGCATTGTCGCAAGGGATCATGAATACGTAGATGGGGACCGTATCAAGATTTATGTAAATGGAGAAGTCGCGGAATATAATTTACTCCTTTCCGGTTCCTATAAAGGAATCAATCTTGACCTTGTGGAAGGCTTCAACCGCATAGAGTTTGAGGCCCTTAATCAAGGTTCATCCGGTCCAAATACCGCCCAGGTTGTCGTAACGGACGATAAAGGCGTGGTTATCCACAACAACCGATGGAATCTATCAACGGGCTCCAAGGCCAGCCTCATTATCATCAAAGAGGAAGATGGCGGTATCAATAAAAGCAACTAAACTCTTTATCAAAGCTTTTCGCCCGGTGAGTAAGTAGCCTTTGCTCTTTTCAACACATCTTCTTTATAAAATGCAGCCTCCTTGAATTCCATATCGGCGTAGCGTTGGGCCTGATCATTAAAATGTGGTGATCTTGGGTCTCCACTTTGACCACCTGCCAACATTGTCTTTGCCTTTACCCCGTCCCCAAATTCTACAGCAGCCACAAAACTATTGCCCCGAGTTCCGTAAATCTTCTTGGTATCGTTATCGTATCTGGCACCGTATGCGGCCAAGGCTCCCCATGTACCGCTCGCAAAGCCAATGGGAATGCTGGGTTTATCATCATCAAAAGCTTGACGGATATCGCCGTTCAAACGCTGGTAACGATTGACCTCTCCCCAAGGTTTTTTCCACGTGCTAAAATCATTTTGGAGCTTGGTCAATGTTTCTTGGAACACATCCAATTTTTGAGCATCGGGCCAATCACTGCCCCAATACTCGACCAGTTCCATGGAATACATCCCTTCGGGCCTTTCTGCTTTGGAATAACAAAGCGTGCCATAATAATGTGCCAAAGTCATGGCAATGGATTCCTTTGATGTGGTAAAATCCCATTCTCTCAGCACTTCAATCGGTTCTTGCAGTTCTGGATACGCTTTTGCATTCTCGTTGTAGGCTTGCACCAATCCTGGAATCAATGCTTCAAAAGCTGGCAAATAAGGGTCGTGGGCCAATTCAATGAGTCCATCCAAGGTATATCCGCTTCGGCCGGTCAAAAGTTTTATGGCATGGATGCCCCTATAGTTCTCCTGATCTCTCGACATATAATTGGGATAATCTTCGCGCTTTGGACTGAACTCCAACGCTGAAGTATACGGTGTAGAATTACAGTTTTGTATCCAACCGTTTTCAGGGTTCAGCACCAAAATATTTTCATCCACGGTATGTAATCCTTGCCAATCTGTTTTGGGATTGCTGCCATCCACAGGCTGTGTATAATCAAAAATCGTATCGCGCTTGGGCACAAAGTTGCCGTGGAAATATGCGATGTTCCCCTCTGCATCGGCATATACTGTATTGTTGGATGAATTGGTACGGATGTCCATCATTTTTCGAAAACCATCATAACCATCTTGCTTGGTTCGGATATAGGATTGTTCCAAGGCCTTCACCGGTTCCCACATCATCGCAGATGCTGTCCATTGGTCATCAACTTGATGGGTAATCGGTCCGTGATGGGTATGGTACATTGGGAATGTCCTCTCCTTCATACTTCCCCCATCTTTATATTTCAAGGTAATTGAACTGGAATCCACAGGTCGCAGTTCCTCCCCATACTGATAAAACAATTTTCCATCATTTTTTACGATGGTTTCCTTAAACTCGTCCATCACATCGGTATAGGTGGAGGTATGCATCCATCCTGTTTTCTCATTGAAGCCTTGGTACACAAAAAACTGACCCCAAGTCACGGCGCCATAGGCGTTCAGGCCCTCTTCGCTTACCACATGTACTTCGCCCCTAAAATAAAATGAGGTATGTGGATTGATCAATAGCATTGCATTTCCGGAATCCGTCAATTCACCTGAAATAGCAATACCATTGGAACCTTGTGGCTCTGCCATTTCCTCCTTTTTTTTGATTTGAAGCGCTTCCATTGTTGGCAATTCCATTCCACTTTCATAAAAACTCTTGATCTTTGCTGTGGAAATACGCTCTATATCTCCCCCAATGGAACCTTCACTAAAATACATGGGCATCCAAGGCTCAAAACGGGTCAGTAATTTAGGCTTCACCTCGGGATGGGTATGCAAGTAATAATTGATTCCGTCAGCAAAGGCATCACAAAGTTCTTTCAGCCACGCAGGACTATCTTCATAATGGGCCTTGGCTTCTTGCTCTGTCATAAAAAGCTTGGCACGAAGGTCACTGTACAGGGCATCCACCCCTTCTACTTCAGCCAAGCGCCCCGTAGCCCAAATGTAGTTTTGTTCCACCCGATTAAAATCATCCTCACATTGTGCGTAGAGCAAGCCAAAAACAGCATCGGCATCCGTTTTTCCATAAATGTGCGGCACACCAAAATCGTCTCGGATTATGGTAATGTTCTCA
>JANSXF010000006.1 GCA_024743095.1 Flavobacteriaceae bacterium
ATACGGGATTCTTTGGCTTTTTTTTGAAGAGGATGTCGAACACCGAGTGACAGGCCCCATAAATGGAACAGAAACAAGGTGTGAACCCTACTGAAAAAAATTGCCATATGTTTCCCATAACCTATAAAGGTTAGCGACACATCGAAAAAGAAATAAAAAATCAAACGCTAAGAAACAAGTTGGGCGTGAAACTCAACTTAAAGTATAGGAGGTACTGGTATACCTGTACACAAATAAGTGAGCCCACGCCCGGGTCGTGAGCAAACTTACTAATCATCTTGTGTACTTAAAAAATTACCAGTTTTCCTATACAAGATTCAAAGCAATTGCTTCTAATATTCTAAATTATGATTTATCGCATAATTAATTTAAGAGCTAAATATAAACAACTCTTTTTTAACGACAAAATTTCATTTGAATCTATTTTATGTCGTCTTGTCCATTAGTCAATTTGAACATGGCAAGATATAAGAACAGTAAAATATTAAAATTAATAGGGGAAAGGATACACAACCACAGGGTCAAAAAAGAACTAGAGATTGAAGATATCGCGGAAATGACTGGATTCAGCTATAACACAATTTCAAATATTGAAAATGGTTCCGAAACTTATTTATCCTATTTCATTGAAGTGTGTTTAGCCATTGGTATTCACCCTATGGAAATGATGGATTTAGATATCATAGTTAAGCCTAGGTACGAGCTATCGCCCAGTAGAAAAGAAAAGTCACGGCTTACTTCAAGAATTAGAATTCTCATAAAAACCGGTTATTTTAAAATACCTAGAAAAACTAGTGATGTTGTTAATGAGCTTAATACGGAATATAACCTTAATGCAGCATCAAAAGACGTATCTACAATTCTTGGTCGGCTTTTAAAGTCATCAAAAAGAGGAAATCGTAAGGTTTACTATGAGTAATAGGTTTACTCATAGAAGTCTATCCAAAAGAGTTTTGCTTCTTAACCGTTAGATTTTGTACAAAACGTTCAATTCCATTCGTCTCCAATAGTTGTCTTGGATAGGACTCAAAGAGCTATTCTAGCTACTTTGTCTTTGACAGGGCTCGAACTTTTATAAAATGAGGTTATTAAAATTTTTATGTTTTGTCATTTTGATAGGTTGTGGCAAGGAAGATGAAGTGATTTGTTTGTCTTATACCCCAGAAATATCTGATCAATATATTTTTCCTATTAGGCCAGGTATGCAAGAATGGGAAAAGTTGACTAGTGGACAGCAAATGATTGAAGCCCTCCAAGTGCCTGATAACCTACTTAAGGACATGAGTTCTTTTGGGTTGGTAGAGACATGTCTTGACTATCCATTGTTGCCCGCAATGATCGCCTTTGATACAATCCAGTATGGTGTTGAAAGACAAATGGAAAATTTTAATGGATTTCATGAACTTGTAACCAGAGAAGATGCTGGTAGTATTATGTTGGGGCGTTCAAAACAAATGAATCCACGATGCATTCCCCCAAGTAGTGAAATAATGGCGGGTGAATATACACTCACCTTCATTTATATAGGTATGGTTCAGTCCCAGTATGTCTTTATAGAACAGCTAAGTTCGATTGAACGGGGTGAACTCTTGAAAGAGGCTATGAAAAAATATAATCAGTTTGAAATAATTGGAGAACCTTATGGTATTTTAAATCAAAAAGTTGAAGCGCTACTTATGGCGAGAGTTATGGTGTCAGAAGGCTACAAACCCTTTTTGGAAGAAATTGCGAGGAATGATTCCATGGATATATTCATAAAATATGTTGAATTAGACAATAGAGAAGAAATTTTAAATAAAATACTGGATTATGCGACCAAATATAAAACCCTTTGACCTGTGGCCGAACTTAATGAGACACACCTTGCTCAGGGCCTGGACGGCTTTTGCCTTAATTCGCTTCCCCTGTACTAATTAATATCCTGAGAAAGTCAATTACCTGTTGTTGATGTGTTGCGAACCTATACGTACATAAGGTAATGGCATTTCCTGATACTGCCCTGTACTATTTTTGAAGGCAAGCACTTACATGGTTAATGCGCCGCCATTATTGTTAATTGACAGTTAATCTTATTACATATTAGTTGATTATGTTATAACAAAGAGTTAACCCCTTCTTAAAGCCTTCCCTTGGTTCAATATCTAAATTGCATGATAAAACGGAACCTCAGATGCACTCTTCATTCCTCCATTATTTTTCAGTGATTGTTTTATTGATGTTTTCTTTGGGGCTAAGCGCCCAAAATGAAGATGCTTTTTTTGAACACTCGGTCAATGAGGACAAAAAACCATGGACTGGAAAGCCCTTTTACAATAATCCCGATAATTTTCAATTTGCCATAGTCAGTGACAGGACGGGAGGCCATAGGGAAGGTGTTTTTGGTAAAGGATTGGAAAAAATAAACCAGCTGTACCCTGAATTTGTAATGAGTGTAGGGGATTTGATAGAGGGGTACACCAAGGATACCACCTTGCTCAATGAGCAATGGGACGAGTTCCATGGAATATTGGACTCACTCGATACCAGATTCTTTTATGTTGCTGGAAACCACGATTATTCCAACGCTACAATGGCTGATCAGTGGAAAGAACGCTATAGCCGGGATTATTATCATTTTATTTATAAGGATGTCCTTTTTTTGATTGCCAACAGCAATGATGGGGATGGTGTATTAATGGGAGACGGACAAATTGATTTTTTGAAAAGAACCATTGCTGAGCATACAGACGTAAGATGGACCATGATATTTATGCACCACCCTATGTGGAACTATGGTGATGTGAACGGCTTTAACGAGGTTGAGGAAGCCTTACGTGGTAGGGATTATACAATTTTTGCAGGCCATACCCATAGATACCTTTATGAGGTTAGAAATGATCAAAACCACTATGTGTTGGGTACAACAGGAGGGGGGAGCAGGCTCCGTGGTCCCAAGTTTGGGGAGTTTGACCATGTATCCTGGGTAACGATGACCGATAAGGGGCCTAAATTGGTCAATCTTTCACTGTCAGGTATCCTCGGGCACGATGTGAGCAATAAAGAAACTGCTGCAGATGCATACGCCTTGGTCCAGTCTGCTGATTTTAAACCTTTGGTTCTTTCCAAGAACAAAGAAAGAAAGGTGTTGTTGTCCCTGAATAACCCCTCGGACAAGATGGTCCATTTCAAAGGGCAGATATATCACCACCACCAAGTTGAGCCGGATTCCACCAAGTTTCAGATAGAGCTCCAACCCAAAAGTTCCCGCTTGCTGACCATACGGACCAACCCGATCGGGGACTTTGCAGAAAAAAGCTGGGATCCTTTGGAACTGGAATGGGAAATGGGGTATGACAACGGTTTTATGGAACCCGAATTCAGTCTTGGAGGCACCGAGGCAATAGAATTGAATACTTCTGGGGACACCCATATTTTACTTACGGAGCAGGACATCTTTTTTAAAGACCATAAAGTATATATAAATCACCCCTATGGTAATGAAAATATATCGGTCAAATATACAGTGGATGGAACAGAACCCAATACCCAAAGCAATTCATTCCCGGAGTATGTTGGTCTGGGGAAGACCACTGAGTTGAAGGTCGCCCTTAGCGATAACAATGGCTTTACGAGCCGTGTGCTGACCAAAAAATACAATAAGGTCGCTCCCCTTGGTACGGTAAAACTTAAAAATCCTAAAAAAGGCATTCAATACACCTACTATGAGGGCAATTTTACCAAGGTTCCCGACTTTAGTGTCCTTACACCGGTTTCAACTGGAGTGGCAGAGCGACTTGTCCCGGATGAGATTGGGCAACGCTTGGATCACTATGCGATACAATACAAGGGATACATAAATATACCCGAGACGGGAATCTACACTTTTTACGTAAGATCGGACGATGGTAGTACGTTCTACGTGAATGATGAACTGGTTGTGGACAATGATGGCTCACATGATGCGAAGACCAAAAAGGGGTTCGTTGCGCTAAAGAAAGGATGGCACCCAGTCCGAATCGATTATTTTGAAGATTTTCTGGGAGAACAATTGGAAGTGCAGTATTCGGTAGATGGATTGGAAAAGAGCACTGTGGAATTTTGGCACTGATTGGCTCCATAGCTCAATCATTGGGTATTTCTCAATTAAATAGGGCTATACGTTTCAATGAGTTGGCAGAGTAAAATGTGCGGTATAACTAAGTATCGACATAACGGCCATTTTAAGTCTTATGGGGCATGTTTGGCTTCCCTTTGCTCTGGTAAAATGAAACCCAAAAGATCGTTTTTAGCAAAACCTTGACAAATTAATAACCAAACCTTAAGTATGATGAAATTTAAAATGAAAGACATTGGGCTTAAAATGGCCGTAATAATGTTGTTCTTCTTTATAGTGCCGTTTTCCAAAGGACATGCAGTAACCATTTCCTTTGAAAACGTCCTGGAAATTCAAGATAGGATTATCACGGGTCAAGTAACTGACGAAAATGGTCAGCCCTTGCCAGGTGCCACAGTGCAAATAAAAGGAGGCAATACTGGGACCACTACCGATTTTGATGGCTATTACACCATTGAAGTTTCCAATGATGAAACTGTTTTGGTGTTTTCCTATATCGGCTATGAAATGAAGGAGATGCCCATTGAAGGACAAGTCTCGATAAATGTACAATTGGAACCTAGTGCAACACAGTTGGAGGATGTAGTTGTGGTGGGCTATGGAACCCAAGAAAAGACCAAGGTCACCGGTTCTGTTGCCTCGGTCAGTGGAGAGTCACTACAAAACATACCGGTCCCTGGGGCTTCACAAGCATTGCAGGGCCGTGCATCAGGTGTAAATGTGGTTCGCAACGGTGGTGCTCCGGGCCAAGAAGGCCAGATCAGGGTACGTGGAATGGGTACCGTGAACAATGCAAGCCCCCTTGTTGTCATAGATGGGGTTCCTGCAGGAAGTATCGACGATATCAATCCCAATGACATTGCATCCATTGAAGTATTGAAAGATGCTTCAACCTCGGCCATCTATGGACTTCGAGCTGCCAACGGAGTGGTTTTGGTGACCACCAAAAAAGGACGTAAAAATCAAAAATTGACCGTTTCCCTGAATGTGTATGCAGGTTTCTCCAGTGCCATAAAACTAGTGGATGTTCTTGAAGCACCAGATTTGGCAATGCTTAAAAATGAGCGCTACACCAATGATGGAATAGAAGGTAATGAAATATGGAACAATCCCTACTATGCAGTGCAGCGGACCAACTGGCAAGATGAACTCTTGGGGTCAGGGTCCACCAATAATGTTGACTTTACGGTTACGGGAGGATCGGAAAAATCGGCTTATTCCATTTCGGGCGGATATTTCAACGAAGAGGGGATGATAAAAAACTCCTACTATAAAAGAATCAACTTTAGGATCAATTCCGACCACGAACTTACCGATTGGCTCACCTTTGGGGAAAACATGCAGCTGACGCGGCAAAGTGGAAACTTCTTGAACACCAATTCAGCACAGACAGGTATTTTATGGAGCGCGATACGATTTAACCCAGCACTTCCGGTAAGAAATGAGGATGATTCCTATAGTTCCACACAGGTGAGCACCGAATTTGGGGATATCAACAACCCGATATTTTCGGCTGAGACCGTCGATAACGAAGAAACCCGAAACCGTTTACTGGGCAATATCTATACCGAGTTCGATATTTTGAAGGGACTCCAGTTCAAGGCCAACTTTGCGGTGGATGCCACCTTATACGATAGGGACAATTTTTCCATTCAGGTTACCGACCAAATTCGTCAGAATGACATCGCCGACCTTACTAGAGAGTACCGGGAACAATATTCATTGCTCAGCGAATATTACGTTACTTACCAAACGAATTTGGCCGATGCGCACAATTTAAAATTTGTTGGAGGATACACCACCCAAGCTTTTGAAACAGATTGGTTTTCGGCGGACATTGATGGTTTTTCCAATGAGGATTCTTCACAAAGGGTACCGGATTCCGGCGAAATCTTGGACGATATCAGTGGGAACAAAGAAAAAATCAGGTTGGCTTCCTATTTTGCTAGGCTCAACTATGATTATAGGGGCAAATACCTGCTTTCAGCTGTATTCAGAAGGGATGGGACTTCCCGTTTTGCAAAGGAAAACCGATGGGGCAACTTTCCGGCATTTTCAGCCGGATGGAGGGTTTCTGAGGAATCCTGGTTCAATAGTGGGGTTGTCGACAATATGAAACTTACAGGAAGCTGGGGGCGTTTGGGCAACCAAAACGTAGATCCCTTTCAGTATTTGGCCCTTATCAATACAAGTAGGAGATATTCATTTGGGGGAGAACAGGTGACCGGCGCAAGCCTTTCCAGGATTCCCAATGTGAATATTGGATGGGAAACCGCTGAGATGACCGATATTGGATTGGAGTTGGATATGTTCGAGTATAAGCTTACCACCAAGTTGGGCTACTTTATCAAGGATACCAAAGATATGCTCTTGGCACCTGCTTCCTTGTACAGTTTGGGCTCTGCAACGATTCCCGATCAAAATGTGGGCGCCGTCAGAAATAGTGGGTTTGAAGTGGAACTGGGATACAACGATACATTTGGGGACTTAAAATTGAATGTGTCCGCCAATGCTTCCTTTATTAAGAACGAAGTACTTGATTTGGGAGAGGCTGAATTTTTACAGAGTCAGTTCTACGGAAGGCCAAATCAGGAAATTACAAGGACTTTTGTTGGGGAACCCATAGGTACTTTTTATGGATGGCGCACCGATGGATTGTATCAGAATACGGCAGAGGTTGCCAATGATCCAAACATAACCAACGACCCGAGAAGGGAAGCCGGATCGATACAGCCAGGTGACGTTCGCTTTGTTGATGTGACGGGAGATGGGGTTATTGATGACAATGACAGGGTGGTTCTTGGAAAACCTTTTCCTGATGTAAACTATGGCCTTAATGTAGGCATCGCCTATAAAGACTTCGACCTGAACGCTTTCTTTCTTGGAGAAGCGGGAGTGGATATTTTTAATGCCGACCGCATGCAGGGATTGGATCCTACCTATCCTTTCAACATGTATGCCGAAACCCTTGACCGTTGGAACGGGGAGGGTACAAGCAATAGCATTCCCCGTATGACCACAAATAGGGACAACCTGAACCATAGGACTTCCGACCTTTTTATGGAAAACGGGGGGTTCTTTAGGCTAAAAAACATTACACTGGGTTACTCACTTCCTGACCAAGTGGTCAATGCTGTTGGGATTACCCAATGTAGGGTCTATATAACGGGGCAGAACGTTTTTACAATTACCGATTATTCCGGGATGGATCCTGAAATAGGGTACACGGATGGCAACCTGCAAAAAAACGTGGACTATGCAAGATACCCACAGGCTCGAACCTTCACTTTGGGGACCATTATCAAATTTTAATCTGAAAAAATCCAACAATGAAAAAGTCAATATATATAATATCAATGTTTTTCCTGGTCTTGGGAGCTTGTTCTGATGATTATTTGGATACAGAACCTAATGGCCAGTCTACTTCCGATCAATTCTGGAGAAACGGGGATGATGCCGTTGCGGCCGCAAATGCGCTCTATGAGCCCATGATGAGTGAAGAATTTTATGGACACAGTGAACAGACCTTTGAAATATGTTCGGATGATTTTTGGAGAGCAGGTGACCATGGGGAGGACCAGGCCATAGAGGACTTCACCTTTGATGCATCCAATGCACAACTACGGCACAGCTATAGGTTTAAATATGAAATCGTTAACCGTGCCCACGCCATATTGATCAATGTTCCTGATATCGAAATGGACCAGGCACTAAAAGATCGTGTGTTGGGCGAAGCCTATTTTATGCGTGGTTTTGCCCGTTGGAGACAGCATGTAATTTATGGGGCGTTGCCCATTGTTAGCGAGGAAAATTATATCAATAACGAGTTCAATCAACCTAAGCCCACGGTGGCCGAATTTCAAGCAGCTATTGAAGCGGATTGGTTAATGGCAGCGGATTTACTGCCCGACAGTTATTCCGGAGCAGATCTTGGACGCCCCACTTCAGGAACGGCAAATGGTTTTTTGGCTAAGTTATATCTATACATGGACGACCTTGATCGGGCCATTACAGCGGGCGAAAGTGTCATTAATGGACCCTATGGATTGGCCCCCGGTTTTGGGGACAGTTTTACCATTGCGACAGAGAACAACCCAGAAGTATTGTTTGCCGTTCAATCCTTGGACAATTGGACGACCCAGGATTATATGATCTATACCACGCCTAGGCCATGGGGTGGATGGGATTTCCATGAGCCCATCCAGGATTTGGTGGATGAGTTTGAGGTCGGAGACCCCCGATTGGATGCTTCCATTTTCCAACCGGGTGATATCATCAATATAGGTGGAGATGAAGGTGATGTGGAATATGCCGCCGATTTTTCCCAAACGGGCTATCATTTTAGAAAATTTGCCTCATGGCGAGAGACAGGAGGACTTAATGGAGATCAGAACATTCCCATTTTACGCTCTGCCGATGTATATCTTCTGGTGGCCGAAGCCAAGATCAGAAGGGACGGACCAGGGGCAGGTGACGCTGAGTTGAATGCCGTTCGCACACGCTCCCTTGGAGATGGAGCTGCCATAACCGGTGCTGATATGACAGCCCTTATTCATGAAAGAAGGGTGGAGCTTGCCGGGGAGAACCAACGTTTTGCCGATCTTAAGAGATGGCATAGGGCCGGGATCATCGATTTGGTGGAACATTTTCAAATAGACCGTGGACAGTTCAAGCCATCACGGAACTTTGTGGTTCCCAGACATTATTATTTTGCCATACCCCAACGGGAGATTGACTTGTCCAATGGGATATTGGAGCAGAATGAAGGGTACTAAACGTTTATGCCGATAACTTACAAAAAACCAGGGGCGACCATAAAAAGTTGCTCCTAGCTTTTTTGTGAAGCATGTTTTTTTAGGGCAAAACATTGATAATCGGATTATTTTAGCTTATATGGGGTCTTTAAATAAAATGATTGGTCCTATCCGGGCCATTGGATTGATGGTGCTGTGGTGGTCCATACAATCTTGTAGCCATGGGTCAAATCAAGAAGCAGATCTTTTGGGTGTTTGGAAAGTGGATTCCACTTTTACCTATTACAATGGTTTTTCCTATATGCAGCGGGATGAGGGGAGCGATTGGGCCATTTATGATTACAATTCCAATGGGGTTTTGAGGGAAATCAAGCATGGATCTTTTCTAAACTATCGTTACCACTTAGCGGAGAAAAGCGACACTTTGTTACTGGAATCCACTCAGGGAGGCCAAAACACCAAATTTGTGGTCCTGGAACTTACCAAGGATAGATTGGTCTTAAAGAAGGATAAGAACCCCATTTTTGAAGGAAAAGATCAACATCGTTATGAAATTCGATATTTTTCACGCTCCAAAGATGTGCAAGATAGTCTCATACCTTTCCGTGACCCAAGAAAAATAGACCGATAATGAATTATTGGTCCTTGTTGCTTTTCAATTGGAAAGAGAGTAAGGGGCCATCGTTCTGGGCAGCTAAAATTAGGGGATGGCCCGAGGCCGTTTCTATTAACCCCAAGGCCCTTCCCTCACCTCCCACGTAAAAACCTGAATCCTGAATGGATTGTGGCACAAAACCCTTGTTCTTGCCCAATAACAAGAGCCCTTTAAAGGCATCCAGATAGCCTACGAAAGGATGTTGGTCTTTGGAGTTGCCCGACAGTAGGATGTCCATATTGCCGTCAAGGTCAAAATCTGAAACTAAAATCCCGTTCACGGGGGCCAATTGGGCTTCGTTTGGTAATGGGTGTATCATGTAACTCCCGCCAACATTTTCTATCCATGAGGTTGCAAACGTATTAATAACGGTTTTTTGTGCCTTGGAGGTATTCGGTACAACTTCTTCCCAATCGGAACCTGCATAACTTTTGTAGTCCTGGAACCTTTTCTTATAGGGCAGTAGCCGATCCAAAAGGTCATTCCTAAAGTGGAGAGGGACATGTTTGCCCTCTAGGTAATGTGAAATCAAACGGTCTTGGGTTCCGTTTTGATCAAAATCGTACTCATGTAACGTTAGAGGGTGTTCCACAGAGGAACGATAAAGGGAATTGAGTCCTTGGTTACCCGCAACAAGGTCGAGGTCCCCATCACCATCCAGATCAGCAAATGCCATTTGGTTCCACCATCCAACCGTGTTGGCCAATCCTACATCTTGAGTGATATCATGCAATCGACCTGTATCGTTTTTAAAAAGTGTTATGGGAAGCCATTCCCCACATACCCACAGATCGGGATATCCATCACCATCCATATCTGCCCAATGGGCATCGGTAACAATCCCCAACTTTTTTAATTGTGGGGCCAATAGGTCTGTGGCATCCACGAAATTTCCCCCTTGGTTTTCCAATAAAAAGCTTTGTGAACCACCATACGAAGTACCTTCAACATGGGCACCCACAAAAAGATCCAGGTCACCATCTTGGTCAAAGTCAGCAGCAGTTACAGTTGATGTACTATAAGGCATTTTAGGTAATAGGTCGGTGCGGTCCGAAAAGAACCCATTTCCATCGTTCAAGTACAGCCTATCTTGATAATTTATTGGTTTTATGGAATCTTCTGTGCTTCCACTTGTCACATACAAATCCAAATCCCCGTCCCCGTCAGCATCAAAAAAAGTGGCACCCAAATCTTCACTCGCAGCCCCGGTAGGCAGTGTTCTGCCATTTTCAAAGCCACCATCCCTTTTTTGAATGAATAGCATACCGGCTGTGTCTTTGGCTCCTCCTATAAAGAAGTCATCCAGACCATCGTTGTTGACATCCCCTACACAGATATCAGGCCCTTTACGGGAATAGCCATGTGGAAGTATGGATATTTGATCGAAATCACAAAAGTAGGTTTCCTTGTGCCTGTGGTCCACCAACTTGGTTGCCTCAAAGAGAGCTTTCTTTTTTTGGTGCGTTAGGTCCTTTGTACTTTCAACAATAGTATGTTCAATTTCCATAATCTGATTAGGTTCCACCTGATGTGCCCATTGCTGATTTCCATCTGGCCATTCCACCAAAAGGGAGTCCACTTTTTTTTCGGCAAGCCCGAAATGCAAAATGGGTTCTACCGAGGACTGGAAGCCACGTACGGGATACAGCTCTTGGTATTGTATTTGGCCTTGTTGATAGATGGTGACTTTACTTCCCAGGCCATTGGTATTCGGGGATTTTCCTTTTAGTTTGATTCTCAAAAATCCATTGCCCGATTCCTTTGGCAATGTATTTTCGTAGATAAAGGCCTCATCATACGAATTGTTGACCACATAATCAAGGTCGCCATCATTGTCCAGATCGGCAACGGCGGCCCCATGCGAAAAACTGTTTTGAACAAAGCCCCAGGGAGTGGAAACATCCTCAAAAGAGAGATCTCCTTTGTTTCTATAGGCAAAATTGGGCAGATATGCACCATCGATGTTCTCCAGTTCCTTAGCCAACTCCATTAACAGACCATCGTTCAATGAAGATCCTTTGAGCACTTTGTTGGCCTTGAACGAGGTAAAATCCATGTTGGTAATGTCCCTAGGGTATCCATTGGTTATCAAAAGATCTTTCAATCCATCATTATCAATATCCACTAAAAGTGGGCTCCAACTCCAATCTGTACTTTCGATTCCGGCAAAATGCCCAATCTCACTAAAGGGCAACTGTTCTTGTTGAAATAAACCGCGATTGAGTTGCAATGAATTTCTCATGAACTGGGGGGAATACCCATAATCAAGTTCTGATTGAAACCTATTGTGGTTGATGGAACCGATCATCTGAGCACGTCTTTTTTGATCAGGCGGCAACATGTCCACGGCAACGATATCCAAATGTCCATCGTTGTTGTAATCGGCCACATCACATCCCATGGACGAGTAGCTGGTGTGTCCGAAGACATCCGATGCTATATCGGTAAAAGTACCATCGCCATTATTTTGGTACAAGAGGTCGTTGGAGAGGTAATCGTTGGATACATAAATATCGGGCCATCCATCTTGGTTGACATCACCAATGGATACTCCAAGGCCATAACCTTCCTTCAATATTCCGGCTTCTTCGGAAATATGGGTAAAGTGCCCTTCATCATTTCGGTACAGCCTGTCCGTATTGAGCATTTGGCCCTGGTTGCGCTTGGGCCTGATAACATTTGGTCCCGTGCGATCGGTCATATTGTTCAATAAATAGACATCCAGATCACCATCACGATCAAAATCAAAAAAAGTAGCCTGTGTGGTATGTGCATCATCATCAAGTCCATAAGCTGCAGCTTCTTCCGTAAAGGAGTTATTTCTTTGATTGATATATAACATGTTCTTCCGCTGTTCCTGCCCATAAGGTCCTGAAAAGGAAAGATAGATATCCAACAGTCCATCGCCATTGATATCCACCATCGTGGCTCCTGCCCCCCATTTTCCCCTGGTGTCGATTCCTGAAACGGCCGTGATATCCTCAAACTTAAAATTGCCCTTGTTCAAATAGAGCTTGCCAGGAACCATGTTCCCCGAGAAATAAATATCCGGCAGTCCATCATTATTGATATCGCCAATGGCAACGCCGGCGCCGTTATAAAAATATTCAAAGCTGATGACGTTCAATTTGGTGTTTGGGTACAGCGTATTGGAAAAATTGATCCCAGTTGACTCTGGTGGATGCAAAAGGAACTGGTACTCGGTCTCAGCCTTCTTCTTGTTTTCTACGGAACAGCCCAATACAAACAACAAAAGGGAAGCGGTCCATAAAAAGCCGTATTTTTCCATGCCATGAGTACCAAAAGAAATTGATTGTAAATCTAGGAAACGTACAAAAGCTTTTATTTAGCTTAACGTTAAATCTCAGAACAAATTTAATTCCCTTGAATCCATACGGAAAACGTTTGATTAATACGATTTTTATATCACGGGAACGTTTTTAAAATGTTCTGGATTCTTTGGGGTCCGACCCAGTCCATCGTCCAGTTTTTCAAGGAAGTCACGGGATTGTTCCATCTAAAAGAAGGAAAGTTGGAACTGGCCGAAGAGAGGGTTCTACATCTCTGTGCCATAATCGACCTTTACAGCCGTTACGTGTTCGGCTTCGGCCCCGTGGTGGATATCCAACAGCTCGCACTGGCGCACCACGCTCAACCCGGACTTTTTGGACACCAGGTCCCTGCGTTCTTTTTTGGACTTACTCATGAGGAGGCCTTCTTTAAAAAATCGTTCTCGACCTTGAGCTGCCCTATCGTTTTCAACAGCCGCTCCTCCTTTTCCTCGGCCTCGGTCTTGGCGTCCTTCGCCTTCTTGGAGAAGACCTCCTCCCCATTCTTCAAAAACTGTGACTTCCAGTTGGTGATCTGTGTGGGGTGGATATCGTACTTCCTCCCCAGTTCCTGGATCGTGGAACGCTCCGAAAGGGCCTCCAGGACCACTTTGAACTTAAACTTCGATATGTGTTTTCTTCTGCTCATCTGACAGTGAATTTAAGGTTAAAAATCTAACTTAACTCTCTGTTCTAATTTTGGGGGGAATTATAATAGAGGCCTATGCCCAATGTTATGGCAAAAAACGTAATTATGATAGCATAATCCAGCAGTTGTAATGTAATCATGATTATGGTATGGAAAGGTTGGAAAAAGGAAATAGTTATTTTCCGTATTGCAAAAGAATGGGCAGGGATTGCTCCCTGCCCGCCTTCATCAACTAACTCAACAACTAAAAACTAACTATTCAAAACTAGGGTCTGATGCCTCTCTATGTTATTGGCATCAAAACCAAGCAATCTGTTCTTATGCGTTTTGGCAAATTTGTTTCTGTCTACCCAAATGTTCAACTTCAAGCTCGACAATATCATCCAACCTCAGGTATACCTGAGGCTTCTGGCCCATGCCAACACCTGGGGGAGTCCCTGTAAGAATCAGGTCGCCCTCTTCCAAGGTCATGAACTGGGACAGGTAATGAACAATGAAATGGACGGAAAAAACCATGTTGTCGGTATTGCCCGATTGCATAAGCTGGCCATTTACCCGAAGTTTCATATCCAGGTCTTGGGGATTTTCAATGTGGTCCGCATCCAACAAAAAGGGTCCTATGGGCGTAAAATTGTCAGATGATTTGCCCTTTGTCCATTGGCCACCTCTTTCCAATTGGAAAGCCCTTTCAGAAACATCGTTGGCCAAACAATACCCTGCAATACACTCCTTGGATGCCTCTATCGAATCCAAATATCTGGCGTTTTTACCAATGACCACTCCCAGTTCCACCTCCCAGTCGGTCTTTTCACTTCCCCTGGGGATTAAAATGGGGTCGTAGGGCCCGACCACGGTATTGCTCCCCTTTTGAAAGATAATTGGCTCTGTAGGAATCGGCATCCCAGCCTCTTTGGCGTGGTCCGAGTAATTCAATCCTATGCACATCACCTTTCCCGGCCTTGCAATTGGGGCTCCCCATCGTTCTTCTTCCCCTACCAATGGTAAATCTTCTCCTCTGGAGATCAATTCCTTCACCTGGGTAGGGCCATCGGCCGCAAAAAAATCCCGATCAAAATCCTTAAAGTAAGCCGATAGGCTGTATCGTTTATCATTTATCAAAACTCCTGGCTTCTCCATTCCCGTCTTCCCGTATCGTATCAATTTCATGTTGAATATATTTTGTTGTTTAAAAAATAATAGCGTTCCCGTCGCACGATCATTGTCCGTGCCAATCAAAGGATTTCTTTAAAAATCCCGATAATCCCCTGACAAGTATTGGTTGGCCTTTTCTTCCTTGAACCGTGCTGCTTCCGCATCCCAATGCAGGGTCTCACCAGGAAAACGGCCAGCAATGGTGCCCAGCAAAATGGTCTCGGTCAACCGTGCCCCATAATCGAAAGGTGCCGTAGTGGTGGCCTTGCCCAAGCAGGCATCCACAAACTGGTGGTAATGCTTTGGACCTTCGGTGTCGTAGTTCCGGATGGGCTCGCCCATATTGTTGACCGCCGATACCTTGGCAATCTCCCTGGAGATGTCCACATACTTGCCCTTCACGATCTTTTTGGGCAACTGCATGAAGTGGGGAAGCAACAACCTGCCTTTTTCACCAACGAACATGGCACCCTGCTCTGGCAGTTCGCCCTCTCCGGCCACCTTGGCATCGAGCGACATCTTATCGGCTACACTCTCCTCTTTTTTCGGTTTTGTGTCCACTGTATTTTTAGCTCCGGGCAAAACCAGATCTTCATGCATATCAGGAACACCGGGGCCATCATACCAAATCCACTTAAAGGATTTTGAGGTATAAGGAGTAGTTGGAAATTCATAAGTAACCACATTGTTTTCCGGGTAGCTGAATCCGTTGGAGGGCCTACTTTGTGTGGTTATGGTGGTCGGCACGTCCAGTTGCAGGGCATTGTAGGGGGTGTCGAAGATATGGACCCCCATGTCGCCCAAGGTGCCGCAACCGCAGTCCATCAATTTTCTCCAATTGCCCGGATGGTACATGTCCTCTTTATAGGGTCTTTCCTTGGAAGTTCCCAGCCAAAGGTCCCAGTCCAATTGCGCAGGGACGGTGTCCTCCCCTTCAGGAAGTGGGCCATCATATCCCCAGTTCTTGGGCGACCAAGCATGCACGGTGTGCACCTTTCCGATGATTCCCGATTGGATCAGCAAGGTGGCCAGTTTGTAATCGTAAAAGGAGTGTACCTGGATGCCCATCTGGGTGACCAGTCCCTTTTCGGCCGCCATCCTTTTCATTTCCCGTGACTCGGACACATAGTGGGTCAACGGTTTTTGGCAGTATACGGGCTTGTCCATCCCCATGGCCATCATCGAGGCCGGGGCATGGGTATGATCTGGTGTGGAGACCACCACGGCATCGATCTCGTCCTTCATTTCCTCCAACATGGGACGATAGTCGAAAAAGACCCGGGCTCCGGGGTGCATCTTGTGCGCCGCCGAAAGGTTCACGGCATCCACGTCGCACAGGGCCACTACATCCACCGCGGTATGCGATGAGATGGCCTTGAGGTCCTCCATGCCCATGTTGCCCACACCGATATGGGCCGTTCTCAGTCTTTCCTTTGGGAAACCTGCTTTTAAAATAGAAGGTGCCAACATGACCCCTAGGGCTCCCACACTGCTTTTTTTGATGAATTCTCTTTTGTCCATGGTTAGGTATTGGAGGTTATAGTTTCTTGATCTTGATGTTGCGGAACCAGATGGGACTAGAATGGTCCTGCAGGGCGATGTAGCCCGTTTTGAATTTTCCGTAATCCGGGGCGTTGTCCCATTTTCCTGAAGCCTTTTTGGTATTCCATTCTTCGGACCAAGGCACGAACTCCAAGAGTTTCTTGCCGTTGAGCCAGTGCTCCACCTTTTCGGGGGTGAACACGATCTTGGATGAATTCCATTCCCCTACGGGATTCAACTGTTTCTGCGATTCGTCCGCCACGTGCATGGCATAGTCGGCACCGGTCCTCTGCCAGTCCTGAAGCAGTTCGGGGTGCTCGGCACCAAATTGCGAGTTGTATCCGGTAAGGTCGTGTATCCTGGCATAGTTCTCGTCGTCGATCAACTGGTATTCCGGGGCCACCACTGGTGGGCCTTCATAACCTTCTTTCACATGGTAGAAGATACCGCTGTTGGCCCCCTCGGGAATCTTCCACTCCAGATAGAGCTCGAAATTGTCGAACTCCTCGGCACCATATATGATGTCCTTTCCACCTTTATAATCCTGTTCCATGCCCAGTTCGGTATCAAAGGTCAAAATGCTGTCCTTGATGGTCCAACCGGGGGGCAGGGAATCCATGTTGTACCCCCTCCAGCCCTCAAGGTTGCTGCCATCGAAGAGATAGGTCCATTCGGATTTCTTCCCTTCAGGTTGGGCGGTTGTTGTTTCTTCCGTTTGTTTCGATTGTTTCTTGCAAGCGATGAACAATGCCGTCCCTACTAAAAGTGTGAAGACACTCAGCAATTTTCTTTGATTGGTTCTCATTTATGAATTTGAATTATGATTGTATAAAGTTTTAGATTTTATCGCGTCCCCTTTCTGTTATTTTTCAGCATACGCTGTCCTTGCCTTCAATACCTCGTCAGCAGTGATTTTTCCTTCTCCCTCAGTAAATTCACCTTTGATGAAAGTCAGGATGTCGGCAATATCCCCATCTGATAAAAAGGCAAATGATGGCATAGCTTCCCCGTATCCATCCGTAGCACCTTTGGCCGACCTTGCGGCTCCTCCCAGCGTAAATCGGATCAATCCCTCATTCGTGCCATTCACAATGTCTGAGCCCATCAATGGTGGAAAGGAATTTTCGACCCCTTTTCCATCGGTTTTGTGACAAGCGGCACAATACATATTGTAGCTTTTTTTGCCTGCTGTATCGGCCATTTTCACTTCTTCCCCGCTTTCTTTTCCTTTGGAAACCTGTTTGAGCACTGCTGCATTAGCAGTATCCCCAACTCTGAAGATGCGTATGATCCTATCGTCCGTTTCTTTTGGAAAGCCCTCTTTAGGATTCCAATCCTGATTGCTCGTAGAGATGTAAACATCTCCCTTGGGGGAAACACAGAGGTCCCTGATCCTTCCCAATATAGTATCAAACAAGATGGTTTCAGATAGTATGGAGTCCCCTGTACCGTTCAGTTTCAACACCCGAAGATCACTCTCTTTCAAGGTAACGAGCAGCAATGCATTGTTCCATTCAGGAATGGATCTTGAAGCGTAATAATCGATTCCTGCCGGGGCTATGGTCGGGGTCCAGGCCTTCATGGGTTCCACTACAGCGGAATCTTTGCAAAAGGATGGGTTTCCCGTGACATCATTGCAATATCCACTGACTGTCGGCCATCCATAATTACGTCCCTTTTGCATGAGGTTTACCTCGTCATCCGTGGCATCCCCATGTTCGGAGGTGTACAAGAGTCCATTGGCCCCGTAGGCCATTCCCTGTACATTGCGCTGTCCCCATGACCACACTGGACTGTTGGGAAAGGGATTGTCATCGGGAATGGAACCATCCAAGTTGAAGCGCAATATCTTTCCGTTCAATGATTTCACATTCTGGGCATTGTCCACATCCGGTCCAATGTCACCCGTGGCCCACATCAGCTTTTTATCTGGGGAAATGGTCAACCGTGTGCCATTGTGTGCAGTATGTCCGGGAATCTCCAATATCGTTTCAGGATTGGTCAGTGTATCATTGGCATATTCATATCGCATCAATCTTGAGGTGATTGTTTCTTCTTTTTGGGTGGTGTAGTTCAAAAAGACATAAGGTGATTCCTTAAAATCGGGATGAATCGCCAATCCCAATAATCCTGTGGTCCGTTTCCTGAACACATCCTGTATTTCCAATAAAACATGGACTTGTCCTGTATTCGGATCCAAACGGCTTACACGTCCACCCTGTTCGGTGAACCAAATGTTATCATCGGGTCCCCATGTAATCTCCCAAGGCACATCCAGATTTTCAGCCACCGTACTTCTACCGATAATGGTCGAGTCGAGGGCAATCCACTCTTCTATCAGGTTTCCCGAAGAATCGTGGAAAATGTCCGCCGTTTCACTCTTTTCTTTATCTGTTTTGCACCCCATAATGAGTAGACACCCTAGGAGATACAGCACATGTTTTTGATATCCTTTCTTCATTTCTTCCAATTGGTTTTCCTCATAATTTTCAATACATACTGTTCAACGGAATTTCTTCGCCCCCTTGTCTTTTACTATCATGGGCAGCCTGCATAAAGGCATATATTTCCATGGTTTCCCGTGGTGATACCGGTGCAATTCCTGTTTCAAAAAAATCGATGATCTTAACCAACAAGGGGCGGTACCCCTTGTACTCCCCCACCAGGGCATTTCCATTTTCGCCAAAGGCAATACCCCCAAAACCTATATCTCTTTGTCGCTCTCCCCGAAAGGTTCCCAATCTCCCATCTTTCCAAACTCCTGTTACCACTTCGGTAGCATCCGTAGAAATACAATTAACCGTTTCACATCCTGTTCCCATTAGGGTAAATAACAATTCTACTCCGTGTATCCCATACCAGAACAAGTCTGGATGCGAGGGTTCTATGTTCGCGGGTCCATAGGTATTTGCCCCCATCACCTTTCCCACCAATTCACCTCCTACTATTTCCGCAGCCTTGTCGGTATAGCGCAAGGATGACGCAGAAAAAATGGGTGTTCCATACTTTTCCGACAACTCCACGATAGCTTTGATATCGGTCATGGAAGCAGCAAAAGGCGTATCCATAAACACCGGTTTTCCATACTTCAGAATCTTTTTAGCCTGTTTCAAGCGGAGGTTGCCATCATGGGTCTCCAGAAGCACAACATCTACTTGATTCATAACTTCATCGATACTGCTGGTGATATGGACCCCCATTGCAGCAACTTCTTCCGTAAATTTTGGTATACGCTCACGACCGGATTCAATGTCTCTGCTTCCCCAAGGATAGGCAGCGACCACCCTGTAGCCCATCAAATCCAATCTGGGTTCATCCGCGTTGAGTATTTTGGTGAATGCTGGTGCATGGGAGGTATCCAAACCGATTATACCCACTCTTTTCCCCTTTTCCATCATGCTGAACAGGGGCGAACCAGCCACCTCTGCAAGACCAAGGCCCAGACCAGCCAATAATGTTGTTCCCACAAAATTTCTTCTCGTACCCATTTTCAATTAAAAGATGGTCGGTTTATGAAAGCCACCTATCCAGGTTTTCTTTGACGAATGTATCGTCATTTAAATGTGGATAGGCCCCATAGACCCTATCAATTTCTTTCACCTGTCCTTCGGATAGGACTTCGTTTTCATTCAAGGTCCAAACACCCTCCAACAGTCCCTGTCGCCTAAGGACTTCATGGATTCCTGGAATGCATCCCTCAAAAGCATTGGCCGCGTCAAAAAAGGCGGCATTGCTATCTGTGATCTCAATGGCCTTGGTGAGCGTTCCTTGTGTATCATGTTCAAATTTTCCATTGTGTATCTGGTGGAGCAAATCCACTGCAGATTTGGTCCAGACCGCCCAATGGCCCAGCAGACCTCCCACAATACGTTTTTTAATGGTTCCTCGTTCTGTTCTTATCTTGAACTCCGACAAAAGGTCTACTAGAATGTTATCATCATTTCCAGTATACAGTGCTATTTCATATGCTCTTCCCGACTCCACTACCCCCCGTACCACATCCAGTGTCTGATAACGGTTGAAGGGAGCCATTTTTATGGCGATGACATTTGGAATACTTGCAAAGCCCTTCCAAAACTCCACATCCAATTTTCTACCTCCCACGGCTGGCTGAAGGTAAAAGCCAACCAATGGGATCACTTTGGCAACTGTTCGACAGTGTTCAAGGATTTCTTCGTTGGAAGCGCCCTTGAACGCTGCTACACTGATCAATGCTGCGTGATATCCCAACCCAACTGCGGTCTGGGCCTCGACAATGGCCTGTTCTGTTTTACCAATGATACCGGCTATCCTGATGATTGGCCTATCGTTTAGTTTGGAATATCGGTCAAATTCCTGCCTGGCGATATCCAGTACGGTACCGTAAAGGTTATGTTCCGGCAAACGGATTTCAAACTGGGTAGAGTGTACCCCAACGGCCACACCTCCGGCCCCGGCGTCCAAATAATATCGCATCAAGGCCCTTTGTCGGGTCTCATCCAGTTTTCGATCCTTTGTCAGGGCAAGGGGTAATGCAGGAATCACCATGCCTTTTTGAAATTCACCCAGAATATTGTAGGGTATCTCGGTATAATCCATCTCAGTCAGTTAAAATTGATCTATCTATTTTCCACCAGCATCTTATCCAGCGCTGGTATTATTTTAATACTTTCCGTCCCTTACCTCAAAATGGGTGGGCTTATCCAAGGTCTTTTTCTCCATCTTCATCCAATTGGCTGTCCAGTCGATAACCTTTTCTATGGCTTTCTTAGGTTCACCAAAGAGTTCGAACGACTTAGTAGCGTTGTTCAAAAGAGCGGTTTCCGATTCCACCCCCGTAAACCGGGGGCTAATCCCAAAATGTTTTCCAAACTCCTCCGCCACAGCACGCACGGACAAGGTTTCTTCTCCGGTTACATTGATGATGTTGGCAGGAACCGAGGTCTGTTCTAGGGAACGCAGCACCATTGTATTGGCATCTCCCTGCCATATGGCATTGAAATAGCCCATTTCCAAGTCCACTGGCTCGTTGTTTTTCACCTTGGTGGCCACATCCACCAATACTCCGTAACGGGGTTCCACTGCATAATTCAATCGAATCAATGCGGTTGGTGTATTGTTCTTGCTGCTGCCGTATTCGAACATCCGCTCGCGCCCAAGGCATGACTGTGCATATTCCCCCACGGCAATGGGCCTGTCCGTTTCTTTGGAACCCCCGGATGTAATGGGGACCATAGGATACACACAACCTGTGGAATAGGCCACTATCTTGGAATTTCGGAACCGCTTGGCAACCATTCCGGGCAAAAGGGCGTTCATGGCCCATGTCATGGACAAATTCGTCTCGGACCCAAACTTCATCCCTGCCAAAAAGAATACATTCTTGGCTTCGGGCAGGCTGTTGAGAAAATCCTCATCGAGCAGGTCACCCTTTATGGTCTCTATTCCCAAGGATTCAATATAATTCTGTTCATTGGGATTACTAAAACGGGATACCCCGATAATCCTCTTTGTTACACCGGCCATCTCACAGGCCCGTTTGGCCATGTGCGCCAACGAGGGACCTATTTTGCCGCCAATGCCCAAGAAAATGATATCCCCTTCCAATTGCTTGAACATTTCCACAGTGGGGACATCTGGTTGTGACAGGAGTATTTCCAAGGTTGATTCGTCCAACATGCTATCTTTTTCCATCTTCATCATTTCAGGTATTAGATATGATTTTTTTATAAATGTCCACTGCCTGTTCCAGTTTTGAAACATAACAGAATTCATCAATTTTATGTGCCATTTCTGGTTCTCCGGGACCAATAATCACGGTAGGTATACCTCCGTATGCCTTTTGCAGAACAGAGCCATCGGTGAGATAGGGCATTGTTTTTGGCGGGTTTCTTTCATCATCTGAGGTCCCGCAAGCATCATAAACCCTATGTATAAATGCGGCATCGGGATCATTCGCAACTGCCTGAAGATTGACCAGCACCTCCACATCGATTTCATTACCCAATTCCTTCTTGATCTGCTCAAGAACATCACTATTACGCAAGTTCGAAGTGATTCTGGCATCAATGGTGAACCCGGCACGATCGGGCACGGAGTTGATGTTCAATCCGCCCGAGACCTTGCCCACATTGATAGTGGAATATCCCAGTAGCGGGTCTTCCTGCTGTTCGAAATCAAACTTCTCCATTCTTACAATGGCCCTGGCTACTTTGTAAATGGCATTGTCACCCAATTCGGGCATGGAGGAATGCGCGGTTATCCCAGAGGCTTCCAAGTTCAGGTAAAGCGCTCCTTTATGACCTATGGCCGGTAGATTTCCCGTGGGTTCCCCAACAATGATCCCCCTTGCCTGTCCCAGTCCCATATAGGTCTTTACCAGGTCCATGGCACCTTGGCAACCTAACTCTTCTCCCGCGGTGAGCACCAAACGTATGCCACCGGACGGAGCTCCTTCTTCAAAGGCTTCAATGGCCGCAATGGTCATCGCCGCAACCGCTCCTTTCATATCGGTAGTGCCACGCCCATAGATCTTGCCATCCTTAATCTGCCCTCCAAACGGATTCATGTCCCACTCTTTGTTGCCCAAAGGCACTGTATCAAAATGTCCCGTAAATACTATGGGCAGGTGATTTTCATTAAGTCCTCGTTCAGCTATTACATGGAGCCGATCGCGACCAAAGGGAACATACTCGACCTTGAAACCATTATCGGCCAATAACTTCCCGACCAGCATGGCCAAGGAGGCTTCGTTCCCGGGCGGGTTAATCGTGTTCTGGGCCACCAATGCCCTTGTCAATCCAATAACTTCGTTCTTCATACCATTAAAAATATCTTACATAGAAATACAGGACTATGAGGGTGATAAGCAACCACCAATAAAAAGGATTTCTAATTCCTTTATAGAGCGATCTTTCCTTTTGAGGCAACTTTAAACTTTCCTTGTTCCATATCAATCCTTTCAGCTCTACATCGGTTTTTGGTTTTGTAATCAAACTCACGACAAAACAGGCCAGCATACAGGTCCAAAAGACGATACCGGTCCGGTTAAAAAAGGGCATTTCAGGGAGAAGGTATTCAATCAACAGAGACAGGGGTATGGTGATGATCCCAGCCGCCAAGGCACCCGAAGCAGTTGTCCTTTTCCAAAAAACACCCATCAAGAACATCGTTGCAATACCCGGAGTGAACAGTCCGTAGAGGTTCATCAAATACAAGAACACTGGTTTGTCCGAATAACTGATCAATAGAATGGAACTGACTATTCCCAACATAATAATCACAATCCCAGACTTTTTACCAAAACGGATGGCCTGGGAGTCAGATGCGTTTTTATTGAAATATTCCATGTATATATCCACCGTAAGAATCGTGGTGCATGAATTAATGGCTCCAGAAATGTGGGACATGATTGCGGATATGAGACCGGCCATGACCAATCCGACCAAGCCTGTAGGGAGCAGTTTTTCGACCAATGTGGCAAATAAAAGATCTGGTTTGTCCAAATCTGGAAGGAACAACGGTGCGACCAAGGCTGGCACCGTTATAATCAAAGGAACCAAAAATTTAAGGTAATTCCCAAAAATGACTCCCATTCTGCCATGCCACTCATTTTTAGCTGCCAAAATACGCTGCACAATAAATTGATTGGTGGCGCAATAGAAAACACTGATGCACAACAGCCCTCCTAGATACATGGTCCATGGAAAATCAGGATCATCTGCCGGATAGATCATCTTCCAGTTCTGAGCAGAATCGATGACCGTTTGAATACCTCCGGCTTCCTTTACCGTTGCAAACGTAAGGATAATCCCGCCCGTAACCAGAACGACCAATTGGACCATCTCCGTCCACACCACTGCCCGCAGACCACCGACAATGGTATAAATTCCAGTCAAAACTGCCAATGAAAGAATGCTGTATAATATGGGAATATCAAACAAGGCATACAACGAAAGTGCACCTAGAAAGAGAACTGCGCCAATCTCCACAAAAATGTAGGTAAATAGAATAAGTATAGCATAGACCGCCCTGGTCAGGTTTCCATAACGGACCTGTAAATATTCAGGGATGGTATAGAACCCATTGCGGAGGTAATAGGGCAAGAAGACCCATAAAAGGGCATTGAAACCCAAAAGAATAGCTGCCCATTCCAAGGTTATTGCTACAAAGCCCCTGCTGTAGGCCACACCCATTGCCCCAACTAAATGATGGCTACTAATGTTGGCAGCAATGATGCTGCCGCCGATCATCCACCAAGGTAATTTGTCCCCAGCCAGAAAATAGCCCTTTTTTGTCTTGCTATTAAAGCGGGAAGCATATAGCCCCAAGACCAATATGGCCAATATATAAATTGCAAATATGGTGATGTCTATGGTTCCCAGCTTCATAAGTTCAGTGTTTGGATGGCTTCAGTTATTTGGTCGATCATTTTTTCAAGACTACCTTTGGCATAGGGAGTCTGCCAAACGGCATACATATCTTTGTCATAGAAATCGGATGGTGGGAGGTAGCCGACATAGCCATTGGCTATATTTACAAATACAATCTTGTTGTTCGGAAAGGCAGAACGTAATCGTTCCTGGATTACGGAATAGGTTTCATTCGCCTGCGCAATCACTACAGCGTTGCCTAGTTGCCATATCCAAACAGGAACTTTTTCCGTCTTTTTCTCACCAATGGCCCTCCGTGTATTAACTTTTCGCCAAAGTCTATCTTTGAGCGCCCGATCTTCACATTTTTCATATTCCTCCAGTAGTTCATCCACAGAAGGTAGTTTTTTGTAGTCCATCTCAACATGGACGATTTGCGATTCCATTAGATGGTTCGGAACTTTTGCCACTGGTTTCCATAGCGCAAGAGGAGCCCCTGAAATCAAGGCCCCTTTAAATTCCAAACCCATATTGTTTCGCGGAATGGACTCCAAAGTAGCTATAGTTGCATACCCTAAACGACGTCCATGATTGTCAGCAATGGCTGGATCTGCCACATATTGTTCCTTTGGAGCCAAATCCCCGGATGCACCTTGAAAAAACAAACAGGGGCATCCCGAATAGGTTTCTACTACCTCTCGAAGGGAACCAATGTAATCTGGGGACAGCATTTTATTTTCATGGGCTAAGGTGGTCGGGTGGCAAGCATAGTTTACCAAAGTCACGAATTGTTTCCCCTGTTCATCCCTTACGGCACCCACGAGCAAAGTGTCATCTGCCCTTTGGGTAGGGTCAAAGCCTATGAGGTAGGTGCCGTCCACATAAAAATCCCTCTTGGAGGCCAAATCGCAGCTACCATATCCCCAAGTAAGCGTTCCCTTTTGCATTTTGCGCCTTCCCTCATCATACAAGCTGACTGCGGTCTCGGCCAAAAACTTAAGGTAGGGCGTTATCTGATCTCCTCCCGGTTTGTCCTTATCCGCAGAACAAATACTGGGCCCCGCATGTGTATGTGATAGACAGAAAAGCACCTGCTCTTCCTTTAGTTTAGTTTTTGTAAGAATGTAATTTCTTAGGGTCAGTTCGTCAGAGTTGTTCTTCCACCACCCAAGATCGGCTGTAAACCACACCAAGATGTCATCGCTGACAGACTGCATCAAAAAACATTGCATCAACAAAGGCCTATGTACAGCTTCTGCCCTATCATGTGCCGAAGCACCCCAATTGCGGGCATATATGGACAACGGTGGTGTGATATCGGCTGTAACTACTGAAAAACTACCAGAGAACGTACTATTGGGGGTTATTTCGATTTTGTTGGAGGTCATTACTGCGGTTTGATTCGTCATTTAGCCCTTAGAAGTGAGAGACCACCATCCATGAGCAAGGTGCTCCCGGTCGTATGCCGGTTCGATGGATCGCACAGCCATAAAGCCTGTTTGGCCACTTCATCCGCTTCAATCAGCTTGCCCACAGGGACCCGATTCCTTGCTTCGGAGCCGGAGGCCGGGTCTTTCTCCCACACCTCCTTACTCAGTCCGGAATTAACATATCCCGGGGCAATTTCATTCACCCGAATCCCTTTTTCGGCATAACTCAAGGCCATGGTCTTGCACAACATCCTCAAGGCTGCTTTGGACACGGAATAGGCAGGAATATTGATATGGGCCGCATGGGCCGCCCAACTTCCCAAAAACACAATATTGCCGGTCACTGCTTTCTTTACAAAAGATCTACAAGCCGCATTTGCCATAAAAAAAGACCCGTTAAGATTTACCTGAATCTCGCGTTCCCATTCTTTGGCCGTAATCTCATGTAGACTTTTCAATGTAACGGTTGCGGCATTCACAATAGCAATATCCACATGGCCCCAATGGTCTTCAACATTCTGGATCCATCTTTCGACTGCACTACCATCCGAAACATCCACCTGATCGTAACGATAGGTCACTCCCAGATTGTCCATAGGAGATAGTTTTACCACCGCAGTTGTTGTATCAACGATGTCCGATATTCCGATTTTCGCCCCCATCTTACCAAATTCCAATGCCATTGCTTGACCAATGTCTCCCATTCCACCGGATATCAACACGACCTTATCTTTAAAACTATTGCTCACCATATCTTTATCTTATTGCTACCAATCCCCTACGCTACCATCTTTATAGAAGGTCCGTTGTAGTACTTCCTGTTGAAATGGATGCCTCTTTATTTCTTCTTCATTGATCTCAATTCCCAGTCCAGGACGTTGGTTCGGAAGCACTTTTCTTCCCTCCTTCTTCACTTCAAAGCCTTCTGAAACCACATCTTGCCTCCACTCCACATCATTATGTACACTTTCACAAATGATATAGGACGGTGTGGCAAATCCCAACTCTAATGATGCCGCAGTACTGACTGGCCCTTGAGGGTTATGTGGCGCCATGGATACTTTATAGGCCTCTGCCAATGCTCCGATCCGGCGTGCCTCCGAAAGACCACCACAGTGTGTGATATCGGGTTGAAGCACGCTCACGGCCCTTTTTTCCAACATTTCCCTGAATGCGTGTACTCCCACCAAGCGTTCTCCCGAAGCAATGGGAGTTGTAACTGAACGCTGAATCAATGCAATATCATCCATGGTTTCCGGCCAACATGGTTCTTCAAAAAAGTACAGCCCGTAAGGCTCTAGTGCCTTGGCGAACATAAGGCCCATACGCGGGGTTGGCCTTGCATGGCAATCCACCATGATATCAATGTCGTCGCCCACTGCTTCGCGCATGGCGCGCACACAGGACTCTGCGGATTTTATCGGTTTTAGCCCTTCCAAGGACATTGTCTCGGGAACAGCCATGGACTTGAAAGCCGTAAAGCCTTCTTCCACGGCCTGCTGGGCCAGTTCGGCAAAGCGTTTTGCATTTCCAGGGGCGGTCTCATAAAAGTCCTCCATTTTCCCACCTCCAAGATGGCAGTACAGACGGACATAATCCCGTACACGGCCTCCCCATAGTTCATGACAAGGTACATTATGGATCTTGCCCAAGATATCCCATAGTGCAATATCTATTCCACTAATGGCCGTCCCCCTTACTATACCGTTACCATGCCAAAAATGCTGTCGGTACATCATCTGCCAAAGGTGCTCTATTCGCCTGGGATCCTCACCCACCAAAAGTTGGGAGATATCGTCAATGGCACCCACCACTCCTTTGGTGTGCCACTCCAAGGTGGCCTCGCCCCAACCCCAAAGTCCGGGTTGATCGGTAATCACTTTCACAAAAATCCAATTCCGCATCCGTGCATTGCACACATGGGCTTCTATCGCTGTAATTTTCATCTTCACATATTATAGTTGACCGACCACCTTTTTCACATTGTCCAAGGTCACTTCAATGTCCTCTTCCGAATGCGCAAAAGATATGCTGTTCTGTTTGATTGCGACTGGGAAATTAAATATACCGTTTTCAATCAATTTTTTGCGGTATTCGGTGTCATATTGAAAATCATGGTTGTTCAAAATATCGTGAAAATCAACCGGGGCATGATCCATGAAGTATGTACAAAAAGCGGAACCTTGTCTTGCAATATGATGGGTGATTCCCTTAGCCGTGAAAATATCCTTCAATCCATCTTCCATCAATTTCCCCAATCTATCCACATGTCCGTACACGTCCGCTTTAGGGTCTGCAAGTTTTTTTAAGGTTGCGATTGCCGCTGCCGTAGTCAATGGAAAGGCATTAAAGGTACCTGCAATCAAGACCCTTTTGCTCTTATCTGGATGGATAAAATAATCCATAAATTCCTTTTTCCCTGCAATCACACCAAAGGGATAACCGTTGGCAACGGCTTTTCCAAAAGTGGAAAGATCGGGCTGGACGCCACAAATGGACTGATAACCGCCCAAGGCATGCCTGAAACCTGTCTTCACCTCGTCAAAAACAAGCAAAAATCCGTGTTCGTCGGCAAGTTTGCGCAGACCTTCCAAATATCCGGGTTCTGGTTTTACAATACCTATATTTTGTAGAACAGGCTCCAACAACACGCAGGCAACTTCGTAACGTTTAAGGACATAGGCTATAGATTCCAAGTCATTGTAGTTGACCACATGCACCAAAGACTTGTGCAAATCTGGAACACCCGCAGACAAGGAATCAAAGGGATACTCTCCCGGCGAGACACGATCACCAATATCCGCCTTTGCACTTATAACATTGCAGGCCACATCGTTATGCCATCCATTGTACCCCCCCTGCATCACTATGACATGGTCACGACCTGTCACCGCCCTTGCAATTCGTATAGCATGAAAAGTCGCTTCTGAACCCGTATTGGTAATCTGTACTTTATCAGCAAAAGGAACACTTTTACAAAATAGTTCGGCAAACTCACCTTCCAGGGTAGTTGGCCCGGCTCCCATCAAAATGGAACTCCCGCCCAACGCCTCTGCCACAGCCTGGTTGATATCCGGGTCGTTATGGCCCAAAAATGAGGCTGCAAAGCCAGCCTGATAATCAATGTATTCTTTTCCGTCCACATCCAACACCTTACTACCTCTACCGCTCCTAAAACAAATATTGGGATCTGCTTTTCTGTTCAAGGACACCACGCCACCGGGTATCCATTTCTCATTTTCTAATAAAATGTCATTAGATTTTGATCTGATCATATTCTTTATATTATTATTTTCTAATGTTTTCTGCATGGATGTGACTCGTAAAGGATGTAAATGTCAGGTGAACTTAATTGAACATCAAAATACAATGACTACCATTGAATGCATTTAATGAATACTAAATTATGTATTTTTTGTATACAATTATAACTTATTTTAATTTATTTTTATGAATAAACTATCAGATATGTCCGTTTTACTCAAAAATCTCCAGTTTCCTGAGGGGCCAGCGTTCGATTCCAAGGGCACATTATGGTTTGTTGAACAGCAAAATGGTTGTTTGAGCGAGTACTCCACAGGTATGCTGAGACGCCATAAGGTAGGTGGGCGCCCTAACGGCATTGCTTTTGATAGAGAAGGATTGCTATGGTTCTGTGACTCCCTTCGCAATGAAATCAGGACCTATGACCCTGTTTCCGAAACCACACAAACAGTCATTTCACATCTGGAAAATGAAACCCTTAACCTTCCAAATGATTTGACCTTTGATGCACAGGGGAATCTTTTATTTACATGTTCCGGAGAAGAACTCCATAAGGGAGATGGATATATTTGTGCTTGGAGCCCTACAAAGGGATTGGTAAAAATAGGCAGTAACCTATTTTACCCGAACGGTCTTGCCTTTAATCAGGACAAAACCGTGCTATACATTGCAGAGACCGGGACAAAACATATCTGGAAAGGCCGATGGAACGGCAATACCTTCACTTGGAAAAAACCTAAAATATTCACTAATACCGGTGGCCCCATTGGACCTGATGGAATTGCATTTGATGAGGAGGGTTTTCTCTACATAGCCGTGTTTGGTTCCTCCAAGGTCCATGTATATCGAAATGATGGGGAACTGCACAAGAAAATTGACCTTACTGGATCCAATCCAACCAACTGCGCATTTGATCCATTTGGAATATTAGGACTCGTCATTACTGAAGCAGAAAAGGGGCAATTGCTCAGCTATAAAACAGATTCAAAGGGAATCATCTAAATTCAAAGATCAAACAATCCATCTCTGATTCATTATCAAAACTCAATAGCCTCTCTTTCTCCCCGGTCCAAATGCCCTATGAGCGTATCGACTGATTGTCCAAAATCACCCTTTTTTAGTGCCTCGACAATCTTACGATGCTCCATATCGGTTTGCTTATAATCATCCATATGACTCAACGCATTACCTAATTTAAGATGAAACAACGGGATATTGCTGTTGTTGTAGAATTGAATCAAGCGTTCATTTCCTGTTGATTCAATGATTTTTTCATGAAACCGGACATCTGCCTCACAAGCACCGCCAAAGTATCCTTTTTCCACCATGGATGTGAAATCATCACATATCAATTCAAGCTCTTTAATGACTTCCTTGTCCCTTTTATTGAACAATATTTTCAAAGCGCCGACCTCGATCAACTCACGTAATTCTCGTATTTCCTTTATGTCGTCCGGAGTAATTTTTTTTACAAAGCATCCACCCCTTTCCCCGAATTCGACCAAATGCTCCCCAGCCAATCGCATAAATGCCTCACGGATGGCGACCCGGCTTACATCAAGTTTTTTTGCCCATGCACTTTCAACCAACCTCACACCCCCTACGAGTTGATTGGACAATATTTTCTTCCGTATTTCCAAATACGTTTTATATGACAACGAATCTTCCTTCATTTTGTATTCGTTTTAACCCAAAAATAGGTAAATGAACTTGTTGTTATACTATTTTATCATTAATTCCAGGCAACCTCCTGGTCTCACCTATACCACCTATATAATCTAATTTGCATCCGGCAGGATGGATTCCGAGGGAATATAGGATCGTCCGGGTCCAACAAAATATTCTCCTCCGTTGCTCCTGAAACTTACTACATTTTTCCCAAAACCAACTAGAATATTGGCATTCAATTTGCTTTTTTTATCGTATACGTTCCAATATCCTTCTTTGATTCCCGCAAAAATTACTTCTACTTCCTTTCCTTCATCAGGAATGGTCACCTTGATGGACTCATCCAGTAATTCCTTTCCTTTTGAAATGTAAACCATTTTATCCGCCAAGCGGACAAGATAATAGGTGTCAAACTCTTTGAAATCAACCCTGAGTGCTGTGGCTTCTCCATCCACCATCTGAAAGACTGTCAGGAATTTATCATTTTTACGTTCCTTTTTAGGGGAGTACATGATTCGATAGCCGTTGGCTTCAGGCCAATTGGAATTGACTTCATATTTGGTTCCGAAAACATGGGTCGATTCTTTCCCGCCCAATATCTGCAGCATACGATCTTCAGGCTTGGGAACCAACATATCCACATAAGTTTTCCCCACTTTTCCATCCAGCTCACTGCTCAATATTAACCTATTTTCAAGTGTTGCCGGAGCATTCAGGGTGTTAATCTGCCAGTATTTCTGAAACGTAGCGTCCTGGACTTGCATGTCGTCCGTCAAGATTATGGCCGCAGGCACATCTTGTCGCTCTAGGTTCAAGAACAGGAAACCCCTGGAATAAGACTCCATTTTTGAGGTATATGCAGCCGTTAAATCCATATTATAATAGCTAAAGGATGGGACATCCGTATCCTTACCCGTTGCCGAAGATCGTACAAAACCAACATTGAACCACGGATCTGTTTTTGTCTCTTCGGGGGTTTTGGGAAACCTTTGGCTAAATCGCGTTCCGCCATCGTTGGTCTTTGTCCGAAACAATAGTTTTTCATCAGGATCAACAGCAAGCATTAAACTGTGCGAAATAGATCGTTTATTAAAGTTGAAATCATACGGAGAACCGTAGGACAAATAAAGCCCGAGATCACCCACTTGTATTCCCCGGAAATAGATCTGCAAAGCTCCTGCATCAGCATGCTGGTGGTTACCAAAATGGTATCCCCCTCCTTTGATTTCCGCCACCACATTGTCGCTGTCCTTGTTTTGGTCCCATCCGGTCCGGGCGACCATGGACCCCAACACAGGTCCAAAATCCTTGGTCAAGGGAAGCTGGCCTAAATCAAAATCTGCCTTTAGTTGGGGGTCGTTGAGCAATAGGAACAGGACCGGATTGTTCGACAGTGCCCCTTGTTTATAGAACTCCCCCTTGATCAATGGGTTCCCGGAAAATGCATAGCACAAAAGCATGGTCTGCGGATTGCTCCAGTAAAAGTCATCACTACTGGAGTATTTGACACTGAACATATCGCCATCCCTCAACATTTTACCATCGGGTGTGCGCATGTACAGCCAATAATCGGTCATGTTCTTGATGTTGTCATCAAAGACGGAGTATCCCAACATTCTATAGTACAGCCATACCGCATGCATTTCCCAACCAAAGCGATATCCGCCATAATCTATTCCTTGGTTATGCCTTGGGGATTGGTACTCAAACTTGCGCATGGGCACCAATTGTTCCAAAATGGTATACGAAACATACTTATAGGGTTCGGGGTCCTCATCATATACGGCCAAACTCCAGGCCAACATATCCCTACAGATCTGGGCCTCGTTTCCGTGTCCGTTTATGATGCTCTCCAGCCCGTAGAACGGGGGCCAACCAATTTCCATGTCACGCACCAGGCGCTTAAAGTCCTTTTGTAAGGTGGATTTGGTTTCTTCATCCATCAACGGATAGCACCAATCATAGACCAATGCCCCTGTATAGAGTGCCCTGCCCACTTCGCGTGTAATGTCGCCATAGGTAACATTACCAAATTCAAGGACCGAGAGGTAGTCCACGAGCAACTGCACAGCTTCCTTGCCGACCGTGGCATCTTGGGTCATCAGGAAATAAAATGCCTTTTGCTCTATGGCCTTCTCCAATTTTTCATTGTGGAATATTTCCTTATCCAAATCAAAATCGAACGAATAGGGACTCAACGCCGCATTCTTCACCTTATCCCAAGCCTCTTTGTTTTCCGAGGAAGTCAAACGGCTTTTTACAATGGGCAGGCTCTCCTTGTTCACCCACAGTCTTGGCCGATCCGTGATTGGCTTTATTTTTGGCACATAGACCTCTGCTTCTGGAGGTGCGGTGGGGGCCACATAGGGTTTTATGGTAATGGTGGAAAGGGCCAAGTTGTTTGGCAGCCAAATTTTCAGCTTTTGCTGCTTTCCAGAAATCTCAAATTTTCCCAATTCCTGATGACCTCCTTTGTAGCGATCGAACACGATACGTTTGGTTCTTCTTGAATCACCCAACTGAAAAAAGGCATTCACCGTCAAGAGACCTGTTGTATCCTTCTTTTTCAAGGATTTCATATCGATTGGATATGCCTCTGATTCCAAAACATATATACCTTCTTGATGCACTTTCAATTCTACCTCGACATCGGGCCGAACCCTTTGATGGGGATTGGTAAGATGCTTTTTTAGGGCAACACCATAGGTTTCCTCTTCCGCTACTTTTACCTTTCTTGTTTTAGTGGTTTTTTCGTTGATATCCCCTTTATGCAATGGAAGGACAGAAGAAATGTTCTCCTGTCCTACAGCTTGCAATGTCCACAATATAAAGGCTACTATTAAAATATACTTATTGAACATTTTCTACTTCAAATTAAAAAGGCCAAGGCCATAGGCAGCTGTCCAAAAATGGACAGCCAAAATACCTACCAACCTGGGTTCTGCGTCAAGGCCGGGTTCACATCAATTTCTGTTTGTGGAATTGGCCATAGATAGTAATGGTCGGGGAAGCCCCTCTGTCTTATATTCACTCCGGTAAACTCGGTCATCCATACCCCATCGACAACGTCTTTGGCGATGCCCCATCTGCGGATATCGGAGTAGCGCTGTCCTTCACCGCAAAGTTCCACCATACGCTCATGTCTGATCCTCTCCCGCATCACATCTTGACTCAAGCCAGAAGGCAGATCGGGCAAACCGGCCCTTTCGCGAACAGCATTGACTGCATCATAAATGCTCTGGTCGCCAGGACTTGCCTCGTTCTTTGCTTCGGCATACATCAAAATAACATCGGCCAACCTGATGAGGGGGAAATTTTGGGGCATATTGTTCTGCAAGGTATAGACGGAGCCTGTTTCCACAAATTTCCTCCATGCATAGCTTCCAGCCGTCCAAATTGGAACATAGGCCAATGGATCCGATGTATCCACGGGAAACTTATAAAGATACTCCATATCGTTTCTGCCCACAAATGTAGACCACGGAACCACAATAGACTGCTGCATACGGGGGTCCCTATTTTCAAAAAGCTCTCTTACCGATTCTTCATCTTGCCAATCTTCAGGGTCGTTCGGGTCAAAAGTATCCCCTCCGGCGTCGGTAAAGTTTGCAAAATCGAACGGTGTCCCATCGATCATTTCATAGGCATTGACCAATTTAGGGGTAGGCCTGGTCCGCTGCGAACCAGAAGTCGCCCCCATGGCATTACCATAGTTTCGGTCCGTGGCAATTCCATACCCTTGTTCAGCAATATACTGCACATCAAAAATGACCTCATCGTTATTGTTCCCTGCTACTTGAAACAAGCTATGGAAATCGTCTATCAAAGACCTGTCGCTGTTTTCCATTAGGTATTTGAAATCATCCGCGGCCTCTTCATACTGTTCGGCCCAAAGATGTGCCTTACCTCGCATCGCCAATGCCGCCCACTTTGTAGCACGGCCTTTGTTGGACTGGTCATAGTTTTCGGAAAGTAAATCAAAAGCATCGGTCATATCGTTCACGATAAAATTGTATACCTCTTCCTCTGTGTTCCTTGGCTTATAGGTCTCGTCCACGTTCATTGCGGTTTCATATAGAGGCACACCTCCAAAGAAATCCCATAACTTGAAGTAAAAATAGCCCCTGAAGAACTTGGCCTCGCCCAAAATGCGATTCTTTGTGGCCTGGTTCATTTCAATATCGGGCACATTTTCCAAAACGGTATTTGCCCGGTAGATGCCTTTGTAGAATATCCCCCAAGAATTGGAGTAAAACGAGGCATTGGAAGGAAATGCCCCCGTTGTGAGACCAGTTGCCCAAGACTGATAGGAGATATCGGTAAAGTCATCCATCATACCATAGATCACTATGCTGTTGGTGAATTCACGGTTGGCATCATAAAGGGCATTCACACCCATGATGGCATCTTGCTCTGATTGCCAGAATCCTCCTTCTGATAGGCCCACCAACGAATCCCTGTCAAGGAAATCATCGCTACATGAGCCCAAGGTAAAAATGGAAAGCAATGCCAGTAGTATTTTATTTATCTTATTAATCATCACTTTTCTTTTAAAATGTTAAATTCAGTCCAACTACCCATTGCTTCATCAAAGGATATGAAATACCCGCATTTTCAGGATTGTACCCATCAAATTTCGTGAACGTAAAGTAGTTCTCAAGGTTAGTATATATCCTTAGTCTGTCCACTTTAAATTTAGAAGTCACTTCCTCGGGCAAAACGTACCCCAACTGCAACGATTTGATTCGGAAGTACGATGTATCATACAACCAGTAATCACTATAAGCCGTATTCAATGCTGATCCCGATGTATGTAGCCTAGGATATACCGTGGAAGGGTTTTCTGGTGTCCAACGGTTCAGAATCTCTTTGCGCTGCAAAAAGCCCTCGTTTATATTGAAGGTATTGAAGCCGTCATTTCCCCAATATTGCTTTACGCCTTCCGCTCCTTGAGCCACTACATTCAAGTCAAAACCTTTGTAGCCAACATTGAAATTGAAGCCATAGGTTATTTTAGGCAGGGCCGAATAGTCCTTGACCACTCTATCTTGGTCATCGAAGACCATGTCCCCATTAGTATCCTTATACAACATGTCCCCAGGTCCAGGCGTACCTCCAACATAGGAACCAAAGGTATAACCATTTGCCAATAACGCGTCAACCTCGGACTGATCTTGGATAATCCTGTCAAATTCCAAAAGATAAAAACTGTTGAACGCACTGCCTTCTTCCGTAATGGTCGCAGCATTTATGGATTGGTCACCGTTAAACTTGGTCACATTGTTCTTCACGGTGGATAGATTGCCCGCTATATTATAGGTAAAATCCTGGCCAATATTTCCTTGATATCCCAATTGGAACTCAAAGCCGGAATTGTCCATTTCCGCTATATTTTGCCATGGAGGTGAAAAATTGCCCAATACCAAGGGAATTGGAATCTTGGTCAAAATATCGCTGGTTGTTTTATTGTAATATTCCATGGACAAGTTCAGTCTTCTGGACAACAATGATAAGTCCAAACCAACGTTTGTGATGGTCGTGGTCTCCCATTTCAACCTACTGTTTGCCAATTCAATCGGTGCAACCCCCTGCTGTAGTGAACCACCAAAAGGGTAGAGGTAAGACCCATACACTTCTTGGTATGAATAATCACCAATCCTATTGTTACCAAGTTTTCCCCAAGAGCCCCTTATTTTAATCTCGTCAAAGATATTTTTCAACCCACTGACAAAAGATTCTTCCAAAATTCTCCATCCTGCTGAAAATGATGGGAAGAACCCCCATCGGTTCTCCTCAGCAAAACGGGAAGAACCATCGTAACGAGCATTGGCCTCGAACAAATACTTTCCTTTGTAGTTATAGTTCAGCCTCCCGAAATAGGACCTCAGGGCATCATCTGTCCCCGACCCATTGGCCGATTCCAGATTGGTTCCGGCATCCAAGATATAGATGGCATCGTCCCCCAAAATATCGTTCTTCTTCGCATTGAATCTATCCAAACGGTTGTATTGCTGATCAAAGCCCACCAAAGCGGAAAGACTGTGGGTCCCATTGAAGGTTTCGTTGAAGCGCAAAAGTGAGGTCACCACAGTGGTGTAACTTCTAGTGCTCTGATTAAAGAGACTATTGATACTAGGCCTTTTTTGGTATTCAAAATCAGTCTGGAGATTCCAAAGGGAGAATGGCCTAACGTAGATCCAATCCCTATTGTTGGCATAGTTCAATCCAAAGCTGTTTTCCCATTCCAGGTTCTTGAAGATATCAATGATACCATAGAACTTCAGGCCCAACTGCAATTTTTCGTAATTCCCTCTGGCATTGTCCACCAAGGCTCTAGGGTTTGACCCTTCGGGAAGACCTTGGAACATTTCCCCTCCATATCTTCCATCCTCATAAACTGGGATGACGCCTGGTGTTGTGTTTCGTATACTTGAGAAAAAGCTCCCTACATCAATAGGTCCTCTATCCGACCATGAACCAAAAACATTTCCGCCTAAGGTAAAGAAGTCCTTTACTTTTGCATCCGCATTTATACGGAAGTTATATCTGGTATAGTCAGACCTGTCCAAGATTCCTTCGTTTTTCAAATAACCTAATGAAATGGCGAAGTTGCCTTTTTCACCTCCTCCACGAACGGACAGATTGTGCTCTGTGAGTATGGAGTTTTTCAGCATTTCATCATACCAATCCGTATTGGGATACAGTGGATTGCCATTTGCGGATTCCCTTCTCCATTGATCGATAAGGGGAATGGGGTATTTTTCCATTCCTTCAGATTCGTTGACCAACTCCATATGGGTGGCCATATCCGAAATAAAGTCTATCCTTTTGGCGGCGGATACCTGCCCCGTATATCCACTATAGGTGACCTTGAATTCTTCTCCTTTACCTCTTTTAGTTGTGACAAGGATTACACCATTCGCCGCCCGGGACCCGTATATGGCCGATGACGATGCGTCTTTAAGCACAGATATGCTTTCCACATCATTGGGGTTCACATCATTTAGATTTCCAGGAATACCATCGATGACCACCAAAGGCGAGGCATCGTTCATGGTTCCCCTACCCCTTACCAATATATTGAAACCTTCTGCACCTGGAGCGGCCGAGGTTTGCGAAACATTCAAGCCTGAACTTAAACCTACCAAGGCAGATGAAAGGTTCATATTGGGGCGACTGCTAGTGGATTCGTTGAACACCACTGAATTGACAGCACCGGTAAGGTTCTCTTTCTTTTGGGTGCCATACCCCACCACAATAACCTCATCCAATTCTTTTGGTGCGGGTGCCAACACCACCAAGGCAGAATTCTCGGCCTGAAGCATTTGGTCCATAAAGCCTACCAGACTAAATTGTAGGACATCGCTTTCCTCCCCTGCTATGGAGTAGACCCCATCCGCATTGGAAAGCACTGACTGGCCTGTGGTCAAATTAAATATTTCTACATCTGGAAGCGGATTGCCGCTGGTGTCCGTAATCCGTCCGTTTATGGTATTCTGTTCATTAAAAGGCAATGCCCCTTTTTCGCTTTCCATGGCCTGCAACTTCAATGGGGCCATTACATTGAAGTGAAACGCAAGAACAACAAGAAGGACTACCTTTGTTTTGCTCCACATCTTGTTTTCTCTACCTTTAAAGTCTGTTTTCATTAGTTATCATGGTTATAGTTATTTGTTAAACTGAAATTCTCATCCAAGTTGATTACGTTTTTTCTTCATAGTTCGGAGTAGTTGTTTCATGATCACCCTTGTTTTTCATAAATACTGCCTCGTTTTCAAGTATTTGCCAAGTCGCAGCAATTTCAACCAGAATCCTAAAATGTAGAATTCTTCACATGAATCTGAGTTGTTTTTCATAATTATGTATACTAACATATAAATATTTTGTATACAAAAAAAATAATTGTTTGAATTTAACAAAAAAACGTCCTTAAGGAGGGTTAAAATAAGGTTTTATACATATAAGGAGTATTAGGTAGCCCTTCATCTGAAATTCATATTGACAACATAATGTATACATAATTTGTATTATTCTGTATGTTTTTTCTACATTTGAAAACAACAACACTCCTCAATTCCATATAAATAAGTGGAGTGGCCGAATATTCAAATCAAGGCCTTCATAACCAATCCAAAACACAAAAAACCTATCTAATTCACATATCATGTCAACACAGAGAAAATCCCCCAACAGAAATTGGCTACTCATTTTGGGCCCTGGCATCATTACAGCTGCCCTGGTATTTGGTCCAAGCAAGATGACCATAACATCAAAAATGGGCGCAGATTACAATAATGATTTATTGTGGGTGATTGCCGTGGCCATATTCTTTATGATGGTCTTCACCACAATGGGTGCGAGAATAGGTGCCCAGAACAAGGAAACACTGTTGACGTTGATCAAGAAAAAATTTGGGAAACCCGTTTCCATTTTAATTGGTCTAGGGATATTCCTGGTGACCATTTCCTTTCAGGCCGGCAACTCGACCGGTGTGGCCATTTCCATAGCAGAGGCCTCTGGCACCGATCCGAAGATATGGGTCGTGGTCTTTAACATTGTTGGAATATTGCTCCTGTTCTTCAAATCCTTTTATAGGGTGTTGGAAAAAATAATGATCTCTTTGGTGATATTGATGCTCTTGTCCTTCTTATCCACCGCAATTATGGTAAAGCCCAACCTATTCGAGGTACTAAAGGGACTTGTGCCGAGCGTTCCCAAAGGTTCAATTGGCCTGATCGTAGCTTTCATCGCTTCTTGTTTTTCGCTCGTTGGCGCTTTTTACCAGTCCTATCTCGTACAGGAAAGAAAAAAATTATCCAAAACGAATGATTCAGATGGAACGGAAAGACTGAGCAGTCGTGTCGGCATCATTATTTTAGGAGTAATGAGCGCCGCTGTCATGATCTGTGCGGCAAACGTCCTTCATCCCCAGGGCATAAAGGTGACCTCTGCCAGCGATATGGGGAAAGCACTTGAACCGCTCTTTGGCGACCACTCCTCGTTCCTGTTTTTGATTGGCCTCTTTGGGGGGTCGTTTTCATCACTGATAGGCAATGCCGTACTGGGAGGGTCCCTTCTTGGGGACACGCTCGGGTACAATAGCGACCTAAACCACAAAATGGTAAAAGTGTTCATCTCCATTGTCATGATTGCGGGGTCCGCCATTGCTTTGGTTTTTGGAAGCCTGCCCTTGGAGCTCATCGTGTTCGCCCAGAGCATCACGATATTCTTGGTCCCATTTATTGGTATCACCATGTATTTGATCGGAAACGATAAGGCCATTATGGGGAAGAATGTCAATTCGCCAATCACCAAGATTTGGGGAGCATTAGGACTGCTCCTAATCATTGGGCTTGCCATAAGTAATTTTATCAATTTGGTAAACTGAGCAATATCTCGAATCAAGGATTGCTCGATACAGAGGAAATTAATGCCTTTTTTGGAACTTCTCGTAGATGAAGTCCATCTCAAGCCCAATGGAATATGCCCAAAAATCCCATGTATGCCCACCTGGGGCCGAAACATAGGTATGGGGCACTTTCTTTTCCAGTAATTCTTGGTGCAGGTCATTGTTCACCCCAAAGAAAAAATCCTCCGAGCCACATGTAATGATAATTTCCAAAGAATCCAAATTATGGGATTTGACCAATTCAACCACACTATGCGATTTCCACCTATCCGGAAAATCCTCAAGAGGTCCCAATACATGTGAAATCTCCCAATTATCAGGAAAAGGTCTAATATCAACACCACCACTCATACTACCTACAACGCTATATGTATCCTGATACTTTATGGCGAGTGACAGGGCCCCATGCCCTCCCATGCTAAGGCCGGTTATGGCCCGGCCGAATCTATTGGCAAACGTACTATAATTTTCATCCACCCAAGAAACAAGTTCCTTGGCAATATATGTTTCGTACTTGCTTTCGGGCTTGACGGGGCTGTCCAGGTACCAACTGGAGTAATTGCCGTCAGGACAGACAATGATCATATCGTATTGATCAGCATACTCTTTTATTGATGGAGATCGCTTTATCCAATCGGCATAGTTTCCCGAGTACCCATGTAATAAGTAAACCACAGGATACTTTTTACCCGTCGCATAGGAATCAGGCGTTATGACCACCGCCTTTATGGATTTATCCATCGACGGGCTATAGGTTCTTACGGTATCAACCTTGGAGCTGTATGCGTTCAGGCTGCTAAGAGCCAATAAAACTTGAAAAATGTGCTTGATAGCTTTTCTCATAATGAATAAGAATGGTAGGAAATAATTACGAAAGAAACTGTTATCGGCATATACAGTTTTACTTTAAAGCAATCCAATATATACCAAAAAAATAAAATTCTTGGTCTTTTCATTTTCCAAATAAATATCTAATGAATGGTTATTCCAAAATATCTATTATTTGTGATTTTATTGCATAGGTTGAACTGGAAACGCCGGACATAGCATACCACCTTCGCCGGGCCAAAGTGAGCATAGCTGGCAGGTGAAAGTGAGCCGCTTTTGGACTTGATCTTTCTGTAATGTGCCAAAGGTCTTTTTTGTGAAAAAGGACCATGGTAAATAAACAGATAATGGATATAGTTATTTCGACAACAAAAAGTTTTGGTTTATAAATAAAAGGCAATTCGCTCCTCTGACAAAACCTGACTCTTTTCAACAGAAATCAATTCAAATATTATCGAGACCTTTTAAAACTTGTTAAACTTTCAAAAGTTAGGGTAAGGCCAAAAAGAGAAGTAAAAAATAAAGCCCCCGAATCTCTCGGAGGCCCTGTGTCATTAATGTGGTCCCTATGTGACCAAATATGTGACAAAGAATAAGGGAAAGTTCAAATTTCAACCTTGGAACTGTTCCAAAAGGGTTTCACAGCTGTACACGGACTTTTATACCACTCCGGACTATTTAAGGAATTTTAAAAAGCTTAATGCAGTAAGGGGAGAGTTCACTGTAAAGGATACAATGGATAGAACCTTTTTGAGGGTCAAGAGCATTGATTTGAATAGGCGTACTTTGCCTTTGTATAAAAGATTGGATGATAAAAATATGCAGTTGAAAAATAATGTATAGATAGTTATATTTAATAGCGCATTCTAATGACACATCCATTATTTTAGTCGTCGTTCAAACTATTATTCCCAATATGGCCAACAATAAATTAAGAGTAGCTGAATTATTCGCAGGGGTTGGAGGTTTCCGCCTTGGTCTTGAAAAAAGCAATTTCAAAGTTGTATGGAGCAACCAATGGGAGCCATCTACAAAGACACAGCATGCTTCAATGGTTTATGAAGCAAGGTTTGGAAAAAAGAACCATTCTAATGAAGATATTTCTCAGGTGCCTACCTCAGAAATCCCAGATCACGACTTACTTTGTGGAGGTTTCCCTTGCCAGGATTATTCTGTAGCTACCACCCTTCATAATTCAAAAGGATTAAAAGGTAAAAAAGGCGTCCTTTGGTGGTCAATCCACAGAATTTTGGAAGAAAAGAAAAATAAGCCTAAGTACTTGTTTTTAGAAAACGTAGACAGACTACTAAAATCTCCTGCAAAACAAAGAGGAAGAGACTTTGCTGTTATGCTACAAAGTTTAAACCAACTAGGCTATGCGGTTGAATGGAGGGTAATAAATGCAGCTGAATATGGAATGCCGCAAAGAAGGAGAAGGGTGTTTTTCATTGGATACCATAAATCCACAAAACTTTACTCACAATTAAAAAATTCAAAAAAGAAAGATTGGGTTTTCAAGCATGGTACCATTGTTAGTGCTTTTCCAATCAAAGAAATTAGTTCTACCTCAATAAATGAATTTAACTTAGAAGGAAATTTGGTTGAAATTACGAATAGTTTCAACAAGAACGCTAAAACAACTCTTTTTGAAAATACTGGAATTATGATTGAAGGCAAAGTCTCCACTGTTAAGACTGAACCTTCCTATAATGGGCCTTTTAAGGTATTGGGTGACGTTTTACAAAATGGAGAGGTCACACCGGAATACTTTTTAAGTGAATCAGATAAACCAAAATGGGAGTATTTAAAAGGTTCAAAAAAAGAAAAGAGAACAACCAAAGAAGGCTTCTCTTATAACTATAGTGAGGGTAGTATGATTTACCCAGATGCTATTGATAATGCCTCGAGAACAATCATCACAGGAGAGGGAGGAAAGTCTCCATCTAGATTTAAACATGTTGTTGAATCAAAAAGAGGTTTAAGAAGATTAACCCCTATAGAGCTAGAAAGATTAAATATGTTTCCAGACGACCACACTAAATTGGAGGGCATTTCTGATACAAAGCGGGCCTTTTTTATGGGCAATGCTTTAGTTGTTGGTATAATTGAGAAAATTGGGGAGGCATTGAGCAATCAAATCGAAAATGTGCAAATCCCTGAGCAAATTCTGGAAAACTCTTATGAATAAGGGTTATAATATTTATTCTTCATCCTCAATTAAAAAATTTGCCAAGAAACTAAAAGGGCAAACTTTAAGAGAAATATGTGGGGAAGATATTGAAAACCATAAGATTAAGGGAAAAGGGGGATACGGTAATCTGCTTGAAAAATATTATTTCGGATATGAGCCAAATTCAATAGCAGAACCTGATTTTAAGGAAGCAAGACTTGAATTAAAATCAAGCCCTTTAAAGCTTTTAAAAAACGGGGAATATAGATCAAAAGAAAGATTGGTTTTAAACATAATTAACTATCTAGAAGTTCATAAAGAGAGCTTTAAAAAAAGTTCTTTTTGGAAGAAAAATTCCCACCTTCTTTTGGTTTTTTATCTCCATGAGTCCTTAATTGAACAACTAGATTATAAAATTCTATTAGTTGATGATTGGAAGTATCCTAAAGAGGATTTAGAGATTATAAAACATGATTGGGAGACTATTAATAATAAAATCATTCAAGGCAAGGCCCATGAACTATCTGAGGGTGATACATTCTATTTGGGTGCTTGTACCAAAGGTGCAACAGCAGCTTCTTCTCTTAGAGACCAACCCTTCAGCAAATTAAAAGCGAAACAGAGAGCATACTCTTTAAAGCAAGGTTATGTAAACCATATTATTGCCAATATTGCAAATGAGGAGCAAGGTGTTTATGGTAAAATTGTCAAGTCTCCTAAAATATTTAAAAAATCAAATTCATTAGAAGAGTATGTTGTATCTCTGTTTGAGCCTCATTATGGAAAGTCCTCCGCTCAAATAGATGCTGAATTGGGTGGTAAATTAAACTTATCTGCAAAGAGCTATTTTGCAAACTTGACCAATCTTATTTTAGGGGTTGAACTAGGTAAGAAAATTGAAGAATTTGAAAAAGCGGACATTACAGTTAAAACCGTTCGCTTACAAGCAAACAATTTACCTAAGGAAAATATTTCGTTTCCAACATTTGAGTATACAGAGCTTGCAACAATGGATTGGGAAGATTCTGCATTTAAAAATATACTTGAGAGCAAATTTTTCTTTGTTTTCTATCAATATGAAGAAGATGATTTGATTCTGAAAAAAGTAAAGTTTTGGAATATGTCACAATCCGACATACTTGAAGCTAAGATAGTCTGGGATTGCATGAAGGAAACAGTTTTAAAAGGGGAGATTGTTAAAGCTGTTTCCACAAAAGGAATTAGAAAAACTTATTTTCCGAAAAAAACGGAGAATAGAATAAGCCATGTCCGACCTCATGCTAAAAATGCTTTGGATTCTTATCCTTTGCCAGTAAGGGATAAATTAACTGGTTTAACTCATTATACTAAACATTGCTTTTGGTTAAACGCAAGCTATATAAGGGATGTGATTTATTTGAGTAACTAAACCAAACCTAAATGAGTTGTTTTGGGTCTCCTCTCAATAATTAAGAAATTCCAAGTGCTTTGGCTATTGCTTTTCGTGTATCGTCATAGTCCCCTTCTTTAGTCTTCTGTGACCATTTGGAGTAACTGGATGCAAATGTGTTCTCGTTGATTTCGGAACCATCGAAGGAAAATCTTATTTTAACCAATCTGGAAAGTGAGTCTCTCGATTCCTTTCCCAGTCCTTGAATGCCATCTTCAAAAATGTGGTCCAAAAAGGAAAAAAGAAATCTAAGATTCCCAGATTGCTTGTTCTTTGGCACTTTACAGCCGCTACGTGGTCGGCTGGTCGCTCTCGAACACGATGACCTCCGAGTGGTGCAGGAAAACCTTGGACGCGGCCATCGAGGAGCATGGCGCACCGGAGATCCTGAACACCGACCAGGGAAGCCAGTTCACGGATCTAAAGGAAAAAAGAACGGTTTTAGAAATGTTGTACCCGTATAAAAAAGAAAAACCTCCCAATTGCTTGAAAGGCTTATCTTTGTTGAGGTGGTCCCACCTGGGCTCGAACCAGGGACCACCTGATTATGAGTCAGGTGCTCTAACCAACTGAGCTATAGGACCCGCATTTTGCGGATGCAATATTAGTGTTTATTTTTCATCATCGCAAGGTTTTAACGCCCCTAGCTTTCTTTTATTTCCTGACAGAGCTCCACCAGAACGCCGTTTGTGCCCTTGGGATGTAAAAATGCAACCAGTTTATTGTCCGCCCCCTTTTTGGGTATTTCGTTCAAAACCACAAAGCCCTCTCCCTTCAACCGATCTATTTCCGATACAATATCCTCTACGGAAAAAGCAACATGATGGATGCCCTCTCCCTTTTTTTCCAAATACTTGGCAATGGGGCTATCTGGGTTCGTGGCTTCCAACAATTCAATCTTATTGGGGCCCGATCTAAAGAAGGAGGTCCTTACCCCTTCGGAGACCACTTCCTCCGTTTTATAGTGGGGCACGCCCAAAAGCTTTTCAAACAATGTATTGGATGCTTTCAAGTCTTTTACCGCAATCCCGATGTGTTCAATTTTATCCATAAGAGATGATATGAGCGTTAAAATCTTCGTCTTTTTCCAAAATTACGGAGTGTAAACGGTTAATAGCGTGAGGATAGTCATTTATTCGCTTATTTTTGCAGTATGGAAGAAACACAAAGACAGAAAAAGATAGCTGGAATCATTCAGCAGGACCTGGCCGATATTTTACAACGGGCCGCTACCGATGGTGGCCTCAAGGGAACCTTGATCTCCGTATCCAAAGTATCCGTGACCGTAGATTTATCCTTGGCCAAGGTGTATGTGAGTATTTTTCCGAACAAGGGCGCCAAAGAACTGTTGGCGGGCATCAAAGAGAACCAAGTGGCCATACGCTACGAGCTGGCCCAACGGACCAAGCACCAGTTAAGGCGCGTGCCTGAGCTCAATTTTTACCTGGACGACTCCTTGGAATACATCGAAGGGATTGAAAAATCCCTGAAAAGAGAAGAAAACCCCATCGAGAACAGGGACTTGCTCGACAAACGTAAGAAATCCTAGTTTTGAACTTTCCACTCTATATCGCAAAACGTTACTTACGGTCCAAAAGCAGCCAAAATGCGGTAAATATCATCAATTTCATTACTTTTTTGGTGATCGTGATAGGTTCCGCGGCCCTTTTTATCGTGCTTTCAGCATTTGCAGGCCTAAAAACCTTCAGCCTTTCCTTTTCCAACACTTTTGATCCCGATTTAAAAGCTTCGCCGACCATTGGCAAGCATTTTACCATTTCAGCGGATCAAGAGGCCCAACTAGGTCAAATCAAAGGTCTGGCCAACTTTTCCAAGGAACTGGAGGAACGCGCCTACCTTACCTATAAAGAAAAAAGTACCATTGCCTACATAAAAGGTGTGGACCAAAATTACAGGGCAGTAACTGGAGTGGACAGCACCCTTATTTTCGGGAACTGGGGTTCTGATGTATACAATGGTGTGATCGGTATCGGGATCTACAACTTATTGGGCGTGCCCATCAACAATAGGACCACCATGGAAGTTTTGGTCCCAAAACCCGGTGAGGGTTCCTTTTCCCAACAAGGCTTTAATAATCCTAAGCCTTATGACGACCTTTCCTTGGTGGTGAGCGGGGTTTATGCGGTGGAGGAATCTTTGGACAAAAAATATGTGTTCGCGCGGCTTCCCTTGGTGCAAGAGCTATTGCAAAAAGATAGCACCCAGGTCTCGGGCATCAATTTTAAATTGATGGAAAATACATCTGCAGAAGATGTTCGAGGTTCCATTAATGCCGTTTTGGGCGATAACGTCTCCGTTTTGACCCGTCGGCAGCAGAACACCTCCCTTTACCGTATGCTGAACACCGAAAACTTGGCTACCTATTTGATCTTCACCTTGGTCCTGATCATTGCCCTTTTTAATGTGGTCGGGGCGATCATCATGATGATTCTGGACAAGCAACAGAACTCCAAAACGTTGTTCAGTCTAGGTACCACGATCAAGGAACTGCGCCGCATCTATTTTATACAAGGGTTATTGGTCACCTCTTTTGGCGGCTTGATGGGCGTTGCCCTGGGAATCTTGTTGATCGGTTCCCAACTGGCCTTCGGTTGGTTGAAGATCACTCCGTCCCTGGCCTATCCCGTGGAGTTCAATGCCATTAACATGGTCATCGTCATCGGAACAATCGTGGTCCTGGGGGTTATCTCCTCAAAAATTGCGAGCAGCCGGATCAACGAAAAGCTGGTTTCCGCTTAAGCGAACTGAAAGTCACCGAACTTTTCCTCGACCTCATCAAATGCGGCAAAAACATCTGCGGCATCATCGCTGGTCACCATTTTCATCCGGTATTCCTTAAAGTGGGGAATGCCCTTAAAGTAGTTGGTATAATGTCTTCTGGTCTCAAAGACGCCCAGTTTTTCCCCTTTCCAGTCGATGGCCATCTGCAAATGTCTCCGGGCGGCCTCCACGCGTTCCATCATGGTAGGGGGCGCTAAATGTTCGCCGGTTTTAAAGTAGTGTTTTACCTCATTGAAAAACCATGGGTAGCCTATACTTGCCCTACCGATCATGGCACCGTCCAATCCATATTCGTCGCGCATTTTTACCGCGGCTTCGGGCGTATCCACATCGCCGTTCCCAAAAACGGGAATATGCATGCGCTGGTTGTTCTTGACCTCGGCAATGGGCTTCCAATCGGCCTCTCCCTTGTACATCTGCACTCGGGTACGACCATGGATGGAGATGGCCTCAATGCCGACATCCTGCAAGCGTTCGGCCACCTCGACAATCTTGATGGAATTGTTGTCCCATCCCAAACGGGTCTTCACGGTCACCGGCAATTTGGTGCGCTTTACGATCTCTTCGGTCAACTTGACCATCAAGGGAATATCCCGTAAAATACCGGCACCTGCATTTTTGCAGACCACTTTTTTTACGGGGCAGCCAAAATTGATGTCGACGATATCGGGATTGGATGCTTCCACAATATCCACAGCCTGAAGCATGGAATCCAGTTCGGCCCCGAATATTTGGATGCCCACGGGACGCTCCTTTTCGTAAATGTCCAGTTTGATGACACTTTTGGCCGCATCTCGAATCAATCCCTCGGAAGAAATAAACTCGGTATAGACCACATCGGCGCCCTGCTCCTTGCACAGTTTACGGAACGGAGGGTCGCTCACATCTTCCATGGGGGCTAGAAGAAGCGGAAAATCAGGGAGTTCTATGTTTCCAATTTTTGGCAAATCCTACGGTTTTTTGGACTGCAAAAGTACAAAATAGCTTTAAACCAAAAAGCTAGTGCTGCGATTGAAGCCGGTCGCGCTCATTTTTATCGATCCCGCGCTGGTTGTCCTCCAATCGGAAATTGCCGAAATTATAGGTGAACCCAAAGCGGATAAACTGTGTTTCGGGCCGTCTGCGGTAAAAATTGTCCTGATTGAGATACTGCGAACGGTAAGTCGGCACATATTGTTCCAAAATATCCTCGGCCGCAAGCGATAGGGTAATCTTATTATCGAACAAGGTCTTGCGCAGCCCAATGGTCAAATTCAACTGCTTGTCCGATACATACGAGCCATATAGGAATTGTGAAATATAGGTCGCGGCCACTTCCCCGGTAAAGGTCCCGTCCTTGGAGAGCGTCAAATAGTTGCCCAAATAGGCATATACCCCATTTACTTCGTTCGTGAAAGGTACATTTCCACTCTCCTCGGCCAAAAAGGTTTCCTCCTCATGGAACAGGGATGTGTAGGCATACAAAGACCAAGGGGGCAAAATGGATTTGCTCACGGTAAAATCCAATCCATAGGACTTACTTTCCAATACGTTCTGCTTAAGCTCCACCAATGTTTGATTGTCGTTGTCCTGAAATACGAGATAGGCAATGTTGCTTCCATTATCCCTATAGTAGACATCAAAGAAGTATTCGCTGTTGAGCGAATAGTTAATATTGAAATTGTTGCTGAAACTTGGTCTTAGTCCGGGATTTCCCTCCTCAAAATCGTTCTCGTTGTAGAAAAACCGGAAAGGATTCAAATCGTTGTACTTGGGCCTATTGATGTTTCTTCCATAATCAAAAGAAAAGCTATGCTTGTCCGATGGCGAGTAGAGCACGTATAGGGAAGGAAACGGCTCAAAAAAGTCCTGGGTGTTGGTCTCTCCCAAGGTAATGGAATTGCCTTCGGCCTTGGTGAGCTCTCCGCGAAGACCCAGCTTTATGGACCACTTTTCCCAGTTTTTCATAAAGCTCATATACGCGGCGTATACGTCTTCATCATAGGTGTACCTGTCGGATTGGGAAGCGTCGACGGTGCTGCTGGATCCATTGAAGTTGAAAAAGTCCATCCTATTCTCGGAAGTGATCGATGATATTTTGGCCCCGGATTCAATGGAAGCGTTTCCAATGGGCGTCGAATAATCCACTTGTCCGGTGAAAATTTTGATTTCCTGGTCCGAATCGGTATCAAACCCAAAATCCCGCAAAAAAGTGCCGCCTGCATCAAAATAGCTGGAGGACAGCCTCTGGAACATTTCCCCATTAAAATAGGTATAGTGGCCATTGGCCCTGATCTGGGCACCCTCTTTCTTGAGCTTGTGCACATAGGTCAAATCGAATGCCATATTGGTGTTGTCCATCTTCGCATTGTTCCGGGTGGTAAAGGTCGAGTCCAGCTGCGCCTGTGCGTTGCGCATTTCGGTGCCAAGCAAGGTTTCTTGTTCTTGGTCCAAATTCAGCAGCAGGTTGGAAGTTAGATTCAGGCTGTTCCGCTCGTCAAGATCATAATCCAGGATAAAACTCACGTTTTGCGATTCCGACCTATCCGTTTGATCGTAATCGGTGTCCCATATGGAGAACAGGTTGTTGGCACCGTCCATAAAGTTGATGCCCTTTTTGGTCTTGTTGATCTCCTTTTTGGGATTGATGGTATAGTTGGCAAACAGGTTGAGCTTGTCGGTTTTATAGTAGTGACTGGTTCCGATACTGTATTTTGGAAAAACGGCCTGGGTGATGGTTCCGTTGACGCTCCCCTTGTAACCTGGTATAACGTTCTTGCTTGTGACAATGTTCAAAATAGGGCCACCTTCGGCATCATAGCGTGCAGGAGGGTTGGCTATCACCTCCACTGATTTTATGTTGGCGCCCGAAAGTCCTTGCAAGAGATCCTGGACCTCTTGCCCCGAGAGCTGTACCTTTCTATCGTTGAGATAGACCGTGGCGTTTTGGCCACGGATCAAAAGGTCGTTTTGATTGACAATGACCCCCGGGGTACTTTTGAGTATATCCCACGATGTTCCTTGTGAAACCACGGTGTTTTCAACCGTAAAGACCAGTCTGTCCGGTAACCTTTGGAGCTTGGGGCGCTGCGCGGTGACCACGACCTCATCCAACGCATTGCTTTCCATGGGTATGATCAAGGCCCCTAACGAGACGTCTTTTTTAATGTCCAGCGCTCTCGCTTCGGAGCCCCTGCCCACATAGCTCGCTTGCAATAAGTAAAGACCGGGCGCTACTTTTAAAAGCTCAAAAAAGCCATTTTCATCGGCAGAACTTCCCTGTACAAAAGTAGAATCGGTGGCCTCCAGCAATAAAATATTCGCGTAGGGAACAACTTGGTTCTGTTCATCCACAACCTTCCCCGTTATCTTGAAGGCCTGGCCATGGGAGCCAGAAATTCCAGTAAACACCAATAAAACGATACAGGTGAGGTTCTTCATTAGAGGTTTGGGTTGAAGCTCAAATCTAAGAAATTATTTTTGAGCGTGATAGGGTGGAATTTTCTTAATTGGAAAAAACCATTTACAGGTATTTAAAACAATTATATTTGCAGTTGATTATATCCCTTTTTTAGGGTATGTTATTGTTGATATGGAGAAGATCAGGAATTTTTGCATCATTGCGCACATAGACCATGGTAAAAGTACCTTGGCAGACCGTTTGTTGGATTTTACCGGTTCGGTGACCGAACGCGAAAAACAGGACCAGTTGTTGGACAATATGGACTTGGAACGTGAAAGGGGCATTACCATCAAGAGCCACGCCATACAAATGGACTATCTCCACAACGGGGAAAAATATGTGCTCAACTTGATCGATACTCCCGGACACGTGGACTTCTCCTATGAGGTTTCCCGCTCCATCGCGGCCTGTGAGGGCGCTCTTTTAGTCGTTGATGCGGCACAAAGTATCCAGGCCCAGACCATATCCAACCTCTATTTGGCATTGGAAAATGATCTGGAGATCATTCCCGTGCTCAACAAAGTCGACCTTCCAAGTGCCAACCCGGAGGAGGTGACCGATGACATCGTCGACCTATTGGGCTGCAAGGCGGAAGAGGTGATTCCGGCCAGTGCCAAGACCGGAATTGGAATCGAAGAGATTTTGACCGCGATCATCGATAGGATACCCGCTCCAAAAGGGAATCGCGACGAACCCTTGCAGGCCCTTGTTTTTGACTCTGTCTACAACCCGTTTAGGGGGGTAGAGACCTATTTTAGGGTGGTCAACGGTGAGATCACCAAAGGCCAAAAAATAAAATTCGTAGCCACTGGGAGGTCGTATGAGGCCGATGAAATCGGAACCTTGAAACTGACACAACACCCCAAACAGAAGATATCGACCGGGGATGTGGGGTATTTGATCACCGGTATCAAAGACGCCCGTGAGGTAAAAGTGGGCGATACGATCACCGATTCGGCCAACCCCACGAAAAACCCCATCGGTGGTTTTGAGGATGTGAAACCTATGGTTTTCGCTGGGATCTACCCTGTGGATACCGAAGATTTTGAAGATCTGCGCTCTTCCATGGAAAAACTCCAGCTAAACGATGCCTCCCTTGTGTTCACGCCTGAAAGCAGTGCGGCACTGGGCTTTGGTTTCCGCTGCGGGTTCTTGGGCATGCTGCACATGGAGATCATCCAAGAGCGTTTGGAACGCGAGTTCGATATGACCGTGATCACCACGGTCCCCAACGTGAGCTACCACGCCTATACCACAAAGGACAAGGAAACGGCCGTTATCGTAAACAACCCCTCCGACCTTCCCGACCCATCGACCGTGGACCGTGTTGAGGAGCCTTATATCAAGGCGACCATTATCACCAAGTCGGATTTTGTTGGGAATGTCATGTCCCTATGTATAGAGAAGCGGGGTCAGATCGTCAACCAGACCTATTTGACCACGGAAAGGGTAGAGCTTATTTTCGACATGCCCCTGGCCGAGATCGTTTTCGATTTTTATGATCGATTAAAAACCGTTTCAAAAGGCTATGCTTCCTTTGATTATTCGCCCATCGGCATGCGGGTATCCAAACTTGTTAGGGTGGATATCCTTTTGAACGCCCAGCCCGTGGATGCTCTATCCGCCCTGGTTCATTTTGACAATGCGCACACCATCGGCAAAAAGATGTGCGAGAAATTAAAGGAGCTCATCCCAAGACAACAGTTCGATATTCCGATCCAAGCCGCTATCGGGTCCAAGATCATTTCCAGGGAAACCATCAAAGCGCTGCGAAAAGATGTTACCGCCAAATGTTACGGTGGTGATATTTCCCGGAAGCGCAAATTATTGGAGAAACAGAAAAAAGGGAAAAAGCGTATGCGCCAAGTGGGCAATGTGGAAATACCACAGCAGGCCTTTATGGCCGTTCTAAAGCTGAACGATTAAACATTTAGCTTCCCGGATTAAAAGGAAAAAAGTACGGTATCACAAAAGTGGCCGCAATCCAGATAATGATATTGAGCGGGGTCCCGACCTTTAAAAAATCATTGAATTTGTAGTTTCCCGGTGCATATACCATCGTGTTGGTGGGGTAGCTTACCGGGGTCATAAAGGTCAAGGAACAGGCAAACATGACCGCCACCAAGAACGGTCTTTCGCTGATCCCCATGGCAGATGCCAGACTGATGACTATCGGTGTCATCAAAGCGGCCGTGGCCTTGCTTGAAAGTACGTTGGTACTCAAAAAGGTAACCAGGTACAAAATGCTCAGGGTCACTTGGGCATGATAGTTTCCCAGGGTCTGCTCTATAAATTGGGCTATTTTTTCGGCCCCACCGGTCTTTTCCAGGGCCGTTCCCATGGAAAGCACCCCTGCCATCATAAAAATGACCTTCCATTCCACCGCCTGGTATGCCTCTTTCGGCTTTAAGGTGGATGTGGCCACCAACAACAGGGCTCCGACCATACTGCTTATCAAAATAGAGGTTAGGTTGAGCGAGGCCGCAAGGACCACCCCTACCGCAATTACAATGGCCGGGACGGCCTTTTTATAATTTACCTTGGCATGCCTGTATTCGGAAAGGGCCACCACCAGGCCCTGCCCGACCAGAGTATCCACATCGGCCTCGGTGCCCAAAATCAGTAGCATATCGCCCTCCATCAGCTTTATATCGGCCAATTTTTCATACAAGATCTCCCCCCGTTGCCGTATGGCCAGGACAGAACCATTGTACTGTCTCCTAAAATTAAGTGAGCGAAGGGAACCTTCGGTAAGCCTGGAGCCAAAGGGAACGATGACCTCATAGATATTTTTCTCCAGTGCCGATTCATCAAACTTTTTGTCACCGGTCACCCTATAGCCTTTTAAGTCCCTGATAGCGTTAAGTGTCCTTGGCGGAACAAGGACCTTCATTACGTCCCCTTCCAAAATAAATGTTTCCGGGCCAATGCTCTTCTTGTTGAACCTATCCCTGGAAATGCCCAAGATCTGCACATTATGGTCATTGACCAATTTGGACATGTGCAAGGGCCTGTTACTATCCGGGCAATCCTTTTCCACCAACAGCTCGGTAATATACTTTTGCGCATCCCTGGTAAGCACGTTCTGCTCCTTTTTTTGCTTTGGTAGGAGAAGGGGGGCCACAAAAAATATGTAGGCAAACCCAATGGTGGCCAAACAAAGCGCGGCCAAGCTGAATTCGAACATCCCAAAGCCCTCCAGCCCGTATTCTTGGGCATAGCTGCTCACCAATATGTTGGTGGAGGTACCTATCAAGGTGCAGGTGCCTCCAAAAAGTGCCGAAAAGGATATGGGGATCAACAACATGCCCGGGGCTATCTTGGTTTCCCTGCACACGGTCAAGGCAATGGGCAAAAGCAGGGCCACTACGGCAGAATCGTTCACAAATGCGGAAAACATGCCCGCTATAAGACAAAAGGTGATCAGGGCAATACTGTAATGTATTTTTGCCAGTTTAATGATCCGGTCACTAAGGCCCCCCAAGATACCGGAATTAAACACCCCGGCACTCACCACGAACATACACCCCAAGGTTATGGTGGCCGGATGGTTGAAGCCCGAAAAACCCTCTTTTGGGCTAAGAACGCCCGCCACTATGAACAGGGCCATAATGATGATCGAAGTGGTATCTATGGAAAAATAGTCTTTTATGAACAGGACGATCCCTATACAGATGATCACAATGGTAATAATCAAATCGCTGCCCATATTGCCCCTAATTTAGAGTTGTACGCTTTGTTGGGACACACCTTATCCCCTTATTCCGTGATTGGTTACCTAAACAGAACAATCTTCAAATCATTTTCAGTTCTTGTTCAACAAACTATCCTACTCTTTCCCGGCAGATTTCCCTTCTTTTGCCCCTTCGAACTCCTTGCCCAAATAAACCAGTTTATAGCCCTCCCCCTTGGGGGTAAAGTCCTTGCTATTGGCAGGAATTATCTCAATACTGCCATCTGGGGATTTGGTGAACAATGGAACAATGTCCCTCTCTTCAAAGGTAATATCGATCAGGTTGTCGTAGTGTTCCTTGTCCTCCAGGTCTATTTCGTGTATGGTGGGGTGCTTGCGGACCGTGTCCATCAACTGGATAAAGTCATCGGTGTGCGAAAAAAGCCCTTCCTTTGGATTGTTGTCGGGGTCGTTGACCTCTTCGGTGTTCACCAGTCTAAATGCCCCGTTCTCGCCAAACTGTCTTTGAAACTTGTCGATCGCAAATTTGTTGATGTCGGAGTTGCCGGTCAAGGCCATTAGATACCCCATGTCGTTGAGTTCAATGTTATCGGTAAGGGTGTCGGAGAAAATATTGGCCGATATGGCCTCAAGGCCCAACTTTTTGGCTTTATCCACATTGTTTTGGTTGTTGTCTATCAAAACTACGTGCCTATTGTTCTTTCTAAGATAGTTCCCTATGAGCCTGGAAAGCTTGGATGCCCCAATGATCAATATTCCCTCGGACTTCTTTAAGAACACACCGACAAGTTTTGCAAAAAAACGGGCCGTGGTCGCATTCAACAGTACCGTTCCCAGTACGATCATAAACACCAAGGGGGTGATGTATTCCGCACCGGGTTCGCCGCGCAACATCAGCTTGGATCCAAAAAGTGACGCAATCCCCGCCGCAACAATACCGCGCGGGCCCACCCATCCTATAAAAAGCTTTTCGTTGAATTTTAAGTTAGATCCCTGGGCGCTGAGAAAAACCCCAATGGGCCTGATGATAAATACAATTACCGCAAAAAGCGCCACGGTGTTCCAATTGTAAATAAGCTCCAAGTCGCTGATATTGATGTTGGCCGCCAATAGGATGAAAAGAATGGAGATCAACAGCACGCTCAACGATTCCTTGAAATAGAGCAGTTCCTTGAGGTTCGGCAAATTCATATTGCCCATGACCATGCCCATGACCACTACGGCCAACAGTCCGGATTCGTGCGCAAACAGGTCCGACTCCACATAGACAAGGAGCACGGTGGAGAGCGAGACCACATTGAGCAGATAGTGCGGGATAAAATTCCTTTTGATCGCAAAGGCCAGTGCATGTGCAAAGGTGAAGCCAAAGGTAGTTCCGAAGAGGATGATCTTACCGAACTCGATAAGTGCGGTCTGGGTAAAGGCCTGCCCCTCGCCAACACTAATGAACTCGAATACCAAAACCGCGACCAGTGCCCCGATGGGATCAATTAGAATACCTTCCCATTTGAGGACCGCCGAAACATCTTTTTTTAACGGAATGTTCCTCAGGATGGGCGTGATCACGGTAGGTCCCGTTACAATGATCAAACCCGAGAACAGAAAGGAAATCTGCCAGGAAAGCCCAAAAATATAATGTGCAGCGACCCCGGCACCAAAAAAGGTGACAATGGTTCCAATGGTGATCAACTTGGTGATTACCGGTCCCACATTGGATATCTCTGCCCTTTTTAGGGTCAATCCCCCTTCAAAAAGAATGACACTTATGGCCAAGGACACAAAATAGTACAGGCCCTCCCCCGGGAAAAGCCCTTTTTCCCCGTTCCAGATAGGTTCTATAAGTTTAGATCCATCTTCGGTGTATAAGGTGGCTATGGGGCCCACCAGCAATCCTATCAAGATCAAAGGTAAAATTGCAGGGAGTTTGAACCGCCAAGCGACCCATTGTGCAATAATGCCAAGAATTATGATTCCAGCAAGTTCGAGCATCGTCTAAGTTTTGTGGAAATTTACTGTTTTTCTTTTAGATAATCGTTCTTCGATGTATCGGCCAAGGGATAGAAAAGCGCATATTTGCCCGAACATTGGCGGATTTTACCAAACTCATCCCCTTTTTGTTAAAATACGGCCAATATATCCTTATTTTTTCGCCTTTTAGGGAGTGCTTTTCTTATTTTGCAGCCCATTTTACTTTCGGAATGACAATTTATCCCATAGAGACAGGTAATTTTAAGTTGGATGGCGGGGCCATGTTCGGTGTGGTTCCCAAATCCATTTGGAACAGGACCAACCCTGCGGATGCCAACAATATGATCGACCTTGCCGCCCGATGCCTTTTGATAGAAGATGGGGACAGGCTTATTTTGATAGATAATGGGCTTGGCAACAAACAATCCGAAAAATTCTTTGGTTATTATTATCTCTGGGGCGAGCACTCCTTGGAGAGGTCGCTAAAAAATGCCGGCTTCCATCGGGATGATGTGACCGACGTCTTTTTGACCCATTTACATTTTGACCACTGTGGTGGCAGTATCCAATGGAACAAGGACAGGACCGGATATGAGCCCGCCTTTAAAAATGCCAGGTTCTGGACCAACCAAGCACATTGGGAATGGGCGACCCGACCCAATGCACGGGAAAAGGCCTCGTTTTTAACGGAAAACCTTTTGCCCATGCAAGAAAGCGGTCAGTTGCATTTTGTGGAGAGAAAAGAATCTTCCTTTTTGGAAAGTTCCGAGCTCGGGTTCGGCATCCATTTCATGGACGGCCATACCGACAAGCAAATGCTCCCACATTTACATTATAAGGGCAAAACCTTGGTTTTTGTGGCCGACCTCATTCCAACGGTAGGCCATATCCCCCTACCCTATGTTATGGGATACGACACCCGGCCCTTGTTGACCTTAAAAGAAAAAGACTCTTTTTTAAAGAACGCTGCAGAAAACGATTGGCTGCTCCTCTTCGAACACGATGCACATAATGAGATCTGCTCCCTGAAGCGGACCGAAAAAGGGGCCCGTTTGAACCAACTGTTTTCTTACGACGAACTATTTAAATTATAATAAAACAACTTCACACTTTTACAAGCACAGTCTATGAATCGCACCTATAGCAAACTATCATTCCTATCTCTGACCGCCTCGCTATTTTTAATGGGATGTGGATCTACCGCATTGGTTTCGACCCCTGTTGAGAACATTGATTCCGTACCCTTAAAAGTTGCCGAACTTACCGAAACGGAGAAGAAAAACTGGGGACATTTGGACCTGATCAAGGATACCATTCCTGGAATGAGCGTGGAGAAGGCCTACGATGAGATCATCAAGAACAGAAAAGGAAAAACCGTTGTCGTGGCCGTTTTGGATTCGGGCATGGACCTGGAGCACGAAGATCTAAAGGGCGTGCTTTGGACCAACCCCGGTGAAATACCCAACAATGGCAAGGACGATGATGGCAATGGTTATGTGGACGACATCCATGGTTATAACTTTTTGGGCAAATCCTACAACGAACAATTGGAATATGTCCGAATGCTCCGTTTAAGCATCGGGGATGCATCAGAGAGGGCGGAAGCAAGGCTTTTGCTCGACAAGGAATACCCAGAGGCCGTTGGGAACAAACAGCAGTACGAACAAATATTCCAAGTGGTCAAAGGTGCCGATGAGCTTGTTAAAAGCGAACTGGGCAAAGAGACCTATACCAAAAAGGATCTGCTTTCCATTGAGCCAAAAACGGCACAACTCGAGCAAAGCGTTGCCGTATTGAGCCAAATGTTCACCTATGGCGACAGTATTCCAAAGGTATTGGAGGAGCTTGGGGAGGGCATCACTTATTTTACCGACCAAGCAAATTACAACCTCAACAAAGACTTTAACGGCAGGGAGCCCGTGGGCGACGACCCATATGATATCGACGATGTCCCGTACGGGAACGGAAACCCAAAGAACATGGTGGACACCGAGAGCCATGGTACCCACGTTGCCGGGATCATTGCGGCCCAGAGAAATAACGGGATCGGCATCAACGGAGTGGCCAAAAACGTTGAGATTATGAGCATTAGGGCCGTTCCCAACGGAGATGAGTATGATAAGGACATCGCCCTGGGCATCCGCTATGCAGTGGACAATGGAGCCTCCATAATCAACTGTAGCTTTGGAAAGTCCTTTTCGCCGAAAGCCGAGTGGGTGTACGATGCCATAAAGTATGCCGCCTCCAAGGATGTATTGATCGTGCATGCCGCAGGAAATGATGGTGAGGACCTGGAGGTTCCCGAAAACAGAAACTATCCCAACGACGATATGGACAGCCAAAGCGAGTTTGTGGACAACCTCATTACCGTCGGGGCACTCTCCAGTGGTTACGGCTCCAAGATGGTGGCTTCTTTTTCCAACTACGGAAAACAGCGTGTGGATGTGTTCGCACCCGGTGATGCCATATATTCCACCATGCCCAATGGCCAATACGAATTCCAGGGCGGGACATCCATGGCGGCACCGGCAGTTGCGGGAGTGGCCGCTTTGGTCCGGTCTTACTATCCGGAGCTTTCCGCGTCCCAGGTAAAGAACATCATCATGCAGTCCGGGCTTAGGACCAAGACCTCGGTTATCGTTGCCGGGGATCAGACCAAAGCGACCACATTCGACAAAATTTCCAAGTCCGGCAAGATGGTCAATGCCTATAATGCCTTAATTTTAGCGGACAACATCTCGAACGGTAAAATAACCCTAGAAAGCAATTCAAAATAATATATGAAGCATTTACGATCCCTTTTTTTCTCGGCCTTTTTTGGAGCTGCCCTTTTTTTAAGTGCGCAATCAAGTGACTGGCAACAGCACGTGGACTATGCCATGGATGTACAAATGGATGTAAAGACCTATCAGTACACCGGCACCCAAAAATTGGTCTATACCAACAATTCCCCTGATCAACTCAGTCGTGTTTTTTACCATTTATACTACAACGCCTTTCAGCCCGGTAGTGAAATGGACATCAGGCTACAGCACATCAAAGACCCCGATAAAAGGATGATGGTCGACGGAAAAAGCAGGATCGCATCCCTTTCGGAAAGTGAAATCGGGTACCTCCACGCTGAATCGCTTACCCAGGACGGACAAGCTGTTTCCTTTACAGAGGAAGGGACCATTCTTGTGGTCGATCTGGCCGAACCTATTCCTTCCGGAGGAAAGACCACTTTGGAAATGACCTTCAAGGGGCAGGTCCCCCTTCAAATTAGACGCTCTGGAAGAAACAGTAGCGAGGGCGTTGCGCTTTCCATGAGCCAGTGGTATCCCAAACTATCGGAATATGATTTTGAAGGTTGGCACCCCAACCCATATATCGCACGGGAATTCCATGGCGTTTGGGGCGATTTTGATGTAAAGATCACATTGGACAGGGATTATACCGTTGGAGGTTCTGGATATCTTCAAAATCCGGACGAAATAGGTCATGGATATCAAACACCGGGAACCAAAGTAAAGACCAAGGGCAAAACCCTGACTTGGCACTTTAAAGCGCCCAAGGTACACGATTTTATGTGGGCGGCAGATCCAGAGTACATCCATGATGTCCTTCAGATGGAAGATGGCCCGACCTTGCATTTCCTTTATAAGGACAACCCGGAATTTAATGAAAATTGGAAAAACCTACAGCCCAAAACGGCGGAAGCGATGAAATTCTTCAGCAACAATGTTGGAAAATATCCTTATGAACAATACTCCGTGGTGCAGGGGGGCGATGGCGGAATGGAATATGCCATGAGCACCCTGATCACCGGAGAACGTGAATTTGGGAGCTTGGTCGGGGTCATGGTGCACGAAATGGCCCACTCCTGGTTCCAGCACGTGCTTGCGACCAACGAATCGGAACACGAGTGGATGGACGAGGGCTTTACCTCCTTTATCAGCAGCTTGTGCATGAACCAGATCATGGAACAGGACAAACAAAACCCTTTTGAGGGGTCGTACCGAGGATACTATGCACTTGTAAACTCAGGCCTTGAAATGCCCCAGTCCACCCATGCGGACAGATATACGACGAATTTTGCCTATGGGGTCTCGGCCTATAGCAAAGGATCTATTTTCCTCTCCCAATTAGGATACATTATAGGACAGGACAAACTAATGGAGACCATTCAAACCTATTTTGAGGACTTCAAGTTCAAGCACCCCGTGCCGAACGACATCAAAAGAACGGCAGAAAAGGTATCCGGGATGGAACTCAACTGGTATTTAACGGACTGGACGCAGACCACCAATACCATCGATTACGGTATCAAAAGTGTCGATGCCGATGGCCAAAACACCAAGGTTACCCTGGAGCGCATAGGGGAAATGCCCATGCCCTTGGATATCCTGGTCGTTGGCAAGGACGGGACACAAAAAACATATTATGTGCCATTGCGCATGATGTACGGCGAAAAAGAAAATCCCTATCCAAACCTGGACCGTACCGTTTTGGAGGACTGGCCATGGGCCTACCCAACCTACGAACTCACCTTGGACATGCCCTTGGAAAACGTACAGGCCATTATGATCGACCCGTCCCAATTGATGGCCGATGTGGATGGTGGGAACAACGTCTACCAAGCAGAGGAGTAAACCCTATTTTTATACAGAACAGCAAGGGCGGCCGTTTGTGCCGTCCTTTTTTATTTATTCTCGGATTTATTTAAGTAATTTACCCCTTCCAAGGAACGGCCCTCCATGATGTCAGAAGAAAATACCGGTTCAAAAAAAACAGGAACACCCCCAGGTCCCCCACAAGGGGACGCCCCAGATCATTGCTTTCCCAAAAAAGAGAAGCTGACCAATAAAAAATTGTTCGAGGCGCTTTTTACAGAGGGCCGGTCCCTTCATGAATTTCCCGTTAAGCTCATCTACCTGCCTACAGATTTTAAGGATGGCGCCAGGGTAAAGGTTGCAGTGGTGGCCCCAAAAAGAAGATTTAAGACGGCGGTGGCCCGTAACGGCATCAAACGATTAATGAGAGAGGCCTACCGGCTCAACAAGCCCCTTATTTTTAACAACATTGAGGGGAATTTTGCGTTCATATTTTTATACCTTGGCAAGAAGGCTCCACGTTTTGATCAAGTGGAAATGGCCATCAAAAAGCTGTTGCATGCCTTTGTAAATAAAGAATCCCATGAAAAGATTGATTAGAAAGCAGGTCCTTATCCCCGTTTTGGCGGTCGTGGTCCTGGTCGGGGCCAGCAGTTTTAAAAGCGACTTTTTTGAAATTGCCAAACAGATAGAAATCTTTACCACCCTCTTCAAGGAGCTCAACATGAACTATGTGGACCAGACCAATCCCGCCGAATTGATGGATTCGGCCATAAAGAACATGTTGGAGGAGCTGGATCCCTATACCCAGTTTTTGAACGAGCAGGATGTGGAATCCTTCAAGATCAACAACGCAGGGGAATATTCCGGTATCGGGGCCCTTGTCCGTTCCTATGAGAACAAACTGGTGGTGGTGGAGCCGTATCAAGGATATGCCGCCGACAAAGCCGGATTAAAGGCCGGTGATCAGATCATTAAAATCGGGGAGACCTTGGTGGCCGATTTTGACGATAACGCCGCAGAGCTGCTCAAAGGGGCCAACAACTCCACTGTTTCGGTCACTTTTTTGCGACAGGGAGAAACCAGAACAACCACGATCACCAGAGGTGGTGTAGAGGTGGACGCCGTTCCCTTTTATGATATGATCGATCATAAGACCGGATATATTGTTCTCTCCCGTTTTAACCAAAAAGCATCCAAACAGACACAATCCGCTTTGCAGGACCTCAAGGGCCGTGGGGCGGAAAGGTTGATTCTTGACCTTAGGGGAAATCCGGGCGGGCTGTTGTCCGAGGCCATCAATGTGACCAATCTGTTCGTTCCAAAAGGCGAACTTATCGTTACCACCAAATCCAAGGTCAAAAAATTCAATCAGGAATATAGGACCAAAAACAGGCCCGAGGATCAAGAGATCCCTTTGGTGGTGCTGGTCAATGGAAAAAGCGCATCGGCCAGCGAGATTGTTTCCGGAGGGCTTCAAGATTTGGACCGGGCCGTAATTATCGGGGCGCGGAGTTTTGGGAAGGGTCTGGTTCAACGGCCGCTCAAATTGACCTATGGCACGCAGTTAAAGGTAACCATCTCCAGATATTACACGCCCTCGGGCAGATGTATCCAATCCTTGGATTATTGGAACCGGGACGAAGAGGGAAATGCGGTCAGAAACACTAATTTTAACGAGTTTACCACCAAAAACGGAAGAAAGGTCTGGGACGGGGGAGGCGTAATGCCCGATATCACCATCGAGTCCTTAAAAACAAACTCCTTGATCGATGCCCTGGAAGAGGGCAACATAGTTTTTGATTTTGCCACACAATATTTCTACGACCACAATTTTGACTCCCTCGACAACTTTAGCTTTTCAAGCTCGGATTATAGCGCTTTCAAGGCCTATGCCGCAGAACAAAACTTCTCTTACCAAACAAAGACCGAAAAAGTCTTGGAGGAAACCATCAACGGGGACGATACCTTGTTGGGCTCAGAGGTCCAGGAAAAGTACAAGGACCTTCTCCTTGCGGTAAACAGGGGCAAAATTAATGCCCTGGATACCTATAAGGATGAGATCCAGAAGAATTTGGAGGACGAGATCATTACCAGATACTTTTATAGGGAAGGTCTTTACAGGTATTATCTCAAAAATGATGATGCCATTCTCACGGCAAAGGAACTATTGGCCGACAACACCAAATATTCCAATATTTTAAAGTAATACGTCCCTTTTGACCAATACATCTTGATCAAGGACAACATATCGTTCCCAAAAAGAACGCCTTTGCCCCCGGATCACCGGTGAAGACAACTCTTGCCTGCTTTTTTTTGTTATTGGGTTCCATGGGGGCACAGATCAAAATACTGATGATCATTGTCGCTTTCAATACTGGGGGCCGCTTTTAAAAATCATAAATAGCCATTCCTCCCTTTAGATAGATCTATCCCTTGACAGATGGCTCTCCAGGGCCTATTCCCCACTTGGCAATACCTGTTTTCGTCAACCTTTTGTTTCCCTTCGGGGACCAGGGCCCATCTTCACAAATTTGTATGGCGATACATTGAAAAAAAAAGGAATTAATTCTATTTTTGGGCATGCAACAACTTAAGGTCTGTGAACTTTTTGCGGGTGTTGGCGGCTTTCGCCTGGGATTGGAAAACACAAAGCACTACAAGGTGGTGTGGAGCAACCAGTGGGAGCCCTCCACAAAAAGGCAGCATGCCTCTTGGGTATATGAGGCACGTTTTGGTGCGAAAAACCATTCCAACAACAACATTGAGACCGTAAAGACCCAAGACATCCCCGACCATGATATCCTTGTTGGCGGCTTTCCCTGCCAAGACTACTCCGTTGCAACTTCCTTGAAAAACTCCAAGGGCCTTATCGGTAAAAAAGGGGTGCTTTGGTGGTCCATTCACCGAATTCTTTCCGAGAAAAAAAACAAGCCGAAATATTTATTTCTGGAAAATGTCGATCGCCTTTTAAAATCTCCCTCCAACCAGCGGGGAAGGGATTTTTCCGTTATGCTCCGCAGCCTTTCTGATTTGGGCTATGCTGTGGAATGGCGGGTAATAAATGCGGCCGAGTATGGAATGCCCCAGCGCCGAAGGCGCGTTTTTTTCCTGGCGTATCTCAAGGACACCGATATCTGTAAAAACCTGCAAAAAACCAATCCTGCCGAGTGGATTTTAAAGCAGGGCACTTTTTGCGACGCTTTTCCTGTTGGGGGGTCCACACAAAATTTGGTCGAATTTGATTTGGAGGAGGATTTGGTCAAACTATCCAAAAACTTCAACAAAGAACAAGGTCTTTCCCCATTTTTGAATACGGGAATGTGTATTGATGGAAAAGTAGCTACCCTAAAAACCGTCCCTGCCTACAGTGGCAAGGGAACCGTTCTCTCCAATATTTTGAAAAAAGGTCCCGTTCCTTCCCAATATTACATTGATGGCAACGATCTGCCGAAATGGCAATATTTAAAGGGCCAAAAAAAAGAGATACGCAGGACCAGTTCTGGTTTTCAATACAATTACAGTGAGGGTGGCATGGTTTTTCCCGATGCCCTTGATCAGCCTTCCAGAACCATAATAACCGGTGAGGGCGGAAAATCCCCGTCCCGGTTCAAGCACGTGGTGCAAACCTCCAAGGGACTGCGAAGACTCCTACCTGTTGAATTGGAACGGTTGAACATGTTTCCAGATGACCATACCCAATTGGAGGGCATTTCGGATGCCAAACGTGCCTTTTTTATGGGAAATGCCCTGGTGGTGGGGATTGTGGAAAAATTAGGTGATGCCCTTTTCCAGAAAATATCCGAACTAGAAAAGCAACTTCAAAGCTGATCTATCCAAAGAAAAACATCTGGCCCCTTTGCTGGATACATAGTACAAAAAACACTTAAAACACTATAGTTTTGAGCGTGTTTCCCATTTTAAAAACCCGTGGACCTTATTCTAAGGTCGGACTTTTTGGAACGTCTTGGTGTGGCGAAAAGGTTGGTCTAGGCCTTTAACATTCTTGTATGGGGAATACCATCCTCCAAGTATTCTTTGCCAAAGGCGGAAAAGCCCAAATCCGAATAGAATTTTAATAAATAGGATTGTGCAGAAATTTCGATGGGACTTTTTGGAAACTTTTTATCGATTGCCGCCAAGGATGCGAGCATCATCTCTTTGCCAAGTCCATATTTGCGTTGTTCCTTGCTTACCACGACCCTGCCAATGCTCACATTATCAAAATAATCCCCTGGCCTAAAAATCCGTGTGTAGCCAACCACTTCATTATCCTTGACCCCTATTACATGAAGTGCCTTTTGGTCCTTGTTGTCCAGATCTTGGTACACGCAGTCCTGCTCCACTACAAAGACCTCACTGCGCAGTCGTAGCATTTGGTAGAGTTCGTAGTTTGTCAGCTCATCGAAGGTTTTAACGGATACTTGCATCAATCTTGGACTATTACGCTTTTGGAATCGCACTTATCAAACTCCGGCTGTATGTTCACATGGTTGATACCGTGGCTGTGGTAGACATGTTCCTCTATTTTTTCAAGGATTTCATCAAACTCGGAAAGCCGTATATCATCTTTAAAATCGATATGGGCCTCCATGTGCACTTCATCTTCATTGAGTTGCCAAATATGCACGTGGTGCACATTTTTTACGGGCTCTATGGTACATATGGATTCCACGATATCTTGGATCACAACGGATTTTGGCGTAAAAAGCATCAATACCTTGGTGGAGTCCTTCAATAGGTCGTATCCCATATAGATCAAATACACGCCTATGATCATGGTTAGAACGGCATCCACCCAATAAATCTGGAAATACTTCATAAGGACACCACCTATCAAAACCGCCACCGATGCCATCATATCGGTGAGTAAATGTAAATAAGCGGATTTCATGTTCATGTTCTCCTTGGAGTCCTTTTTCAACAACAATACGCTAAAACCATTTCCCGCTATGGCGATCAAGGCGAGCCAAATTACCAAGTTGGATGCTATTTCTTGTGGCTCCATCAACCGTTCAACAGCTTCCTTCATTAAAATAATGGCCACAACAACAAGTGTTGCCGCATTGATAAATGCCGCTAAAATTTCTGCTCGTTTATACCCAAATGTTTTAAGATTGGATGCCTTTTTCTTGCCCAATCGCCTTGCAACATAACTTATAATAAGGCTGAGGACATCACTGAAATTATGGAGCGCATCGGACAACAGCGCCAAACTCCCTGATAGCAATCCCCCAACAATCTGCGCCAGGGTTATGCCTATGTTCAGAAAAATTGAAATAAGGAGATTTCTTCCCTTTAGGTCGGGATGTGCGTGCGCATGTGAATCTCCGTGATGGTGGTGGTGACCCATAGGGTTTATCTACAGGGTATTTTTTCTATTCTACGTTCGTGCCTGCCCCCTTGAAACTCTGTGTTTAAAAATGCTTCCACCATATCCAATGCCTGTGGAAGTGCAATGAAGCGGGCCGGCAAGCTTAAAATATTGGCATCATTGTGCTCCCTGGCCAATTGGGTGATCTCTTTGTTCCAGCACAGGGCGCCCCTGATACCTTGGTGTTTGTTAATGGTCATAGTGGCTCCGTTGCCACTACCACAGATAACAATGCCAAAATCCACTTTACCTTCTTCCACATCTTTTGCTACGGGATGTGTAAAATCCGGATAGTCCACACTGTCGGCACCATCGGTACCGTAATTGATCACCTCTATTCCTTTTGATTTCAACAGACCGATAATGGCAAGTTTGTAATCGGTTCCGGCGTGGTCGTTTCCTATGGCAATTTTCATGGTCATTGTATTAAAATGGGTACATAACAAAGGTACAATATCTTTTCATCATATGTTGTTTATAAAAACGATGGGATTTTTGCATTGTATTAAAAATTAGCCCGTTACCAATAACACCGTTTTGTTAATTATTTGCAGAAAACTATTGGTAATGAAATTTTGTAATTCAAGAAATTCGATCAGTAGGAATAATTATTTAATGTTGGGCCGATATTCGATTAAAAATTAATCGACCGATATCAAGAACTTTTTTACGGTAATTAACATTAAAAACACATTAACTTTTCAATAAATTGATGTTGATAACGGTTATTAAAAACTGTGTACAAAAAATATAATCCATTGATTTTTAAATTTCTTGTTGTCTTACAAATTGTGAACAAACTTTTTTGATCGTTCAAAGCAACTTTTTTGAAAAAAATTTATTCCACATTTCAACGATCTATCATAATCATCATTTTAATTAAATTTAAAAAAGAAGAAAAAATATAATATTGATTATTGTTGATAAAGTTGACTTTGTTTGAGATTACTCTTCCTTTCCTTGTTGGTCAAGGATTATAATTTGTATTTTTCAAAAAAATAAGGACGTTAATGTCAAAGAAAAAGAAGAGGGCTGGTAGTCAGCGAAAGAATGAAATTACGAAGGGCATTTTCACCGTACTGGAAAAGGAACCATCCAAAACCTTCAATTACAAGCAGATAGCTTCAAAACTTGGAATAAGCGATACACAGGATAGAAACCTTTTGATCAAACGTTTGGGACAATTAAAGGCCAGTGAGCGTATTTTGGAGCCCGAACGGGGCAAGTATCAAAAGAAGAAATCGCTCCACACGTACTTTACGGGAAGGGTCGATTTGACAACAAGTGGAAACGCCTATATCATTGTAGATGAACTCGAAGATGACATCTTTGTACAGCACAATAACCTGAACCGTGCCTTCCATGGCGATACGGTCGAGGTTTTTATCAAGCCAAGGCGAAAGAGCAAGAAGATGGAAGGTGAGATTTCCAAGGTGCTGGAACGTAAAAAGAGCTCGTACGTAGGTATTGTGGACAAGCAAAAAAGTTTCGCCTTTGTCCGCCCTACGGATTCCAGGATGTATACCGATATTTTTATCCCTCCGGAAAAAATGAAGAAGGCCAATGATGGGGACAAGGTTTTGGTGAATCTTGGTGATTGGCCCGATGATACCGATTCGCCTTATGGCGAGATTGTGGAAGTTTTGGGAAGACCGGGGGAACACAACACCGAGATACATTCCATTTTGGCCGAATATGGCCTGCCCCATGAGTTTCCCTACGAAGTGGAACAGTTCGCCAAAACATTGGATACCAGTATAAAGGAATCCGAAATCGCCAAGCGAAGGGATATGCGCGATGTGCTCACCTTTACCATCGACCCAAAGGATGCCAAGGATTTTGATGATGCCCTTTCCTTCCAAAAATTGGAAAATGGCAATTACGAAATTGGTATCCATATTGCCGATGTATCCCATTATGTACGGCCGGATACCATTTTGGAGGATGAAGCTTACGACAGGGCCACATCGGTCTATTTGGTGGATAGGGTGGTTCCCATGTTGCCGGAGGTGCTGTCCAATATGGCCTGTTCCCTTCGGCCCAATGAAGAAAAGTATACCTTCTCTGCGGTTTTTGAGATGGACGAGAATGCCAAATTGATCAACCAATGGTTCGGCAGGACCGCCATTAATTCCAACGAACGTTTTGCCTACGAAGAGGCCCAACATATTATTGAAACCGGGCAGAACAAGATTCCAAAAGAGATATCCATTCGTGGAAAGGCCTATTGCCTAACCGATGATGTCGTGGATGCCGTTCTGACCTTTGATCGCTTGGCCAAGATCATGAGAGGGGCCCGGATGGATGCAGGTGCCATTTCCTTTGATAAAATAGAGGTGAAGTTCCATTTGTCCCAGGACAACGAGCCCGTTGGCGTTTACTTTAAAGAAGCAAAGGATGCCAACAAATTGATCGAGGAATTTATGCTCTTGGCCAATAGAAAGGTTGCCGAGTTTATTGGAAAGCAGAAGAAAACGTTCGTTTACCGGGTGCACGACAAGCCGGATGAAGAGAAATTAATGGCCTTGAACGGTGTTATTTCCAGGTTCGGACATAGTATCAACCTAAAGGACAGTAAGACCATCAATCAATCCCTGAACAAATTATTGGAGGACGTAAAGGGCAAAAAAGAACAAAACTTGGTCGATACCTTGGCCATCCGCAGTATGAGCAAGGCCATCTATACCACGGACAATATTGGCCACTATGGTCTCGGATTTGAGTACTATACCCATTTTACCTCGCCAATACGGCGTTATCCCGACGTAATGGTCCACCGTTTGTTGCAACATTATCTGGATAAGGAAAAAACTCCAAAAGCTGATTTTTACCAGGAAAAGTGCAAACATGCTTCGGATATGGAACTCTTGGCCGCCAATGCGGAGCGGGATTCGATCAAGTACATGCAGATCAAGTTTATGGAGGACCACAAGGACCAGGAATTCCTCGGTGTAATTTCCGGGGTTACCGAGTGGGGCATCTATGTGGAGATCGTGGAGAACAAATGTGAGGGCATGATCCGTATCCGCGATATCAAGGACGATTATTACATTTTTGATGAACGACAATATGCGATAGTAGGGGAACGTACCAAGCGAATGTACCAGCTGGGTGACGAAGTCTATGTGATGGTCAAGAACACCGACTTGGTAAAAAGGCATCTCGACTTTTCTCTGATCGGTAAAAGAAAATAATACTATTTTGGAATAAAATTTGTTATCCTATTGAGAACCAAATTTTTATAACATGAGAATTAGTACGATTGTTATGCTGTTCCTATCCCTTCAATATATTGAAGCCCAGGATGCTACCATTACCAAAAATCTCCAAAAGTTTACAGAGGTAAAGGGGTTTGATGGTATTTCCATCAATTTGATTCGATCTAACGAGAACAAGGCAGTGATCACCGGTGCAAATACCTCCAATGTGGCCATTGTCAACAATGAAGGTATTTTGAAGATCCGGATGGAGATCGTTAAAATATTCAGTGGATACAGGACCTATGTTGATCTATACCATTCCGAGGAATTGGTAGTGATAGATGTGAACGAGGATGCCAGGATATCATCGGATCATACCTATGTGCAAAAAGTTTTGGAACTCAGGTCACAGGAGGGCGGGGAACTTGAAATAAACTGTGAAGTGGACCAACTTTTGATAAAGGCGGTATCCGGGGGCAAGGTCTTTGCAGGAGGATTTTCCAATAATCAAGATGTGATCATTAATACCGGCGGAGAGTACAGCGGCAGGAACTTTAAAACAAAGTTTACCACGATAAGTGTCAATGCCGGTGGGAATGCCGAAATTTACGCATCCGACTACGTTAAGGCCAACGTTAAGGCCGGAGGGGAAGTACTGGTTTACGGAGACCCAAAAAAAATGGACGAGCATACCCTTTTTGGAGGAAAAATAAAAAGAGTGAATTAAAAATGATCGATGATATCCAAGCTGCCATCCCTTTGGGATTTTTGTTGAGCTTTATGATAGGACCTGTTTTCTTTGTATTGTTGGAAACCAGTGCCACAAAAGGCTTTAGGGCAGGAGTGAGTTTGGATATCGGGGTTATTTTGGCCGATATTGTTTTTTTGCTCATAGCCTATTTCAGTAGTTTTCAGTTATTGGAGAATTTGAGCAACGAACCTGGATTATTTGTCTTCGGCGGGATGATCTTATTGGTGTACGGAATTTTTCTTTTTGTGAAGAAGGCCAAGAAAAAGGCCAATGTCAAGGCATCCAAGGGAACTTATTTTGGATTGTTGGTAAAGGGCTTTCTTTTGAATTTTATCAATATAGGGGTACTTGCCTTTTGGTTGGGGCTCATAATTGTAGTGGGGCCCAGTTTGGAGAACAGTCCCAATAGAATGACGGTGTTTTTCGGTACCGTGCTGATGGTGTACTTTGCAACGGACCTGATGAAAATAGTCTTGGCCAAACAATTGAAAAAATACTTGACCCAAGAACGGATCGTACTGATCAAAAAGGGATTGGGGATCGTACTGATCATTTGTGGCATTGTACTGATAAGCAAGGGCTTTTTACCAAACGACCGTTTCGACCTTCAAGAGCGGATAGAAAGAATAGAGGACCTGTAGAACAAAAAAACCCAGCACTGGGTACTGGGTTTTGAGGCATCGAGCGGATTCGAACCGCTGTACAAGCTTTTGCAGAGCTCTGCCTAGCCACTCGGCCACGATGCCAAAGGGATCGCAAAGCTAAAAATATTTTATGAATATTCAGATCGAAAATAATCTAAATATTCGTGTAATGGATTTGAGGCATCGGGTGGACTCGAACCACCATAAAAATCCTTGCGGGACTTTGTCTATCCAATTCGACCACAATGCCGTTTAAATTGATAAAAACAAAAATAAAAAAACATATTTGTATTCAGTGCTTAATTATCAGCGGTTTATCGAGTAATTCCGAGTTTCACCGAAACACTTTCCACATCGCCCCCGATGGGCGGATTGATTTTGGAAACTTCCACTTCCACTTCGCTCACCTCTTCTATTTCTTTGAATATGCGATCGATAATACGTTTGGCCACATGTTCCAATAAATTGGAACGTACCTTCATTTCTTCTTTTATGATATTGTTCAGATGGACATAGTCCACGGTTTCGCTCAACTGATCGGAGATTGCAGCTTTGGAGAGGTCGGCAGAAATCTCAAGATCCACCCTGTAATCGCTCCCGATGAGCATTTCTTCCTTTAAACATCCGTGGTTGGAATGTATCCTAATGTTCTTTAACCTGATTTTACCCAAAACTATGAATTATAAGAAAGGGCAAAAGTACGTCAAAACACATTAAATCAATACATACATCTACAGTTACTTATTCCTTGGAAAAGATCCATTCCCACAGTAACTACGTGTGTACCTGTACTATATCCCAAAATTTCGTTGGTGATTACCTGATAGGAATAGCCAAAATAGAAGTTACTTTTCTTAAGTCCGGCTATAGGTGCAATGTACAAGGGTTCCCCCAATTGGTCGTTCAAAAAACGATAGGTAAGGCCCACATAATAATAATCTTCAAAATCACGGAAACGGAACTTGGCGTTCAAATCGGTAACCGAGCGGCCATCGCTCTCGAACCACTGAAAGAAAACGGAGGGCTCAATTTCCAATTTACTGTTCTTGCTCTTTGAAAAGCTATAACCGGAATATAGGTAGTAGTTTCTAAGCTTATTGGGCTCTATGGTAATGATATCGGTATTGAAATTGGACAGATCCTTGTTCAGCACATTACCTGCATTTGCACTAAAGAAGAACTTGTCGTAACGATAAAGTACGCCCAAGTCAAAATTGTGGTTGGTCGTGGCCTTATCATCGGCCGGTAATTGGCCGTTGTTTTCCCTGAACTGTTCGACATCTATCCGGAACTGGTTAAAGTTATAGGAGATACCAAAGGAGAGGAAAATATCGTCGTACCTATCCAATGTCAAATGGTGTGCAAAAGAGACCCTGGCCCCTCTTTGCCGTGTATATCCGTTGCTATCGTTGTACAAAAGCATACCGACCCCAGATCTGTTTCCTATCCTGGCATCTGCGGCCAAGGTCTGGGTATCCGGGGCATCTTCTATTCCCACCCACTGTGTAAGACCGTTTAAACGGACTTTTATATGATCTCCTATACCTGCATAGGTCGGGGACATTAAAAATGGGTTATCGGCGATATATTGGGACAATTGGGGTACGGTCAACTCTTGTCCCCTGGCACACAGTACCAAGGAAAACAATAAGATTGTTAGGTATGTTCTTTTTTGCATGGGGTAATAGCAGGTTAAGTTTTATTCTCTGTATAATGTAAAGTGACCTACAAACTCTCTGTTGTCCTGTGCTCCTTCGAGTCGTACAACATACCAGTAATCTCCGGTAGGCAATGGTTTTCCATCGTAATTTCCATCCCATCCCTTTACGTTGCGGGTCATCTCTTCCACTACTCTACCATAACGGTCATAAATTTTGATTAGTACGTCCGGGAACCCTTCAATGTTGTCAGGTATCCAAATATCGTTGCGACCGTCACCATCCGGGGTGAAAAAGTTAGGGAATTCGATATCTATGAACTCCATAAAAATTTCGGCGGTGGCCTCACAACCGTTCTGATCTATCACCGTTACGGTATAAGTTCCCGTTCTATTTATATAGAAGGTGTTATCGGTTCCGTTATCGACATCATTAAAGAAGAAGGTATAATCCTCCACTCCACCTTCGGCAATTGCCGTAATTTGATTGATGGTGCTGTTCTCCAATGTCAGGACCAAAGGTTCAAAAGTGTCAATGGTAAAGTCATAGGTTGCCATACATCCATTGGCATGTGCTATGGTCAGGTAATGATCACCCGGGGCCATATTGGTAAAGTCAGCGGACAATTGCATATCTGCCGGGTCGGTAGAATCCAGGGCATACATGAGATCACCGGCTATGGATTCGTCCTCCAAAACAATATTCAAATAATTGTTGGGTATGTTTCCGGTACACTCGTACATGGGCGTTAGGGTGGCCGCGAGGATAACACCCGGGTCTATTTCCACGATAACATTGGTCTCACAACCTTGGGCATCCCTTATAAATACCACATGTGTTCCTGCCGTTAAGTCTTGAAACAGGAATTGGTCCTGTACAAAGTTTGCATCCGCGCTACTGTTCAAGCTTGTTTGGTAAGGAGCTGTTCCTCCAGTTATCTGAATTTCGAAAGAACCATCGCCACTTTCAAAACAAACCTCATCCATAATGTTGATGGCCTCGGCAACAATGGGTTCTGGTTGCTCAAGCTCAAATTGGAAGGTAATGAAACATCCATTGACATCTTGTGCGATGACATCGTAGATGCCAGGCGCCAAATCGGTAAAGGTGTTTTGGGTGTCGAATCTGTTCAGGTTTGGTGAAATGGCATATAAAATCTCACCTGTTCCACCGGACACCTCAACGGAAATGCTACCATCTTCCATTCCGTCACAGGTAATATCGGTAAATTCTTCCCTATCGACCTGTAAGGGGGCCGGATCTACGATAGGAATCATCGGGGACTCCTCGATACAGTCTTCGCTGGTTACCCTAACATAGTATTCACCGGCCATTAGGTTGTCGAACCTTCCCGTGGTATTGGGCCCATCTACCAGATTACTGAAGCTGGCATCGCTGAACAATTCGTAGCTATAGTTGCCCAGACCTCCCGTTGCACGTGCAATAATGGTTGCAGTGGCTTCGCCCGCACAGTTGATAAAGGCCGCAGAATCATCGATATCCAAGGTCAAAGCAGGAGGCTCTCTGAGACTGACCTGATTGGAAATCATGGCAGTACAAAGATTTGAATCCCTCACCTGAAATTGATACTCACCGGCTCCCCTATTAAAGAAGTCGTGATATGTAGGATGCTCAAAATCTTCCCAAGTTGAAGTAATTTCATCAAAATATTGATATGCGCCGGTTCCACCCGAGGCGGACAAACGCATGCTACCGTCGGTCAAACACGTCAGGTCCGCTAGTTTGATCAGGGAAGCGCTTACTTCTGTTGGTTCGTTAATTGTAACGGTATCGGTTGTATAACTACAGTTCCAATTATCGGTAATGGTAATACTATAGGTTCCGGCACCCAAATTATTGAACATATTGCTGCTTTGGGCACCTGTGGTGAATACGATGGCCGTTCCCGCCTGATCGTAGTAGTTCAGTTGATAGTCATAGGAACCACTTCCACCGGTAACATTGTCCGCCCATACAGATGCACTTTCGTCCCCATAGCACAATAGGTCTATTGGTGCAGCGTCAATATCCGCAACAATTGGATCTACAGGATCTAAGATCAAAGAAGTATTATCAATAATCTCACAACCTTTACTATCGGTCACGCTTACTTCATAAGAACCAGCAGATAGGCCTGTGAATACATAACTATGTACATCGTAGATCGTGGGGTACACCTGCGTTGTGGTGGTATTGGTCAGAACAATATCATATGGGGCATATCCGCCTGTTGGAGCAATGAGTACTTCTCCCATATCATCGGTACAGGTGACACTGGCCAGTTGTTGTGGCGTAACCTCCAATTCACTGCTTGGCGCAATAATGGTTTCCGTACCTGAGGTAGCTGTACAATAGGGAGCTTCTGTAGCTTCTACCTCAACATAATAGTTACCACCAAGCAAATCGGGATGGGTTATGGTCAATGGGCCGGATGAAGTGTTATCATTTCCCGATACGATCAGGGTGCCATCCATCCTGTACACATCATAGTCATAAGCTCCTGGTACTGTATATCCTGTAACTTCGATTATTAATTCACCTGGATTGCCACAAATCACTGGCGTTGTATCTATGATTTCTACATCAATTGTGTCGTATGGATCAATTGTATAGATTTCCTCTACATAACAACCTGTGACATCATTAGTGGCACGGAATGTATAACTGCCTGCCTGGGTTAACTCAAACGTTGCGGAAATAGGGGTAACCGAACTAGCCACGACGCTTCCATAAGGATTGCCGACAGGCAATAATTCGAATGTGTAGGTATCGCCAGGGATGGATTCGGTAACGGTCAGGATCACGCTTTCTGGATCGTTACAGGTTATGGCCAGATCCTGTGCAATATCCAAGGTAAAGGTATTGAGTGGTTGGACCGTAATACTGTCCGGGTATTCACAACCATTGGCATCCCTAACAATGTAATTGATCGTTTGAACGCTTCCATCGTCCACTACATCGAATGTAGCTTCAGAGGTAAAGCTGTTCCCATCAAAACTGTACAGATAGGGATCAGGACCCGCAAAAGGCGTACCTCCATTGGCCGTAACCATTATGGTGGATTCAACCACGGAATTACTCGGGGTACATTCAAAAGGCGTAGCCGTAGCCGTAGCATCCAAAATAGCAGGTTGGATTATGGTCTCCGTTTTAATGTCCTCACACCCACGTGAAGAAACCACACGGACTTCATATGCTCCCTCTGGCAGATTCTCGAACAAGGGATTGTTCTGTAATGGCCTACTTGGTGCACCGGCAATTCCGATCAATTCGTATTGGTAGATCGGGTTTGTTGCGGTGGCGGGATCAAGGTTGGCCCTTATACTTCCATCATTTCCACCAAAACAGCTTACATTGACAATTGTTGCATCCTCTAGGATAGGATCAACCTTATCATCCAATGTTTGGCGTACTTCATAGGTACAAGGCTCGGTAGTGTTTAAATCTGTAATTGTGAAGATATATTCCCCGGGTTGCGTAAGACCTGTGAAAATACCATCCGCGTCCGCATCGATCGATACATTGCCCAATGGGTCTTCAACGCTGTATTCCAAGTTAGGGGAGCCACCGGTTACATTAATGGTGATCTGTCCTCCTGGATTAACAGGGTCACAATCAATAGTTTTATCCACGGTAGCATTGGCTGTCATGGCATTGGTAAGAACAACGGGGCCCACTATTTCAAAACAGCCCCATTGGTCTTCAATATAGACCTCATAGCTTCCCGCTCCCAATCCAGAGAATATGGTGTTGGTCTGTGGTGAACCTACGTTGGTTCCATTTTGTATCAATTGATAGGTGTAGTTGCTTCCTTGACCACCACTTACAGGGTCGGTTGCAGGGATGCCCACTACTTCGATCTCACCTTGCAGGTTGGTACAATTGGCCTGGTTGATCCGTAGATCGGCCACAATAGGGTCCGGAAGGGTCAGGTCTACATCCGGCAACTGTACGGCACATCCTTCTTGGTCCATTATCCAAACATGGTAGGTACCGGCCGGAAGACCACCAAACCTTGCATTGGGCACATAGTTGGACGGATTGTTCGGACCTGGGTTCGGGGTGGTGCTCACATAGTAGGAATATCCGCCCCATCCACCTTGAACATCAACAACGTCTATGATTCCATTGTCCCCGGGGTCGCAGGTTATAGGGGTCACTTCGGTGTCCCCGGTTATTGCAGAGGAAGGCCCGGCAATGGTGAAGGCTTCCATATTTGTACATTCTGGGAAGGCATCTTGCGAAATTTCAACAATATAGCTTCCTGCTGCTATTGAAATGGGTGGCGTTGGTCCAGTCGTGGAGGAATTGCCATTACTGGCCACGGTATCGTCCGATGGATCGTTAGGGGTACCGTTGGTATTGTAGATTGTCCAATCGAAACCTCCTGCATAGGTTGCGTCCAACAGTTCAAAAGTAACCTCTCCGGTAGCCGTACCATAACAGATAACATCGCTTACCACATTGACATCAATGGTAAAGGTATTGGGGTCGGCAATGGTCTGCGAAGTGGTAACCGTACAGCCCGTATCAAGGTGTCGAACCACGAAATTGTGTGTTCCGGCACTCAATCCACCAAATACTTCTGATGATTGCCATGTGGCCCCATTGTCTATGCTGTACTCAAAACGGGATGGATCACCAGCTGTTGAAGTTACTGTAATGGTAATTTCCCCATCAGCTACGGGATTACAGCTTATAGGATTGGTTATGGCCGCTGTGGCATCAGTGATTTCATCAAAAGGAGCTATTAAGGCATCGATATAGCCGGTACAACCATTTTCATCATATACGGTTACCCTTATGTCCCTACCATTGGGATCTGTTTCGAGATAAACGCTGTTTGGACCATTTTGCATGACGGTGCCACTTATATTGTCCCTGAACTCGTAGCGAACATAGGTTCCGGTTCCACCAGATATATCCGCTGGATCTACTGTGATGATGGCATTGTTCATATTGTTGCCCGCAACACAGCCAAACTGCACCACATCGACATCGGCAATGGTAACAGGGTCAGGCTCGTTGATAACGATCCCTGTAATATCGAAAGGACAATTGTTAGACCCTACGGCACGGACATCGTAAGTTCCTGCGGGCAGGTTTTCAAAGGTATTTCCGTTCAACACAGCACCAGCGGGCATTGGTGTTAATGTATATGTCAACGGAAGGATACCATTATCAACAGGTATTAGCGTAATGCTTCCGTCATTGCCCCCGAAGCAGGTCACATCTACATGGGTTTCGGTAAAATCTGGAATTGGAGCTTCTGGAACATCAATTGTGATGGATTTGGGACAGTTTGGAGGTGCTGTTCCCATGTCAAACACAATTACATCATAACTTCCGGCAACTGCGGCGTCAGTCCATGTAAACTGGTTCGAAGCATCTAAGGTAAGTACGCTTCTAACCTCATCGTTAGATCCTGGACCATCGATCATATACTCATAGTTTCCTGATCCAGAGATTACTTCGATCAATAATTCTGCATTGCCCGCATCTCCTAATTCACAATCCAATGCAACGGTTTGTGTCACAGTAAATTCTAATGGAGGGGCAATATTGAAAATATCCGTATCGGTACAACCGTTCAAGTCCCTTACTGCTATACTTTGATTAGTACCAGAACTTAGTCCTGAAATGGTATATTGGTTGCTGCCATCAAAAGTGAAGGTTTGGTAGGCCGAGCCATTCACGCTTATTTGGAAAGGCGACATTGCCACTGAAGGATTGTCCAAGGTCACGGTAACTTGGAACAGGCCCTCTTCCACACACTCATCTACGACGGCAATGGATATTTCCGGGCTTGGGTCTTCAAGTACCGTAACGGGATCACTTTGGATACAATCGTTGGCATCTTTTACGTAAACCATGTAATCTCCCCCCTCTACATTTACTGTGGTCGAGCTGGTCCAACCACTGTCGGCGGCTGTTGGTGCTGGATCTGTTGCCAATAGGTATTGGAATTCATAGGGGGCCAGGCCAAATTGGGCCGATGCGGTAATTACACCTGCATTTGGGTTACAGTTGTCGTTTGTTGGTGAATCTGCGGTAAGCTGTAGCAAAGTCGGTGCTTGTTCGATAAGGAATTCATCCGAGGCAACGACACAACCTGCATTGGGTCCATCGCCCTCTTCATAAAGAATATAATATTCTCCGGGACTTAGACCAGTGGCAGTATCCGTTTCTGGACCACCAACAGCTCCCGATATGGTCCCGGTAATCCCTGTTGTTGTATGGGTGTTGGTATAGAAAATTTCGTAATTCACATTATTTCCCCCATAATCCCTTACTGTAAATTCGACGGTACCATCGGCCGCTCCGGTACAAGTGATGTCGGTCGAAGCATCTATGGTTGATGCCAAGTTTGAATCTGTAGCTACCGGAACTGTTGCTTCCTGTATATATTCACAGTTGGTATCCGTATCAAATACAATGAAGGTATAGGTAACCCCGGGAGTTAGACCAGTAAACAAGTGGGTGTTGTCCGGTGCGGGCAGTGGGTCTTCTGGGAACCATGATGGATCGGCCGCGTTGAAGGCTGGTGCCGGATAAATGGCAAAATAGAATGTTCCTGCACCTAAAGTTCCATTAGAGGCTTCAGCTCTAACATTCATTTGTCCACTGCCGGGCGTACATCCAGAAGCACCCTGGGTAGTTATCAACACATCCGGACCCGTTGTTATGGTTATCGTTGAAATGTCCTGGCATCCATTGGAATCGGTTACCACAAGGGTATAATCACCAAAGTCCAAACCTGTGAATGTGTGATCATTGGTACCGCTAGAGGTATCATAGGTCAGGTTTACACTGTGATCATTGTTAAATACCTCATATATATATGTTGGTGTTCCTCCCGAAGCATCCACGGTTATGGTTCCCAACTCGGTGCTCAATGCAACACAGGTAAGGTTGGTGTGCGTTGAGTTCGGTACAATAGGTGTCGGTTCGGAAATCACAACAGGGAACGGGTCGGATACACAACCTTTGTCATCGGTTACGGTCACCTCATAAGATCCTGCAGGCAATCCCGTGGTTTGGGTCGTATAATCGATACCGGTAATTGTCTCGAATACATTTATGGTATATGGAGGGACTCCCACTGAGGTGTCGATAACAATATCCAATGCGCCGGTGTTTTCCCCGTTACACAAAATATCCGTTGGCGTAACACTGCTTATTTCGGGTTGGGTGGCGGGCGTTACTATGATACTGTTGGTCGTTGTGGTACAACCTGCGTCATCTGTTACTTGGAACATATAGGTTCCAGCGGTATCGGTATTGAATACATTTGCTGTGAATCCAGAGGAGTTGTAGGTAGTTCCCCCATCGTTGGACCACTCATAGGTATAGGGACTTGTGCCACCGTTTGCAGTTATGGTAATAGTTGCATCGGCCGAACAAGTCAAGTCGTTATCCAAGAAAGCAGAAGCCGTCAGGGAAGGATTGATCGTAGCTGTATCTTGGAGGGAACAACCGTATTGGTCACGAACATCGATGGTGTATGTTCCAGAGGTCAAGTTTTCAAAAATATATGTGGTTCCGGTAGCAGGTGTTGGTGTCATCCAGGCACCACCGTTTAAGCTAAATTGATAGTTGCCGTTTCCATCGGTTACATCTACCCGAACGGTTCCATCATTGTTTCCGCTGTAACAGAGCGTTGGTGTTAAATCAAAAGCAATGGTTTCCGGTAGATCAATGGTTATGCTGGTTGTATCCTCGCACATATTGGTGTCCCTTGCCCTGATCACATAATCACCAGCGGCTATACCGGAGAAGGTGTTGGTAGGTTGGTAGATGACCACGGGCGTACCGCTTGTATCTTCCAATTGATATTGATAAGAAGGGGTTCCTCCCGTAGCGGTGGCCACAATGGTTGCTCCACCATTGGTACAGGTAAGTTCTGTGGTTACCGATGCAGTAACATCGACCAGATCGGGCTGTGCCAAGGTCTGGTTAAGGACCACAGAGCATGCGGGATCTCTTAAATCCACAAGGGTAATGGTATGGTTTCCTGCCGCAAGGCCGGTAATGGTAATAGGACTGGCCGTTTGGGTGCTGGATACCGGGTCACTATCCACTTGATAGGTAAATCCGAAGGCTGGATCAAAGTTTTCAACTTCAAAAGTGATGGTTCCATCATCTGCACCGTTACAAGTAAGGTCCGTGTAATTGGTTACTGCACCATCAAATGCATTGCCGTCCTCAACATGGACATCCAAGGTGATGGACCCACCACAAACCTCAGGAATTTGATAGGCCTCAATATCATCAATGGCGATGTCATTTCCGTCTTCTACGGTCGAATTGGTCCGAATAACAATGTCCAAGTTTGAATAGGCACCGGGGTTTAGTGAAACTGTAGAATTGTGCCAATCAATTGCACTATTGTTTTTTGGTACACTGCCGGTCGTTGTACTGGCAATTACGGAACCTCCGCCATCTACCAATTGTATTTCCATGGAAGGATCACCTCCGATTTCTCCAGTCCTCAATAGGTTAAAGGCCCAAAGTGAAATGGTAATATCCCGGTTTGGCACGACCTCAACACCTGTTTTTTGATATACGATGCCCCCAACTCCGGCCACACCGCCCACGTTGATGGCCAAAAATCTTCCATTGGCCACTCCTGTATGGTCATCTGGACTTCGCCAGGTCCCATATGGGTTTGCGATAACCTGTGTTACGGAGTATTCTCCATCTTGTATATGGGTGTCTGTACCAAAACCACAGAGGCTTGCACTGCCGTTTTGTGGTTCATAGCAATAGACCGGATCGATTTCGGAAATGCTTGTATTTGGTCCCGTCCCAAAGTTTTCTGAAAGCAAAATACTTGGAGTAGGGGCCGAATTGCTGGTATAGTTTACGGTAATGGTATGGTTGCCTACGGGAACATCATTAAATACATTGGAGTCGTTCGGCGTATTTGGGGTGCCATTAATTTCGTAGGTATAATCAAAATCGGAACTATCGGGTGTTACGGTAATGGTACCTTCACCATCACACTCATAATCCACCGTTGCCGTAGCATTTGGCGGTGTTGGTTCTGGATCTATCGTAACGGACATTGGATAGGTACACAAGTTCGCATCCCTGATATATAGGGTATGGGTTCCCGGCATCAAATAACCAATGGAGCTTGCCCCATAAGTGGAGCCTCCGTCAAAACTATATTGGTAAGGAGCTGTTCCCCCGATGGCGTTGGTGATCCGCACTTCCGCACCCATTCCCGGATAACATTCCGCCAATGCGGTAACCGCTGCCGAAGCAGAAAGGGTCAGGGGTTCGGTAATGGTATGGATTTCGGTGGCCTCACAATTGTTGGCATCCCTAACACTGATGTTGTAACTGCCCGCAGGAAGGTTTACAAAGGTGTTGGATGGTTGATATGTTGCGCCATTATCAATACTGTATCGATATGGTGCTTCACCGCCAGTTGCCGTAATGGTGATTTGCGCCTGTGATTCCCCACTACACAAAATCTCCGTATTGGAAACGGTAATGGCCAATGGGTCATCTTGAAGAATGGTAATATCGTAAGTGGCCTCACAGTATCCAAAGGCGCCACCATTATCCCGTACATAAACATCGTAATCGCCCGCACCTGTCACGGTAAATGGGTTTGTTGGTGAAAAGTCCGCATCGGCCGGGGTTGCTCCGTCCGCAACCACGACGTACACATAGTTTCCGTCGCCACCGGCGGCCGAAATGGTTACATCGGTATCCGTTGCACAGGCGGTAATGTTCGGGGCCGAGGCAACAACGCTCAATTCGGGATCAATGGTAATGGATTCGGTATCCGTACAATCGTTACCGTCCCTTACTGTAATGCTATAGGTTCCAGGGCCCAGGCCTGTAAATACATTGTTGGTTACATATGGACCCCCGTTTAGGCTATATTCATAATTTCCATCACCACCGGCTGTTATGTTTGCTGTCAAGGTAAGCCCTGTGGCATCATCATAACAAATATCGTTGGGAACGATCTCCAATTCGGGCGCTATGGCTTGATTGATCACAAAATCATCGGTGAACACACATCCATTTGCATCGGTCACGGTATAGGTGTAGGTTCCCCCAAGGTCCAGTCCGGAAAACAAACCGTTGGGCTGTGGGCCAAAGGTTTCGGGCCCGGCTGTAATTTGGTAGGTATAACTTCCCCATCCGCCAGTTGCGGCAATGTTGACCGAGCCATCGGACAAACAAGTCGGTTGGACCAGTGTTATGGGCGCAGTGATAGCTGAAGGCGGAGCGGCGATAGTAACATCGGCCGTATCGGTACAGTTGGTAAGATTATCGGTTACGGTAATGGTGTATGTTCCCTCTGCCAGTGCGGTAAGTGAAATGGTGCCATTGGTTTCGGCGGTTCCGGAAAAGCTCGAGGGCCCGCTTACACTGTAATTATAGTCTGTATTGAAGTTGCTTACGATGTACTGTATTTCACCATCGTTTGCTCCAAAACAGGTGATGTTGCTTACCAATTGGCCTGTTACGGAGATTTCGGTAACAGCGTCAATGGTATAGCTTTCTTGGTAGCTACATCCATCATTGTCGGTAACACGGAACATGTAAGTTCCTGGGGCCAAACCGGCAAATGTGTCGTTGTTCCCATTATTTAGTGCGCTTCCCGTCGGGGAGATAATTTCATAGACCAAGTTGGGCTCACCTCCGCTTACCGATAAGGTCACATCAGAAAGGAATGTGGGACAAAGTGGGTTTGTTGCGGTAAAGTCGATGTCCGTTGGAGGGTTCAAGGGAGCTATTGTCAATGTATCCGAGAATGTACACCCACTGGCATCTCTAACGGTGATGGTATAAGTCCCATCGGTAAGATTGGAGAACGTCTCCTCCAACAAGGTGCCCGAGTCGGCAACAAAATTTACGCCATCAATACTGTACTGGTAAGGAGCTGTTCCTCCTTGAACGTTGAACACCCTAATTTCCCCTGGCTGTGTACAGGTATAATCTTGTGAGATCTCCACCTCTGCATCCAAAGCGGATGAAGGGGCCGAAATACTTGAATATTCAAAATAATCGCAAGAGGCACTGCCTTTTCTTTGGTTGATGACCACTACATAATCACCATTGTTCAATCCTGGAAAGTTTCCTGATGTGTTTGTGGCCAAAGCATTGTTTAAATCATAGTTGTCCTCATCAAAATTGGTGGCATCAAACAGATAATAGGTAAGCTGGTACCCATTGTCATCAACAAGATTAAATGTGATGGAACCTGTGGCATCACCATAACAGACCACATCGTTAATGGTCGTTGCATTGTACTCTGCAGCCGGTCTGAATTCTATGGTGACGGTATTCGAAATATCGTAGCAATTGTTTCTATCAACTACAACAAATGTGTAATCCCCCGGATCCCAGATGTCCCAGATGTTCCTTTGTTGAAATTCTGAAGCCGGTATGTCGCTTACCGAAGGATAGGAGATTTGGGTTACTCCATTGTCATCAACGTAGGACCAAATGGCATAGTTGTGGGGTGTTGTCCCTCCGGATGATTCCATAAGGATATTACCTTCCCTACAGGTAATATGCTGAGAGATCCTGGCCGAGAGTTCAAGGTCTGTACGGTCGACTATGGTTACTTGTTCGGAATACTCACAACCATCATCTGTTGTTACGTGAACGTCGTACACGCCATCGCTCAAGTTTTCGAAGGTGTAATTGTTATCCAATGAAGGCCCGTGGGTGCTCACTACGGTTCCTCCCTGAGAGATTTCATAATAATATTGAGCTTCCACGTTCAGTACGGAAATAGCTATCTCTCCTAGACCGTTACAGTCGGTATCCTGAGGAACAACATCTACTTGGAAATCGCGATCCAAAATGCCAATGTTGTCCAAAACAAAAACACAACCATCGGTTACTCCTTGTTGTCTCATTTCCACCATGTAAGCACCGTTATCGGCAATGTCGAAACTTGGGCTTGGACCATAAGGAACCAATACGTTCCCTGTTGCTTGATCTACAAGTTGAAACTCATAGGTCAACGGCATATTGGTCACCGTTATGTTCCCTGGGGTATCACAGATAATATCCCTTGATGTGTGTCGGGGATCAAGGGGGTTTTTATAGATGTTGAAGTAGAATCTGCTAAAACATCCATTTTGATAGTTGATGACCAATCGGTATTGACCGGTATTTTCGGCCAAGAAATCGTTTCCTGTATCAACGGTGTTCCATGTACAGGCTGTATTTGTGTTTGCACAACCATCAACCGATTCGTCACAACTGGCTTCGTCCAATTGTTCCCAAACAATGCTTGTGGCGTCCGGGATGTTTATTTGGATGAGTTCGGTATCGTTTAATCCGCAAAGGAAAATTTCCGGAAGTTCACTACCATCATTAGGGCAAATATCAATGGCACCGTCAATAGTATTGGAAGTATCGTTGATCAACGCCGTAATAGGGTTGGATTGAACGGAACCAAATAGCTCAACGGTAATAATCTCTTGAAAATCCTTACAGGGATCGGCAACTTGTTTGTCCACGATGTAAGTTCCGATTTCATTTACTACAATAGTGCTTGGATCATTGTCGGAATCTGCGTCGGTAATAACGGTATCCGTACCAATATCTATCTGACCATTGCCATTTTCATCACGGTACCAGATGTAATTATCAAAATTGTCGCCTGCATCCAGTAACACAGTGTCCCCGCACAATTGTACGGTCCTGGAAAAGTTACAGGCACTCAAATCATCCAATAAAAAGTTGGTGGCGCCAGGTGTTCCAAAGCCACAGCCATCAAAATCATATACACTGGGGTCATCGGTTATAGGGGTTGTGTTTATTGCTCCTCTATAGGTGGAATATGCCAAGTTTTGGATAATATCGGTACATGCATCGACAAAGTCGAAACAGTTTTCGGCGACCTGTACCCGCATTCGAATTCTTGCCAAGGGGTCAGCCTCTTCTACAAGATGGTCGGGAATGCTGAAAACGATGGTCCGGGTTGCGGGATCAAAAGTATAGGTGACCCCTGTGGGCATTGATATACTGGATTCGTCCAATGTTACATTGATTGGAAGCACGTCCCTAATGGTGTATCCCACGGCATCATCGTTACCTACGTTTTCAAAGGTAAGGACGTAGTCAAGGTATTGCCCAAGATGGACCCCCTGACCCGTAATATCGTTTCCTCCAATGTCTTCAACAGTTTTGGAGAGGTTTATTATGGGCTCAATGATTTCCACATCCAAGGACGTGAAGAATATATCATACTTGTCCTGGGTCGAGGTTGCTCGTAAGGTCGCCCCGGTCTCATCGTTTGGAATAACGGTTTGATTGGGGTTGGGAATGGTGAAAAGGTCTACATCCCACCCCAAAGTATTTATACTGTTCGGGTTTCTTGAGCCAACAATGGTCCCCTCGTTGGTTATGTTACTGTTGAAAAAGTTGGTTGAAGGATTGGCCGCATTTGACAATGTTGTAAAACCGGCATTGCTATCTGCCCTGATTGACAATTGGTCTCCCGTGATCCTGTTGTCTCCTTCAAGGGCTGCAACGCCAAGTTTTGCATTTACCGGAAATGGGGCCGGCAATGTTGTGAAACCGCTAAAGGGAATATCGACGGACTCTCCGGACTTAATACCGGCATACCCATCAAAAGTTGTGATATATTTACCCGGCAATGTTGGATTTTCGTATACGACCACCATGGTCCAACCTCCCGACACCCCACCTGTGACATCATCTCCGGAACTTGCACGAACATTTCCGACAAAGTATTCGCCATCGGGATTTCCCAGTGCAGAAACAATATCGGTTACATCCTTATAGCATGCATAGGGGGCATATCCCCCAAAGTCCGAATCACCATCGCCATCGAACAATATTTCATCGGCGGTAAGGTCAAGATATGACCCTCCGGGCACCCGGAACTTAACCTCATTAAAATCACTGCTTCTGTTATTGTCGCGATATACAGCGGACCAATACAAACCTGCATACCTAATCCGGGAACAGTTGGGGTCGGGTACGGATAATGTTGCACTACTGGAACTGAACGTTGAAGGGTCACCATCAATATCTATGTACTGCATGTTGAGATCATCATTATAGGATGAACCCGAACCTGTTGAATTATAGGCGTCTTCAGGGTCACTGTAATAGGAGTCCCTGTTTACAATGTTGTTCGCGATAAAAGTTAGATCTCCCTTAAGGCGATTTTCATATCGAACATCAAAGTCGTTTTTAACTTGTGTAAAACCCATATGCACGCACAGCAGCATACAGGTAATTGTGCCCCACCTGAGTAGTGATTTTTTCATAAGCATGGTGGTTATGGTTAAATGGTGGTGTTTGGTTTTATTCGCATGATCCACATATTGTCGTCATACGCGGCGTCGAGCTTGTTATAGTATGAGGTCAGGGCATTGTTCCAAGTTTTATGTTTTTTCAAGTATACGTATCGGTGCTTGTCTTCTGGGCTCACAAAATAGCTGGCATGCAACCCTTTGGAGTTCAGTTCCTTAACAAACTCCTTTGCGCTTGTTGAATTGTCAAAAACATTGGCAATAATGTAGTACCCTTCCGCCAGCCCATCACCCGATTGTGTCCTGATAACCACATGCTTTTTTCCGTTGGCCATGCTGGAGACGTTTTTGGATAGTTGGTTGTTTCCGTATTTGGAACCGCTATTGGCCATTTGACCGGAATACCCTGCAATTTGTGAATCGTTCCCGTTCACGTTCATTACCCAGGCATCTCCTTGGTAGGTTCCGTTCAGTTTGTTGTGATAGGCATCCAAAGCATCGTTTTTGTTGCTAAAGTCCCCTATATAAACGTAGTTGAGACCGTTTTTTGGGTTCTGGAAATAGTCGGCCCCTATACCTTGTGCCCTGAGCTTTTCAATGAAGGCATTAAGGTTATCGGTGTCCCTGAACACATTTGCTATCAAGTAATGTCCGCTCTCTACATTGGGAACCGCGTGGGATTTGAACCCAGTTGCCCTTTTACTTTTTACGGGCCTGTATGTGTTGTCCTTTTCAGACGAGGTGTTCGAGGCATATGTAGCCCGGGTATTGTCCCTGGTCTGGTCGATCTTAATGACCTTTTTCGTTGAGGTACTATTGGATAGTCCGTGATTGGCCAAAGGTTGTTTTCTTCGGGTGACGATGTCCGCACTGTCCATGTTGGCAAAGTATACGTCCTTGGCTTTTTGCTCCAAGGCCGGATTTTGTCCCCGGGTCTCGCGCTGAACCATTTTCATTACGGTTTCAAAGCGTCTTTCCAAGTCTTTTTTACGGGTCGATTCGATCGAATCCTGGCGCATCAACAACTCATCCAAAATGGCATCGTTTTCGGCAAGCTTGTCTTGCAAACGGGCAATTTCAAGATCTTTGTCCGTTATGTTCAAGCTATCTTGCTGAACATCCTTATCAGTGGAGACCAATTCTTCCCCCTCTTTCTCCAACATAACGCGGTCCTCGGTCAAGTTGGGCGTAAAGGAGTAGGCGAGCGAGATCTCGTGGGTGACCCCAAAGTTTTCAAATTCGTTGGACAGGCCTTTCTCCACGGTATACCCCAATGAGATGTTTTTGGTCAGGTTAAAACCAAGACCGGCGGAAGCACCATAAAAATCATCATAACCTGCTTGTACCCACCCCAATTTTGGCAGGTCCAGAATCAGGTTCCCTCCAAGAGTAATGGTCTGTTCACCAACTTTACGGACCCGGGCCAAAGGCATCAACCTTGCTTGTTCCATAATACCCGAACCGTTTTCAAACTGATGGGTATATTGTAGGTGCCCGGAGTAGGTCTTTTCGTTGAAATCGGTTACCGATTCGCTGGTTTTCAAGTTGTAGTCGAACAGGTTTTCGGCAAAGCCCCCGATATCGAATTTTCCGATCGAAAAGTTGAAACCTGGTTGAAAGCTCACCAAGGAACTGCTTTCCAAAGTGCCCAACAATGGGTCAAAATCCACGGAATTGGCCCTATCTTGATTAAAGGCACTCTGGTAATAGCTGACATTGGCCCCAAAGGTAAATGTGCTTTTTGGGCTCAAACGCACACCATATGCGTAGTTGGCGTGCACACCAAAATTGTTGAACAGCCCTTCGCGATTGGTAAATAGACTTAGACCAACACCGCTTCTATCGCTTACCCTACCGCTATAGCTCAAGAAATACACCTGATTGTTGTCATCAAAAGATACCGATTGGTTCCTATAGAATAGGTTGATGTACGACTTGTCCTCCCTGACCGTGGAAAAAGTTGGGTTCAACAAGAACCTATTGAACTTTAAAAGGTTTTGGGATGGTACGTTATAGGGTACATATGCGCTTTCTTCCTGCCCTCTCATTCCAGAGAAAGCAAGTAATAAAAGGGCAAGTAATAGTAGAGGTTTTTTGGTCTGCATTGCTGCTTATTTAATAACAGTGATGGTTCCTTGCTTTAGGCTCTTGCCACCACGTGTGATCTTGTAATAGAAGATCATGTTCTGTTTGTTGAACGATGTGGTGGATTGTGGCCAATTATTTTCGTAGCCGGCTTGGCTAAAGACTTGTTCTCCCCGCTCATTGAAAATGGTGACAAGAACATTGGGGTCTCGGGAATAGGTGTTGGGCAATACCCATAGATCGTTGATACCGTCGCCATTGGATGTAATAACGTTCGGTATGGCGAACATATCCCTGTAGGTTATTGTAATGACCTTGCTGAGGGTGCAGGTTCCAAAAGCTGCGATCAACAGGTACTCACCTTCTTCTGTAAAGTCGTAATAACTGTTGGAAGAAATTAGGTTGTTACCGGCATCGTACCATTGGTATGAATCCGCTCCGCTTGCGGTCAATGTTTCCGTTTCACCCTCGATAATGATCAGGTCCTTGGATTTGTCAAGTACCAACAACGATTCATCAAATTGATCAATGGTCACTTGGTTGGATACCATCGGACATTGGTTGGAAGTGATCACCAGTTGATAAACACCTATCCCGCTAACGGTGAGAGTAGTTGATGAGGTGTCGACCACAGTTCCATCTTTCTTCCACTCAAAAGACTCGTTGGTCAAATCTGTTGTACTTTCCAGAACAATGGCCTCTCCTCCCTCACACAGAACGGTACCGTTTGCGGTTATGTTAAGGGTTTGGTTGGAAGCGATCTTTACCTGTAGTTTGTTGGAAGTTGCCTGGAACGCATCAATAGTTCCGACCAGGGCATATTCCCCGTTATCTTCTTGGTCCGACACGGTAATGGTCTTGGATGATTCTCCAGAGATATTGGCACCATCCAATTTCCATTGATAATCAAAGGAGTTTTGAAGGTCTGTTGTTACATTTGTCTTGGTTCCGCTCTCACTTACGGCATTAATTGCGGTAAGGCTCAAGGTGGCATCAACACTTTCGCAAGAGGTATATGTTCCCACGAAGTCCACAACAAACTCGAAGGAATCCGGAGATACTACCGTTGTGGTGGCCGAGGCCACCGGTGCCGGAGCACAGGACCCCCCGTTGTCGGTTACCGTTACGTAGTATTCCCCGATCTGATCAATGTTCAAGGTATTGTTGGTGGCACCGGTGATGGCAGCGCCGTTTCCATACCATTGGTATGTCGGGTTTGATGCTGTTGTACTTACCGATAAGGTTTTGGTCTGTGCCGGAAGCAGTACAATATTTTCTTCGTGGTCCAGGGTAATTTCGAACGAACTCGAGTTGGATACGGTAACAGGGGCCGATAATTCTGTACAAACACCCGGACCGGTTACTTCAACCTTGTACGAACCTTCAAAACCACTGCTTCCCGCATCAACGGTAAAGGTGCTGGCATCAACGGTAGGTCCACTTACAACGGTTCCGTCCTTATACCATTTATAGGTCAATCCCTCTCCGCTGATGTTGGCCTCCAACAGGTGTGTATCGCCAGGGCAAACGGTAATGTTGCTTGCACCGGTAATAGCGAGTCCGGAACTGGTGCCTGTTGATATTTCGATAGTGTTCGATAGGGTGTTTGCAGAGCCTGAACAGTCGCCATAATCCAATTCCACATAGTACATGCCGGGGTCAGAAACGGTGATGCTTTCTGTTTTTTCGGCAAGTAGCGTCCCACTGCGGTACCAATTATAGATATATGTTCCGGCATTGGGGATATTGTGCGGTTTAAGGGTTAGGGAGCCTCCACCACAAATTTGTACCTGACCTCCGGAAGGAATGCTCCCGCTGCCATTTTCACTGATCAGCAATGGTGAACTGTAGTCGATAAAGTACATGGAAAATGCATCAGAGGCCGGACTTGTCTTGGCGGGGCTGGTGCTACGGACCCTGAACTTGAAATTGTCCCCCCTGACATCGGAAGGGAGCGCAAACTGGAACACAAAATCAAAGGTGCTGTTTTTATCGCTTACACGGGTAAGTTCGGTAGGATTGGCAAAGTAACCGTTGGCATCGGATAGTTCCAGTACAAATTCGTTGTTGCCGTCCACCAAGGGGGGGTCCCAATTGAAGCTCACGTAATATTGATTGAACCCTGCGGAGGCACAAACTGCTGTCCACGGGGAGTTTCCGCCCAAGTTGGGGTTGGCGGCGGGCTCTGGCTTATATAACACTTGGGCGTGTACTCCCAGTGTGCCAAGTAGCAAAAAAGCCAAGGCCAGGACCAGAATGCTATACGTTGAATTACTTTTTTTCATCACCGTTAGTTTTTAAGAGGGTTATGGGCCATAAAGCCCTGTTAGTTTGTGCCCCTTAATTGTAATTCATTCAAAAAGACGGTGTTCAGTCGCTTTTTGGTCATATAGTATTCCAATAACAAATATGTCCCTAATTCGGATCAACGGAAAGATATTGTTGTAGGTGATACCAAAAGTGTTGTGAAATCGCCTACTTTGTATACACAAGAGCCGGAAAAATAGCTATCAACTAGGTATTTTACTACATTTGCGCATCAAATTATGGGTATGTCAGAAGAAGCTAGATCGCTCAATTTTATAGAACATATTGTTGAGGACGACTTAAAAAACGAGTACAAAAAAGAGGAATTGAGGTTCCGTTTTCCCCCAGAGCCCAACGGTTATTTACACATAGGGCACGCAAGTTCCATCTGCTTGAATTTTGGTTTGGGCCTAAGATACAGCGCTCCGGTAAACCTTCGGTTTGATGACACCAATCCTGCAAAAGAGGAGAAGGAATATGTGGAGGCCATCAAGAAGGATGTCAGTTGGTTGGGATTTGAATGGGACACAGAGTGTTACGCCTCGGATTATTTCCAACAGCTGTACGATTGGGCGGTCATTTTGATAAAAAATGGAAAGGCCTATGTGGAGAGCCAGTCTTCCGAAGATATAGCAAGCCAAAAGGGAACACCTACCGAGCCCGGGAAGGAAAGTCCGTTTAGAAATCGTTCCATTGCGGAAAATTTGGAGCTTTTCGAAGGAATGAAGAACGGGGATTTCAAGGACGGCGCACATGTGTTAAGGGCAAAAATAGACATGGCCTCCCCCAATATGTTGATGCGCGACCCGGTCATGTACCGGATTCTTCACAAGGCGCACCATCGCACAAATACCGATTGGTGTATTTACCCGATGTACGACTGGACACATGGGGAGAGCGACTATATAGAACAAGTTTCACACTCGCTCTGTACCCTCGAGTTTTTACCGCATAGGGAGCTGTACGATTGGTTTTTGGACCAAGTGGTATCTTCTGATAAATTGCGCCCTAAACAGCGTGAGTTTGCCAGAAGGAACCTAAGTCATACCGTGGTCAGTAAGCGTAAATTGCTCCAATTGGTGGAGAAAGGTGTTGTTCAAGGTTGGGACGACCCACGCATGCCCACAATTTCTGGACTTAGGCGAAGAGGTTTTACCCCGGAATCCATCAGGAACTTTGCCGACACCATAGGAATTGCCAAACGGGACAATGTGGTGGACGTTTCCTTGTTGGATTTTCATGCCAGGGAACACCTTAACAAGATTGCACCCCGCGTAATGGCCGTTTTAAATCCATTAAAAGTGGTCATTACTAATTATCAGGAGGCCAGGGAGGAATGGTTGGATGCTGAAAACAATCCAGAGGATGGATCTGCAGGAAGTAGAAAAGTGCCCTTTTCCCGTGAGATTTATATCGAACGGGAAGATTTTAGGGAAGAGGCCAATCGAAAATTCTTTAGGCTGAAGCTTGGAGGCGAGGTCCGCTTAAAGAACGGGTATATCATCAAGGCGGAAAGTTGTACCAAAGATGATAAGGGCAATATCATTGAGGTGCAATGTACCTACGATCCCAAAAGCAAAAGTGGTTCCGGCACCCAGGAGAGTCTACGAAAGGTAAAGGGAACATTGCATTGGGTTTCCATTGCGCACGCCATAACGGCCGAAGTTAGATTGTACGATCGTTTGTTCACCGACCCAACACCGGATGGTCACAAGGACAAGGATTTTATGGATTTTGTGAATCCTGATTCTTTGGAAAAAGTAAGGGGTTATTTGGAACCAAGTTTACAAAGTGCCAAAATCGGGGAGCAAGTCCAATTTCAGCGAATGGGATACTTTAATGTCGACAAGGATTCAACACCGGAAAATCTGGTGTTCAATCGAACGGTAACATTGAGGGATACCTGGGCCAAATTGGAACAAAAACAATAGCATAATATTTTCTTATGGAACCTAAACCCGCCATTGAAGTTTTTTATGGAAAATGACTTCGTTGGGCGGGTTTTGTTCGGCACTATTTTAAGGCCTTATAATTTCCCCATTGGAAACCGACAAAACATCTTAGGGGGCTTTATTTGCGTTATTTCGTCAAAAAATAGCTAAAGCGTCAATCATTCGTTCGATTGAATCGATCGTTGTGTCCATTGTGATATAATTTTGGGTAAATCGATTTGGGCAATACAGTTGCCCCGGTTTAAAATCAAGTTTAATTTAAAGAATCAATATTATGTCAAATAACACAGGTAATGTTCTAACCGCATTGTTAACAGGAGCACTTGTTGGAGCAGGTGTTGGAATTTTGTACGCACCGGACAAGGGAAAAAGAACGAGAAAAAAAATCAAGAAAAGTGCTGTAAAGGCAAAAGATGATATTTCACAAAGCCTTACCCACGCCAAGGAAGAATTCAGTAAATCCGCCGATGCAAAAAAAGTGGAGTTCGAGGAAAAACTTGAGGATACACTTTCCAGCATGAGTTACAAGGCGGATGATATTTTGGTGGCTTTGGAGAAAAAATTGGAGGACCTAAGAAAAAAGAACGCCCAACTACAGAAGTAATATATGGCCTTCGAAGAAATTAAAGAACAGATAGATCATGTTGAACAAGGGGTGAGGTCCTATGTGAAGAACAGTTTGGATTTTTACAGGCTTCAAAGCTTCAAGTCAATGATGAGGGGAATCACCATTGCGGCCAAAGTACTTATAATTGGTTGTGTGGTCTCTCTTGGACTACTGTTCCTTTCACTCAGTGCTGCATTTTGGCTATCAACGCTGCTGGACAGCACTGCACAAGGCTTTTTAATCGTTGGCGGCTTTTATATACTGGTTGGTCTAATTCTGTTCTTGCTACGAAGTAAGATGGAAAGGCCGATCCTTAAAAAGTTTTCTAAATTTTATTTTGATGAACCATGATACAGGCAGAATACACATCCTTCGAGGATATTGATAGAGATCTCAAAGTTTTGAAATTGCAACGACAAATTGATGAGGAGAAGGTAAAGCTTGCGGTACAGAACACCAAAAAGGAGCTTTATCCTACCAACATCATTGGAGGGGTTGCCCCGCTGTTACAGAAAATAGCCATCTCCTTGGTGGCCAAAAAGATCCTCAATAAACTCAGCTAGTGGTGCAAAGATTTTCAGAACCTTCATAAATTAAGGCTCCCGATCGGGAGCCTTTTCATCTTAAAAAAAGAGTGGTCTAAGAGTCAGTAGGGCCTTTTTCGGCCTGTTTACGCTTCATGGCCTCGCCAATTTGGTTGCTTGCCGTAAAGGAAGCCACCATATTGTTCAGCATATCGCTGCCGGCCTGTGGCGAGTTGGGCAATAGGATAAGGTTGGTATCGGTCTCTTCGCCTATGGCTTGCAGGGTGTCATAATGTTGGGTAACCACGATCAAGGCAGATGCTTCCTGTGAATTGATACCGACCTTGTTCAAGACTTCAACGGATTCCTCAAGGCCGCGGGCAATTTCCCTACGTTGGTCTGCGATACCTTGACCTTGTAACCTCTTGCTCTCTGCTTCGGCCTTGGCCTTTTCCACGATCAAGATCCGTTGGGCGTCACCTTCAAACTGAGCTGCGATTTTTTCACGTTCGGATGCATTGATACGGTTCATGGCAGACTTTACCTGGGCATCCGGGTCGATATCGGTCACCAAGGTTTTTATGATATCAAAACCATAGTCCAACATGGCATCTTGCAATTCTGATTTTACCGCGATGGCGATATCATCCTTTTTCACGAAAACATCGTCCAATTTCATCTTGGGAACCTCGGCACGGACCACATCAAAAACATAAGAGGTAATTTGATCGTGCGGATATTCCAATTGGTAGAAGGCCTCGTATACTTTGTCGCGAATCACTACATATTGAACGGAAACCTTGAGTTTTACGAATACATCGTCCAAGGTCTTTGTCTCAACGATCACATCCAATTGTTGGATCTTAAGGCTCAATCGGCCCGCGATACGGTCCACGATCGGAATTTTCATTTGAAGCCCGGAGCTCCTGATGCTGTGGAACTTGCCAAAACGTTCCACGGCAACGGCCGTTTGCTGCTTTACAATAAAGAAAAACTTAAATAGAATGATCAGCGCTACAAACGCAATAGGTATTAAAAGATAGTTGCCCATAGTGTTTAGATTTTATGTTAGAAATGGAAATTACGAAACTTGGCCAAAGTATTGGTAGCCATTTGTCAAATAATGTTACATTTCCATGTATTTCTAAAGTTGGGCGATAGCGGTTTTGATGCGGTTTATACTTTCTTGCTTACCGATCAGACCCATGATATCAAATAGGTGGGGCCCTTTCATATCCCCCACGATGACCAAACGCAGCGGGGGCATCACCTTTCCAAAGGACAGCTCCTTTTCACCGATCCAGGTCTTTACGGTTTCCTCGATTTTTTGCGAGTCGAAATCCGATAGGGTTCCCAAAAGTTCCGCTACTTGCCCCATGATTTGCGGAGTATCTTCTTTCCACTGTTTTTTGACAGCTTTTTCGTTGTACGAAGAAGGCGCTTGGAAGAAATAATCGGATAGTTCCCAGAAGTCTTTTACAAAAGCGGCACGTTCTTTTATGGATGAGACCACTTTTTCGATGTAAAGGGGTTCGGCCGAAATTCCTTTTTTATCCAGTTCCAGCGCAAAGATCTTGGCCAGTTCACCATCGCTCTTTATCTGTAACCACTGTTGATTATACCAATTGTTTTTTTCCGGGTCGAACCGCGCCCCTGACTTGTTCACACGACCCAAGGTAAAGGTATCCACCAGCTCTTCCAAACTGAAAATTTCTTGTTCGGTCCCGGGGTTCCACCCCAATAGGGCCAAAAAGTTGACCACGGCCTCTGGGAAAAACCCGGCTTCCCTATATCCTTCGGATTGGTTCCAAGAGAGGGGAAATACGGGGAAGCCGCCTTTTTCACCATCACGCTTGCTCAATTTTCCTTTGCCGACCGGTTTCATGATCAAAGGGAGGTGGGCAAATTCAGGGGTGTCCCAGCCAAATGCACCGTACAATAAAGTATGCAATGCCAGGGACGGCAGCCATTCCTCACCACGGATCACATGGGTGATCTGCATCAAATGGTCATCAACAATGTTCGCCAGGTGATAGGTGGGCATTCCATCGCTCTTGAAGAGGACCTTATCGTCCAGGATACTCGAATCTATTTCAATCGCTCCACGGATCATATCCTTCAATAGTAAGGTTTCATTCTCCGGAGATTTAAATCTGATTACATAGGCCTCACCTGCGGCAATCTTGTCCCTGACCTCCTCATTGGAAAGAGAAAGCGAGTTCGTCAATTTTTGGCGGTTATGCCAATTGTAGATAAATGTCTTTCCTTTGGCTTCATGCTCTTTCCTATGTTGGTCCAAAGCCTCGGCAGTGTCAAATGCATAATAGGCCTTGCCTTTTTCTATAAGTTGTAGGGCATATGATTTATATAATTGCTTGCGATCGCTCTGCCTGTAGGGTCCAAAGTCACCTTCTTTCCCGGGCCCTTCATCGAAAGGGATCCCGCACCAGTCCAAGGCCTCGATGATGTATTGTTCGGCACCTTCCACAAAGCGGTTTTGATCGGTATCCTCGATACGCAATATAAAGTCACCACCATTTTTCTTGGCGAACAAATAGTTGAACAGAGCGGTACGGAGACCGCCGATATGTAAGGGACCTGTTGGACTTGGTGCAAAACGAACGCGTACTTTTTGGCTCATACTCGGGCTTTATTTTAAGGCAAAGATACATTGCTGTCCATGAACAGGAAAGCGATAGGGCATTGTGTTTTTATAATCTTCAATGGTTTGATAAATGGAGGTTTAACAAATTTTTTCCGCTCCTTTCCAACGGATCGGGTAATTTGGCAATAATTATACCCAAGTTTGACTGCATATCAGGACATATTAACAAAGCTGGAAGAGTTCATCAGGCGTTTTTATACCAAACAACTGATAAAGGGAATTTTCTTGTTTCTAACATTGGGAACCCTCCTGTGGATTGCCATTACCTTTTTTGAATATGTTTTATGGCTCAACGAATCCTGGCGGCTTACCCTGTTTTTGATATTTATTGCCGTTGAGCTATATCTCTTATATAGATACGTGGCCATTCCCCTGATGTATTTGTTCAAAGTCAAGAAGGGAATAGGCAACAGGGCGGCCTCCCAAATCATCGGCAAGCATTTCCCCAATGTGGACGATAAATTGCTCAATTTATTGGAGC
>JANSXF010000073.1 GCA_024743095.1 Flavobacteriaceae bacterium
ATCTGAGCGACAACACATTTAGCAGGGCGCTTGGAAATAGTTTGACGAATTCCCTACTCTATGTAGACATCCTCATATTTAAAATTTATTTGAGGGGCGATAAAAATATGATGGGCCACGCACAACTTTTGGAGTATGTCACCATTAATATTGTGTACCATGCACTCAACTCCAAAGAGACTCATGAATCGGATGCCAAATTGATTCAATTGTTGGGATCTTCCCTCACTTATGTAGATCTGGACAATGCAAAATTTGATGGCGAATATTCCGATTTATTGAACCAAAATTTCACCAAAAACGAGAAGGATTACTTTTTAGACATGGCCTGCTTGACCATATGGGAGGATAAGACATTAGACTACTCTGAAACAGACTATATTTTTGGTCTTGGAAAAGACCTTGGAAAGTCCAAAAAAGAGGTAGAATTTGAGCTCGATTTTGTGATGGACTTCTTCGAGAAGAATAAGGAGAAAATCGCCTATCTGAACAGCAAAAATTTAGCTGTTCAATTCTATGATGGAATGTCCAAAAATGTGAGCAAATTGATTCTAAGAAATAGCAAAAGATTAAAAAAAGAGCTGACCGAAAGTAGGGAGTTGGTCGCGCTTTTATCCAAGTCGACCGTGAAGGATTTAAGTAGCGAGGAGAAGAAAAAAGTTCAAAACCAATTGCTCGATATTTTTAAAAGCATTCCTTCCTTGGCCATTTTCATGTTGCCAGGGGGAGCGATTCTTCTGCCAATTTTCATTAAATTGATACCTAAACTTCTTCCTTCTGCTTTTGACGACAACCGAGTGGAAGAAAAGTAGGTTTTTAGCCTAAAAAACCTACTATAAGAAAAACTTATGATAAGCTTTTTATTTTATTAAAAATTTAATAATCAGATTTTTAAAATAACTTATTCCAACCACAACTTAAAGTCTCTTACTCGCTCCCTACTCACGATTATTTCATGCTCATCAAACCGCTTTAATTTGATTTGAAACCTTGAATTTGTGTATGAAATGATATCACCTATGTGATTGATGTTTACATAGAACTTTCGGCTCACCCTAAAAAATGTCTGTGGCTCCAGCTCCTCTTCCAACTGTTCCAAGGTGGTGTCCAACAAATAATTTCTTCCGTCCGAAGTGGCGGCATAGGTACCTTTGTTTTCACTATAAAAACACTCCACCTCATCTGCATTTATAATTTTTAAATGTTGCCCCACCCTAGCCGTAAACCGCTTTTTGAATTCGCGTTCCAAAGGGTTCACCAAAAGTTTTTTTATGTCGTTAAAATCGATGGGGATTTTTTGGTTTTCCGGCTTAAAGTCCCGGTACTTTTTCACAGCACTTTCCAGCTCTTCTTCATCTATGGGTTTTAGCAAATAATCAATGCTGTTCAACTTGAATGCTTGGAGCGCATATTCGTCATATGCAGTGGTAAAAATAATGGCACTTTTCACCTGGACCTCATCAAAAATTTCAAAGGAAAGTCCATCGGATAATTGGATATCCAAAAAGATTAGATCGGGGTGTGGGTTTTCTTGAAACCATGCGATGGATTCTTCAACGGAATGCAACATGGTGGAGACCTCCATTTCCAATTCTGAGAGTAGTCTGGACAATCTTCTTGCTGCTGGTTTTTCGTCTTCAATGATCAGGACATTCATATAGGTTTGGTTTGTGATTGGTGATGGTTTCTTTTTTATTTATCAAAATTTTGGCCAGTCCTATCCTCATCCATATACTTTTGTATCTGCCGCACTTCCCATCTTTTAAAGAACGTAAATTTATGTCTTAATATGATCAAAGTATGTACGGCCAAAATCACCGTCCAAATTAGAATGTTGCCATTGATCCAATCATAATAATGGGATTCCTTTGGGAACGTTTCCGGCAACAATGAATTCAACACTCCAGTCTTGAGAAGATACAAGATACCGTTTATGATGATAAAAACGACAATATGGCTATAATACCCCTTGAGCTCTTTGACCCGTCTTTTGGCGTTCTCTCTGGCAATATGTTTGTTGGTCATCATTTTATTTGTACTTGTTCATTTCCTCTTTGTCCTCGTCCATGTACTTTTGTATTTGACGTTCTTCCCAATCCTTGCTCAACAAAGGATTGAATCCAAAGGTTTTTGACGCATGGAAGAAGACCCCGATACCCCAAGCAATTAAAGTGAAGAAATGTTCCCACCTCCAAAAGTCATCGTTTCTCAAGTATACATTGACCAAGATAAAGGCGTTTATTACTACATAAATGGCCAAATGGACGTAAAAGCCCTTGAGTTCATCGACTCTTTTTTTGGCCCTTTTGTACTTTTCTTTGTTGAAGTTTTCCATGATTACTTCCATTTATTGTTTTGTTGATCATCGCGCATAAACTCCTCTATCTTTCGCTTTTCCCATTGTTTTCCAAAAAAGGGATTAAGGTCGAATGTTTTAATGGCATGAAAAACAATTCCGATTCCCCAACCAAAAGCGGCCCATAAGAACCACATATAGCCAAAGCCCGTGGTGTAGTAATTTAGAATTGCCAATCCGGCTATTACAAACACATATGAGGTGAGGTTCCCATAAAACTTTTTGAGTTCCTGAACACGCTCACGTGCCCTTACATATTTGTTTTCTTTATCTATAGTTTCCATGGTATTGTAGTTTGATGTGATATTGTAGCTAAAAATACTCATTCTCAAAATTCTTTATCGTTCATAAACTCCTGAATCTTACGCTCTTCCCAATCTTTTCCAAAAATGGGATTGTGACCATAAGCGGTCATCCAAAGACTGACCAAACCAAATCCCCATCCAACAGCGGGAAAAATGGCCCAAGGAATATCGGTGGTCCTATAATTGATGTAGATCAAAAGTGGAATTACCAAACAATATGCGATAAGGCTATGGTAAAAAGACTTAAGGTTCTCCAATCTTTCTTTTGCCCTGGTGTAGCGGTGTTCATTTACATTTTTCATGATTATTCGGTTTTAATTATTGATTACAAGGTCAAATATCAGAATAGCCTGGAGCAAAAAGAAAAGTGAATTCCCGAACTGTAATTTTAATGGGATGAGTTGTAGATAGAGGGGTTGAGGGTTGAGGGAAGCTCGTGAAATTTTCGTGATTGCAACCCTTATGCTGAGTTCATTTTATCTAGACAATCGAAAAACTGACATCTGAATTCCTAGAAATCGTCCTTCTCCATCAACTCCTTGATCTTGCGCTCCTCCCAGCGCTTTCCCCATAGTGGATTATAGCCAAAAGCGCCCATGCCATGGGCAGTAAGGCCAAACCCCCAACCCAGCGTAGGGAAAAAGGCCCATAAAAATTCAGTAGTACGAAAATTGAGCCACCATAAAAAAGGAATCACGATACAATAGGCCATAAGATTGCCGTAGAAGTCCTTAATATTTTTTACCCGTTCTTTGGCATTGGCATAGCGTTTCTCTTCAATATAGCTTTCCTGTGTCTCCAGAACCGTATATTTTTGAGTGAGCATGGGGATAAAAACCCTGAAATCACTTTCCGTTTTCTCTATGATTACTTCACGGTCCGTTAGAATATTGTACCGCTGCTTTATGTTTTGGAGTCCTACCCCACTGCTCTTTTTCACCACTTGCTTCTCTTGGAGATTGTTGCTTACCACCAACATACCATTTTGTTCAAATACTTTGATATGCAACGGACGGGAAGAAGTGACCACATTGTGCTTTACTGCATTTTCCAACAAAAGCTGTAATGACAAGGGCACTATTTTAGCTTCAGGCTGAGAGGAATTATCCGGAATATCGAAAATAATACTATCCTCGAAACGCATTTTAAGGAGTCTAACGTAGGTTCGGGCAAATTTCAGCTCTTCATCTACCGTAACCAGGTCCTTGTTTTTCTGCTCCAATACGTATCGATATACTTTGGAAAGCGATGTGGTGAAATTTTGTGCCTGGTGCGGGTCCTCATCTATCAAACTGGTCAATACATTGAGGCTGTTGAACAAAAAATGGGGGTCCAACTGGTTTTTTAGCGCATCGAAACGCGCCGATGCCGACCCGGCTATTATTTTTTGTTCCTTTACCTGTTTTTCCTTGTAGTATTTGTAATAATAGGCCGCATAGAACAACAGCGCAACTATCATAGCAATTAAAAAAGAGGTATAATAGTCCTTTGGAGTTTCGTCCAAAATAAACGTACTAAAACTAACATTGTAGATAAGTACCTTCAGAACCAAGCGGGCCAAAAAGATTCCAATTATGGATGCAATAATATTCCCTAATATTCCATAACCGATGTATTTGCGAGTAAATAATTCTTTATCATATTTCCGCATTAGCAAAATAAACGATACCGCGTTGCAGAGATAAATAATCATGGAAAAAACTATAGTTTCCCAAAAATCCACAGACAGTTCCTTAAGGGTGAATTCCCAACCATTTACAAAGTAGATAATAAGGGACACTATAAAAATAGCGACCCCTATCAATAATGCTTTTACTATTTCTCTTACGAAGAGCTTCATACTGATTATTTACCGCAACTTTTCAACACTTCTTCTGCCCTTTCTTTTCCCCAGGAAGGGTAGAACGGAGTTTCGGATTTAAAGGTAGCAAAAAGTTCCAAGGCTCTTTCCACATCTTTGCAATAGGGAGTTACATCTTTGCCAAAGTAACGGGCGGACCCCATGTCCCATTCCGCTTTGGAGAGTATCACCCTTGGGTTATCCGGAGCTATTTCAATGGCTTTTTGGTACAATTGTACATTTTCCTGAGATAGCGTCATCCCATAGGTAACACCATCAAAAGCAATCCATGCTGTATTGATAAGGGCTTCTTGAATCAGGATTTCTGGGTTGTCCGGAGAAATGGCCTTTGCCACATCCAAAAATTCTTTGGCTTTTTCCAGTTGCTTGCTCAACTTTTGCTCATCCTTCTCCCCAAAGGATATCACTGTATTGATCTGCGATACATAATAATATGGCAACCATTTATCCGGTTCGGCTGTGGCAATTCGCTCGAACAAGTTTGATGCTTCCGTTGTTTTTTGGTTTTGCCATAACTCAAAGGCCTTTTCCATTCCGCTGGAATAGCGGTCCTGTGCATTTACCAATGTTGACCCAATAAGTACGATGGCTAAAATAAGCTTTTTCATGACCGTTGTTTTTGATTATTGATGCCACAAAGATGACTACAAGACTGCTTTTTTTAAAAGAAGGTTTACCCAACTGTGAACATTCAGGGATGAACCGTAGTCCATCGCAACTTAATTTATATTTTAGCTTTCCATTAAAAATTTAAGCACGCCCATGTACACCCCTCCCCATTATAGCAATAATGACATTGAAGAGATCAAAGCTTTTTTGAAGCAAAACAGTTTTGGGATTTTGATTAACATCGTAGATAATAAGCCTTGGGGTACACATATTCCCTTGGAATTGGAAACCGACGGGCAAGGAAACGATGTTTTGGTGGGGCACATGGCCAAGGCCAATCCACAATGGAAGCATTTTAAGGGTGAATCCGAAGTACTTTGTATTTTCAACGGGCCGCATGCGTATGTATCATCATCATGGTACAAGGAGGAGGAAGTGCCAACGTGGAACTATATTGCCGTTCATGTATACGGAACCTTAAGCATTCTTTCTGAAGAGAAAACCATGGCATCGATGTACCGATTGGTCGACAAATATGAGAAAGATTCCAAGAAACCGGTTTCTCTAAAAAATATGTCATCAAAAACCCTACGTCAGGTAAAGGGTGTGGTAGGATTTCAGATAAAGGTTTCGGATATACAGGCAACGTATAAATTGTCGCAGACCCGTTCCGATGATCATCAAAAAATAATATCTGAACTAAAAGAACGCCCCGACTCAGGGAGTCAGGGCATTGCAGATTTTATGAGGGACAAAAACCCTTGATTGATTATTCGATATCCTGAAAAATAGCATCGGCCCAGTTGGCGTACCTTGGGTTTTCCACATGCATGATCCAAATTTCATCTTGGTACTTGCCTTTCATTTTTGATTGATATGCCTGGTAGGCCAATTCGTTTTCCTCGTACTTGGCCAAATAGACATAGTTGAGGCTATTATCTGGGTTCTTAAAGTATTGTGCCTGTATCCCTTTGCTCTTCAATTCTTCCATGAAGTTTTTTAGATAGGTCTCATTTTTAAATACATTTGCCACAATGTAATGTCCTTGCCCCACACCTTCTAGATTGATGTATTTTTCTATAGGCTTGAATGCCCCCCCGTTAAAGGTCCCCTCATTTTTATTCTCAACTTGTTTTGGAGACGGTTTGGAGTTCATGGCCAACGCCGTTGCGGTAGAAACATCAAAAGCATTGTACAGGGAATCCAAGTCTTTGCTATCGGCCATGTAAAGCTTTTGGGCTTTTTTCTTTATATCCGGAATATCGTCACCATTGTGCCGTTTTACCAATCGCATTACCATCTCAAAACGCTTTTCCAAGTCTTGCTCACGACTCTGTTTCATGGAATCTACCTTATAGAGCAAATCGTCTATTACGGCATAACTGTCTTCTTGCTTTTCTTGTAATTCGGCCACTCTTTCCTCCCAGTAGGCCCTTTCCTCCTTATTGGTGGGCCTCAAAGTGGTTTCAACATCCAGTTTACTGCTTTGTTCCGTCTTTTTGGTTTCCTCTCCTGCGGCCGCTATAGCTATATTTTCAATTTTCTTTTTCTCTACATCTTCATCATCATTGGAGACGAATGTATTCTTTGACAGATTGGGTACAAAAGAGTATGCAATGGAAATTTCGTGGGTGACACCAAGATTGGCTATGCTATTCACCAAGCTCTTCTCAAAATTATAGCCAAAGGACAACCTCTGGTTTAAATTGAAGCCTGTTCCTGCGGATGCGCCATAAAATTGATCATATCCAGCCTGAATCCAACCCAGTTTCGGAAGGTCAAAAATGATTCCTCCGCCGAAAACAGGATCTTCACTACCTTCAAAACGGGCTCTTGCCAAAGGCATTAGGCGGGCATCCTCAAAAATTCCATTTCCTTGTTCCAACTGGTGAACATATTGAATGTGACCTGAAAAGGTCTTTTGCTTGAACTGGGTCAGCGATTCTCCCGATTTTAGATTGAAGTCCACCAAATTTTGAGCAAAAACACCAAAATCGAACTTGCCCAAACTAAGATTCAGACCAGGTTGAAAAGAGATAATGGAACTTTCGCTGGCATCGCTTAATACGGGATCATCTTCCAATGCAATCGCCCTGCTGGGATCGTAGCTACTGACGTAATATGGAATGTTTACGCCAAAGGTCAAGCTACTTTCTTCTCCCAATTGAATTCCATGGGAGTAGTTGGCCATAACACCAAGATTGGAAATTACGCCTTCACGCTGGTTGTAAAGACTAAACCCAACACCAATTCTATCGTTCAACTGGCCGCTATAACTCAAAAAGTAGTTTTGGCGGTTGTTGTCAAAATCTGCACTTTGACTCCGATGAAAAAAGTTGATATAAGATTTGTCTTCCCGTATGGATGAAAAGGTGGGATTGATCAAAAATCGGTTGAACTTCAACAAATTTTGAAATGGGACATCGTAACTCACATACGGATTGTTTTCCTCTTGGGCCTGCAACGGCAGACCGAGAAAAGTAAAGACTAGAAACGCAAATAGAAAGCGCTCACATACGGTCGGGAATGTAGTTTGGGGAAACGTGGGTAGTTTTATCTCCATAGCCGATTGGGATTTGTAGGTTAAGTTGCCTGATTGGGACAGGCCGATATGTTTTTAAGTTTGTCATTCGCAAGATTTGGGACCTTGTAAGAATTTTATGACCAATCTAATGTAAAACTAAATATTTTATCGTCCAACTGGTAATTTTTTCGTTGAACAGCATACCGAATTGATAAATAAGTAGTTTCAGTTCATAAAAAGCGTATTTGAGTTTACGAATCTTAGTAAATTTCAAATTATTTTTGACCATAAAAATTCAAAAACACACTAAAAAATGGACGCATCTTTTAGCATTGTTCCTTATTCCGAAACCTATAAAGATGCATTTAGGGACCTGAACGAGGAATGGATCATCAAATATTTCCAAATCGAGGAAACGGACCGTCTTGCACTCCATAATCCGAAAGGGTATATTTTGGAAAAGGGAGGATATATTGCCGTTGCCTTATGGAACAAACAACCGGTAGGTGTATGCGCCCTGATCCCTTGTATATATGACGGATATGATTTTGAACTTTCCAAGATGGGTGTCTCTCCTACTGCACAAGGCAAAGGAATAGGCAAACTATTGGGCCAGCATATTATTGAGAAAGCAAAACAATTGGGCGCCAAAAAATTATTTTTGGAAAGCAATAGAAAATTGGTTCCAGCCCTTGCACTGTACAAAAAACTCGGCTTCGTGGAAATGGCCAAGGTCGCATCTCCATATGCCCGCAGCGATATTCAGATGGAATTGATTTTGGAGTAAGTAGTTCTTTGAGTGACTGCTTTCAGATATAAGTTCGTTTAATGACATGGTTGATATTTTGAATTGATTTCACTTAAAACTCAAATATTATCATCCATATTTATGTGTGAAAACTAAATATATCACTAAAAATGAGTACCTTATGTAATCAATCCACAAACCTCAATGTCATGGGTCTCATAAAAAAGCTCAATAAATGGGCCAATGCCCATACCTATCTTTTACTCGATTTAATCCGAGTTTTACTCGGTGTCGTTTTTTTTGTCAAAGGAATCAAGTTTATGTCCAATTATGAGGAAATGGAGCGGTTGGCAAAACCGTTCCAAGATGTTCCCGGAGGAATGATTTTTCTTCATTACCTAATTCCCGCACATTTTGTTGGCGGTATCTTGATTACAGTTGGTTTACTCACCAGATGGGCCGCCATTGCACAGTTGCCGATTTTGTTTGGTGCTATCCTCACTAACTTTTTAGGAGTAATGAACACCAACTATTTAATGTTGGCCATTATCGTTTTGATAACTTCCTTATTCTTTATTGTATATGGCTCAGGTCGACATTCGGTCGACTATTACCTCAAAATGCAGCAGTAGCCTATAGATTATCCAGCTGATTACTTTTACCATCGGTACTTATCGTCCAGAAGAAACCTACGAAGAAAAAGCTGTCCGCCGGAGGGGTTATGGCCCTTCTATTGTACACTCCTCCCACATCAGGAGTATTGGCATACTGATAATTGCTCACGTTATTTAGGCTCAACAGATTGCTTACGGAAAAGTAAAGGATTTTTTGTTGGTCGATAAGGTAGGCCCAGTTCAAGCTCAAGTTATTGTACGATTTGGTTTTCTCTTGCATAAAACCAGGGTTATTGGGATTGTGATAAGGCCTTCCCGAACCGTAAGAATATGACAAACCTACTTGCGAACGCAATTTGTCCACCCAATATTTGGTCACTAATGAAGCATTGTGCTTTGGTGCAAAATTGAGGGTGGCCCGTTCAGGAAAATTTTGGTAGTCTCGCTCGGTATCCAAATAAGAATAGGAAAACCAGTAATCCAAGTTTTCAATGCTCTTGCTATCTCTCCAGAATATATCAATACCTTGGGCATATCCATCCCCTAAATTACTATATGCGGAATTGAACTGTGGCATTTCCGAGTCATACTTTACCAATCGTTCATAATCTTTATAGTAGACTTCTGTTCTAAAGGTTTTGCCGTTGTTTATGTATTGATAGTTAAGAATATAATGGGAAGCTTTCTCCATGGACAGGCTCTCATCAAACTTGAGAACATCAGAAAGCGGTCTTTGGTAAAAATCACCATAGGCCAAAGAAAACTGCCCGTTCTCGCCTGCTTTATAGCCCAGCGATAGTCTTGGGGACAGTTTAAATTCATCCAACAAGCTACTGTGAGTTACTCTAACACCCAGTTTCATGGCAAACTTATTGCTCAAATAGATATCGGATTCAGCAAAACCTGCCCAAAGTCCATCGGTGTAACCATTGGTAAATTCATCAATATTTACATCTGCGTAAGTTTCATCGAATTTGGTGTGGAAATATTCGGCCCCAAAGCTCAAATCGTATCGATTGCTAAAGTTTTTATGAGCCTTTACCTTAAGGTGCGAAGATGTTTCCTTACTGTCCACATTGGCCTCATTAATGCCAATATCGTTAGTGTCCCATGCAATGGAAGCTCCCGATATAAGGCTCCAGTCATTCCCAAAATAGTATTTATAGGATGAGTTAACATACAGGTTGTTGTTTTTCAGACCAAAGCGTACAAAATCATCAAAATTGATGTCCTCTTGTTCAATATCCAAATTGGAATGGTTAAAACCTGTGTACAGTTTGAACATACTTTTTTCGCCTTTGCTCCTAAAGACGGCTTCACCCGAAATAGATTCATAAGGGCTTTTCCAACGAACACCTTGGGTGGAAGGAATCAAGGCTTCGTATGGCGCAAGGTCCATATAGGATGTATTGATACTCAACGATTGGTCGCCCCAAATCTTGGTATGCCCCAGACCACCCCCAACGCTCATAATGGATATATCGGTTTTTTCCTGCAATGGAACATCCGTGGTGTTCAACAATAATACACTGGAAAGCGCCTGACCGTACTCGGCAGAATACCCTCCGGTGCTAAAGGATATACCCTTGAACAAGAATGGGGAGAACCTTCCGCGTGTGGGCGTATTGTTCGCTGTGGCATTGAATGGCTGAAAAACCCGGAGTCCATCAATAAATACCTGAGTCTCACCAGCAGTACCTCCCCTAACAAACAATCTACCATCCTCGTTCACCGTTGTTGTTCCCGGTAGAGTCTGCAAGGCTGCCACAAAATCACCAGTTGCACCCGCCGTAGTCACAATATCGAGTGGTTTCAATACGGATGCCTTGGAATTGTTACCGGCTTCAAAGGTACCGGCGGTCAAGGTAACTCCCGTTAATGAGTTAACGGATTCCATTAATTTGATATGTAGATTTTCGAAGTAGGAAACGTCACCCACTTCATAATGAGGCTCAAAAGATAACATGGAAACGACCAAAGTTTGCATCCCTTCTTCACTGGTTTCAAAGCTAAAATGTCCATTGATATCTGATGAGGCTCCGTCGTAAGTACCCTCCAGGTAGATGTTGGCCCCTTCTATGGGGCTGTTTTTGGTATCTGTGATTTTTCCTGAAATCGTCCGTTGGCCAAAAACAGCTCCAGCACAAAATAATAAGGTAACAAGTTTGATAAAGGTTTTCATGACTGATCACTTTGATTGATGCCACAAAATTGCTTTCACGTTTGTTATCAAACCAAAAGGAAGTGCCCAACTGTAGATTTTTACAACCGAATTGATTTCCTAATTTCCGATTGCAGTTCACTCCAAAAAATCAACATTTCGGTAGGTTGAATTTTTATTGACGTCGGTTATTTCTGAATTTTGGAGCATACAAAACATCAAAATAACCATTATGAAAACTGTAACACTAGCATTAAGTCTCTTTTTAGTAACCATCGCGGGAATCGCTCAAGAAAAAACAGGGGTGGACATTACCGTAACCATTGACAACATCACTAGCAATGAAGGCAAGGTCCTCGCCGGTCTGCATACCGAAGAAACTTTTATGAAAGGACAGGGAGTACAAAACCTACAAAGTGCCATCACCGATGGTAAAGTCACCTTGAGATTCACCAACGTGACTCCCGGAAACTATGCTATTATGGCGATGCACGATGCCAATGAAAACAATCGGATGGATTATCAATCCAACGGAATGCCCAAAGAAAGCTACGGCATGTCCGGCAATGATATGACCATGGGACCACCTAACTTTAACAGTGCTAAGTTTACCGTTGACGAGGAAGATATGGAGTTCACCATTCGGTTCTAGCCTAGAAAAACATCATCAATCAAAAAAGAAGCCCGTCATTGAGCGGGCTTTTTAATTGGATATATGTCCATATTTAGGAATACGTTTTTTCTATAGATTAACCTGATGGTTTTTTATACTTTTATACCCTAAACTTATAATTGGATGACGATTACCCAACTTCAATATGTGTTGGCTGTTGCCGAACACAAGAACTTTACATTGGCCGCGGAAAAGAGCTTTGTGACCCAACCCACACTTAGCATGCAGGTACAAAAATTGGAGGATGAACTGGATGTACTCATTTTTGATAGGAGCAAAAAGCCCATTACCATAACAGAAGTTGGAAAAAAAATAGTGGCCCAAGCTAAAAATATTGTGGCCGAGGCCGAGCGCATCAAAGATATTGTAGATCAGGACAAGGGTTATATCGGTGGTGACTACACATTGGGAATCATACCTACCGTAATGCCTACCCTTCTCCCTATGTTCTTGAACTCATTCATTAAAAAATATCCAAAAGTAAACCTTATCATTAAGGAACAGTCCACTCAAACCATGATCAAAAATATTATGGACGGACACTTGGATGCCGGAATCGCTGCCACACCATTGGAAATTGAATTTATAAAAGAACGCCCTCTTTATTATGAACCTTTTGTAGGGTATGTCCCTAGGAATCACCGTTTGGCGACCCAAGATGAACTGACCACGAGTGATTTGGATGTCAACGATGTGCTTTTATTACAGGACGGGCATTGTTTTCGCGAAGGGGTCATCAACCTATGCAAAGCCTCCAAAAATTTACGTGGCGAACACTTTAAAATAGAGAGTGGAAGTTTTGAAACTTTGGTGAGCTTGGCGGACGAAGGTATGGGAATGACCTTGTTGCCTTATTTGAATACCCTACACCTTGACAAAGATAAAACAGTAAATCTTAAATCTTTCCAGACTCCTTCGCCTGCGCGAGAAATAAGCATGATATACCATAAGAGCGAACTAAAGATACAGATAACGGACGCCCTAAGAGAAGTTATCTCCAGTATTGTTCGGGGTGCCATCGCTTTTCAGGACGTGAAAATTATAAGTCCGTTGTCCAAAAGTTAAAAGAGCCGCTTTTCAGCGGCTCTTGTTAGTGTTTAAGCTTTTAATAATAACATTGTTGAATGTAACTCCGGTTTGTCCACAATATAAAATTGCAACCAGATTTTCAATTCCTCTACTTCACTGGGCAACAATCTAGAAATTGCTTTCTGAAGCTCCCTAGTGAAGAGTTTAGCATCAAAACTCACCTTTTGAAGGATTGTTTTGGTGTAATCTAACATAGCTCTAGGCATATCAATTTGATTAAATTGGGTAAATAGGTTGTGTTCTAAATTACTAAAAAAGGGGATTAAAAAAGCTAACATCCAGTTAAAAATTGAATATCTTGTTGTTAAATTCTATTGAAGAATCATATGCAAAAAACACATAAATCCAAATACAAAACACTGATTTACAGTTGTTTTTTAGTAATCATCTTATTAACCAGTTGCAGTTCCACCAAAACAACACTCCACTCAAAAATAGAGGACGACAACCTTCAAAATTCTTTCCATGGTTTGGTTGTCATTGATGCAAATAATCAAAAAGAGGTCTATAATCTGAATGGAAATAAATACTTTACCCCGGCCAGTAACACAAAGATCGTGACTTTTTACACGGGTCTCAATTTGCTTCCCAAAAATATCCCGACCCTAAAATATATAGTCGCAAACGACACCGTATATGTGGAAGGAACTGGCGACCCAACATGGTTGCATCCCTATTTTGCTGATAGCACAGCCATAAACTGGCTAAAAAACCAAAGAACCATTGCATTCTATACCAAAAATCATGATGAGCGACGATACGGGCCTGGCTGGGCATGGGAAGATTACGACACCTATTTCTCACCAGAAAAATCTACCCTGCCGCTTTACGCAAATGTGGTCACCATCTCCAACACCCAAGGTTTTAAGGTTTCTCCTGAACGTTTCAAAAATCAAATTATAGTAAAGGATACTACCTTAAAAAGAGAAGAGTTCCATAACCAATTTTACATTGCCCCAACGGAACAAGATACTTTAGAGATTCCCTACATGACCAGTTCCAGTTTGACCAAGGAACTATTGGAAACTGCCACTGGGAAAGAAATCATGTTGACTTCACATTTTCCCGAGGGCGAAAAACGGACTTTGTTCGGCATTGAAACCGATTCCATTTACAAACGAATGCTGTTGAAGAGTGATAATTTTTTGGCCGAACAATTGTTGCTAGCTGCTTCCGGCACCATTTCCGATACCTTGAGCACGAAAAATGCCATAGAATACATATTGGATAATCAACTCAAGGATTTGGAACACCGACCCCGTTGGGTAGATGGTTCAGGGCTCTCACGATATAATTTGTTCACTCCAAGGTCTTTTGTTCAGATACTTCAAAAACTACACAACGAAATTCCGGAAGAGCGGCTCTTTGCACTTTTCCCCATGTGGGGGCCAGTTAATACAGTGGAGCACTGGGAAGACCCGACCACGGAGCCATTTCTTTTTGCGAAATCGGGATCCGTAGGGAATAATTATAACTTAAGCGGATACGTTAAAACAAAATCGGGAAAACTGCTCATTTTTAGTTTTATGAACAACCATTTTACCGTTCCGTCCATAGAAATAAGAAAGACCATGTACAGCACTTTAAAAAGCCTGTACGAAAACTACTGACCAAAAATACCCTGTATCTGGGCATATTGTAACAGCATGATCGTCTTGGCATCTTTGATCTCACCGGATTTCATCATATCAATGGCTTCCTTAAAATCAAGTTCCAAAACTTCAATATTCTCTGTTTCGTCTTCGGCACCGCCACCAGCACTTACTTTCATTCCATCTTCATACTGTCCTATAAAAAAATAGAGAATCTCGGTTACCGAACCGGGCGACATGTATGCTTCAAAAATCTTCTTCACCTTATCAATTTTGTAGCCCGTCTCCTCCTCTACCTCCATTTTAATCGTCTCTTCGGCATTTCCTTTTTCCAAGAGTCCGGCGCAGGCCTCAATCATCATTCCATCCATATTGCCATTCACATAGGTGGGCATTCGAAACTGCCGCGTAAGCACTACTTTTCCCTTTTCGACATTATATAATAGAATGGCGGCACCGTTCCCACGATCATACGCTTCTCGTGATTGCTTTTCCCAAACACCATCGTCCCGTAAATATTCAAAAGTGATTTTCTCAAGGGTATACCAGTTGTCCGACAGCAGTTCCCGCCGCATGTTTCTGATTTTATCGTTCTTCAAAATCAATAAGTTTTTTCTAAATATAACTCTTATCCATTAACCACATTGAATTGCCCATTCTTTTGACAACATTACAATAATGTCGATATTTATACTTTGATAAAACCGACCAAACCCAATAAAATGCGTAACCCTTTACTTGTTCTATTCCTTTTTGCCATTTTGATAGGCTGTGAGAAAAACACTGAAAAAAAACTGCCCCGAATAGCCATTGCCGGTCTGGGGATTGAATCCAGTACATTTTCTCCCGCTCTTACCCATGAAGAAGCCTTCCACCCTAAAATCGGGGACTCCATATTCAACCGTTATCCTTTTATGGAAATCGACTCTTCACTTAGACAGAGGGCCGAATGGGTTCCCACTTTAGTGGGAAAATCGTTGCCGGGAGGTACGGTTACCCGTGAAGCCTACGAATCCTTAGTGGGCAAAACCCTGACCATGTTAAAAGAAAATATGCCCTACGACGGGCTTTTCTTTGATATTCATGGCGCTATGAGTGTTGTTGGATTGGATGACCCAGAAGGCGACCTGATCAAAAGAATCCGTGAAGTTGTGGGAACCGATGTTCTGATTTCGACTTCCATGGACTTGCACGGAAATGTTTCCAAACGATTGGCCCAGCACTCCGATTTGATCACTTGTTATCGTATGGCACCTCATGAGGATGCCACCGAATCGCGTAAACGGGCCGTGGAAAATTTGGTGTCGCGATTGGAAAACGGAAAAGGCAAACCAAAATATAAAGCTTGGGTTCCAGTACCCATCTTATTGCCCGGTGAAAAAACGAGTACCCGAGTCGAGCCCGGTAAAAGCCTGTATGCAAAAGTACCAGAAGTGGAACAGGAAGAAGGTGTTATCGATGCGGCCATTTGGATAGGCTACGCTTGGGCCGATGAACCGCGAAACCATGCTGTGGTCATGGTTACAGGCGATGACAAAGACCAAGTTACCGAAGGGGCGAAAAAACTGGCCAATAATTTCTGGGATGTCCGCGAGGAATTCGAATTCGTAGCCCCTACAAAACCGTACGAAGAAGCATTGAAGGTTGCGCTTGCCAGTGACAAAAAGCCTTTTATGTTGAGCGACATGGGCGACAACCCTACCGCAGGCGGTGCTGGCGATGTTACTTGGACCTTGACCGAGCTTTTAAAACAAGAAGAATTCCACGCACCAGATGGCAAATCATTGATTTACGCCTCCATTCCTGGGCCTAAATTGGTCGAGGAAGCTATAAAGGTCGGTGTTGGTGAAGAGGTCAGTGCCCCCGTTGGAGCTGAAATAGATAACAGGTATGCCCCTCCCTTGGAATTGACAGGGGAAGTCACTGCTATAAAACATGGAGATGTTCATGCAAAAACCGAGGTTGTGGTAAAAGTGGGCAATGCCCATGTTATTGTGACCAAAAAGAGAAAACCCTATCACAGAGAATCCGATTTTACCAACTTGGGCCTTACACCCAGTGAAACCGATATCATCGTAGTAAAAATCGGTTATTTGGTGCCCCAACTGTACAATATGCGAGGCGATTGGATCATGATGCTAACACCCGGTGGTGTAGAC
>JANSXF010000033.1 GCA_024743095.1 Flavobacteriaceae bacterium
AGAAAGCACCTCACCATTTGTAGTAAAGCGCACCGCTTTCAGCAATAAAGGGTTCGCCATGACCGAGATTTCGTCGGATGTCAAGGTAATAGGGGTTTCCAGTAATGCCTTCGGTGTTGTTGAAAACAATGTTTCCGCTTCGGTGGAAGATTTTGGCCCATCATTGGGCGATAATGCCTTTGCCGTTAAATCGGTAGAAGTGGATCGTGTGGTGGGAAAAGCAACCATTGCCGACGCCGATATCGTTGTCTCCGGTGGTCGAGGATTAAAAGGACCCGAGAATTGGGGCATGGTTGAAGAACTGGCCGATGTTTTGGGTGCGGCGACCGCCTGCTCCAAACCAGTCTCGGATATGGGATGGCGCCCGCACAGCGAACACGTTGGCCAAACCGGTAAGCCGGTTGCGAGCAATCTTTATATCGCTATCGGGATTTCCGGGGCCATTCAGCATTTGGCAGGTATCAATGCCTCCAAGGTAAAAGTGGTCATCAACAACGACCCGGAAGCTCCTTTCTTCAAGGCGGCGGATTACGGAATAGTCGGGGATGCCTTCGAAGTAGTGCCCGAACTCATCGAAAAATTAAAAGAATTTAAAGCCCAAAACACTTAAATTTTGTTAATTTGCCCATTGCAAGGGGCTGTTCAGATAACTGGTAAAGCCACTTATTTGGACGGCCCCTTTGCTTTAGGAGGAGATATATGAGTTTAGTACGATTAAAAATAAAGGGGATATCATACAGCCAAACACAAAATGGCGCATACGCCCTTATTTTAAATGAAGAGGAGGGAGACCGAAAACTTCCCATAGTTATAGGCGCATTTGAAGCACAATCCATCGCCATTGCTTTGGAAAAAGAGATAAAACCGCCAAGGCCCTTGACCCATGATCTGTTCAAGAACTTTGCGGACAGGTTCAAGATTGTGGTCAAGCAGGTGATCATCCACAAATTGGTGGACGGTGTTTTTTATTCCAGCATTATCTGTGAGCGCGATAACGACGAGGAAATCATCGATGCCCGCACCAGCGATGCGATTGCACTTGCACTGCGGTTCAACGCTCCTATTTTTACATACAAGACCATTTTGGACAAAGCCGGTATTTTCCTAAAATTTTCTTCCAAAGAGAAAGAAGAGGACGAGGACGACAGCATTATGGTCGATGAAATCCTTCAAGAAGGAGAAGCCGTGGAGTTAGAGTCAGGTTCCGATACACACGGATATAGAGAAATGTCCCTACAAGAACTTCATAAAGAATTGGATAATGCGGTGGCCAGCGAAGACTACGAAAAGGCCGCCAAATTGAGGGATGAGATTTCCAAGCGCAAATAAACGACCAACATACATGGCGAAAAAGACCCAAAGTTTACTGCTCCTGTTACTCCTTTGTTCGGTCGTTTTCGGCCAAAATTCTTTGCCCGCAGATTCCCTTAATGTAGCCATAGGCTCTACCATTACCGAGAACATTGCTGTGCAGCAAACCGCTGAAATTATTCCCAATCAAGGTTTCACTATTACCACATTGCTTCGTGGGGCGTTGGGAATGGCCGTACTGATCCTGATATCATTTCTGTTCAGCTCCAACAGAAAAGCCGTCAATTGGAAAACGGTCGCAATCGGCTTATCATTACAAATTTTGATTGCCATCGGGGTGCTCAAGGTTCCCTTTGTACAATATATATTTGAACAGGTCGGCGGCATTTTCGTAAGCATATTGGACTTTACCCGTGCCGGAAGCCAGTTTTTGTTCGAAGGGTTGGTCGTGGATATGGATACCTTTGGTTATATATTTGCCTTCCAAGTATTGCCCACCATTATATTCTTCTCCGCATTGACCTCCGTACTTTATTACTTGGGAGTGATACAGGTCGTGGTCAAATGGATGGCATGGTTGCTCTCCAAAAGTTTGGGCATATCGGGAGCAGAGAGTCTTTCCGTAGCGGGCAACATATTTTTGGGCCAGACCGAAGCCCCCTTGCTGATCAAGGCCTATTTGGAAAAAATGAACAAATCCGAAATCCTTTTGGTGATGATCGGTGGAATGGCCACCGTAGCCGGAGCTGTTTTGGCCGCCTATATTGGATTTTTAGGAGGCGATGACCCCGAACTTCGTTTGGTCTTCGCCAAGCACCTTTTGGCAGCATCTGTAATGGCCGCACCCGGGGCCATCGTAATTTCAAAAATATTGTACCCGCAGACCGAGAAGGTCAACACGGACGTAGAGGTTTCTTCCGAAAAAATAGGCGCCAACATCTTGGACGCCATTGCCAATGGAACCACCGAAGGTCTTAAACTCGCCTTGAACGTTGGGGCCATGCTTTTGGTGTTTGTGGCCTTTATCGCCATGATCAACGGAATTTTGGGCTGGGTCGGAGATCTTACCACTTTCAATAATTGGATAGCCGCCAATTCCCCGTACACCGAATTTTCCCTGGAAGCCATTCTAGGCACCATATTTGCCCCGCTTATGTGGTTGATAGGTGTTGCCAATGAGGACATTATGCTCATGGGACAGTTGCTCGGCATTAAATTGGCCGCAAGTGAATTTGTAGGCTACATTCAATTGGCCGATCTTAAGAATGTGGCAAGTGGTGTTCACTTTACTTACAACAAATCCGTAATCATGGCCACCTACATGCTCTGTGGTTTTGCCAACTTTGCCTCCATTGGTATTCAAATTGGCGGTATCGGTTCTTTGGCGCCCGGTCAACGTAAAGTACTTTCCTCTTTTGGAATGAAGGCGGTTTTGGGCGGGTCATTGGCCTCATTGTTGTCGGCCACCATTGCTGGGATGATTTTAGGGTAGTCGGGTGAAAGGCTAATGGTTAAAAGGGTCAATGGTAAAAGGATAAAGGGTAAAGGGTAAAAGGTTACCGGTAAAGGGTAAAAAATGTCCTTTTAAGAAGCTGGAAAGTTAAAATATAGATTTCAACCTCGAAATTTTAAACATATATCGCTATGCGAAATTTTCGAGAGTTGAACGTCTGGAAAGATGGACGAGTTTTAGTGAAGGACGTTTATACGCTCACCAAACTTTTACCGGATTCCGAACAATTTGGATTGATTCCACAAATTCAAAGAAGCGTTATTTCCATTCCAGCCAACATTGCCGAAGGATGCAGTAAAAATTCCCAAAAAGATTTTGTTCGATTCCTTCAAATCAGTTTAGGTTCGGCATACGAATTGGAATCACACCTTATTCTTTGTGAAGATTTAGAATTTCTCACTCCTGAAAAAGCAGAACCCGCTATCCAAAACATTCAAAAACTGCAAAGAGGCATAGCGTCCCTGATAAAATATATCAGGTCAAACCATTAACCCCTTTTCCCAAAACCCTTTACCCTTCACACCCCTCACAGTTAATAAACTCTTCATAAGTCAAACCGTTGACCTATTGTCCGTTCACCCGTAACCATTTACCTTTAACCCCACTATGAAACAGTACCACGACCTTCTGAAACACGTATTGGAACACGGAAACCAAAAAGGGGACCGTACCGGAACAGGAACCTTGAGCGTTTTTGGCTATCAAATGCGGTTCGACCTCTCCGAGGGATTCCCCATGGTGACGACCAAAAAGTTGCACCTCAAATCCATAGTACACGAACTATTATGGTTTTTGAAAGGGGACACCAATATTCAATATCTGCAAGAGAACGGCGTGCGTATCTGGAACGAATGGGCGAACGAAAACGGCGACCTTGGTCCTGTTTATGGACACCAATGGCGCAATTGGAACAGTGAGGAAATCGACCAGATCAAAGAAGTCATTGAAACCTTGAAGAACAATCCCAACAGCCGTAGAATGCTGGTTTCTGCATGGAACCCCAGCGTTATGCCGGACACTTCGGTGTCTTTTTCGGAAAATGTGGCCAACGGTAAGGCTGCACTCCCACCCTGCCATGCCTTTTTCCAGTTTTATGTGGCGGATGGCAAACTTTCTTGCCAATTGTACCAGCGTAGTGCGGACATATTTTTAGGGGTGCCGTTCAACATTGCGTCCTACGCTCTGTTCACCATGATGATGGCCCAAGTTTGTGGTTACCAACCGGGAGACTTTATCCACACCTTTGGTGACGCCCATATTTACAACAACCACATGGAGCAGGTAGAACTGCAATTGAGCCGCGACCCACGCCCCTTGCCCACCATGAAATTGAACCCCGAAGTAAAGGACATTTTTGACTTTACCTTTGATGATTTTGAGCTCTTGAACTACGACCCGCATCCGCATATTAAAGGGGTTGTGGCGGTTTAAGTAATTGCCCTTAAAACATTAATTTTCTATTTAGCTTCTTTAAAGATGAAAACTTTCACACGAAGCACATGAAAGAAATCTTGATTCTTGATTGTGAAAATTACAATTCATTGATTTTATCATTGGAAGCAATATTCAATGCTTCAGGAAAAGACATGATTTCTTTTTTACAAAAAATTGATTTAAAGCAAATCTGTCTGAATAATAGGGAAGCAAAAGATTACTATGAAATCCTATTTGATGAGTTCATCAAAGAATTTAAATTAGATGATTCGAAAATCATTTATGCAAATTGGTTTCATAACACAAGAACTTTGAAAGATTCAGAGTTTTCCGAGGGAATTTTACCATCACAAAAAGCAATTGTGAAAATAGAAACCCTACTTAACAGCATACTTAAAGAAACAAATATCCCCATAAACAATAAAAATTTATCACAGTGTTCAACCATTCAGGGAAAGATTAACTCCAAGGTAAATCAAGGTCCGTGGGGATGGTTGATTCGAGATTTTTCTTTTGAAAATACTGTAGGAATACACAATTATCTGAACGTTCCCGGATTGGTGGAAGATATTGTAAAGTTTAAATATCCCAACAACTATGATTCATTGATTAGTCTATTTCAAAATAAGACAATGAAGTGTGTAGTAAAATTTAAAAGTGATACGTTATTCCATCCTAAAAAGCTTAGTAAGGTAATTAGCTATTTATACCATAAAGTAAAAAATGAAGAAATGGATTATAGATGTAATGCGAATTTCAGCAACAACGGCTATATTATAAAACCCGAAATGATCTTAAAAATTGATTATTTACCTTAATTAACTCCCCTGATAGCGCGAGTCTCTTGGCTCGTGACCAGTACAACCTCTCAAGACCTCACTGATTTAATAATGGAACGAGCGTGACGCTCGCACCATCCATCATTTTTCGAAGAAATCATTTTCTTAGCTCCAAAGTTATCTTTCTTAAAGCGGTAAGAACATTTCGCATATCCTCTTTGGAAAAAACACCTTCCTCCACATAAAAAAGCATTTCAATGCCCAAATCCAAAACTTCGGCCAGTTCTGCAGGAGAGGCGTAGGCATCTTCAAACAAATCCAAAAATATTCCTTCCATTTGGGGCATGATTCAAATGTAATCAACCCAAATAAATGAAGCGTCATAACAAATTATGACCATACAATTTTCCTTTTTATCATAAAGCATGCGTCCCCAAATATCAATACCATAAATTTGTAGAAGTCAAACACATTAAGACGCATAGATTTATTAATTTCTAACACCATATGATAATGAAACCCATCATCACCCTATTTGCCGCACTGTTATTTGCCAGTTGTGGTGAGCAAGCCAAAAAAGAAACCACCGAAAAAGAAGAAGAAAAGACCGTGAAAGAAACCGAAGCCATCGATTCACCAAAATTACGCCACGTAGTATTGTTCAAATTTAAGGAGACCTCATCCGAAGAAGAAATACAACAAGTGGAAGAAGCTTTCAATGCCCTGCCATCAAAAATTTCGGAAATAAAAGGATACGAATGGGGCATGAACAACAGCCCAGAAAACTTGAACAAAGGGCTTACCCACTGCTACTTTTTGACCTTTGATAGCGAAGCCGACCGTGACACCTATCTCACCCACCCCGACCATGTGGCTTTTGGAGACATTGCAGGCCCGCACATTGCCGATGTAACTGTTGTGGATTACTGGACCAAATAATATTGATCAGACTCCCATCGATTTAAAGAATACGGACAACCTCAACAAATAAAACCGCCATCAGCTTTGGGGCAAACTGATGGCGGATAGTGTTTTTTAAACCTCCAATACGGCATTTTCGGTTCCAGCATAATCGTTCCATTGGTAACGATCGGCCTCACCATCGTTGGTATAGTTGCCGTCTATCAAATATCTAAACTCGTAGCTGTTCTCCACAGGTAGTTCGAACGTACCCTTAAAGGTTCCGTTCTTTAATTTCTTTAGGCCGCTCTTTTTGGGATTCCACTTATTGAAATCACCAACTACTGCAACGGTCTCCGCCTCATCTGCAGGAACTGTAAAAGTTACTTTGCAAACAGGCTTGCTCTTCAGGTATTGTTTTTTAATTGCCATGGTACCGAAAATTTTAATTTCAGTACAAAACAATATATAAAACCATTTATTTACAATTAGTTAGAACCGATTTATCAATTTGATAAAATCCACCTAACCGAAGGATTACTTTTAGCAAATAAGATCTGCGTTTTTTACCAATTATGAGTTTGACCTCCAGCGCTTTAAAAGTGTCGCAACAACATCTATTTCCTCCTCGGTATTGTAAAAATGAAGGCTCAAACGGATACCTCCCCCACGTGGTGAGGCCACCACATTTTCCTCTGTTAGCCTATTGAACAGCTTCTCGTCCCCCTTAATATTGAATATGGTACTGTGCTGCTTTCTTTTGGTGACCGAAGGCTCTAGCAAATCAAGCCCAACAAAAGCGGACATTGCCTTTTTTGATAGCTTTTGCAATTGTGCCTGTATATTCTCAACACCTATTTCGTCCAAGAACTTAATGGCAAATTCCAAGCTCCCAAAGTTGAGGGAATCCAAATGGCCAGGTTCCAGAAATTTACAGAACGTAATACTGTTGCGTTTGGAAGCATCGTTATTCACCGAACCATTACCGATGCCCCTAAGCTCAAACTGGTCCATTACGGCGTCCTTTACCAGGAAAAAGCCGTTCCCGTATCCTGCCAGCATCCATTTATAGGCACTGGCCCCCAATATATCTATGCCGGATGCTTCAAAATCGAACGGTTCCGTACCACAATATTGTGTGCCATCGGCAAGAATCATCAGGTCGGGAAACTCCTTTTTCAAATCTTTCAGAAAATCAAAATCAATACGGACCCCATCCACCCACTGCACCAAACTGAGAGCGAGAATATCAATATCGCCCTTCTTGACCTTGAGATGGATGTTCTCCTCCATATGTTCATCGGCATCCACATGGTCAAGTTCAAACCCTCTGGTCTCGAACGGCCAGTTGACACTTGGATAATCCTTATTGACCAACAGCACTTTTTTATCCTTTGGCAATCCTTCCAGCAAAAGGTTGAACCCCAACGTGAAATTGGGAACAAGGGCCACATTTTCGGCCTTGCAGTTAAAAAACTTCCCCACTACCTTTTTAATCTCGGGCATATGGGCAAAGCCCTTGTTCTTCATTTCACTGCCTCCTATTAAAAAGTCAAGATCGTGCCCCTGGCGCCACTCCATCAAATCTTCGCTCAACAGTCCTGCGGATGCAGTATTGAGATAAACACAATGATTGAGTGCGGGAAATTTTTTTCTTAGGTTTTGCATGTCGGGATTTTTGGATAGAATTCGATTATCTTTGTTGATAAAGATAGCCATTCCATGTTGTCATTTGGTAAAAAGAAGACGTCCGAGATAGATTTACAGCAGCACGAACTTTTGGAGAATGCCCATAAGCGCACCAAACAAAAGAAACGGTTGTTCTCGCACTTCGTGATTTTTTTGATCGGCAGTATTTTTTTGATTCTTGCCAATAAGGTGCTCAAGTACGGGGAAGCCTATGATTGGTCCATTTGGATCGTATTGGCATGGGCTTTTTTGGTTGCCCTGCATACATTCAGTGTTTTTGTCACTCATAAATTTATGGGACAGGATTGGGAACGCCAGCAACGCGAGCGATTGGTGAACCTTCAAAAAAAGCGTATCGGCGAAATCCAAAAGGAAATAGAAACAGATTTTCCGCTTTCCAAAATCAATAAAAAAAAAGATCAATGAGAAAATTGATCATTATTGCGGCCGCGGCCGAAAACAATGCCCTGGGCAAGGACAACGACTTGGTGTGGCATTTACCGGACGATTTTAAACGCTTTAAAAGTCTGACCTCGGGCCACAAGATAATTATGGGCAGGAAAACCTTGGAGAGCTTCCCCAAACCATTGCCCAACCGAACCCATATTGCCATTACCAGGGACGAGGACTATGTTCCGAAGTTCCCCTGCACCATTGTGCACTCATTGGCGGATGCGATTACGCTGGTAGAGGATCACGAGACTGCTTTTATTATCGGGGGCGGGGAAATCTATAAACAGTCCATGGACCGTGCTACGGATATCGAATTGACAAGGGTCCACGGTACTTTTGAGGCAGATGTCTTTTTTCCAGAGATCAATGAAGAACAATGGGAACTGGTAAAGGAGGAACACCATCCAAAGGATGATAGGCACCAATATGCTTTCACTTACCTCACCTACAAAAGAAAATAGGGTTTAAAAATCCATAAAAGATACCTGAGCAGTGGGGTCGTCGACCAAATCTTTCAAAACCCTTACATCCGCATTGGTGTAAAAAAGATGTTCAGGAGTGTCATTGACCTTGGTCAGTAAGTTGTTCTGTGCCAAGACGGCCCTGGTCTGACGGGCCACGGCTTGGCCGGAATCTATGATATTGACATTGCTCGGCAATATTTCCTTCAAAACCGGAATAAGATAGGGATAGTGCGTACACCCGAGCACCAAACAATCTATATTTTCTTTGAGCATGGGATCAAGGAAAGTCCTCAATAAGTTTCTCGTCTCCAGAGAATCAATCCTACCTGCTTCTATCAGCTCTACCAAACCCTTGCCCTCTTGCTCCAAGACAGTAATCCCCTCGGCAAAGAGTTTGGAGGTGTTGTGGAACAAACCACTGGAGAGGGTTCCCTTGGTAGCCAACACCCCAACTTTTTTGGTTTTGGTCTGAAGTGCCGCTGGTTTGATAGCCGGTTCTATTCCGATAAATGGCACGTTGTAATGTGAACGGAGATAATCTATGGCGTTAGTTGTGGCGGTGTTACAGGCCACTACAATGATTTTACAGCCCTCCTTTAGCAAATACTCCGTATTTTTTATACTAAGCCTTAAAATCTCTTCTTTTGACTTTTCCCCATAAGGGGCATTGGCACTATCGGCCAAATAGACCGTGTTTTCATGGGGAAGCTTCTTGGCCACTTCTTTCCATATCGAGGTGCCCCCCACACCTGAGTCAAAAATTCCTATTGGTTTTGGCATACTTAAAAGTAATGGCTTAAATTTTTATGGCATAAAAAAACCGCTTTAAAAAAAGCGGTTTACTATTTTTATTGAAAGCAAGGTTTAGAAACCTAGTTCCTTTTTTACTTCGGCCAAAAGGTCTGGACCTTTGGATACGATCAAGCTCAATCCTGGACTGGCATCGATTACGTAATCATAACCTTTGGCTGCAGCAACTTTTTCGATTGCCGCTTTTGCCTTATCGGAGATAGGAGCGAACAATTCTTGTTGCTTCTTTTGCATTTCTTGCATGGCTGCTTGCTCGGCTTCTTGAATGTTCTGTTGGAAGCCCTGTAGCTCAACTGCTCTTTGCTCGTTTTCTTCCCTTGTTTTGGAAGTGGCTTCGTTTTCGTATTGTGTATACTTGTTTTGAAGCTCGGTCATAGAGCTCTGGATATCCGCTCTGTAAGTTTCTTGTAATTTCTTCAATTCAGCTTGTGCAGCCTTCATCTCCGGCATATCAGACAATAATTGCTGTACATTGATGTGCGCAATCTTGCTCTGAGCATTTACAAAACCAGTAGCCGCAACAAACAATACTAGGGCTACAGCGATTCTTTTTACATTTTTCATGATTCTCAACGTTACTTTTTTGACTTTAAATTTAGTGTTTCAATATAATCTATCCTATTGAATCCTTTTGTTGTTCTTGCGCTTTTTTTCGCTCTTCCAATTTGGCCTTTCGCTGGGCTTCGCGCTCTTCCAATAATTTTTTCCTCCGTTCTTCGTACGCTTTCTTGCGTTCTTCCCTTTCTTTTAGTTTTTCAGCTCTGCGTTCTTCCGCCGCTTTCTCTCTTTCCTCGAGGGCCTCTTCGGCCTGCTCTTGTCTTTCCCTTAGCGCATCGCTTATTTCATCTTCCTCTTCCTGGAACTGCTCCAAACGGTTTTGTTCCTCTTGTTTTTTGTTTGATGCACTTATTTTTCTGGTGCGTCCTATCTCCCTTAAAACCAAGTCACTTATGTCGTGTCTTTTTTCGGAGTACAACATTACAACATCTGCGGATTTATCAAAAATAAAATCGTATCTTTTATTGGCTCCAATTTTTTGTACCTCGTTGAAAACTTGGTCCTGAATCGGCTGTATCAACAATTGTTTTTGCAATACCAAATCCCCTTGTGGTCCAAAACGGTCTTGTTGGTAGTCCAGCATTTCCTTTTCCAATAGCTGTATTTCCTCTTCCCGCTCCAAGATCAGTTCATCGGTCAAGAGCACTTTTTCCGCCATCAAATCTTTTTTCATTTGTTCGACAACGCTTTGCTTTAGTTCAATTTCCTGCTTCCACTTTTGGGCCTTATCGTTCAATTGCTTGGTGGCATCCCTGTACTCTTCCACATTTTCAAGGATATACTCCATATCCACATAACCTATACGAACGCCCCGTTGGGAAAACCCGTAAAAGGATGTCAGCAAAACGACTAATGTTAAAAGAACTTTGGTATTCATCTTTGATTCCGCATTTTACATAGAAAATATCGTGCCAAAATTACTAATTTATTCAAAATGAACCATTTGAAAAATAATAAAGAGGCGTTTTCCATAAATTAAAACTGCTGCCCGATGATGAAGTCCGCTTACCGATCACTTGTCCCATACCAATCCCGATTTCGCAACGGCATCAAAGCCATGCAAGGAATTAATTTCCGAGAGTTCAAATACCGGCTTAAAAATATGTAGCCCCACTCCGGCAGATCTTTTTAACTGAAACGGATTAAAGTCATTAAAATTGTTGTCCAATGATAAAGTGTGTCTGCCAACCACTGGGGCCGGCATTTGGTCTAATGTTATCTGCATCAAAACCATATCCAAAATCAATACCCAAAAGACCGAACGCCGGCATAAAAATCCTTAGACCTGCTCCTGCCGACCTTTTCAGTTCAAATGGATTGAGGTCCTGGAAGTTATTGAACGCGTTACCTGCCTCCAAAAATGTTTGTACATATATCGATGCCGATGGCTTTAAGGTCAACGGATATCGAAGCTCCATGGAGTACTTATTATAGATTACACCTCCTTCTTGCTGTTGCGACTGTCGAATGGGGTTCCACACCGAAAAGGCCAACGAACTGTTCTCGTATCCCCTGAGCTGCACCACGTCACGTCCATCCAAACTAAAGTTCCCAAGACCGTCCCCTCCTACGTAAAACCGTTCAAAAGGTACATCCCCAATATTATTATTGTAAGAGCCCAAGAAACCAAATTCAGCGTTGGTACGCAATACCAGTTTATCCACAATATTGGTGTACCAATCCCCTTTAAACTTAACCTTATAGAACTCCAACCATCTAAAGCGTTCCTTTTCTATATCCTGCAGTTCGTTTTGCTCTACAATGGTCAACGGTCGCTCTAAAGAGATCTCCGTTAACTCCTCCCTACGGTTTTTCAGCGATTTAAAATCCTTGCTCCCAAATAGCGAGTAAGGCGGTGTGAATTTTGCCGTTAGTTCAAAATTGGAACCCGTCATGGGGAAAATTCTACTGGGACCTTGGGAACTTCTGGAAATACCAAAAGTGTAGGTCAATGAATTGGAACTACCATCACCAAAATTAAAAAGCCCCAGATTATAATCATCGAATTTATAGTATTGATAGCCCACGGAATGGGAAATCGTAAAGAAATCATCGGGCCATTGCACCCTTTTTGCCAACCCGGCTGAGATTCCTGTTATGGAAAACCCCCGATCCTTCTGCACATCCAATCTACCGTTTTGGTCATACCCCGTAGCAAACTGTTGCGTTCTCGAGAGCGACATATTAAACCTTACCGGTTTTTTACCGCCCAACCATGGTTCGGAGAAGTTCAAACTGTACACACGGAAGGTCCTACTGGCCTGCAAACGCAGGGCAAAGGTTTGTCCGTCACCCATAGGCACGGGCTTGTATGCTTCCTTGTTAAAAATGTTCTTTAAAGAGAAGTTACTAAAGGAAAGTCCCAACGTACCGATGAAACCTCCACCTCCGAAACCACCTTGCAGCTCAATTTGGCTCGAACCGGATTCCACCAAGCTATAGTTCACATCCACTGTACCTGCATTGGGATCGGGGTTTTGAATGTCCGGCACAATTTGTTCCGCATCAAAAAATCCTAGCTGACCCAATTCCCTGATTGTTCTAACAATATTGGACTTGCTGTATTTTTGACCTGGTCTTGTTCTGATTTCCCTGTAAATTACATGGTCATTGGTCTTGTCGTTACCAGAAACCGTCACATGGTCCAAAAAAGTTTCTTTACCCTCTATGATTCGTATTTCAAAATCGATGGTATCATTTACAGCAGAAACCTCGACCGGGTTGATACTGGAGAACAGATAACCATTGTTCTGATACAAGTTTGTTAAATCGGATGCATCCGGATCGGAATCATCGGCGATACGTTTTTTCAACATTACCCCATTATAGGTGTCCCCTTTTTTGATTCCGAGCACTTGGCTCAACATTCTATCGGTATAGACAGAGTTGCCTACAAAGTCGATTTCACCAAAATAGTACTTGTCGCCTTCCTCTACTTTGATCGTGAGTTCAATGTTCTTCTCGTCCAGTTTCACAAAGGTATCCGATAGCACACGGGCATCCCTGTACCCCCTTTCGGCATAGGTATCTATCAGGTTGTCCAAATCCTCTTCATAGTCCGCTTCAATATATTTGGATTTCTTCCAAAAACGAAAGAGTTTTTTCTTTTTGGTATTCTTCAGGGATTTTCGGAGCCTTTTGTTCGATAGTTTTTCGTTGCCGACAAAAGTAATATCCTTGATTTTCACCTTATCGCCCTTGTTTACGTTGATGACCATGTTCTGAACATTGGTCCCGGTAGTATCGGCCGTTGTGGCAATACTTACTTTGGCATTCAGGAATCCTTGTTTTTTGTACTTGTTCTGAAGATAGTTCTTGGTGTTGGCTATTAAGCTCTCTGTTATTTTCTTCCCTTTCTTAAGGTCGGTATCATCTATAATATCCTCAACCTTACGTTTTTTTACCCCGTAGACAGTTACGTTGTTCAAGGTAGGACGTTCGGTGATGTTCAGTTCCAAAAATATCTTGTCGCCCTCGATCTTGGTATAGAACATTTCCACATTGCTGAACAAGTCCAAGTTCCAGAGCTTTTTGATCACTGCACTTATTTCATCCCCAGGAACCTTTATGGGCTGTCCCACTCGTAAACCAGTGTAACTCTGTACGGTCTGCTCGTTGTAGCTTTGTAAGCCCGTTACGCTCAACCCTCCCAAAATGTATTGCTTGCCTTCTTCAAAATCGGTCTCCTGTGCAATACCTTGGGCTGAAAATAAAAATAATGGGATAATAAGGGTTGAAAGGATGATGTTTTTGATACCCTTAGTTAAGTTGTTCGCTCGTTTTTCCAAATCGTCGTTCTCTGTTTTGATAACTTAATATGGCCTCTACCAAATGGTGTTCTCTAAAGTCGGGCCAAAATACATCAATAAAATATAATTCGGCGTATGCTATCTGCCAAAGTAAAAAATTACTTATCCTACATTCGCCGCTTGTGCGTATAAGTAGGTCTACATCAGGCAAAAAGTGCGCGTAAAGATGTGTATTTATAACTGTTTCGTCAATATTTTCGGGGGAAATTATGTTATTTTTAACTTTGACCGCAATCTCCTGAACGGCTGTTTTTATCTCCTCCCGTGAGCCATAGCTCAATGCCAGGGTAAGGGTCATCCCCGAATTATTTTCGGTTTTGGACATGACCTCGGTAAGTTCTTTATGGACTTTTTTGGGCAGTGTATCGATTTTTCCGATGGCCTTCAACCTAATATTGTGCTTGTTCAAGGTCTTCAACTCTCTTTTAAGAGCGTTCACCAAAAGCTTCATCAAGGTTTCTATCTCGGTCTTTGGTCGGTTCCAGTTTTCTGTGGAAAAGGCATATAGCGTTAAAAAGGGAATCTGGAGCTTTGCGCAGCTCTCCACGGTTTGGTTTACGGATTCCACCCCGTTCTCGTGCCCGAACATGCGGAGCTTTCCCCGTTGTTTTGCCCATCTACCGTTGCCATCCATAATTATGGCCACGTGCTGCGGTAGTTTTTCTTTGTCTACGTCCTCTAGTGTGTGCATTTTATTGAAAACAATCCTGGCAAGGTTTACGTCCAAAGGTATACGTTAATGTAAAACCTGTAAAGACGTACCAGTCGTCGCTCAATATATTCCCGAATCGGAATTGCTCAAAATTGGAACCTTCTGGGTTACTTGCGTCCAAATTGTCCGTAAAAGTATATCTGGCCCCAATTTCGGCTCCAAGAATCAAGAATTGATTTAAACGATACTTAGCCCCAACCGTCATTGGAATTGCAAAACTACCGTCTTTTTGGTTAATATCCTGCATCTGAAGGGCATCAATGTAATTAAAATCGTATCTGAAGTAAGTGACACCCGTGTACAAGTAAGGCGTGAAGGCGGGTCCGAGCTTATGAAGGTTATATTCAACAAAGTTGATTTCCAGTCCTGCGGAGAACTCCAAAATGGAATTATCCACCACATATCCCCTTTGCTGTCTGGATTGCATATGGGATTTATTGTCATCAGCGGTAACTTCACCATAGAGCACACTGGCCCTCCAAGCATAGCGTTTTCCCTTGTTCCATTTGAATATTCCGCCAAAGGCAGGTCCGGAAGGCAATATATAATTGGTTCTCCCCACATCGCCTATCATATTGGCACCACCGGCAAACACTCCTATCTCGTACGTCTGTGCGCTCATATTGATCACACAGCATAGAAAAACAGCCAAAACTATCCGCATACTATCCAAAAAGTTACAAGAATTAAGAGTAAAGGAAGGTCTATAGACAAATGTTTAATATTACTTTCCCTTGTAAAACAGTTTTTCGCTTCTTTTATTGTTTTTGATGGCATCAATTCCGTCTATCTTCCCCCCAAAGCAATTTGTTGCGCAATGTTTTCAGAAAACTTTCGGATTTGTACTCTATCATTTTGATGGTAAAGTCCGCTTTTTTGATTCGGATTTCCTTGCCGTTTGAGATATCGGCAATCCTCGAATCCAAAGAAACCAAATGTGTCCGTTCCCTGCCCGAGACCTTCAATCTTATCTGTGTGGTATCGGAAATTACCAGCGGACGGGCATTGAGGTTATGGGGCGCAATGGGCGTGAGCACCAATGATTTTGCAGAAGGCGCGATTACCGGGCCGCCACAGCTCAAGGAATACCCGGTTGACCCCGTAGGCGTGGAAACGATCAATCCATCGGACCAGTAAGAGGTCAAATACTCATCATCCAGCCAAGTTTCCACGGTAATCATGGAAGTGGTATCCTTTCGACTGACGGTTATTTCGTTCAACGCAAAATTGAGTCCATTGAATTCGTCCAATTCAGAATTCAGCTCCACTTCCACCAAACTACGCTCCTCAATGGTGTAGTGTCCGGCCTCGAACTCGGTGACGAGCTTGCGTACATTTTCTTTTTTAAATGTCGACAAAAAACCCAATCTCCCCGTATTGACCCCTACAATGGGAATACCAAAATCCTTTATATAGGTAACGGCACGCAACATGGTCCCGTCACCGCCAAAACTTACGAACATATCAAAAGAGGAATCCAATCCCTCCGTCTGGGTAAAGGTGCCCACTACCTGTTCTTTGCCAATGGTTCCCACGAGCCTATAAAAATTCTCCTCAACATAGATGGAAGCCTCCAGCTTTTTGAGTTCGTCCAAAAGCTCCTCTACACATAGTTGATCTTCCCTCTGAAAAGATTGACCGTATATGGCTACCTTCATACTAAACGTTAAGATATTTTTCCAGATAGTCGGAACGCTGTTTTAAATCTTCCAAGAACTGGTCGTCGCTGTTTCCGAACACAATAGTATAGTTGTACCTCCTAAATGTCTGCGCCACCTCGTTCAAACTCTGGGTTCCCACCTTTAATGTGATTTCAACGATATCGTTCTGCGAATCCGTGATAAATGCACCCAATAAGCGGGCATTGTTACCTTCCACTATTTGTGCTATTTCACTAAAGGAATAATCCTTGATTCCAATGGATATGACCAAAATGGCACCCGGCTCCCTAAAGAAAGGGGTGTCAATAAATACATCCACTACATCTTCAAGGTCGTAATATCCAATAATCAAGCGGTCTTCGTCCAGCACCGGAAGCACATTGGCCTCGTTTCTGGAGAACATTTCCAACACATCCAACCAAGCGGTTTCTTTGGTCACAAAAAAGTCTTCCATCTCAAACCTGAAATCATCAACCTTCTTCTCAGCCTCAAAACAGGCAAGATCATTTTCGGAAAGCAGGCCCAAATAAGTGCCGTTTTCGGTCACACCTACATGGGAATAGGTAGTCTCCTCAAAAAACTTGATAACGTCCTTTAAAGTTTCCGAAACCTCAAAAATGGGAACTGCATTGGTTATTTTGTCTTGGATGTACATAACAAATCTATTAGGTGCAAAATACTAATTTAAAATGGCAAAAGGCATGCCGAATTCTTATTTTTGACAATCTAAAAAAGAACTACATGACAAAGTTGAGTGTCAATATAAATAAACTGGCAACATTACGAAATTCCAGGGGCGGCAATGTACCCAACCTGATAACTTCCACCAAGGATATCGAATCCTTTGGAGCGGAAGGCATCACCATACATCCACGCCCGGACCAAAGGCATATACGCTACCAAGATGCACGAGACCTCAAAAAGGTGGTGACCACGGAGTTCAATATCGAGGGGAACCCGGTTCCAAAGTTTATCGACCTAGTCCTCGAGGTAAAGCCCACACAGGTCACCTTGGTACCCGATGCGGAGGATGCCATAACCTCAAACGCAGGCTGGAACACCATAAAACATAAAGATTTTTTGGTCGATGTGATCAAGACCTTTAAGGATAATGGCATTCGGACCTCCATCTTTGTAGATCCAGATGTGGAAATGGTAAAAGGGGCTGCCGAGACAGGCACCGATCGCATAGAACTCTACACCGAAAGCTTTGCACATGAATTCGCCAAAGGCAATAAAGAAGATGGAATCGCCCCATTTGTCGACGCGGCCAAAATGGCGCACGAAGTTGGGCTTGGACTCAATGCAGGGCACGACCTCAGCTTGGACAACATCAAATTTTTCAAGGAACACATTCCCCATTTATTGGAAGTATCCATAGGCCATGCATTGATCTGTGAATCCTTATATCTTGGCCTAGAAAATGTGGTGAACATGTACTTACATAGATTGAAATAATGGAGATACTACATTCAAAAATATTGGGCAAGGGACAACCTTTTATCATTCTACATGGATTTTTGGGCATGTCGGACAACTGGAAGACATTGGGCACCCAATATTCCGAAAACGGGCATGAGGTACATCTGATAGACCAACGCAACCACGGCAAAAGCTTTCATTCCGAAGAGTTCAATTATGATATATTGAGCGACGATCTCATCAACTATATGGATTACCACAACATAGATTCCGCCTATGTGATGGGGCACTCCATGGGAGGCAAAACTGCAATGCAATTGGCAACATCCCATCCAGAGAGGGTGACCAAATTGATAATTGCCGACATTGCCCCCAAGTTTTATCCGGCCCACCACCATTTTATCTTCAACGGTCTTTCCCACTTGGATTTCGACAAGGTTTCGGATAGACGTGAAGCGGACGAAGAACTGTCAAAGCACATCAAGGAAAGGGGAATCCGCCAGTTTTTGCTCAAAAACCTGTATTGGGCGGAAAAGGACAAATTAGGTTTCCGCTTTAATTTTGATGTCCTCAAGGAACGAATGGACGAAATTGGAGAGAACATATCCTCCAATGCCGTTTACCACGGTCCCACCCTATTTTTGCGGGGCGATCGTTCGGAATACATACAGCCAAGCGACTTCGCGGAAATCAAAAGGCATTTTCCCAATGCCGAAATAGAAACCATTGATAAAGCCGGGCATTGGTTGCATGCCGAGAACCCGAAACAGTTCTACAACAAGAGCACTGCGTTTCTGAATTCTTAAAATCCAACCCTTTTTATTATGCATGCATAATTTTTTAACCTATTTAATTGTCTGTATGACAAATTTGATATAGATTTGGTTAATACTGGTTCTTACCACACAAGTAACATAAACTAACTGTAACAGATTTTTTTGATATGAAAAAGTTTTATGCCTTTCTCCCTTTTCTAGGCTTATTCTTGATAGCATGCGAAGATGATACAAACCTACCCGAAACAACTGGACCCGATCCAGTGGAATATACATCTGGATCTGCAGATTTCTCCAATTACGTAGCCATTGGAAATTCGTTGACCGCTGGTTTCTCCGACAACGCCCTATTTATTGATGGACAAACAGCATCCTTTCCCAATATGCTGGCATCAAATTTTGCACTTGTGGGGGGCGGTAGTTTCGAAATCCCTTTTATGGCCGACAATCTAGGAGGCATGACACTTGGCGGAAATAAAATTGCCGACAATAGATACATACTGTCCTTTTTAGGCGCAAGTCCAAGTCCCGAGGTAATTGAAGGGCAAGGTTCTACGGAAGTTTCACAAAAACTGACAGGAACATACAATAACATGGGGGTCCCCGGAGCCAAAAGTTATGAATTGTTGGCGCCTGGATATGGCAGCGTAGCAGGTGTGGCCAATGGTACCGCCAATCCATACTTTGCGCGTTTCTCATCTTCGGAATCTGCCACCGTGATCGGGGATGCCGCCGCTCAGGGCGCAACTTTTTTCACCCTTTGGGCCGGAGCAAACGATATTCTTCTCTATGCCACGGGAGGAGGGACAGGTGTTGACCGAGCCGGGAACGTAGACCCTAGTACCTACAATAGAAATGACATTACCGATCCCAATGTTTTTGCAGGATCATTGGATGCGATGCTACAGGCGATGACTGCCAATGGAGCAGATGGCGCCATTGCCAACCTACCGAATGTAACGGACATCCCATATTTTACAACTGTACCACACAATCCGATCCCGTTGGATGCGGCCACAGCTGCTTATCTGAACAGCGCTGAAGCATACGGAGCCTACAATGCCGGTTTAGCGCAATTGCAACAACTTAGCGTAATTACCGAAGATGAATTGGCCAAACGGACCATTTCATTCTCCGCAGGTGAAGGAAATGCCGTAGTAATCATTGATGAAGACCTCACTGACCTGACAGGATACAACCCTGCACTGATCAATATGAGGCAGGCCACGGCAGAGGACTTAATGGTGCTTACTTCCAGAAATTTCATTGGAACACTTGCCGACCCGAACAATCCAACATCCATTAACGGCGTAGCAGTTCCATTGGGAGACCAGTGGGTCCTTACCCCGCAAGAGCAGGCCATTGTGGAAACCGCATTAACGGCTTACAACCAAACCATAGCAGGATTGGCAACAGCTTACGACCTTGCCTTTGTGGATGCAAATGCATTATTGGCCGAACTTAATGCCAATGGGTTCCAACAAGCGGATGGAAGCGTTGTGGACGCAACTTTTGCCACAGGAGGAGGATTTTCGTTGGATGGTGTCCACCCAGCCCCTAGAGGTTATGCCATTGTGGCGAATGCATTCATAGCGGCAATCAATGCCAAATATAGTGCTAATCTTCCCGGAGTAAATCCATTGGATTACACCGGTTTGTATATTGACTAAACAAACATTATTTTACTTATCTTGAAGGCACCGAATTTCGGTGCTTTTTTGTTTTATTAAAATTTCTTTATCCAAACCTATGAAACTAATTATAAGATTATTATTGAATGCATTGGCCGTAGTGATATTGAGCTATGTACTGCCCGGGGTAGGCGTTTCCTCCATGTTTACCGCAATAATTGTTGCCGTAGTATTGAGTTTGCTCAACTTTTTGGTAAAGCCGATATTGGTCATCCTTACCCTGCCCATCACCATTTTGACCCTGGGGCTTTTCTTATTGGTGATCAATGCGATCATCATTCTATTGACCGCAAACCTGATAGATGGCTTCCAAGTCGAGAGTTTTTGGTGGGCCATCATTTTTAGTCTTTTACTGTCCTTTTTGCAGGCAATTTTGCACTCCGTTTTAAAAGAAGACCAGTAGAAATTCTATTGTTTGAAAGTCAACGGTTTAAAAACTTGGCAGCAAATCAAAAAAGAGTTACTTTTGCATCCCATTTTTAGAAAGCAAATTAGGTAGGAAATGAATATAACCAAAGAGCAGATTGACGATCTTAATGCAGTAGTAAAGGTTGCCATAAGCAAAGAAGACTATCAGGATAAAGTAGAGAAAATCCTTAAAGATTACAGAAAGCAGGCCAATATTCCTGGTTTCAGAAAAGGACAAGTTCCCATGGGGCTTATCAAAAAACAATATGGCAAGGCTGTTTTGGTGGATGAGGTGAACAAATTGCTTCAGGACAATCTGAACAAATATCTTACAGAAGAAAAATTGGACGTTTTGGGAAATCCACTTCCCAAACAACAGGATAACTTTGATTGGGACAAGGACAATCTTGATTTTGAATTTGAATTGGGATTGGCACCAAGCTTCGATGTAAACTTGAAGACAAAAAAAGCGGTGACCCAATATAAAATCGTTGCCGACAAAAAAATGATCGAGGAGCAAGTGGAACGTATTCAAAAACAATACGGAAAATTGATCTCCAAGACCGAGGTAGGCAAAAAAGATGAAATCACTGGTTTCTTCGCCAACGAGGAGCATGAAATAGACCACAAGACCACTCTTGAAATGGACAAGATCAAGAGCAAAAAAGCTATCGATGCACTTGTAGACAAAAAAGTAGGGGACACCGTTACCCTGAACACAAAAGGTCTTTTTAAAGAAGATTACCTGCTACCCAGTGCCTTGGGCATTGCAAAGGATAAAGCGGACGACCTAAAAATAGACGTTACTTTCACCATTGAAGAGATCAACGAAAGAGAACCAGCAGCTTTGGATCAAGAGCTTTTTGATAAATTGTTCGGTGAAGGAAAGGTTACTTCTGAAAAAGAACTAAAGGATAAAATCAAGGAGGATTCAGAAAAGCAGTTCGAGCAACAGGCCGATCAAAAACTGTTGAACGACATCACCGAAAAATTGATCGAGGATACCAAATTCGAGCTTCCTGCCGAGTTTTTGAAGAAGTGGATTCAAATCAGTGGCGAAAACCCATTGACCGAGGATGAGGCCAAAGAAGAGTTCGAAAAATCTGAACAAGGCCTTCGCTACCAATTGATCGAGGGAAAAATTATCCAAGAAAACGAACTTCAGGTCCAGTTCGAAGAATTGAAGGATTTCGCCAAAGGATTCATCAAATCACAAATGGCACAATACGGCCACATGGACCCAAAAGAAGAAGAGTTGGAAAGCGTTGCCGCAAGGGTAATGGGCAATCAGGACGAAGTAAAAAGATTGTCCGAACAATTGATGAGCCAGAAACTTTTGGACCTGTACAAAGAAAAGGCCAACCTTAAGGTAAAGGAAGTCTCTTATGACGACTTCATCAAGGAAGCATACAGCTAAGGCTTCGCTAAAAGAAAATTAAGTATCTTTACGGTGCCGAAAAGCTGATTTTTCGGCACCTTTTTTTTAAGATAAATCGAGTCAAATCCTATGGATTACGGAAAAGAATTTAAAAAATACGCAACCCAACATCACGGTATAAACAGCATGTACTATGATAAACTCATGAGTACCATGTACCCGATGAACATGACCCCGAACATTATCGAGGAAAGGCAAATGAACGCAGTTGCCATGGATGTTTTCTCCAGGTTGATGATGGACAGGATTATTTTTATGGGCACTGGCATCAACGATCAGGTGGCAAATATTGTACAGGCACAATTACTGTTCTTGGAAAGCGCCGATGCTTCCAAGGATATCCAGATCTACATCAACTCCCCGGGCGGGAGCGTTTATGCAGGTTTGGGCATTTACGACACCATGCAGTTCATAAAACCCGACGTGGCCACCATTTGTACCGGTATCGCCGCATCCATGGCCGCTGTATTGCTCTGTGCCGGACAGAATGGCAAAAGAAGCGGACTGCCACATTCCAGGGTAATGATCCACCAGCCGCTCTCCGGGGCGCAAGGCCAGGCCAGTGATATTGAAATTGCCGCCCAAGAGGTGCTCAAGATAAAAAATGAGCTTTATGAGATCATTTCCAAGCACTCCGGTCAGTCCTTCGACAAAGTTTACGAAGACAGCGACCGTGATTATTGGATGAAGGCACCTGAGGCAAAAGAGTATGGCATGATCGATGAAATATTGGTCAGAGAAAAATCATAATTCAAACCAATTGATTAAAAAACAACCACTTAACACAGAACAAATCCATTTTTTTTACGTTATTGTTGGTTGAAGATTGAATTTATATGGCAAAGGAAAATTTGGAATGTTCTTTTTGTGGTAGAAAAAAACCGGAAACCAATTTATTGATAGCCGGTCTTGATGCGCATATTTGCGACAGATGCATAGAACAGGCCCATAGTATTGTAGCCGAAGAGTCCAAACAGACCAAAAACCAAGATTTGTCCTCCGAATTGGTCTTAAAAAAACCAATGGAGATCCATGATTTCTTGGACACGTTTGTTATTGGACAGGAAAGGACAAAAAAAGTAATGTCCGTGGCAGTATACAATCATTACAAAAGATTGTTGCAGCCCAAGGGCAAGGATGAGGATATCGAAATCCAAAAAAGTAACATTGTGATGGTCGGGCAGACAGGTACGGGAAAAACCCTTATCGCCAAGACCATTGCCAAAATGTTGAACGTGCCATTGGCCATTGTGGACGCTACTGTATTAACGGAAGCCGGTTACGTGGGCGAGGACGTGGAAAGTATATTGACCCGTTTGTTGCAAGCTGCCGATTACAATTTGGAAAAAGCGGAGCGTGGCATCGTGTTTATTGATGAAATTGACAAGATTGCCCGAAAAAGTGACAACCCATCGATTACCCGAGATGTATCCGGTGAAGGAGTTCAGCAAGGGTTGTTGAAGCTCTTGGAGGGAACTACCGTGAACGTTCCACCTAAAGGGGGGCGTAAACATCCCGACCAAAAATTCATCGAGGTAAATACCGAGAACATACTATTTGTAGCAGGTGGTGCTTTTGATGGTATTGAACGCATCATCACCAAGCGTTTGAACATGCAAGCGGTAGGTTATAGTGCTTCCAAGGCTGAAGAGAATTTGGACCAGGAAAACATTCTACAATACATCATACCCAAAGATTTAAAGGAGTTTGGCCTTATTCCCGAAATAATTGGAAGACTGCCCGTTCTAACCCACATGAATCCTTTGGATGCCAAGACCCTGCGTGCAATTTTAACCGAGCCCAAAAATGCTATCATAAAGCAGTACGAAAAACTGTTTGCCATGGACGACATTGAGTTCTCCATTACCGATCAAGCATTGGACTACATTGTTGAAAAGGCTGTCGAATACAAACTAGGGGCACGAGGTTTGCGCTCCCTGTGCGAAGCGGTCTTTACCGATGCGATGTTCTCATTGCCCAGCAGTGATGAAACGGAATTTAAGGTCACCAAGGGTTATGCAGAGAAAAAACTCTCTTACGAAACCGTGAAAAAATTAAAAGCAGTCTCTTAGACTGCTTTTTTTGTGATATTTTCCAAAAGTTCCAAACTTACTTCGGAGATAATTTTCTCGTCGGAATAAAGAGTATGTCCAAAATTGGGAACTATCCTAAGGTTGGCGCCCACGCTTTTGGCCCATGTAAGGCCAGGCTTTTGTTTATCGCACTCCCCGAATATCAATTGTACATCGGTAGGTGACGTTCGGTCTTCGGATTCAATCCCAACAGCAGAAATAGCAGTGATTGATTTTGCCGGCAAACCTTTCAACGAAGCTTTGTAAGCCACTGTGGCCCCTATTCCAAAAGCCAAGTAATGAGCCTGTTCTTTTTCTTTTCTAATTAAGTTGGAAACAGCATTTTCAATTCCATTTTCCTGTAAAAAAGCTTTATCGATGTTTTCTTCCGATGATATAGAAACATCTACATTGCCCAATTGTTGGCAATCGTGGAAAACGATATCGTAGTATTGTTGTAGGTAGCCAAAATATGAAGCTATCCAAAGCCCTTTTTTTGCACCCCATTTATCTGAGATTACAACAAGTTTTTCTGCCATGTTTTAATGGTTTTGTGTTTGATAAAAGATTTGTTCGGGGAATTTCATCAATAAACGTCGTAAATCCTCTTTTATTTGTTCAAAAGAAACCTTTCCACGACGAATGGGGCAAAGCTACGAAAACGTTTTCGTAAAAGCGCCAAAAAGTTCAATTTTATGGATAAATCGGTGTTATTGCACATTCATTCGCAGCAATTCTTCGATACAGTTTCGTTCATTGGAGAGCCTTGGAATCTTATGCTGTCCGCCCAATTTATTCTGATATTTGAGCCAATTATGAAATAGATTTTCCCTTGCCACATGAACCTTGGGCATCTTTAAGGTAATATTGTTATAGCGTTTGGCTTCGTAGTCGGAGTTTAGGGCTTTTAGTGCGTTGTCCAGCATTTCGGTAAAATAGGCAATATCCTCGGGTGGCCTTCTAAACTCAATAATCCATTCATGTGCGCCCTTCTCCTTATCCGTCATAAAAATGGGTGCCGCGGTATAGTCCATAATCTCTGCTTCCGTTTTTTGGCAAACCTGTTTCAAGGCCTCCTCCGCATTTTCTATGATCAATTCCTCCCCAAAAACGTTGATATGATGCTTGGTACGTCCCGTGATCTTTATTCGATACGGATTTTTGGAAGTAAACCTAATGGTATCCCCAATTTTATAGCGCCATAATCCGGCATTGGTGGTAATGACCATGGCATAGTTTACGCCCAACTGAACGTCCCAGAGCGGAATGGCCCGTTCTCCTTCCCCATTGACGCCCATGGGTATAAATTCATAAAAGATGCCATAATCCAGCATTAGCAGTAGCTCATCGGAATTGTTCTGATCCTGTATCCCAAAAAAACCCTCCGAAGCGTTATAGGTCTCATAAAAATTGAACTTTTTCCGGGGCAATAACTTTTTATATTGATTCTTGTAGGGCGTAAAACTCACTCCTCCATGGAAATAGACTTCCAAATTTTCCCATACCTCAAACAGATGCTTTTTCCCGGTTTTCTCCAACACTTGATTGAGCAAAACCAACATCCAAGAAGGGACTCCTGCCAAACTGGTCACGTTCTCTCGGATACTCTCCTCAATGATGGCCTCCAATTTGGACTCCCATTCTGTCATCAATGACACCTTATTACTGGGAGTACTGCTATATTCTGCCCAAAGCGGCATATTATCAATCAAAATGGCCGAAAGATCCCCGAAAAAAGTTCCATTGTCCTCATAGAGTTCCTTGCTACCTCCCAACCTCAAGCTTTTTCCAGTGAACAATTGTGAATTCTCGTTGTTGTTCAGGTACAGGCACAACAGATCTTTGCTGGATTTATAATGGCAATCTTCCAAGGCTTCCGTGCTAACCGGAATAAATTTGCTCTTTGCATTGGTTGTACCACTGCTCTTGGCAAACCATTTTATGGATGTCGGCCAAAAAAGATTTTGCTCACCTTTTCTGGTGCGTTCTATCAACGGGGCAATATCCTCATAGGTAACGATCGGCACCCTATTCCTAAATTCATCATACTTTGGAAGGTCTTGGAACCCATATTGTCTACCGATCATGGTGTCCTTCGAAAAATCGACAAGTTGTCGCAATACCTCATCCTGCACATCCAAAGGGTACTTTAAAAAAAGTTCTATTTGGTGATAGCGCTTTCTCAACAACCAAGAAGCAATGGAATTGAATAAAGGTATTGGCATTTTAGGTATATTTAACCAATAAAGTTAAGGTTAGTACAACTGCTAAAATAGCTTTTCTAACACTCATTTTCAAATAAGACAAACACATTCATTTTATTATGTTATACGAAGGGGTACTAAGAAAGATGCGGACAGAAATAGGGAGCCCGATCCAATATTTTTTGGTTTTCGAAAACGATTTTATCAATATGAACCAGGGGCTGGATAGGGAACTTCAGATTGATTTCATCAAATTTCAATGCTTGAACTGTGGCGAGGACAGACCTATCTACCGACAGGGTTTTTGTAAAACCTGTTTTTATGAAACGCCCCGTGCAGGAGATTGGATCATGAAGCCCGAATTGAGCACGGCACATCTGGACAAAGAGGACCGAGACCTTGAATATGAGAAAAAGATGCAGTTGCAGCCCCATATTGTGTACTTGGCCAACTCGAGCAGTATTAAAGTTGGTGTTACCAGAAAATCACAAGTTCCCACACGTTGGATAGATCAAGGAGCACATGAGGCCATAGAGATTGTGGAGGTGCCCAATCGCTATTTGGCAGGTATTACGGAAGTGGCGTTAAAAGATTTTGTAAGCGATAAAACCAGTTGGCGAAAAATGCTCCAAAATGATATTGAGGACGTAGACTTGGTGGAATGGCGCAACAAATTAAGGGCAAGTATTCCCGAAGAGGCCCTGAATTATTTTTTGGACGATCGAGAAGAAACCAATCTCGAATTTCCCGTATTGCAATACCCCGATAAGGTTAAAAGTCTTAATCTGGACAAAACCCCAAGTTACAAAGGCGTTCTCAAGGGCATCAAGGGGCAGTACCTTATTTTTGAGGACAATACGGTATTCAATGTCAGAGGAAGTGAAGGGTATTATGTAGGCATCAATTTTAGCTGATTTTAATATCCAAAATTCAAACTGCCAACCAAAGACAATACTTTATGGACCAAAAAATAAAACTTACCGAAGCAATCTCCATTGGTATCGGCGGTATGGTCGGTGGCGGTATTTTTGCGGTTTTGGGCCTGGCGGTGACCCTGTCCAAAGGAGGAACGCCATTGGCCTTTCTTTTTGCAGGTATCTTGGCCCTGATCACATCCTATAGTTATGTAAAACTATCCAAAGCCTATCCCGACCGTGGAGGTACCGTCAAATTTATCAACCAAGGTTTTGGAGAAACCATATTTAGCGGAGGCATCAACAACCTGCTTTGGGTAAGCTATATCATCATGTTGTCCCTATATGCATCTGCCTTTGGCTCGTATGCCCCTAACCTCCTCTCCCTAAGTGGAACAGAGCTGGACTTCCATATATATGCAACGGGCATCATTGTTTTGGCCTCAATAATAAATTATTACAGTGTTAAGGTGGTAGGAATGATAGAATCCTATGCCGTGATCATAAAATTGGTCATACTTATTTCTTTTATCGGCGTTGGATTGTATGGTTTGATGGGCAATCCAAATTTGGAACAATTGTCCCCGGAAAACTGGGAAGCCCCCCTGCAACTTTTAACAGGAGGCATGGTTATTTTTGTTGCTTATGAAGGTTTTGAACTCATTGCCAATTCAGCTCCCGATATTGAAAATCCAGAGAAAAATATTCCCAGGGCATATTATATTTCCATCCTATTTGTGGTTTTGCTTTACATAATCATTGCAGTGGTCACTATAGGCTCCCTAGCTTTCGATAAAATAAAAACGGCCGAGGATTATGTTTTGGCCGAAGCAGCCAAACCCATGCTTGGCCAAACCGGTTTTACGATCATTACCATAGCTGCTCTGATCTCTACATTTTCGGCGATCAATGCCTCTATTTATGGTGGTAGCAGGGTAAGCTATGAAATAGCTGAGGAGGACGAACTTCCCCATCAGTTTACCTTTAAACTCTGGAACCAACCCGTAGGATTACTGATTACGGCCATTCTTACCATTATATTGACCAACACCTTGAAACTGGAAAGTATTTCAACCGCAGGAAGTGTAGGTTTTCTTTTGGTTTTTGCCATGGTCAACTACGTTGGATTTAAACTGTCCAAAACCACGGGCAGTATAAAAACAATCCCGATAATTGGATTTGTACTGTGCACTATTGCCATGGGCGTTCTGTTACAGCAACAGTTCGGAACAAACAGAACGGGAGTAATAGTGGCAACTTCTATCATTGGGACCTGTTTTCTGATTGAATGGATTTACAAAAAGTTCAAGAAAACTAAAAAAACATAGCATGCTCAAGTTTTTCAGAAAAATCAGAAAGGAATTCATTGCCAAGAAAAAGGTCGGTGATTATCTACTGTACGCCATTGGCGAAATTGTTTTGGTGGTCATCGGTATCCTTATTGCATTGGCCATTGATAATGCCAATGAACAAAGCATCAAAAAAGAAAAAGAACAAATCTATCTTATCGGGCTCAAAGATGAATTTGAGACAAGCAAAACCAAATTGGAGCAACTTGTTACCTTTAATAAGCAAAGCTATGAGGATTCCAAAAAAATCGTGAACTACATGGAAAACCAAGAGGCTTTGCCCACAGAGCTGGAATTGGCCAATTTATTGTACAACGCTTTTGCCTTCGACATTTCGTTCAATCCCAACAATTCCCTCTTGGAGGAAATGATCAATTCGGGAAGTTTAAAAGATATTTCCAATCAACGATTACGGATCTTATTGACCAATTGGGTTTCCTTTATAGAGGACATATCCAAACAGGAAATCATGCTCGACAAGGAAAGGGACAAAATTATCGATATGTTTCGGGGCAACGAAAACAGCATTAAAACCATTTACGACCTAACCGGTGTTTCCGATGAACTTGGTATACCTACAAGTGACAGACAAACGAGCAACCGAAATCTTTTGCTATCCAAAGAATTTGAGAACAACATGCTCATGTTTATACTGACCAGCATTAAAACGGAGACGGCACATTACAATCCTTTAATGGAAAGCATGGATGAGATCATCAAGGTAATCGATAGTGAAATCAAGGAATAAAAAGAGACTGCCCAAAAAGTCAAGACAGCCTCTTTTTTAATTTACAGTATCTTTCTTTTTTTTCTTGAGCAGTCCCCCCAAAATGGATTTTGCGGCATCTTTAACGTCGTCCTGCTTTTTGGCCTTTGCACTATCGGTAACAGTTGTATCTTTTTTACCGCCCAATATATTGCCAATGGCCTGTTTTACGCCGTCGGATTTGGTTTCGGTGGTATCCGACCCCTCTTTTTTAAAAGCATCGGACAATAAATCTTTGACCTTATCCTTGCCTTGGTTGACCAGTTTTTGCTTTTGCATCTCCACTAATTTGGATGTCAATGTCTTCACCCCGGATGTAAGGTCGGTGCTTACCGACGGATTTGTAAAATTACCTCCAATGTTCGCCGTTACCGGAATGGTCACCTCCCCTACACTATCATCGTTCAATTGTGAAATCAACTTAGTGACCTCCGTACCCAAATATTTTGCAGGAACATTCAATGTGGCCGAATAATTCATTTGTTTGTCAAAAGAATGACTTCCATCCACGTTAATGGCAATGTCCTTATAATTTAAGGTAAAAGGCTTCACTTTTACCGTACCATTATCAAAGGTCAATGCTGTTTTTAGCCCGTTCAAATTGATTTCCTTGGTGTTTAAAAAGTTTAGCTTGCTATCCAATGCAGATACCAAGGGCGCTTTTTGGGTATCTACCGTCGGATTCAACAGTTCTGCCAACAAGTTACCTGATATAGTGGCCAGGTTCGGCGTAAAATCGTCCTTAAGGTTACCCGATATCTTAATGTCGGAATTGAGTTTTCCTTGAATAGCAGTTGCAAGTGGCGTCAACACCTTGAACAGTTCCAATCCGGCAAAGGATTCTCCGATACTGAAATTGTCCATCCCAAGATTTATGTCAAAGGTAGAGGCCTCTTGCTTAGTGGAGACAAAGCCGGATAGACCCAAGGTGCCCCCGAACAAATTGGAGGTCAGGTTCTGTACCGTTGCGGTTTCATCTTTTATGATCAAGGTTCCCTTAACGTTCTTCAGGTTAAGGTTATCATAAACCACCGTATTGGCCGATGCGTCAATGGTACAATCCAAAAATGATGGTATTTTGATGCGCTCCTCCCCTGTTGTCGTGGTCTTAGCCCCCCCTTGAGAACTTCCTTCTTGGTTTTCTTGCCCGGTATCCTCTACCATAAAATCGTTCAGGGCAAATTGGTTGGAACTCAGTGTAAAGTTTCCCTCGATGTTTTCATCATTGAACATAAAGCCCAATAAATTGGTCAAGGTTCCTTTGGCATCAAAATCGGTGCTACCTGTTTTTCCTTGGAACGAATCCAATGTTACCGTATTCGGGTTAAAGGTCACCGCCGCCGAGTTGATGGCGACCGGGTTTTTAAGTTCTTCCGACGCATATTCGAAACCAGACACGGATGCCTTACCACTGGTCTTGGTATTCTGATATTGTTTTTTCTCCAAGGAAGCCATATCAAAAGCCGTAGTTACATCCGCATTCAAAATCCCCTTAAGATTAAAATCTTCCGGCACGGGGTAGGCTTGCGAAATGTTGGCCAAATCGATCCGACCGTCCATGTGGGCATTTACTTTGGTATTGCCCATCAACTCCCTGATCTTGGCATTGAGGTTAAACTTATCCTGATCAATTAAAAATGAGAGTCTATTTATATTAACATAGGTATCCTCGGTGACTCCGGTTTCGTTATTGATTTCCGTATCAATGTACACATTGCGCACGGATTTGGGCAAATCTGGATATTTGAAGGAAGCGTTTTCAGAATTTATGGCAATCTTGAAGGTCGGAATATGCGCATCGTCCACTACACCCTTAAACTCACCGTTCACTTCAAAATTTCCCGTGGTCTGCACATTTTCTATATTGGCGGCGTAGGCCTCGGGAATTACCGCTAAAAAGTTTTTAAAATCGGAAGATGGGGTTTTAAACGTGATATCCACCTCCTGATTATCCTCGTTCACCTTCACAAAACCATCAAAGACCAAGGGAAGTTGGTTCACCAGCGCTTTGTTCTCCAAAAAAGTGTATTTGTTCTCGCTCAGATCGATTCCGATAAGCGCATCCAGATTGATCTTGTTCTTGTTCAGGTATTGGGTACTGTCCATTTCAAAGGTTACCAACGCATCGGTCAATGTTTTCAGTTCTGATTTTTCCAAGGAAAGGTCTCCAGTTCCAGAATGGTTCATTTCAGTAATGTCCAGCAACATACCACTGGCCAAATCCTGATAAATAATTTCGGAATTGGTAATGGCATACGAATCCATATTCAGGGTAAAGTTGCTGCTCGATTCTTCCGATGGACTAGGAGTGGATTCTTCGGATTCCTTGGCAATATCGTAATTGGCATTGCCATCTTTGTCCGCTTTGATGTGCAATTTGGCACCATCAATGTTCAACGTTTTAATGATAATAGGTTCATCTGCCGATTTGAACAGTTCCTTTATGGACATGGACAGCTCAATTTCGGAAGACGCAAACAGGGTATCGCCTTCAAAAGGGGCCTTGTTCACCAACGACAGATTGGTCAGTCCAACATTGGCATATGGAAAACTTTTGAGAAGGCTCAAATCGGCATCCTCAAAATCCAAGGTGGCATTGATGCTGTTGTTGACTTTTGTTTTGATGATATCTTCAATTTTACCTTGAAGAAATAGTGGGACGGCAATGATAATTGCAAGCAGGACAAGTAGGGTTATTCCAGTAATCTTTAGGACTTTTTTCTTCATACTTCGGTGTTTTACAACAAATTAAAGGAGAAGCATCAATCCAAAGAAATTTCCTCTCCTATTTTTAAGTTAAATCTTTTTCGCATTAGATATACGAAAAAATAGAGCAAAGGGGTGTCGAGGAGGGCAATCATTATTTTAAAAATCACACCACTGATCAACAATCCATAAAATTTATCCCATGGCAAGACTCCAAAAATGCACAAGAGCCCGACCACGGTAAAGGTATCTATGAATTGAGAGGAAAATGTAGAAAAATTGTTCCTAAGCCAGAGCATTCTGCCATTGGTCACTCTTTTCCAAAAATGATAGATGGTGATATCAATATATTGAGCACCCAAATAGGCCAGCATTGAAGCTAGGACTCCCAAAGGGGACAATCCAAACACCGTGGTAAATGTGCCATCGTCCACTGGGGAAGTAGGAATGGCATTGGAGTAGTTGGCCAACAAAATAATGCCCATCGAAAAAAACGAGGCAAAAATCCCAGCGGTGACCACTTGGTTGGCCTTTTTTTGCCCATAAATCTCAGAGACCAAATCGGTGATCAAAAAAGTGATGGGATAAGGTAAAATACCCACCGAAAGTTCAAAAAGTGGAGCTCCAAATATAGTGACATCGCCAAAAGGGCTCCAAGAAAAGAATTTTTGAAAAATAAGGTTGGACACCACCAATGAGGTGATGAACAGTGCCCCGAGGTACAGATATATGGAAAATGCCAGCTTTTTGTCCTTTCGCCTCATATGTGGTCCAACACAGCTGATTACTTAATGTTCAAACTAAAGGGCATCTTTGCCTGGACCCCTTCTTGTTTGGTGAATTGCTTGAACTCCTTTAAAATTTCATAGGCCTCTGCCCCTATTTCCTCTTGTATGATGGATTCCCCTATTTTGGTTTTTACCGACCCAAAATCTTCCATAAATTGTTCAAATCCGGATTTGTACCTTGGGTACTTTTTAATACCATAATCCTTCAAATCCGCCATATCGGCAGCTGCTATGACAGCATCTTCCAAGTTGCCAAGTTCATCCACCAAACCGAGTGCGTGTGCATCGACCCCGCTCCAGACCCTGCCTTGGGCAATCTCGTTCACCCGTTCAACCGACATGTTACGGCCTTTGGATACGCGGTCCAAAAAAGTATCGTAGGTTTCTTCAATGCTTTCTTGCATTACATTGCGGAAAGTGTCGGTCATCGGTTCAAAAAAGGAATAATCCACCGAATTTTTATTGGTTCCGACCTGTTCCGCGTTCACCCCCATATTTTCCGCAAGTTCGTGCACGTTGGGAATAGTACCAAAAACTCCGATAGAGCCTGTTATGGTTGTAGGCTCTGCAAATATCATATCACCTCCCACACCAATATAGTAACCTCCTGATGCGGCCACATTTCCAAAGGAAACCACCAATGGCTTTTCTTTTTTTGCCAATTGGATTTCCCTCCAAATAATATCAGAGACAAGTGCGCTTCCACCAGGGGAGTCCACTCGAAGCACAATGGCCTTTATATTTTTGTTGCCCACTGCTTTGTGCAGTGCATCGACAATGAGCTTTTGACCTATATAGTTTTTCCCGCCTTCGCCAATTAAAATCTCACCCTGCGCATAGATTACTGCGACGTGGTCCGAACCTTTTTTAACTTTTTTTTGTTTGGCTTTCTGTATATAATCCACAAGCCCCACATAATTCAATTCATCATCTTCTCCCAATCCCGCCTTCTCCCTAAGAAGGGCCTCGTACTGGTCATAATGCAATGCTCCGTCCAACAGCCCCGAAGCAACCGCATATTCAGGCGTTCTTCCCCCAAGGGTATCCGCTATTGTGTTCAGATTTTCCGGCGCAATATTTCTGGACTCCGAAATATCGTCCACGATAACGTCCCAGATCGATGTGATCAATTCCTTTATCTGAGTTCGGTTTTCCTCGCTCATGGCATCGGAAAGAAAAGGCTCTACGGCACTTTTGTACTTTCCATGACGGATGACCTCCATTTTGATACCGGATTTCTCCTGCAAACCCTTGTAAAAAAGTACTTCGGTGGCCAATCCCTTAAAATCAAGAACACCAACGGGGTTAATGTAAACCTCATCGGCTGCGCTGGCAAGGTAATAATCGCGTTGGGCATACACATCGGAGTGCGCCATTACAAACTTACCGCTCGATTTAAAATCCATCAAGGCTTTTCTAATTTCACGGGTCTGCGATATCCCTGCCTGCAAAAATCCAGTGGTAATGCTTATTCCTTCGATATTGTTATCGTTCTTGGCCACTTCTATGGAATGTAAAATCTCGTCCAAACCAAGTTCTTCCACCCATAGTGCAGCGAAAGGGTCGCTATCGTCCTTACCCGTATAGTCCAAAATCGGGGCTACAAAACTAAGCTCCAGAACACTGTTCTCTTTCACCACTACTCCATCATCCATACTACCCACTAGGGCCATAAAAATGAAAAACATCCCAACAATGACCATAAATGCCACCAAGCTCCCCAATATCGAGGCCAACAGGTTTCTTAAAAACTTCATTCAGTCAAATTTAATACGCATCAAATATAACCAATGTAGTATTGTTTTGTTTACTTTGTTTCTTCGATTATGGTCATAAAGCAAAAGGTTTATCTATCGTTGGGCAGTAATTTGGGAAATCGCTATGCGAACCTCCAAAAAGCTATTTTCCACATTCAGCAGAAAGCTGGGAAAATCTTGGATATTTCCTCGGTCTATGAAAACCCTTCCATAGGATTTAAAGGGGATGATTTCCTGAATATCGCCCTTTCCCTTTTAACTCCGTTAAACCCTAAGGCACTACTTGAAGTTCTTTTACAGATAGAACAGGATTTTGGAAGGGTACGGCCAGCATCCGGACATAGCTCCAGAACTTTGGATATTGACATTATATATTATGGCACGGAAGCCATAAACTCCGACTACCTAGTGGTTCCCCACCCTCATATGCAGCACAGGAACTTTGTGTTAAAACCCTTGAGCGATATTGCCCCACAGTTTTATCACCCCGTGCTTGATAAAGATACCCGGAACCTTTTGCAGGAATGTAGGGACAAAACAAGGTTAACAAAGACCAAGCACAAACTTTTTAAGGACAGATCTGGGCTGTTTTCCCAATTACAACTTATTGCCATTGAAGGAAACATCGGAGCAGGAAAAACTACGCTCTCCAAAATGATTTCCAATGATTTTAATGCCAAATTGGTACTGGAACGTTTTGCGGACAACCCCTTTCTACCTAAGTTTTATGAAGATCAAGCACGCTATGCATTTCCTTTGGAAATGTCCTTTCTGGCGGATAGGTACCAACAATTTATGGATGACACTTCGCAGTTTGACCTCTTCAAGAACTTTATGGTAAGTGATTACGACATCTTCAAATCATTGATTTTTGCCAAGGTTACCTTGCAGAATGAGGAGTACAATCTATACCGAAAGGTCTTTAATTTTATGTACAAAGAGGTAAGAAAACCCGAAATCTATCTCTATCTGTATCAAAATACCGAACGGTTGCTTGCCAATATTAAAAAAAGAGGGCGCGATTACGAACAGAACATTGACCCTGTCTATCTGGAAAAGATCAATCGTGGTTATTTGGATTTCATCAAGAGCAATCCCGGTCAAAACAGCATTATCTTGGATATGGGCGAGCTGGATTTTGTGAACAATCCAAAGGATTATGAATTCATTCTAGAAAAGCTGGAGGACAACATACTTTTGTCAAACATTTAAGAGAATTTTTGGAAAATGTTTGGATATAACGAATGGTTTTATTTTATTAGCACCCTGTTAAAAGAGAAACTAACTAACTCAGACTTTATATACGGCCCTGTTTTTCAGGGCCATTTTTATTTTTGGGCGTTTTGTTTGCACCAAATATCCCAGACCACTACACCCGCACTAACCGATATATTCAGAGAATGTTTGGTCCCAAACTGTGGAATCTCCAAAACCGTATCGCTGGCCGATACTACGTCCTGAGATACCCCTTTGACCTCGTTTCCAAATATCAATGCCACGGTTTTCTCAGAATCCACTTGATAGTCATTCAGCATAACGGCTTTTTCAGCTTGTTCTACCGAGACTGTCTTCACGCCTTCTGCTTTTAACTCTTTGACCAATTCCAATGTATCTTTACGGTATTCCCACTCCACACTTTCGGTGGCACCCAATGCCGTTTTACGCATGTCCTTGTGCGGAGGAGTGGCCGTGATGCCGCAGAGATATATTTTTTTTATCAAAAAAGCATCGGCGGTCCTAAATACGGAACCGATATTGTTCAAGCTGCGAACATTGTCCAAAATGATGATGATAGGCGATTTTTCGGCCCCCTTAAAACCGGTCACATCCAATCGGTCCAGCTCGTTATTTTCCAGTTTTCGATTCATTTTTTAAACATTGAGGTCAAAATATCAACAAAAATTTCTTGTGGTCAATGAAAACAATATATTCGTTTCCATCCCAATTTTGGGCAAAAGTAACAGAATTAAATCGCTTTGGCAGCCAAGAAAAAGACTAAGAAGGTAACCCCGTTGATGCAACAGTACAATGCCATTAAGGCAAAACATCCTGATGCCCTGTTGTTGTTCCGTGTTGGGGACTTTTACGAGACCTTTGGAGAAGATGCGGTAAAGGCCGCCAAAATATTGGGCATTATCCTTACCCATAGGAACAATGGGGGCGACAAGACCGAACTCGCCGGTTTTCCTCACCATTCGCTCAACACCTATTTGCCCAAATTGGTAAAGGCAGGGCAACGTGTTGCCATTTGCGACCAGTTGGAAGACCCCAAACAGACAAAAAGCATTGTAAAACGTGGGGTAACCGAACTGGTAACTCCCGGGGTAGCCCTAAACGATGACATCCTTTCGGCCAAGAGCAACAACTTTTTGTGCGCCGTACATTTTGGGCGCAACAAACTGGGAATTTCCTTTCTGGATATTTCCACTGGGGAATACTTGACCTCTGAAGGCTCAACAGAGCAAGTGGACAAACTACTCCAGAATTTTTCGCCCAACGAGGTTTTGGTATCCAAAAGCCATAAAAAAGATTTTGTGGAATGTTTTGGAAACCAGTTCCACTGTTTCTTTTTGGAAGATTGGATTTTTCAGGAAGACTATGCCCAAGAGAGCATGAACAACCATTTTGGGACAAAAACGCTGAAAGGATTTGGGATAGACCATCTTAACCACGGCATCATTGCCTCAGGAGCTGTGCTGCACTATCTATCAGAAACCCAGCACAGCCGGCTACAACATATCAATAAAATACAACGCATTGCCGAGGAGCAATACGTTTGGATGGACCGTTTTACCATCAGAAACCTGGAACTATACCATTCCTCGCACCAGAATGCGGTGACCCTATTGGACATCATCGACAAGACCATTTCGCCAATGGGGGGACGTTTATTAAAAAGATGGCTTGCACTTCCCCTGAAAAATGTGGAGAAAATCCAACAAAGGCATCAGGTAGTGTCCTATTTAAAGAATGGGGACCAACAACTGAACCAGATTCAAGGATACATCAAACAGATGGGGGACCTGGAACGATTGATTTCCAAATTGGCCACTGGCAAAATCAATCCCAAAGAAGTAGTTCAACTTAAAAATTCATTGGAAGCTGTTGTCCCAATTAAACAATTGGCCCAAAACAGCACCAATGGTTCGCTCAAAAATATTGGCGAGCGCTTGAACGATTGTGATGTGCTCCGCTCCAAAATTAAAGAAGTACTCAACCAGGAAGCTCCCGTGAACATTGCCAAAGGCAATACCATCGCAGAAGGCTATTGCGAAGAACTGGATGAACTCCGCGGATTGGCATTTTCCGGAAAGGATTATTTGGACAAGATGCTGGAACGCGAAACCAAGGAAACTGGAATCTCTTCTTTAAAAATAGCATCCAACAACGTTTTCGGATACTACATTGAGGTCCGTAATACACACAAGGACAAGGTTCCCCAAACTTGGATACGCAAACAGACCTTGGTCAACGCAGAGCGCTACATTACCGAAGAGTTAAAGGAGTACGAATCCAAAATATTGGGTGCGGAAGAACGCATTTTTCAATTGGAACAACAGCTGTTTGAGCAATTGCTCGTCTGGATGCAGGAACACATTGCCCCCGTACAGCTCAATGCATATCTAATTGCACAATTGGACTGCCTATGTGGCTTTGCCCAATTGGCAAAAGAAAACAACTATGTGGAACCCGTAATAAACGATTCCAAGGATATCGACATTAAAGAAGGAAGGCACCCAGTTATCGAAAAACAATTGCCCATTGGTGATACGTATGTGACCAATGATGTACTCTTGGACCGGGAGGAACAACAGATCATTATGATTACCGGACCCAATATGAGTGGTAAGTCGGCCCTTTTACGACAAACGGCGCTAATTGTTCTGTTGGCACAAATGGGAAGTTTTGTTCCTGCCACAGAGGCCAATTTGGGTGTTGTGGATAAAATATTCACACGGGTCGGAGCCAGCGACAACATTTCGATGGGCGAATCGACATTCATGGTGGAAATGAACGAGACGGCCTCTATTTTGAACAACCTTTCGGAGCGTAGTTTGGTACTACTTGATGAGATCGGTCGCGGCACAAGCACTTATGATGGTATTTCCATTGCATGGGCCATTTCCGAATACCTACATGAACATCCGGCCAAAGCAAAAACACTATTCGCCACCCACTACCACGAGCTCAACGACATGACCAATACGTTTTCACGCATCAAAAACTATAATGTATCCATAAAGGAACTGGAGGACAATGTCCTTTTCTTACGGAAATTGGTTCCCGGTGGAAGTGAACACAGTTTTGGAATACATGTAGCCAAAATGGCGGGAATGCCTCAACAGGTGATCCAAAAAGCCAACAAAATCTTGAAAAAGCTTGAAAAATCACACTCAAGTGAAGAGGTCAGCGACAAATTAAAAGCCTCTCAAGATGAAATGCAGTTAAGTTTTTTCAATTTGGACGATCCTTTGTTGGAAGAGATCAAGGAGGAAATTTTACACTTGGACATCGATACACTGACACCCGTGGAGGCTTTGATGAAATTGAACGAGATAAAACGGTTATTGGGAAAAAAGAAAAAAGCATCCTCCTAGTTGATACGATTAAACTCTTCTTTTTCCAGATTACGGGATTTTTTGCCGGATGCACTTCCAAAGCTTCTGGAATACGTAACCCGAAATATTCGTGTAAATGCCGATTCGTCCCTGTAGGTGGAATTGGTATCAATATCGAAAACAATAGGGGTCATACCACTGAGATGACTATAAATTTTCATTGACTTGAACACATCGGAGATACTGAGCTGCAATGTTCCCCAGTTATTTTTAAATGCTTTGGAAAGTCCAAAATTCAAAACACCAAACCCTTTGGTAAAGTTGGTTCCGTTGTAGTGGTCAAAATTATACCAGCCGGAAAATTCCATATCCATTTCCCAGGGCAGCGCAATAGTTTGATTAAAGTTCAGGCTTTGATAAAAATAGGTTTTTTCCGCAGGGTCCGGACTGTAGGAAATCCTGTAATCACGAATGGCCGAAGTGGATGAAACATTAAGTTTTCCCCATGCCGACCAATCCCATGGAATGTTCAAATACAGGCCGATGTTCTTCTGATAATCAGCATTTTGGGGAGAGACCACAAGAATGTCGTTTTGAGGTGTTGTTGTAAGCTGATATCGGATTATCGGGTCGACTTCCTTTTGCAGTAAAATTTCTGCCGAGAACCCGTTCCCGGTATATCCCATCTGTAAAGAATTAGTGATGCCGGGACGCAATAAAGGGTTTCCCGTAAAAATAGCTGTGGGGTCATTGTAATATAAACTGGTTACCAGGTCAGAATAGGACGGTCTGCTTATTCGTCGGTTGTAGTTCAGGTTCAATTGGTGATTTTCGGAAAGTTGATACTGATAGGTTACGGACGGAAAGAATTGACGTATGGAAAAATCATCCTCTGCACTGGAAAGGGTTCGTTTCCAATCCTCGTACCTGACCCCTGTTCTCAATTTTGATTTTTCTCCGAATCCCACATTGAATTGCCCATACAATGCCCATAACTTTTCAGTACTCGAAATCACGCTTTGTGAACGTGGGTCCACCTCCCAGAGACCACCCACATTGGTCTCGACCTTACTATCGTTGGAATTGTTGGCATAACTGCCCTTGAATCCAAACCCTACATCCACTTTTTCATTGAACTCATGGGTATAATCCAATTTTAGCACCCCTAGATGAATAGCAGATTCACTAAAACCACGATTCCCGTCCGTAAAAATTTCATTTTCAGGATGAATCATTTCATCACCCTCGTTAAAATATTGGCTTACTGTGGTGGCCGGATTAGTATTCTTGAAATCCAGGTAGCTTATGTCCACCGTAAAATCCGAACGCTCGGCTAGATCTGTTTTCATATACAACGAGGAGATAACATTGGACTTATCAGAGGTTCCGCGCGTCACCAAATGGGACCTGAAAAAATCCTGTCCCTCAATATATCTTTGATTGTTCACATCGGAAATAGAGAGGTTATTGGTTAAACTCCAAATAAATTCCCCACCGATTTCAACTTTAGGTGAAAGCTGACAACCCAAACCAAAATTGATATTTTGTGTATCGTTGTTATTGTCAAAATAGGTGGAGAATACAGTTTGGCTCGGAGCACCTAGAATGGGTTGAAAACTTGACCCAGAGCCCTCGAACCCATTTTTTCCATGGTCGTGGAACCAAGAATAGCCAACATTTAGGCGAAGCGTTTCCTTGCCATAGGAATAGTTTAGGGAAGAACTTGCTTTTTCCCAATGACCATATCCCAAACTCCCGCTAAAGTTCCATTGGCTACCTTGTTCCAGCCCTTTTTTAAATACGATGTTGATGATCCCCGCTCCCCCATCAGCATCATATTGGGCCGACGGGGAGGTCAGAAGTTCTACCTTTTCTATATTATCGGCCAGAGTGCCTTCCAAAAGCGACATCACATCCTCCATCGGCATGGTCATCCTTCTACCGTTGATCAATACAGTGACACCACTTTGCCCGTTCAGGGAAAACTGATTGTCCCTATGGTCCAAAATAACCCCGGGCAATCTTTCCAATAGTTGAAGTGCATTGCTGCCCTTTGTCAAAATACTGCTTTGGACATTGATTACCCGACCTTCTGGTGTGTTCTGCACCCAATTTCTTTTGGCTTCCAAAACCACTTCATCCAGCTGGCTGATGGATTCCTCTAGCACCAAAATACCAAGATCCATCAAAACGGAAGAAGATTCCAAAGCAAAGGTTTCGGTTTCGTAGTCGGAATAGCCTAAATTCACAACTCTGGCCATATAAAGGCCCGGATTGTCATGATCTACCAAAAATCCACCATCTTCCTCCGTAATTGTCCCCGTCACCAAGGTACCGTCGGAGGCTCTTAGGAGTAATACGTTGGCAAAGGGAACGGGGCTATTTTCGGTATCGACCACCCTACCGTACACCTGACCGTAGACTTTAATGAATCCCAACACTAGGTAGATGGCAATTATCACAAGTGGCATTGTCCTGTCTTTTTCCATTTTGAATCAAATTTGACCCAAATGAAATACCTGCTATTTTGTTTGCCCAATCATATTGACTTAAGCCCTAAAGCTATTGACCAATGACATGATTGGAAAGACAAAGCCTTAAAATGCATTTCGTCAATTATTTAGCGCCATATGTCAATTCGTTACAGATGAATTATCAAAAAAACTAACTTGTATGTCTTAGTCTTTTACGCATGGACCTTAGCCGCTTGAAAAAATTTATGGTACGCAGCAAACTCTACCATATTCCGTTTTGGTTCTGCTATCATTTGGTTTGGCTTACAATCAATGTGGGGAGCATTTCAGAGGTAAGCGACTATTTACTCCATAGCGATACCACACTTAAATTCTATTTCTATGTCATATTTCAGGTAATCGGGGTGTATTTCAACCTTTATTATCTTATTCCCAAGCTTTTGTATGTGGGGAAATACTTTAGTTATGTCCTTTCCGTGCTGGCCACTATATTGATCTGCAATGCATTTATTACAAGCGGGTATTTTTTAACGGCCTATCTATCGGGAAGATCCTTGTTCGAACTATTTGGGGTTTATCCAAATCAGTTTTCGACCATATATTTTGTATGGGCCCTGCCCTCCACGGTTGCATGTATGACCCTGGGAATGAGCATAAAACTGGGGAAGAATTGGCTTGAGGCCGAAAAGCGAAAACTCAGTCTGGAAAAGCAAAATCTGGAAACCGAACTGAAGTATTTGAAATCGCAGATCAACCCCCACTTTTTATTCAACACGATCAACTCCATCTTTGCCCTGATACATAAAAACCCTGACCTCGCATCAGAATCTCTTGCCAATTTCTCGGACATGCTCCGCTTTCAATTGTACGAATGCAACGATGAAAAAATCGATCTTGAAAAGGAGCTTCATTTTATTGAAAACTTTATCGACCTTGAAAAGCTTCGATTGGATTCCGATAGCACCGAGATGCAGTTCGATATTTTGAACCATAGCAAGGGAGGAAAAAAAATAGCCCCATTTATTCTGATTCCTTTTATTGAAAATGCCTTCAAACATATCTCAAAAGGAAAAGGAAAACGACATTTTATCCATATGTCGCTTCAAGTGAATGATAAAATCCTGAAATTGTATATTGAAAACAGCAAAGGGCCCGATGAAATTTATGTTGATACCAAAATACCAAAAGGTATCGGACTCCAAAATGTTGTCAGGAGGCTGGATTTGCTATATCCTGAATCCCATGTGCTGGACATTGAAAACCAAAAAGATAGATTTTCCATAAAATTAGAACTGGAATGGCAAAAAAGTTAAGTTGCATCATAGTGGACGATGAGCCACTTGCCAGGGAGGTGATCGGGGACTACATCAAGGTAGTTGATCAATTGGAACTCATATGCACGGTAGAGAATGCCTTGGAACTGGACCTGATACTGGGAGAGCATTCAGTGGATCTTATTTTTTTGGATATTCAAATGCCTTTTTTAACCGGTCTGGACTTTTTAAAGGTCCGTTCCAATTTACCCATGGTCATTATAACTACTGCCTTTCCAAATTATGCGGTCGACGGATTTCATTTTGATGTGATCGACTATCTATTGAAACCGATTACCTTCAATCGATTTTATAAGGCCATTGCCAAGGCAGGCAGGTACCATAACCTCAAGGCCGGCGACAGAGAATCAATGGAAGAAACCGCCGACCTGGATCATTTTTTTGTAAAATGTGATGGTCGCTACCAAAAAATATACACCTCCGAAATATTGTTCGTGAAAGCGATGGAGAACTACATTCTTATCCAGACCTCTTCTGAAAAGCATTTAAGCCTAATGCCATTGAAGACTATTGAAGAGAATCTGGATGCCGAGAAATTCGTTCGTGTGCACAAGTCATACATAGTCCCTGTTTCCAAAATCCGCAGCCTTGAAAACCATGAAATTATATTGAAGGAAGGACATAAAATACCGGTGAGTCGAAATTATGCAAAATATGTGCAGGACAAAGTACTCAAGGACAAGGTGCTAAAGCGAAAAGATCCGTAAAGCTTGGTTAAAGAGTTGACAAAATGATTTGGACGGATAAAAATTAACAATTCCATACCACTTATA
>JANSXF010000009.1 GCA_024743095.1 Flavobacteriaceae bacterium
AACGTCCTGATGTGGATAAAATAGATGGTCTGTCTCCGGTAATCGCCATTGAGCAAAAGACTACGTCAAAATCCCCGCGCTCAACGGTCGGAACCATCACGGAGGTTTACGATTTTCTCCGTCTTCTTTTTGCTCGCGCCGGAGATGCCTACAGTTACAATACGGGCGAAAAAATGATAAGCTATAGCGATGAGCAAATCAAGGATTTGATTATTGAGTCGTACAAGGACAAGAAAATAAATGTGCTTGCCCCGGTAATCAAGTCGCGTAAAGGACATTATCGTGAATTGTTTGAACAAATTGCTAAGCAGGGTTTTGTAAAGGTCCGTGTAGATGGTGAGATTACCGACATTACCAAAGGAATGAAAGTCGACCGATACAAAACCCACGATATCGAAATCGTAATCGACCGTTTAAAAGTTGGTGATAGTGAAGATTTCCATAAACGGTTGAGTGAAACCATCAACACGGCGATGTACAGTGGAGAAAATGTTCTGATGGTGCTGGAAGAGGGCGAGACGGTACCGCGATACTTCAGTAGGGACTTGATGTGCCCATCATCGGGAATCTCATACCCCACTCCCGAGCCCAATACATTTTCTTTTAACTCACCAAAAGGAATGTGTCCCGAATGCAGTGGACTGGGCCATGTGTTCCAAGTAAACGAGAACAAAATCATCCCGAACAAAAAGGCATCCATAAAATCCGGTGGACTGGCTCCGCTGGGGGAGTACAAAAAGTCATGGGCATTCAAACAATTGGAAACCATCGCCCAGCGCTACAATTTTGACCTGACCGATGCCATTGCAAAGATTCCAGAAGAAGCCATGGATATTATTTTGAACGGCGGTAAGGAAAGCTTTGAGGTGGATTCCAAAAGCCTAGGTGTAAAAAGGCAGTACAAAATCGATTATGAGGGTATTTCCAACTTCATCAAAACACAGTATGAAGAGGCCAATTCCACATCCATAAAAAGATGGGCCAAAGATTATATGGACAAAGTGCAATGCCCAACTTGTGAAGGATCACGATTGCGAAAGGAGTCCCTCTATTTTAAAATAGACGACAAAAACATCGCTGAACTGGCCCATATGGACATTGTGGAGCTGGACATTTTTTTCAAGCATTTGGAAGATACCTTGGGAGGTAACCAAAAGAAGATTGCAGAAGAAATCATTAAAGAAATCAAGGCACGTGTAGGTTTTTTGTTGGATGTAGGCCTTGATTATCTCTCCTTGAACCGAAGTTCCAAGTCATTGTCCGGCGGTGAAGCGCAACGTATCCGGTTGGCCACTCAGATTGGCTCGCAGTTAGTAGGTGTTTTGTACATTTTGGATGAGCCTAGCATCGGTTTGCACCAGCGAGACAATGAACGGTTAATCCATTCCTTGGAGGCACTTCGCGACATTGGTAATTCTGTAATCGTAGTGGAGCACGACCGGGATATGATCGAATGCGCGGACCACGTCATCGACATTGGTCCAAAAGCGGGCAAGCATGGCGGAGAAATCATTTCAGAAGGAAGCCCCAAGGATTTGGTCAATCAACAAACATTGACTGCGCAATACATTACAGGGGTACTGGAAATTCCCATACCAAAAGAAAGGCGAAAGGGAACGGGCAAAAAAATCACCCTTTCGGGCTGTACAGGCAACAACCTTAAAAATGTGACGGTGGATTTCCCTTTGGGAAAATTGATCGGCGTCACCGGGGTATCTGGTAGTGGCAAGTCCACTTTGGTGAACGAAACCCTCTACCCTATCATGAATGCCCACTACTTTAACGGGGTTAAAAAACCAATGCCCTACAAAAAAATAAAGGGTTTGGAACATATCGACAAGGTCATAGATATCAACCAGTCTCCCATTGGCCGTACACCACGCTCAAACCCAGCCACCTACACCGGGGTCTTTAGCGAAATACGCTCAATTTTCGCCAAAACCACGGAAGCTACCATCCGAGGATATAAACCGGGGCGTTTTAGCTTTAATGTGGCCGGCGGAAGATGTGAAACCTGTCAAGGAGGCGGCCTTAAAGTCATTGAAATGAACTTTTTGCCCGATGTTTACGTAGAATGCGAAACCTGTAATGGGAAAAGATTTAACCGGGAAACCTTGGAAATCCGATACAAGGGCAAATCAATTGCCGATGTTTTGGAAATGACCATCAACGAGGCAGTTGATTTCTTTGAGAATATTCCAAAAATTCATCGTAAACTTAAAACAATAAAAGATGTAGGTTTGGGTTATATATCATTGGGTCAGCAGTCCACTACCCTTTCCGGTGGTGAGGCCCAAAGGGTGAAGTTAGCTGCCGAGCTTTCCAAACGAGATACCGGAAACACCTTTTATATCCTCGACGAACCAACAACAGGCTTACATTTTGAAGATATTAGAGTACTTATGGACGTGCTCGACCGTTTGGTGGACAAAGGAAATACCATTTTGGTAATAGAGCACAATATGGATGTGATCAAAATGATGGATCATATTATTGATATAGGGTACGAAGGAGGAAGAGGTGGTGGAACGGTCGTTGCCACAGGTACACCGGAAGAAGTGGCTCAGGACAAAAAAAGCTTTACCGCCAAGTTTTTAAAGAAAGAATTGGAAAATACTAAACAAAAAATTGCGCGCGCAGTTTAAATAAAAGTTATGCATATGCGAAGAGAGCAACATTCCAAGGGATGGAATGAGATCAAGACAAACGATTCATGGGCCATATTCAAAATTATGGGCGAGTTTGTCAATGGATTTGAAAAAATGAGCAGGATAGGCCCCTGTGTCTCCATTTTTGGGTCGGCAAGGGTACGTGAAGGTCATCCTTATTATGATTTGGCAGTAAAAATATCTCAAAAAATCGCCGAGGCCGGTTATGGAGTTATTACAGGTGGAGGGCCCGGAATTATGGAAGCTGGTAACAAAGGAGCCAGCTTAGCAGGCGGGACTTCCGTTGGATTGAACATTGATTTACCGTTTGAACAGCACGACAATCCCTATATTGATGATGACAAAAGCCTTGATTTTGATTACTTTTTTGTAAGGAAAGTGATGTTTGTAAAATATTCGCAAGGTTTTGTGGTAATGCCTGGAGGGTTCGGCACATTGGATGAATTCTTTGAGGCGCTCACCCTTATCCAAACACATAAAATACACACATTTCCCATTATACTTGTTGGTTCCGAATTTTGGAAGGGGCTTATGGATTGGATCAAAGATACTTTGGTCGAAGCTGGTAACATTAGCCCAAAAGACCTTGATTTGATCAAATTAGTGGACACCGAAGATGAGGTAGTCGAAATCATCGATGCCTTCTACAAGGGAAGAACCCTTAGTCCGAATTTTTAATCGTAGCACATTGATAAACCATCGAACATTGCTTACTGTTGCGCTGTTTATCATTATGGTGTGCCCAAAACTTTGGTCACAACACCAAAATGAGGTTATGGCCACTCTCGATGGCCCCACCAATCAGATTCGGATACGACAACATTTCACCTATGTAAATCAGTCCAAAAGAGGTCTTTCCACGTTGTACTTTAATGACTGGAACCACGCCTACTCCAACAAAAATACCGCTCTGGCGAAGAGATTTGGGGAGGAGTTCAACAGGAGCTTGCACTTGGCAAAGGATAGGGAACGGGGTAAAACTACCATAAAATCCATTGTTGATGACAACTACGCGGGTTTGGACTGGAAACGGCGGGGCAATACGGATATTATTGCCGTTAACCTAAATGAAATCCTTAAACCGGGAGAGTCCGTTCAGTTATTTTTCACATACACCATAAGATTACCGGAAGCAAAGTTTACTGGTTACGGGCATACCGGCAATGGTTATAATTTAAAGGATTGGTACCTTACTCCGGCGGTATATACGAATGGGGAATGGGAACTGTACGATAACAAAAACCTTGATGACATCTATACCGACATTACCAATACAAGGGTCAACCTCACATTTCCAAACCTACTCTACGTGGCCTCCAATTATCGTATGTCTAGTGTTTCCAATTTCCCAGGAGGACAGCATGTACAGCTCTTTGGCGACAAAAGAAAAAGTTGTGAAATCATCCTTACCATTGACCAAAGGTTTACCAAGCACATTATAGGCCACCTTAATATCACCACCGATATTGAATCCAATAAGTACGAAGAAATAGCCCAAGGTATATCTATTAATAAAATCGCTCAATTTCTTCATGAGAATTTGGGCGAATACCCCCATGACAATCTTTTGGTTAGCGAATTTGACTATAACAGGTCTCCACTATACGGAATCAGTCAGCTTCCATCATTTATTAGGCCATATCAAGAACAATTTCAGTTTGAAATGAAATTTTTAAAAACGGCCATTCGAACTTACCTGAAGGAATCCTTATACCTAAACCCAAGGAAAGAAAGATGGGTGAACGACGCCATTGGGTATTACCTCATGATAAAATTCGTGGAAGAGCATTATCCGGACCAAAAACTGATCGGAAAACTTTCCAAGGTTTGGGGACTCAAGAATTTTCACCTTGCACAGATGGACTTTAATGAACAATACTCATTGTTCAGTATGTTATCCGCTCGCAAAAACATAGACCAAGCACTAACGACCTCCAATGATTCCCTGATCAAGTTCAACGAAAAAATAGCCAATGGCTACAAGGCCGGACTTGGAATGTCCTATTTGTCCGCCTATTTGGGCAAAAAGGAAATCGATAGTACGGTGTTGGATTTCTTCAAAAACTACAAACAAAAACAACAGGTATCCGCTTTGGATTTTAGAAGCACCATTGAAAAATATGCAGACAAAGATGTTGATTGGTTCTTTGACGAATATGTGTCCACGGACAAAAAAATAGACTTTAAGATAAAAAAAATCAAAAAGTCCGAAGACTCCATCACCTTCACCCTGAAAAACAAGAGGGGTACCAACGTTCCCATATCGGTTTTTGGGCTACAAAACGATTCGGTGGTATCCCAATATTGGTTTTCGGACATAGATACCACAAAGAGCTTTGCCATACCTCGCAAAAGCGAAGATCGATTAGTACTCAATTACGACCAAAAAATTCCAGAATTTAATCAACGGGATAACTGGAAAACCTTGAACGGTTGGTTATCCAGTAACAAAAAATTAAAGTTTCAATTCTTCAAGGACACGGAAGATCCATACTACAACCAAGTTTTTTACGTCCCGATTGCAAACTTTAACCTTTATGATGGCATTACACCCGGTTTGCGCTTGTACAACAAAACCTTTTTGGAGCGCCAATTCCAGTACGATATTTCGCCTACTTATTCATTTTTGGAAAAAACAATGGTAGGGAAAGTCGGATTTAGATATAGAAAGTATCATAAAAAGACAGGGCTTTATGCCACCAATTATTCATTTTCAGCTTCCACATCCCACTTTCAAAAAAATTCCAGGTTTACCACGATTACACCGGCTGTAAGCTTTGGATGGAGACCAAACGACCTACGTTCCAATCGGAGGCAAAATCTCCTTTTTAGGTACCGAAGCGTCTACAGGAGCATAGATGAGGACCTTATTGGAGAATTGGATACCGACCCCGACTATGGTGTGATGAATATTAGATTTACGGATGTGGACAACAACATTCTCAACTATTCCCTATGGTCCATAGATGCCCAACATTCCAGTGAGTTCACAAAGCTTGCTTTTGAATTCGAATACAGAAAACTTTTTCAGAGCAACCGGCAATTCAATCTACGTTTCTACGCCGGTAAATTTTTAAGGAACGATACGGAATCCAATTTTTTCAGTTTTGCACTCGATAGGCCCACGGATTATATGTTCGACCTAGCTTATCTGGGCAGGTCCGAGGACTCCGGACTATACAGTCAACAGGTTATTATTGCCGAGGGAGGCTTTAAATCCAAATTGGAGAATCCTTTTGCAAATGATTGGATAGCCACCACCAACGCGAGTACAAATATTTGGAGATGGGTAGAAGCTTATGGAGATCTAGGGTTTATCAGAAATAAGGGAGAGGATCCCCGTTTTGTGTACGACTCCGGTATTCGCCTAAATTTGGTGACGGATTATTTTGAGCTCTACTTTCCCGTATATTCCAATCGGGGGTGGGAAATAGCCCAGAACAACTACGGTGAGCGCATCCGCTTTATCGTTACCATTAGCCCAAGAACCTTGACAGGCCTGTTTACAAGGAAGTGGTTTTGATTAACAAATCAACAATATAGAGCCCTTATATTTTAATAATATTGAAATATAATTGATTTTTTATATTAAAAATTAACGTATTCTTATTTTATTAACGATATTTGATGTTGCGTTTTTGATGTATTTTTAATAGATTTGCATAAATCTTCAAACATCCATGAAACCTAACCCTAGCACAAGTAACGATATCTCTTTTGACGATTTTAAATCTCAAATTCTCCAAGATTATGAGACAGCCGTTACAAGCAGGGAATGCAGCTTGTTGGGACGCCGCGAAGTACTCTCCGGAAAAGCCAAGTTTGGAATATTCGGCGACGGGAAAGAGCTGCCCCAGCTTGCGATGGCAAGGGCTTTTCAAGATGGTGATTTTAGGAGTGGTTACTACCGTGACCAAACTTTTATGATGGCTTTGGACTATCTAACTCCAAAAGCATTTTTCCATGGACTTTATGCGACGACCGACCTGGAAAAAGACCCCATGAGCGCCGGAAGACAAATGGGAGGTCATTTTGTGACCCACAGCCTAAATGAGGATGGAACATGGAAAAATCTAACAGAACAAAAAAACAGTAGTGCCGATATTTCCTGTACCGCAGGTCAAATGCCACGTTTGCTCGGTTTGGCACAAGCCTCAAAAATATACAGGCATGTAGATGGCATTGACCAGACCAATTTTTCCAAAAATGGGAATGAAGTAGCTTGGGGAACCATTGGTAATGCAAGTACCAGCGAAGGACATTTTTTCGAGACCCTAAATGCGGCCGGGGTAATGCAAGTTCCCATGGTGATAAGCATTTGGGACGACGAATACGGAATCTCGGTGCCAGCAGAATTTCATACCACCAAAGGTGACATATCAGAAGCCTTGAGCGGATTCCAACGAGATGAAGAACATAAAGGCTTTGAAATTTTAAAAGTAAAGGGATGGGACTACACAGCACTTATCCATGCTTTTGAGAATGCTTCGGACATTGCCCGTGATGGCCATGTGCCCGTATTGGTCCATGTAACCGAATTGACGCAACCACAGGGACATTCGACTTCAGGTTCGCACGAACGATATAAATCCTCCGAACGTTTGGAATGGGAGCGCAAAAATGATTGCAACAAACGCTTTAGGGAGTGGATCATTGAAAACGGCATCAGTACAGAAGAGGAACTCAAAAAAGTAGAACGAGAGATAAAACATAAAGTCCGTGCAGCAAAAAAAGAAGCTTGGGCGGAGTTTTTGAAGCCACAGTTGGTCGCAAAAAAGGAATTGGTACGACTATTGGAGAAAGCGGCCGGGGAAAGTCCCAATCGTGCATTTATCAACAAATTAAAGAATGATTTAATTGCCATTGAAGAACCTTTAAAGAAAGATTTAGCTTCAAAATCTAGGCAAGCACTTCGTTATCTTCTAGGCGAATCGACTCCCGAAAAAAAACAGCTCCAGCAATGGATCGATAATTTCTTGGGCGTCAACGAGCCTCATTACAGCTCCCATCTATATAACGAACTGGACAATAAGGCCACAAAAATAGGGCCCGTATTGCCCTCCTACCCGGAAAAAGCCAAAGAGGTCGATGGGAGAATCATTTTAAGGGACAATTTTGACGCTCTTTTCTCCAAATACCCAGAGGCACTGATTTTTGGAGAGGATACCGGAAATATCGGGGATGTAAACCAAGGTCTCGAGGGGCTCCAAAAAAAATATGGTGAATTGCGGGTCGCCGACACCGGAATACGTGAAACATCCATAATAGGTCAAGGTATAGGAATGGCACTACGTGGGCTGCGTCCCATCGCCGAAATACAATATTTGGATTATATCCTTTACGCCATCCAAACCTTGAGCGATGATTTGGCCACTTTAATGTACAGGACCGTGGGCAAACAAAAAGCTCCTCTTATTGTACGCACGCGCGGGCACCGTTTGGAAGGAATCTGGCATTCCGGGTCTCCAATGGGCGGATTGGTTCATTTGTTGAGGGGAATGTACATCTTGGTACCAAGAAACATGACACAGGCAGCGGGATTCTACAACACACTTATGAAAAGTGATGAACCCGCTTTGGTCATAGAAAGTCTTAACGGATATCGCCTAAAGGAACAAAGGCCTTCCAACCTGGGAGAATTCTGTACCCCTATCGGAAAAGTAGAAACCATAAAAGAGGGAACGGATATTACACTGTTGTCCTACGGTTCCACGCTTCGCATTGTTGAAAAAGTGGCGAATGACCTATTGGAAGTGGGCATTGATGCAGAGGTAATCGATGCACAGTCATTGCTTCCTTTTGATTTGGAACACGATGTGGTAAAAAGTGTTCAAAAAACCAATCGACTTTTAGTAATCGACGAAGATGTCCCAGGGGGATGTTCGGCATATTTGATGCAAGAGGTACTGGAAAAGCAAGGTGGTTATAAATATTTGGACAGTGCACCACAAACCCTATCCGCAAAAGAACATAGGCCAGCTTATGCTTCTGACGGTGATTATTTTTCCAAACCCAATGCAGAGGATATTTTTGAGAAAGTGTATCAAACTATGCATGAATCCGACCCGAAATCCTATCCAACTTTACGATAATATTTCGGCATGCATCAACTCAAAACCACTTTTCGTCAATTAATGTTACGTTTTTTAAAACATAATTTATATTTTCACGTGCATTAATTTTCCCCACATGAAAAACAATACTCTGATTCACCTGGGCTTGGCATTATTGAGAATAGTTCCATCTGCATTTATGCTCACCCACGGATATCCAAAACTTATGAATCTCATCAACGGAAACACGGAATTTGCCAACCCTTTTGGTATTGGTCAAGCTCCAACACTGTTTTTGACCGTTGTTGGCGAATTTGTATGTCCCCTATTGATCATTATAGGTTTTAAAACAAGGTGGGCAGCCATCCCGACCGCCATAACCATGTTCGTCGCAGGATTTGTAATCCACGGTGCCGACCCTTTTGGAAGAAAGGAAATGGCCTTGCTTTACCTTACATTTTTTGTGGTGATCATGCTGTTGGGTCCGGGCAGATACAGTGTGGATAAAAAATAATCTTTAGATTATTTCAGAGAGCAGTTCCTTTAACAAGTCCGTCTGTGCCATATTGCTGGCCCCTACTCCTTTGCCTTTTAAGTCCAAGGTCCTTAAGCTCGAGATAATACCGCTCACTCTTTTCATAGGGTAGTTTTTTGCGGCCACCACATACTCGTTTACAAAATAGGGATTAACACCAAGTACCTTGGCCACATTACCGGGAGAATGATCCTTGAGTCCATGGTATTGTAAAAGTTGGGTAAAAAAAGTATTTAAAAGTGTAACCGTAACCACAAAGGGGTTGTCCTTTGGGTTTTGGGCAAAATAATCAATAATCCGTGATGCTTTTTTTACATCACGTTCCCCAATCGCTTTTTTCAGCTCAAAATTATTAAAGTCCTTGCTTATACCTATGTGTTCTTCAATGAGTTCAGGTGTTATTTCCGTGGTAGGTGGGACAATCAACGTCAATTTATCAAGCTCGTTGCTGATTTTGCTCAAATCGGTTCCAAGATACTCCACCAACATAATGCAGGCCTTTGGAGAAATCTTATACTTTTTGCTCGCCAAAGTTCTGCGTATCCAATCCGCTACTTGATTATCATAGAGTTTTTTGCTCTCGAACAACTCTCCAGTTTTGTTGATGGCCTTATACAGTTTTTTTCGCTTGTCCAGCTTCTTGTACTTGTAACAAAGCACCAGAATTGTGGTCGGTTGCGGGTTTTCGGCGTAGGACACTAGGTTTTCGATAGTTCTGGACAAATGTTGGGCCTCTTTCACGATAACTACTTGGTACTGTGCCATCATGGGAAAACGTTTGGCATTGGCAACTATATCATCAACAGAGGTGTCCTTCCCATAGAGCACCATTTGGTTAAAGCCTTTTTCATCTTCGGTAAGTACATTTTCGGCAATGTATTGGGAAATCCTATCAATATAATAGGGCTCATCCCCCATTAAAAAATAAATAGGTTTTGGATTTCCATTGTTGATTTCCGATACGATCTCTTTTACTTTGTCCATTCAAATTATATCACCAGTTTTGTAGAATGCAAGATTTGAATTTTCCACCTTACTCGTTTCGAATCAAAAATAGCCAAAATAGGCAGTACATTTTTGATGGGCTACGTAAAAAATTTGTAGTCCTCCAACCGGAAGAATGGGTCCGCCAGCACGTGCTCAGATATTTGGTGTTTACCAAAAACTATCCAAAGAGCTTGATCAACGTGGAAAAACAACTTACGGTCAACAAGCTAAAGAAACGATACGATGTGGTTGTTTTTAATCCAGATGGCTCCATTTTTCTTTTGATCGAATGCAAAGGGCCAGCGATAAAAATCACCCAAGATACCTTTGATCAAATAGCCCGATACAATTACGAGTTGAAGGCCGAGTGTTTAATGGTAACGAATGGTTTGGAACATTACTACTGCGAAATGGACCACGACAATGAAAAGTATACGTTTTTGAAGGATATTCCTGATTTTAGCCGTTAATTTGCCTCCGTTTTGAAGATTGCCGTCGTCATACTCAACTGGAATGGGGAAGCCTTGCTGGAAAGGTTCCTGCCCTCGGTCATGGAGTTTTCCCAAGGAGCCGACATTTACGTAGTGGACAATGCTAGCTCCGATGGCTCCGTGGATTTTCTAAAACAGCACTACCCCTCTATCGGGATCGTTGAAAATGGTTCCAATGGTGGTTTTGCCAAAGGCTATAACGATGGTCTTGAACATATTGAAGCCGACGTGTTTTGCTTATTGAATTCCGATGTGGAAGTCACTCCAAATTGGCTAGGCCCAATTATGGACACGTTCAACTCAACACCGGAAGCATCCATCATTCAGCCAAAAATTTTAGACCTTACCAAAAAAGATCATTTTGAATATGCCGGTGCGGCGGGAGGGTTTATCGATATGTTCGGATACCCGTTTTGCAGGGGACGTATTTTCCAGACCATTGAAAAGGATGAAGGTCAGTACAATGATATTCGAGAAGTATTTTGGGCCACGGGCGCCTGTATGTTCATAAAGAGTGATGTATTTCACCAACTCGAAGGCTTTGATGAGGACTACTTTGCACATCAAGAAGAGATAGACCTTTGCTGGCGCGCCAAAAATGCAGGACATAAGGTATATTATGTGGGCCATAGCAGCGTGTATCATTTGGGCGGAAGCACCCTCTCCAACATGAACCCGAAGAAAACATTTCTCAACTTTAGAAACTCCCTTTATTCCATCACAAAAAATCTTCCTAGAAAAAAAGCTTTGCCCTTGGTGTTTGCCCGATTGGTGTTGGACGGCTTGGCCGCATTGCGCTTTGTGTTCCAATTAAAGTTCGACCATTGTTTTGCGATACTACGTGCCCATCTTAGTTTTTATGCTAACTTTATAAAGATGTACCAAAAGCGTGAAAAAGCTAATTTTATATTAAAATACTACGTTGCAACATCCATAGTATGGTCTTACTTCGTACATCAAGTAGAGAATTTTAACATTTTAGTAAAAGATTAACGAAGCCGAAATATAGGTACTTTGCTTTTTATCTAATTTTGGTGTAGTTTTTAACACTTGATATATCTAACAATCCTTAAATTATATTCTGAACTATGAAAAAAATTTTTCTAGGAACATTGGCAATGACAGTTCTATTATCCTCTTGTGTATCGCAAAAGAAATATGCAGAATTGGAAGCCAAGCACAAAGAAGCACAAGACCTATTAAATTCCGCAACCGTTAAATTGAACGATTGTTTGGAAGACAAAGCAACCGCCGACTCTAGGTTGAAAACTCTAGAAGATCAAAATGCATTCCTTAAAGCAAACAACCAAGAACTCATCAACAATATGGGCAACTTGACAACGCTTACCACAAAAGGTGCTGAAAATCTCGAAAAGTCTTTGGAAAGCCTTAAAGAAAAAGACCTTACCATTAGAAAACTGCAAGACGCCGTAACACGTAGGGATTCCGTAAACCTTTCTTTGGTACAGAGCTTGAAAGGTGTGTTGGGCAACTTGGACGATGAAGATATCGAAATCAGTGTTGAAAAAGGTGTTGTATTCGTTTCCATCTCCGACAAACTATTGTTTAGAAGTGGAAGCTACAACGTAACCAATGCAGCGAAAGAAGTACTTGGAAAAGTAGCCAAAGTAGTGAACAACAAGCCTGATTTTGAATTTATGGTAGAAGGTCACACTGATAATGTGCCAATTAGAACTTCTGAACTTGCTGATAACTGGGACTTGAGTGTAAAGAGAGCAACATCAGTTGTTCGAATCCTTCAAAATGATTTTGGCGTAGAACCAGCTAGGATGACTGCTGCCGGACGTAGTCACTATGTTCCGCTTGTAGATAACAATACTTCTGCAAACAGAGCCAAAAACAGAAGAACAAGAATTGTTGTACTTCCAAAAATCGATCAGTTCTATAGCATGATCGAAGAAGGAATGAAAGATCCAGCAATCGGTGGTTCTGGAAACTAAGATATCTAGCACAAGCTTAGAAAAGAAAGCGGCCAAATTGGCCGCTTTTTTTATTAGTATATCTCAAGGCTGCCCTTGCCTTCCCGAATCACTTCCGGTTCATCACCCGATAAGTCTATTACGGTGGAGGCAACATTGTCTCCATATCCCCCATCGATTACAATATCCACCAGGTTCTCCCATTTTTCAAAAATTAGTTCAGGGTCGGTGGTATATTCCAAAATATCATCATCATCACGGATGGATGTAGAAACAATGGGATGACCCAGTCCTGTCACCAAAGCGCGGGCAATCGAATTGTCGGGCACACGAATACCTACGGTTTTCTTTTTCTTAAAGTCCTTTGGCAAATTGTTGTTTCCCGGTAGAATAAAGGTATACGGCCCTGGTAAGGTTCTTTTAAGAATTTTAAAAGTGGGGCTATCAATTTGGCGAACATAATCCGAAAGATTGCTCAGATCAGCACAAATAAACGACCAATTGGCCTTTTCCAGCTTCACACCCTTAATACGGGCAATACGTTGCAGCGCCTTGGAATTTGTAATATCACAACCTAGCCCATACACCGTATCCGTGGGGTAAATTACAAGCCCTCCCTTCTTGAGCACGTCCACAACCTGTTGGACCTGCTTTGGGTTGGGGTTTTCTTCATACAGTTTTATCAACTCTGCCATTTGCCATCAAAAATAAGTTGGACCAATCACAAAGATAATACTAAATCCACCTAACCTAACATCGGGGCATTACCTGTTAAATAAATGATAAAGCACCCAACCTCCAGTCATTTCGGAATCTATCTATAAAGGCAAACAGGGCATTCGTCAATTCAAATGGGGTTTGGTAAATTATACCTATCAAAATTGAGTCAAATGCCGCAACTTTAAATAAAAATTGTAGCGTTATGAAATTAAAATCATTCACATACCTCGTTATTGGTTGTGTTCTATTGATATATTTTGTTGGATGCGATTCGTTCAAAAAGTCAGGACTAGAGCAGCTGAACACCAAACAGACCTTGGCCCAAATGGACGATCTTTTGATGCAACTGGAAAAATTGGATATCACCGAATGTAACAATACTGATAAAGTCGTCACAATAAATGAAGATATTAGAGGATTGGTCGAATCTATAAGAAACCCTACAAAATTTGATAGTCTGGTGGACATTCTTGTCCAAGGAAACCGTCAAATTAATTTTGTTGCTTCAAAGGATAGACAATTTGGTGTTTTTTCTTGGCAAACCAAAATGGATTGTTTGGGCAACCAAATCAAAAACATTGCGCTATATAAATCAAACGGCAGGGTCGAAGCATCTTCACTGTACGGCTCACCAATGCTATACGGTGAAATTTCACAGACTGACCATAACCGTGAGATGCATTATACTCTTAGAGAAAACACCTTTAAGAATACCTCGGACGTGGCCGTTAAAACATACAAAATATCCAATGGTTATATTGAGGAAACACAAATACCATTGCAAGAGTTATCATACAACAAGAAGTAATAAGTAACTTGATACACGAAGATAACCCTGTTATTGAACATTTCGTTTCTTGTAAAAACCGATATCATCCAAGACAACAACACCCAAAGTATCCTTATCAAAAACCATATGGATACTTTTAATCTTGTCCAGCTTCAAGCTATCATTCTGTTTTAAGAATGAGGACATCGGCAAATAGCAACTTTTTAATTGGTCTTCAGCGTTTTTTCCAATCATATTTTCATCAAGGAAATCAAACTTGGTAAACTTGGTTTTGATAACTCCCGGTAAGGCATTGTAATCCGACAATATCACCGAAGCGGTATTCCCCGTACTGTCTTTAAGCATAATCCTAAAATTGAAACCAATCTTTGGCAAATCTGTCTTTTTGTCCAAATCCTTTAGTTCTAGTTCGGAAATATCGCCCATAGCCATGGATAAAGCCAAAGTATCAGAGACACTTAAATTCTTGAATGTATTCGGCAGCGTAATTCTGAATGCCGGTATGGAATCCTCCACTACATCTTTGCCATGGTGCCAGCCTAGGACCAAGGCGTTGTTTTGCTGGCCACCCCCATCCCTAGCGGTCAATTCGGTTTCCCTCCAGATTTTGAAGTTTTTGGCAGCAAGTGTTATGCTGTCAAAGGCACTGGTCAAATCCAAATCTCCTTCAAAATTGACCAGCACTTGCTTGCTTGCATCACTGTATTGACTTCTATAGGTCTCTTTGGGCAACCAATCATGCGCCAAATCCGCGTTCTTGAACATAGGTAGATAACCCTTATCTTCTTTGAACACACTCTCGGCAAATGCACTGACATAAACCTTGGCCACTTGCCTTTGTTCTTCACCTATGACGAGTGGTTCAAGATTGAGCAACCATTTCATTGGAGCCCCAAAATCCGACCGTCCCCAAGATGAATTAAATTGACCGTGATTGGCATGGTTCATATACAAGCCGGTTTTAAACCCATCAAAATCATCGGAAAATTGCAGTCTGTGATACGGACGCATTCCCCAGAAACTGGTCTCATCAGAATCAGACGCCCCTTGAATGCTCAAATAATTGATATCCACTAGACTGATTTCACGATTGTAACGATAATCTGTTGGCGCAATGGTGACGATCCCTTTGATTCCAAAATCGAAATCGAACTTTTCGTTGCCATTGTTCGGAAACCTCTCCAACGTGTTGAAGGCTACTGCAATGGACACCGCTTCGCCTCCTCTTGAATGCCCCATTAAGATTACATTGCCCAAATCTGCCTTTCCTGATAATTCGGAAGTCTCATCATTATTCCAATTTCTCCATTGTTCCAGATGCTTGAGCAACAACCAACCACGAGTTGGCATCTCCTTGCCCATAAAATCACCGGACCAATGTCCGTTGATGAAGTTTTCATCCACTGAGACCCCAATAATACCACGGCTGGCCAAAAGCTCTCCGAGATAGGCATAACCCCCATCGGAATAATCGAGCATACTGTGGTTGCCATGTACCATCATCACTATTGGAAAGGGACCCTCACCTTTGGGCATATACACACGGGCATTCAAAGGAAAACTATCCACTCCAAAGCCCCAATATTTTTCGCGCCATTTTTTCTTTTTGCCCTTCCATTCCGGTAGCAATAGTGATGCATCTACCGTTGGTGTCTTGAGCCTAACGCCCTCCGCATATTCTGGCCTTTTCTGATCGGTTCCACTGCCGTAAGTGAAAACATCCACATCAAAATTTCCTTTTTCAGAAGGGTCAGTCACACCCAATTCGCTCAAAGTAGTTACCGATATATCTTGCTCGGATGGTGATTCTTCCAAATACGGGTCGCCATCCAAGGCATTGAATCCATAAAGCCCCAAAGCAATCAGAACAATACCAATAAGTATTAGAACACTTCCCCTACCGGTATTTTTAATCTTTATGATTTGCCAGACACCCAAAACAATCAAGACCAAACAGATAAACCCGAACAAGGCGAGACTGTAGAACAAAAGGGATGGCCACCTAAAGACATACATCCTCATAATATAAAGCGCCAAAAAGCCTCCCAAGATTGTTGTTACAATCGGCACTGGAATTCTCTTGGCCAATGGAAAGAGCCAAGTCAGCAATAATTTTAAAACTAGAATCAGTACGACGCCTATCAATATTCCGGCCATCATGGTAACCCAAGCGGGGTATCCAATTGCGTAGTGATAACCGGCCACTCCAAAAAGCGTGACAACAAGAATGGCGACTGCTAAAAAAACAGGTTTAAGAAAGAGATTCTTCATAGGGGGAGGTTGGTTGGTTTGGTCTTAGAATTCAAAGTATTAGCTCTGAATTTAAACATTTTTACCCATTGTAGCCTACTCCCAATTATTAATTAGAAAATCTCCAAATCAGCTAAGGTTAAATTGTCAGAAAGTGAAAATTTGTATTAGGCATTGTCCAAAACCTCAAGTTTGGCAAAGCGTAGCAATAATTTTTTGATTCCACCCTGATCAAAATGTATTTCCGCTTTTCTATCGTTGCCCACTCCTTCAATATTCAAGATTTTTCCCCTTCCAAAACGAGTATGATTGACACGGGCACCTGTTACTAGGCCCGGGTCCAAATCCATTGGTTGTGTAGGAGAAGATATTTCGGGCTTTAGTTTGCGTAGCTTACGTAATTGGTTTTCGTTTGGGCCTTGAACACTGGGCGGGGTTCCGTTCGATGGCTTTACCTGACGCAGCTTACTCTTGTCCACCTCGCCGAAAATATTCTTATCGATTGTTGATTTGTATCGGTAACCATCATTGACCGGCGTTAGGTTCTCGACATACTTTTCCTCAATTTCCTCCAAAAAACGACTTGGTTCGGCATCAATGAGTTTTCCCCAACGATAGCGGTTTTGGGTATAGGTAAGAAATGCCTGTTTCTCTGCCCGGGTAAGTGCCACATAAAACAGCCGTCGCTCTTCTTCCAGCTCACTCCTAGTGTTCATGCTCATGGCAGATGGAAACAAATCTTCCTCCATTCCCACGATATAGACGTAGGGGAATTCCAAACCTTTGGCCAGATGAATGGTCATAAGGGCCACCCTGTCGTCATCCTCAATATCCTTGTCCATATCGGTTGCCAGGGCCACATCCTCCAAAAATTCGGTCAAGCTTCCTGTGGCATCTGCAATTTCTTTTTGACCCTCCACAAAATCTTTGATACCGTTCAAAAGCTCCTCAATGTTCTCCATTTTGGCAATTCCCTCCGGGGTACCATCCTTTTTGAACTCCAATAAGAGTCCGGTCTTCTTGGCCACATGCTCTGCCAACACAAAAGCGTCGGAACCTTCGTTCATAATTTGAAAGCTCTTGATCATAGTGACAAAATCCGCCAATTTACGTTTGGTTCCTGCATTGATGTTTAGATTCAACCTGTCCAAATTGTCCATCACCTCATAAATGGAACGCCCATAATGATTGGCTGCAACCACAAGTTTATCAATTGTGGTCTGTCCTATCCCACGGGTGGGGAAGTTGATGACCCGTTTTAAGGCTTCCTCATCTTTTGGGTTGATGACCAATCTCAGATAGGCCAATACATCTTTAATTTCTTTACGTTGGTAAAAGGACAATCCTCCATAAATCCTGTAAGGAATATCCCTTTTACGTAGCGCATCCTCAATGGCACGTGATTGTGAATTAGTCCGGTACAAAACAGCAAACTCACCGTTTTGCATTTGATTTTGCATCTTGTTCTCAAAAATGGAACCTGCCACATATCGGCCCTCCTCGGCATCGGTAACGCTTCGATGGATTTTTATGAGCCCACCATCATCATTGGAGGTCCACACATTTTTCTCCAGTTGATTTTTATTGTTTGCAATGATGGAGTTTGCTGCGTTTACAATGTTCTTGGTGGAACGGTAATTCTGTTCCAATCGATACACGGCCACATCGTCATAATCCCGTTGAAAGTTGAGTATATTACTAATGTTCGCCCCACGGAACGAATAAATACTCTGCGCATCGTCCCCCACCACACAAATATTTTGATAGCGATCTGAAAGAGCCTTTACAATCAAATACTGGGAATGGTTGGTATCTTGATACTCATCCACCAAAATGTATCGGAAACGATCTTGGTATTTCATCAACACCTCAGGAAACCGGGTCAATAGTTCATTCGTCCTTAGCAACAAATCATCAAAATCCATGGCACCCGCCTTAAAGCATCTGTCCACATAATTCTGATAGATTTCTCCCAAACGTGGACGCTTTGCCATGGCATCGGCTTCCATTAATTCAGGGTTTTGAAAGTATGCTTTCACCGTAATCAAGCTGTTCTTGTAGGATGAAATGCGATTCTGGACCTGCTTGTACTTGTAGACATCCTTATCAAGCCCCATTTCCTTGATAATGGCTGCGATCAAGCGTTGTGAGTCTTGGGTGTCATAAATGGTAAAATTGCTCGGATAGCCCAGTTTGTCACCATCAAAACGGAGCAATTTGGCAAAAACGGAGTGAAATGTACCCATCCATAGGTTTTTGGCCTCCGAATTCCCCACGATGGTAGCAATCCGCTTCTTCATCTCACGTGCTGCCTTATTGGTAAAGGTCAACGCCAAAATGTTGAAGGAATCTACTCCTTGCTCCATTAAGTGTGCGATTCGGTAGGTAAGCACTCGGGTCTTTCCAGAGCCTGCACCGGCTATCACCATCAGGGGTCCATCCTTATGCAGCACGGGAGCGCGCTGCGCATCATTCAATTCATCTATAAAATTACTCAAGGGCCAGAAGCTTTTAAAAGGAGCCGTGAAATTAGCCAATATTGAGCTTTTGCTAAAATCAAGCTGTCAATTTTTATAAACATCGTTTTCGGATTTGGACCTATTTTTAAATATATTTAACACCTCAACTCAAATAGCTGATGAATTTTCAACATTTACCTCAATTTCTTTTACTTTTTCTTATGTTTTCTGGATTTTCGCAAACTACCAAATCAGGTCCCGTGATAGAAGGCTATGGTGCGGTATGGGAAATCAACAATCCCGACTTTGAAACGGACAAATCACAGGAGTTCAAAGTCGTTTTTGATGTTAAGGACGGCCCTGAATCGGATACGGAAATAAACCGGAACATCAATACCATTGCCCGCTTTTTGAATATGCATGCCCAGAGTGGCATACCTACAGCGCAATTAAAAGCTGCATTGATAGTGCATGGCACAGCAGCAAGAAATTTACTGTCCAACAAGGCACATAAAGCCAGATATAAAGTAGAAAATCCAAATAGTGAACTTGTTGAAAAACTGTTGGAGGCAGGCGTAGAAATAATCATGTGCGGACAATCTTCCAAAACGAGAGATTTGCCAAAAGAAGATTTGATTCCCGGTGTAAAAATCGCGCTCTCTGCCATGACGGCCAATATTCAATTGCAAAACCAAGGTTTCCGTCCGATTAAACTATAAACTAACTCAACACAATTATATTATGAAGCACATTTTTGCACTTGCACTTTTCACCGCAAGTTTATCCATGTACGCCCAAGACCATGGGCTGAAAAAAGACATCGCCGGCGTTGAATCCAAAGTGATTGAATGGCGCCGCGACATGCACCAACATCCTGAACTGAGCAACCGAGAGTTTAAAACTGCGGAAAAGATTGCTGCTCACCTAAAATCCCTCGGCATCGAAGTGCAGACAGGTGTTGCGCATACCGGTGTTGTGGGACTTTTAAAAGGAGACCATCCCGGAAAAGTGGTCGCTTTGAGAGCCGATATTGATGCCCTACCGGTGACGGAAAGAAACGACCTTCCGTTTAAATCGGTGGCAAAATCCGAGTATTTGGGCGAAGAGGTTGGAGTAATGCACGCCTGTGGACACGATACTCACATCGCAATTATGATGGGAACTGCCGAAGTCTTGGCCAAGAACAAGGACAAAATCCATGGTACCGTAAAATTCATATTCCAACCTGCAGAAGAAGGCGCGCCTCCGGGAGAAGAGGGCGGGGCTGAACTTATGGTCAAAGAGGGTGTTCTTGATAATCCAAAAGTGGATGCCATTTACGGACTTCATATTGGTTCTTACTTACCTGTGGGGCATATTGCCTACAAACCGGGCGGTGCTATGGCCGCAGCCCAACGTTTTGTAGTGACCATTAAGGGAAAACAATCCCACGGTTCACAACCTTGGGGCGGTATCGACCCCATTTTTGTAGCATCCAAGATTGTGGATGGGTACCAGTCCATCATCAGTCGTGAATTGGAATTGACCAAGGAGGCTGCCGTTATCACGGTTGGAAAAATCAGTGGTGGTGTACGAAACAATATCATCCCGGAAAGTGCTGAACTTATCGGAACTATCCGTACGTTGGATTATGACATGCAAAAACAAGTTAACGTTAGAATGAAAGAAATGGCAGAAAACATTGCCAAAGCCTACCGCGCCGAAGCAACTGTGGAAATTGCCAAAGGGGTTCCAATCACGTACAACGACCCTGATTTAACAGCAACATCATTGCCCAGTCTTCAAGAAGTGGCAGGAGCCGAAAATGTACATTTGATCAAAGCCATTACAGGGGCCGAGGATTTTTCGTTCTACCAAGAAAACATACCCGGTTTCTTTTATGTTTTGGGAGGAAAAGATCCCAATGCAGGTCCAGACGAGCATTTTCCGCACCACACACCCGATTTTAAAATTGACGATAGTGGATTGCAGCTTGGTGTAAAAGCCATGACAGAAATCGCTTTGGATTATTTGGATAGAAGCAAATAATCAATCGTAATAAATGAATATTTTTAGGCCCCAATATCCTCCAATATTTGGAATTTGGATCTTGGGGCTTGATATTTGTAGCTACTATACCAATTTGAATAAATGGAAGAATTCCTTGATTTTTTAGGCAACATCCCTTGGTGGGCCTGGGTTTTGATTTTTTTTGCGTTAGTGGCCATACGTGACATCTTTTTTCAAAGGGCCCATACCATTAGCCACAATTATCCGGTGGTGGGACACCTAAGGTACTGGCTGGAAAGTATAGGGCCGGAAATGCGCCAATATTTTGTGGCCAACAATCGAGAGGAACTTCCTTTTAATAGAATTGAGCGTAGCTGGATATATGCTTCGGCCAAAAAAGAAAACAATTACGAAGGCTTTGGTACCGACAGGGACATTTACAAGCACCAACATCTTTTTATAAAAAATGCCATGATAGGTTTTCAAGTCCCGGAAAAGCATCCAAACATTGAACATCCATATTTTTTACCGTGCGCAAAAGTAATGGGAGCCCATAATAAGCGAAGAAAACCGTATCGCCCGGCATCCATCATAAATGTCTCTGCCATGAGTTTTGGCTCGCTTTCCGCAGCCGCAATCGAATCATTGAACAAGGGTGTTGAAAAGTGCGGTGCCTATCATAATACAGGGGAAGGTGGTCTTTCCCCCTATCATAAACAGGGTGGAGACGTAATTTTTCATTTTGGAACCGGATATTTTGGGGTCCGTTCAAGGGATGGAGGCTTTTCTATGGATAAATTAAAAGTTTTGGTGGATGAAAATCCATGTGTCAAAGCTATTGAAATCAAGCTTTCCCAAGGGGCCAAACCTGGTAAGGGAGGAGTACTTCCTGGTTCTAAAATCACCCATGAGCTTGCTGAAATACGTGGCGTGGAAGTTGGTAAAGATGTCATCTCCCCTCCCACCCACAAAGCATTTTCCACCATTCCTGAGCTTATGGACTTTATTGAATCCATTGCAGAAGAGACTGGACTCCCAGTGGGCATAAAGGGAGCCATCGGAAAAATTGACCAATGGCAGCAACTTGCCGATTTAATGAAAAAAACTGGAAAAGGACCAGATTTCATAACCATTGATGGTGGTGAAGGAGGAACGGGAGCAGCACCTCCAAGTTTTGCCGACCATGTCTCCCTGCCCTGGACCTATGGGTTCTCATCGGTCTACAAGATATTCCTAGATCATGGGCTTACAGATAGAATCGTTTTTATAGGAAGCGGAAAGTTAGGTTTTCCCGGAAAGGCAGCTATGGCATTTGCTATGGGTGCGGACTGCATCAACGTGGCCAGAGAAGCCATGATGAGCATCGGTTGCATTCAAGCACAAGTTTGCCACACCAATAGATGTCCTGCCGGTGTTGCTACGCAGAACAAATGGCGTCAAAGTGGAATCAACGTTCCGTTAAAATCCGACAGGTTGGCGCAATACTTCAACACCTTTAAAAAGGAGTTCTTGGAAATCACCCATGCAGCAGGTTATGAACATCCTTGTCAATTCCATATGGAAGACATACAAGTGAATGTGGACGATGATTATCTTAGCAGCGATATTAGAAGGGTCTATAAGTACCAAAAAGAGAAAGTTCCCTTCACCTCTATGGATGAACTATTTAATTGTGAGCATCTTGGAGGAAAAAACAACTTAATTAAAAACATTATAACTTAGACCCAAATAATTATACTACTTATGAGAAATAATCTACTCGTTATAGCACTGCTTGTTATATCCACAGGTGTTTATTCACAAAGAAAAAGTGATTTGATTGCTGAAATAGACAATCTAAAATCAAAAATATCCGAGGTGGAACAAGAACTCGCTGTTGCAAAAAGGGAAATATCATCCAGTAATGCAGAAGCGGATGCCTTAAAGTCGGAAAACCTGACCCTTCGTGATGCCAATGCGACCCTGTTGGGCAACATGAGCAATTTTTCACAGCTGTCCAAACAAAACTCGGACAATGTAGACCGTGCGATGGCCGCTCTTGCCAGAAAAGAAAGACAGTTGAGCGGAATAAACGATATGATTTCCGCAAACGATTCTACCGCTATTGTTTCTCTGACACGAATAAAACAGACCTTGGGAGAAAATGCCAAAGTAAGTGTTGAAGCCGGTGTAGTCATAATCAGCAATAGCTTGAACACACTTTTTGACTCAGATACTTCTGATGAATTAACCGAAGAAGGAAAAACATGGTTGACCGGTGTGGCAGATATTATCAAATCCAACCCTAATTTTAAGGCCGAAGTCGAGGGATTGAACATTACTGGTGAATTTGGTCCCACCTATGGCCAAGTAGCCTCTGTAGCTTCAGAATTGGTAACCAGTTTAGAGGTGCCTGCGGAAAGCATAGGCATTTCTGCCAAGGACGGTAATTTTAAAGAAGGAATAAACATTAAACTACAACCCGATTACAAAGGTTTTTACGCAAAGGCAAAGGAAAGTGCCAAGGGGGCCCAATAACCTTTGATCCAAAAATACTTTTTACAATTTTGGTGCGTTCTTGGTAGTGTAAAATCAATAAAAAACCAGACTACCTTATGAGTGGAGATCAAATCCTTCAGTTATTCGCTTATTTAATGCCTGCAGTAGTAACCGGTGCTGTGGCCTTCTATTTCTTTAGATTGCATACCCGTAACGAAGATGGGCGTAGACGATTTCTATTGCACAAAGATTCGCAAAAGGAAACTTTGCCCATACGCTTGCAAGCCTATGAGCGCATGGCCCTATTTTTGGAGCGTATTGCCCTAAATAGCCTAGTGGTCCGTGTTGCACCGACCAGTAAAAACAAGACTGATTACGAAAATTTGCTTATCAAACAGATTGAAACCGAGTTCGAGCACAATCTATCCCAACAAATTTATATGTCGGATGCCTGCTGGAACATTATCAAAACTGCAAAGAACACTACAATACAAATTATTCGTTCCGCCGGAATGAGCGCAACCGATTCGCCCGATAAACTTCGAGAAGACATACTTAACCAGACCATGGAAAAGGAATCACCATCGAATGCCGCTTTGGCTTACGTTAAAAAAGAAGTAAGCGACCTTTGGTCTTAATCATTCCTGTTTTTCAGGTTCAATGGGGCTGGTTTCCTCATTTTTGTTCTTGGCATACAAATAACCACGTTTCCACCACAAGGTCATTCGTTCCTTATTAAACACCAATGAGTTTGTGGTGAGGACCGTAGGAGTATAATAAAAATTGATAATGGCATTCTTCTGTTTCGCCACCAACTTCCCGATACGTACATTTTGGTTCTCTATACGATCCAACATGAAGCCAAAGATGGTGGTGATCAGGTCAAAAGGGTTTTTGGACGACATACGGTTTAGGTGATTCACTTCGGTATGAAGCACCACCACATCAACTTCCGTTGCCCCACGGTTCAAGGCTTCTTCAATCGGAACTAAAGTGCCAAGTCCGCCATCGGCATATTCACAACCATCTTTTTTGACCAAGCTCATGAAAGGCGTATAGTTGGATGAAATCCAAATCCAGTCACAGAACTCTTCGTACGTGCAATCGTTGATGGATTTATATTCTACCTGGTTCAATGATAGATTGGAGACGGTAACCACCACATCCATCTTACTTTTTTTGAGCTTATTGAACTCTTGGACGGTGATGGACCTACGGATCAACTTTCTAAGGTTCTCACTTTCCCCAAAGGTCTTTTTACCTTTGATAAAGTTTTTGATAACGTTCCAATGATTTATTGCAATCGTCTCTACTCCATGTTTTTTCTTGATGACAAACGGACAATTATTGAAGATGCTGTCCTGATTTACATTTGAATAAATATTCTTGATCTTGTCGAGCTTATTCAGTGCCAAATGGGAAATCAGAAGACTCCCTGTGGATGTGCCCACGAAAAGATCATAGTCGTGTTTGGCTTCTTGAATCAAAAATTGGGCAACGCCGCCCGCAAAGGCACCCTTGCTACCACCTCCCGAAATGACCAATGCCCTCATTCACCTAAAGTTTTTTCCAAATATTGTTTTTCTTCCTGACTTAACAAAGGGTAAAGCCCCTTAATACGGGCTGTATTTCCTTCTGACTTTAAGAAGTCGCTCAATATGGTCCGGGCTGATTTTTTAAAGTGCCATACATGATGACTACAGGACTCGACCAAGTTCTTAAGAACCGTATCCGTAAAGCCCCCAATGCTCTTCAAATACTGAAAAGCAATCAAACGGGTCTCAAAATGATGCTCGGAACCGGTATATCCGCTCAATTCATCAAAATAAGTTGCTTTGGAATCTGGGTTATATTCGGGTGTCACCAGGGCCAACGTCAACCAAAGTAATCGGATGTTCTTATTGGGGAACCCTGTAATTTTATCGGTTATATTAAGGTATTTGCTCCTGTTTTCAGGAAAATCCGTCCATAAACGGTACAAAGCGGTCTCCATTGTCGTATAGCTTTTATCCTTTAAAAACCCTTCTACCGCTATCCGAAGTTCGCTTGGAATTTTTTTTTGGGATAAAATCACGGCCTGTCTTACTTTCAAGTCTTCAGATGTAATGATAGCATCCAAAAAGCCCGTGGTCAGCTTATCTCCATAATCCAAAACCAGATTTTCCTTCAGACGGTTTGATTTCATTTTTTTCCAATTACGTCTTAAAATAGTCTCTGGATTTTCAGGTTGCCCCGCTATCTTATCTTTTAGTTCATAATAAGTTTTGATGGATGAATTCTTCGTTTGCAAAAATAAAACCACCTGATCATACGGAAAATCAGTGTTTTGCAACCACATTCGTTCAAAATCTTCAAGGTTGGTATTTGATACCTTTTCCAGTTCTTCCATCAAGTTGGGAATGGTCACATTTTTAAACGCATACTTGTTCAAATAGTTCCGTATCCCCCTTTTAAATGCTTCCTCACCCACCCTATCTTGAAGCATAACCAAGGCCCATGCTCCTTTCTCGTAAAAGGTTAGACTGCCGGCCCCTGAATTCCGCAAAGCCTCACCACCGTCGTCTCCCGAAAAACGTTGTAGTGCATTCGCTGTTTCCAACAAATGCCAATAGTAATGGTCATCTCCAAAAATATCCTTTTCCGCCAAGTAGGCATAAAATGTTGCGAAGCCCTCGTGCAACCAATGGTGTTCGCTACTGGTCTCCGTGACCAAATTGCCAAACCATTGATGCGCCAATTCGTGCGCATTGACATTCACATAGTTTTTATCCGCAAAAGCAGTGGAATCGATTACATACTGATTGGAAAATATGGTACAGGTGGTATTCTCCATTCCTGCGTACAGAAAATCCTGTACGGGAACCTGTTTATAGTTTTGCCAAGGATATGGAACATCGATTTCCTTCTCTAAAAAATCAAAAATGTGTTTGGTATATCGATATGTTGGTTCTACTTTGGCAAAATCCGTTGGTTCGTAATACAACTCAATAGGTATTCCGGATGATGATTCGATAGTTTTTTTGTTGTACTCCCCAATGGCAAAACCAACCAAATAGCTGCTCATGGGTTTCTCCATATCATACTGCCACAAATGACCCTTTGATTCGGGCAAACTTTCTTTTTTGATGAGTTTTCCGTTGGCGATTACGGTACAATTCTCTTTTAACTTGATTTGGATGTCAAACTCCACCTTTTCGGTCATATCATCAAAACTGGGCAGCCAATGACTGGTATATTTTCCTTGGCCCTGCGTCCAAACCTGCTCGTTATTTCTAACGCCATCATCCCACCCTAAAAAATATACCGTTTGTTTTGGTTTTGCCATGTAATCAAGTTCCAGATTATGGACACTTCCTTTTTCCATCTTTTTGTTGATGATGATCTTTCGGCCATTATAGTCGTAATCTATTTTTGCATCATCCATAACCACCGATAAAAAATCAAGGTCAACAGCATCAAGGTAAATGGAATTCACATCTTCGATTACATTAAATTGATAGATCACACTACCATTAATGCGGTTTTCAATAGGTATGGGTTCAATCAAAACTTTAGCATGGACAAAATCTACTTTATCCTGAATTTGGCCGGACAAGAACTGTACGAATAAGAAAAAAATAACTGTGGGGCTCAGCTTCATACCATCATCTTATCAAAAGTCCTTCCAAATTACATATTTTAGTTCGATGAATCCCAATTTTCTACAAACTCCCATAGCATATTTAAAAGGTGTTGGCCCCAACCGGGCCGATGTTCTAAAGGCCGAATTGGGCATTGAGACCTTTAGGGACCTGCTCCATCTGTTCCCTAACCGCTATTTGGATAGGACGAGTTACTATAAGATAAATCAACTACAGTCAAGCGGTGCCGATGTACAGGTAGTGGGCAAAATTGTCCATATCAAAATGGTGGAGCAAAAACGGGGGAAACGCTTAGTGGCCTCTTTTATGGATGAAACAGGACAAATGGACCTAGTTTGGTTCCGCGGTCACAAATGGATCAAGGAAAATCTAAAATTGAACGAACCCTATGTAGTTTTTGGCCGAGCAAACAAATACGGTAGCACCTTTTCTATGCCCCACCCCGAAATGGAGACCTTGCAAAAGCATAAACAGGGATTAAAAATGGTGATGCAGCCCATTTACCCTTCCACGGAAAAACTGAGCAATTTCGGCATTACCAACAGAGTGCTGGGTAAAATGATTCAACAATTGTTCATGGAATGCAAGGGCAAGTTTCCCGAATCACTTTCACCTCACATTTTGGAAGAATTAAAATTGATTTCGAAGAGTTCAGCACTTTTCAACATTCACTTTCCAAAGAATCAAGAATTGTTGGCAAGAGCACGGTTCCGGTTAAAGTTTGAGGAGTTATTTTTTGTTCAATTGCAGCTCATTTCCAAAAATATGATGCGTAAACAAAAAATAAAAGGAATGCCCTTTGGTGCCGTAGGCGAAAAGTTTACCGAATTCTTTGAGAACCATTTACCATTTGAATTGACCAAAGCACAAAAGCGTGTAATTAAGGAAATCCGTAACGATTTGGGAAGTAACGCTCAAATGAACCGACTTTTGCAAGGCGATGTAGGCTCGGGAAAGACCATTGTAGCATTAATGTGCATGCTTTTGGCGATTGACAACGGTTTCCAAACTTGTTTGATGGCTCCAACCGAAATTTTAGCGACACAGCACTATAATGGCCTCAAAGAACTGTTGAAAAACATGGACGTTAAAATCGCCTTATTGACGGGCTCCACAAAGAAATCCGAACGCACCCTGCTGCACAATCAACTGGAAAATGGGAACCTGAACATACTGGTTGGTACCCATGCCGTTTTGGAGGACAAAGTCCAGTTCAAAAACCTCGGTTTGGGCATAGTGGACGAACAGCACCGTTTTGGTGTGGTACAACGATCCAAACTTTGGCATAAAAATCAGACTCCTCCACATGTTTTGGTAATGACTGCGACCCCCATTCCTAGAACCTTGGCGATGAGCCTATACGGGGATTTGGACATTTCTGTGATAGATGAGCTTCCACCCGGACGAAAACCTATCAAAACAGTACATCGTTTTGACAGTAACCGTTTAAAAGTATTCAGGTTCATCAAAGATGAAATCAAAAAAGGGAGACAAATCTATATTGTATATCCTCTGATTCAAGAGTCTGAAGCCATGGATTACAAGGATTTAATGGATGGGTATGAAAGTATTGCTCGTGATTTTCCTCAGCCCGAATATCAAATCTCCATTGTGCACGGACAAATGAAACCTGCGGACAAAGATTACGAAATGGAGCGTTTTGTTAAAGGGGAAACCCAGATTATGATTGCCACCACGGTAATAGAAGTAGGCGTGAACGTGCCCAATGCTTCCGTTATGATCATTGAGAGCGCCGAACGGTTTGGCCTTTCCCAATTGCATCAGCTTCGAGGTCGTGTTGGGCGAGGTGCAGAACAAAGCTTTTGTATTTTAATGACAGGCCACAAACTTTCCGACGATTCCAAGACCCGTTTACAGACCATGGTGCACACCAATGATGGTTTTGAAATTGCTGAGGTCGACCTTAAACTTCGTGGACCTGGCGACTTAATGGGCACACAACAGAGCGGTGTGTTGAATCTTAAGATTGCGGATATTGTAAAGGACAATCAAATCCTCAAAACAGCCCGTTATCATGCCATCCAATTGCTAAAAGACGACCCAAAACTGGAACAAGTAGAAAATGCACCTATTTTAAACGCCTATTCCAAAATGATGGCCAATAAAACCATCTGGAATTATATCAGTTAGCAGCGATTTAAGTTTGTAATTGGAAGATGATACGATTCTCTTCGCTTCTTTGTTACAAATTGAAAATCAACTCTTAAGATTTGTTAACTTTAAAAGCAATCGCTTGAAATTGCGGTTGAACATCGTAATTTTACAGCTAACCGAAAATCGGTTTACACACAAATTTTAACTTTGTAGGCTTACAAATTATTGAAGACACAATGAGCAAGACACTTTTTGATAAAGTTTGGGATTCCCACGTGGTAAAGCATATTGAAAACGGTCCAGATGTACTTTTTATCGACAGGCATTTGGTCCATGAAGTAACGAGTCCCGTAGCTTTTTTAGGATTAAAGAACAGAGGAATAAAAGTATTGTATCCGGAGCGCACCTTTGCAACGGCCGACCACAATACCCCTACCAGAAACCAACACTTGCCCGTTAAGGATCCTCTGTCCGCCAATCAGTTAAGGGCCTTGGAAGAAAACGCCAATGCCCACAATATTCCATATTGGGGGCTTGGACATAAGAAAAACGGAATCGTACACGTAATTGGCCCAGAAAACGGAATAACCGTTCCCGGGGCCACTATCGTTTGTGGAGATTCGCACACCTCTACCCACGGAGCTTTTGGCGCCATCGCTTTTGGTATTGGAACCAGCGAAGTAGAAATGGTATTATCGACACAATGCATCATGCAGCCAAAACCTAAAAGTTTGCGCATCAATGTGAATGGGGAATTAAGTGAAGCTGTTACCCCGAAAGATGTAGCACTTTTTATTATTTCCAAATTGTCCACTTCCGGTGCAACAGGCTATTTTGCCGAATATGCAGGTGATGTCTTCAAAAATATGTCCATGGAAGGCCGTATGACGGTTTGCAACCTTAGTATTGAAATGGGTGCCCGTGGCGGTATGATTGCTCCCGACGAAACTACTTTTGAATATATTAAAGGAAGGGAATACACGCCAAAAGGCAAGGGTTGGGATGCTGCAATGGAATACTGGAACACCCTTTATTCTGATGATGGTGCCGAGTTTGACAAAGAGGTGACTTTTGATGCCAGTGAGATAGAACCTATGATTACTTTCGGTACCAACCCTGGGATGGGTATCGGTATCAGCAAGGATATTCCATTGGCGGAAAGTATTGATGGTTCCCCTGCCACCTACAAAAAGTCCTTGGAATATATGGATTACAACGAAGGTGAGGCTATGGTCGGCAAACCTATAGATTTTGTGTTCTTGGGAAGCTGCACCAATGGTAGAATTGAAGATTTCAGGGCTTTTGCTTCCATCATCAAAGGAAGAAAAAAAGCGGACAACGTGACCGCGTGGTTGGTTCCCGGTTCCCATAAAGTGGAAGAAGCCATCAAGGAAGAGGGTATCTTGAATATTTTGACAGAAGCTGGATTTGAATTGAGAGAGCCTGGCTGTTCTGCATGTTTGGCGATGAACGACGACAAAATTCCAGCAGGAAAATATGCCGTGAGTACATCCAACAGAAATTTTGAGGGCAGACAAGGTCCTGGAGCCCGCACCCTATTGGCTAGTCCTTTGGTGGCCGCTGCAGCTGCTGTTACGGGAAAAGTAACCGACCCACGGGTATTAATGCAAGAAGAAGTTTTAGCTTAACAATAAACCATGTGCAATTATCAATGAACAATCCATTGGTAATTGACAACTGAAAATTGAAAAATAATGGCTTACGATAAATTCAACATACTAACAAGTTCAGCGGTACCATTACCTATCGAGAATGTGGATACCGACCAAATCATCCCAGCACGATTCCTAAAAGCTACAGAGCGTAAAGGGTTCGGTGATAATTTGTTCCGTGACTGGAGATATAACTCTGACGATACGCCCAAAGAGCAATTTGTACTCAACAATCCTATCTACTCTGGTAAAATTTTGGTCGGTGGGAAAAACTTTGGTTCCGGTTCCTCCAGGGAACATGCTGCTTGGGCAGTATATGATTACGGCTTCCGTTGTGTGGTTTCCAGCTTTTTTGCTGATATTTTTAGAGGTAACTGCTTGAACATTGGTGTACTTCCCGTTCAGGTAAGTCCAGAGTTTTTGGACAAAATCTTTAAAGCTATCGAAGCTGACCCAAAAACGGAATTGGAAATCAATTTACCAGAACAAAAGATTACCATTTTAGCTACGGGCGAACATGAAAGCTTTGACATCAACGATTACAAAAAAGGGAATATGCTCAATGGTTTTGATGATATCGACTATTTGTTGAACATTCAGAAAGATATTGAGAAATACGCCGAAAGCACGCCTTTATAATCCATCGCCCGGAACACTACGGCATTAAAAAATGAAAACACGCACCATAGAAATTATGGACACCACCTTACGGGATGGTGAACAAACCTCTGGGGTTTCCTTTTCTGCATCAGAGAAGCTGACCTTGGCCAAACTGCTGCTAGAAGAACTTAAGGTAGACCGTATTGAGGTTGCCTCTGCTCGTGTTTCCGAAGGAGAATTGCAAGCGGTAAAAAACATTACTGAATGGGCGGCAGCTGAAGGATTGATTTCAAAGGTAGAAGTATTGACCTTTGTGGATAACGGAGTATCATTAAAATGGATGGAGGAAGCAGGTGCCAAAGTTCAAAACCTACTCACAAAAGGCTCATTAAACCATTTAACCCATCAACTCAAAAAGACTCCAGAACAGCATTTTACAGAAATTAAAAGTGTGGTTTCCCAAGCTCAAAAGCTCGGCGTTGAAACCAATGTGTATTTGGAGGACTGGAGCAATGGGATGCGAAATTCTAAAGACTACGTGTTTCAGTTTTTGGATTTTTTGACCCAACAACACGTTAAACGAATTCTACTTCCAGATACCTTGGGCGTATTGACCCATACCGAAACCGGTACATTTTTCAAGGAAATCATTCAAAGATATCCGGACACTCATTTCGATTTTCATGGTCACAACGATTATGATTTGAGTGTGGCCAATGTTATGGAAGCACTGAAAGCCGGTGCCCACGGATTGCACCTGACCATAAACGGGATGGGTGAACGCGCCGGTAACGCGCCTTTGGCGAGTGCCGTGGCCGTAATCAACGATTTTTTACCTGAAATTAAGATTGGTGTAAAGGAATCATCACTTTACAAAGTAAGTAAATTGGTGTCCGCCTTTACCGGTTTCAGCATACCAGACAACAAACCTATTGTTGGAGATAATGTATTTACTCAAACAGCTGGAATACATGCAGATGGAGACAGTAAAAAGAATCTTTACTTCAACGATTTATTACCGGAGCGTTTTGGCAGAAAACGTAAATATGCACTGGGCAAAACATCCGGAAAAGCGAATATCCAAAAGAACCTCCAAGAGCTTGGATTGACCTTGAACGATGACGAATTAAAAAAAGTCACAGAGCGAATCATTGAGCTTGGCGACAAGAAAGAACGTGTCACAAAGGATGATCTGCCATACATCATCTCCGATGTACTGGACAGCAACCTTCATCAACAAAAGGTTTTTGTGAAATCTTATGTGCTGACACATTCAAAAGGATTAAAACCTTCCACGACCCTTTCCATTGAAATTGAAGGAAAGACCTACGAGGAAAATGCCCAAGGGGATGGACAGTTCGATGCTTTTATCAACGCCTTGAAAAAAGTGTACAAAAAAGAGGGACGTGAGTTACCCAAATTGGTGGATTATGCGGTACGCATACCTCCCGGCAGTAATTCCGACGCACTTTGTGAGACCGTCATCACTTGGCAGACCAAGGAAAAAGATTTCACCACCCGAGGGCTCGATTCGGACCAAACGGTATCCGCCATCAAGGCCACGGAGAAAATGTTGAATTTAGTATAACAGATAATTAATAGAATGAAACTAAACATAGCGCTCTTGGCCGGAGATGGAATTGGCCCCGAAGTAATTGATCAAGCCGTAAAAGTATCCGATGCCGTAGCTGCAAAGTTCGGTCACGAAATTAGCTGGACTCCTGCCCTAACCGGTGCCGCAGCGATTGATGCTGTTGGGGAACCTTACCCTGACGAAACCCACGAAGCCTGTGTTGCTGCCGATGCCATTCTTTTTGGAGCCATCGGCCACCCACGTTTTGACAACGACCCATCGGCCAAGGTTCGCCCTGAGCAAGGTTTGTTGAAAATGCGCCAAAAATTGGGATTGTTCGCCAATGTTAGACCAACTTTCACCTTTCCTTCATTAATAGACAAATCTCCATTAAAGCGAGAGCGTATCGAAGGAACTGATTTAGTGTTTCTTCGCGAATTGACCGGAGGCATCTATTTTGGGAAGCGTGGACGCGAGGACAACAACAATACCGCCTACGATACGTGCACCTACACTCGGGAAGAGGTTGAGCGTTTGGCAAAGAAAGGCTTTGAAATGGCCATGCAGCGTAATAAAAAACTTTGTTGCGTGGACAAGGCCAACGTTTTGGAAACTTCGCGTTTATGGAGGGAAACCGTTCAGAAATTGGAAAAGGATTATCCGGAAGTCAAAGTGTCCTACGAATTTGTGGATGCCGTGGCCATGCGATTGGTTCAATGGCCAAGTGCTTATGATGTTTTGATCACGGAAAATCTGTTCGGAGACATTCTGACGGACGAAGCTTCCGTAATTTCAGGGTCTATGGGATTGATGCCTTCCGCTTCTTTGGGTGAGAAGACATCTTTGTTCGAACCCATTCACGGTTCTTACCCTCAGGCTGCTGGAAAAGACATTGCCAACCCATTGGCAACGGTACTTTCTGCCGCAATGATGTTTGAAACGGCATTTGGACTTAAGGATGAAGCCGAAGCCATTCGCGAGGTTGTTAACAAATCATTGGCCGAAGGTGTGGTTACTGAAGACCTTGCCGATGGTGGAAAAGCATATAAAACCAGTGAAGTTGGTGATTGGTTGGCCAAGAACATGTAATCAACCCTACATAAAAACCAATAAAAAAGCCCCGAAATTCGGGGCTTTTTTATTCTTGAAAGTGTCTCTTTTACAAAATGTAGTCGGTACTCAAAAAATTGCTCACTTTAGCTTCCATCAATTGCTCCACCGTCTGGACATTCAAATTGTTGTCCTTGAATGCCACAAAGGTTCGTATGGAGAAGGAACGCAAGGCATCGTGCACGCTCAATGTGGATTGGGCAGAATCTTTTCTTCCTGTAAATGGATACACGTCCGGTCCACGTTGGCAAGAACTGTTCAGGTTCACACGACATACCAAGTTTGCCAAAGTATCTATGAGCGGGGACAGCGTATACACATCTTTACCAAATAAACTCACCTGTTGTCCGTAGTTGGATTCGGCCATATCATCCAAAGGCTCTTCAATATCTTGAAATGAAAGTACTGGTATTATTGGCCCAAACTGCTCTTCTTGGTACACTCGCATATCTTTTGTTACCGGGTACAATACCGCTGGCCAGATATAATTATCAAAATGCTTTCCTCCTTTTTTATTGATAATCTTAGCACCCTTCGCCAAGGCATCATCCAACAACTCTTGGATGTAAGCTGGTTTATCCGGCTCAGGAAGTGGTGTTAAACTAACACCGTCATCCCATGGATTACCGAATTTTAATCCGTCGACCTTTTCTGAGAAATTCTTTAAGAATTTATCCTTGATCTCATCATGAACGTAGACCACTTTTAATGCGGTACAGCGCTGCCCGTTAAAGGATAGAGTGCCGGAAATACATTCATTAATGGTCAAATCCAATTCAGCATCCGGTAGTACAATGGCGGGGTTTTTGGCCTCCAACCCCAAAACCAAACGTAATCTGTTACTTTTTGGGTGCTGTTCCTGTAAGGCGTTCGCCGATTTACTGTTTCCTATCAAGGCCAGCACATCTACCTTACCTGTTTGCATTATTGGCGCCGCTACAGCTCTTCCTCGGCCAAAAAGTATATTTACCACTCCTTTGGGGAAACTGCTCTGAAAAGCCTCCAAAAGTGGAGTAATCAACAAAACTCCGTGCTTGGCAGGCTTAAAAATGGTTGTATTGCCCATGATGATGGCTGGAATCAACAAGGCAAAAGTTTCATTCAATGGGTAGTTATATGGCCCAAGGCACAACACTACCCCAAGCGGTCCTCTTCGGATGTGGGCATAAACACCATCTTGCTTTTCAAACTTGGCATTATTGCGGTCCAATTGCTTATACTCTTCAATGGTGTCATAAATATACTCAACGGTACGGTCAAACTCCTTGTACGAATCCGGTTTGGACTTACCTATCTCCCACATCAAAAGCTTAACTACTTGTTCGCGCTTTTGCTCCATCTTCTTCACAAACGCTTCCATACACTCGATACGGTCTTTTACCTTCATAGTGGGCCACAAGCCCTGCCCTTTATCATACGCTTTTAGCGCTGCATCCAGAGCATCCATGGCTTCGGTCTCCCCCATATCGGGCACACTTCCCAAAGTTGTCGGAGCATATTCCTTAGTGGAAGATATGGTGGAGATTACAGGACTGGTATCACCATCCCATTTTCGTAATTCCCCGTTGACCAAATATGTTTTTTGATGAAGTTCTTCCGTAACTTGAAAAGCTTCCGGTATTGCTGTTTTAGTTGTTGCCATTAGTTGTTGTTTTTAAGCGATTAGTGTTGATAAATGGTCGCCCATCCCACACAAAGCTAACATAAAAACCACTGAAAATCATGTTGTTTTTACGCAAACGCTTTCGTGTAGATTGAAAACCAAACTTTATAATAAGGATGCTTAAAATTGTTGGTGGCATCACACCAAATACTGAAACAAATCGGGTTTATTGTTCAGATAATCACCAAAGAAATTATTGTCCTTCATCCGTTGGATCAAAGGTTCTAGATCATTGGGCGATTTTAGTTCCACACCGACAATGGCAGGGGCATTTTCCCTGCTCGATTTCTTGGAATATTCAAAATGCGTGATATCATCATTGGGCCCCAAAATATCTGCCACAAATTCCTTTAGTGCACCTGGACGCTGTGGAAATCTCACAATAAAATAGTGCTTCAACTGGGCATATAACAAGGCCCTTTCCTTGATTTCAGCCGTACGTGTAATATCGTTGTTACTTCCACTGACCACGCATACCACATTCTTGCCTTTGACTTCTTCCTTAAAATAGTCTAAGGCCGCAATCGTCAAAGCACCTGCGGGCTCCACTACAATGGCATCCCTATTGTAGAGATCCAAAATCGTCTGGCACACTTTCCCTTCGGGAACGGTTAGCATTTTGTGAAGATATTCCTTGCAAATGGGATAGGTCAACGCCCCCACTTTCTGAACCGCGGCTCCATCAATAAACTTATCGATGTTTTCCAGTTCCACCAATTCCCCTTGCTCAATGGATTCTAGCATGGATGGCGCTCCCTCCGGCTCCACTCCTATTATTTTGGTCTTGGGCGATAAAGCTTGGAACGTACCACAAAGCCCCGAAGCCAATCCACCACCACCAACGGCCACAAACACATAATCGATGGGCTCGCTGGATTGCTGCAGTATCTCCAAACCAACGGTTGCTTGACCTTCAATGGTTTTTTCATCATCAAACGGATGGACAAAGGTTTTACCTTCCTGCTCACAGAACAATTCGGCGGCCTTTTTGGAATCGTCAAACGTATCTCCTTCCAAAACTACATCCACCCATTCCCCTCCGAACATATTGGTCTGGTCTATTTTCTGTTTTGGGGTGACCACGGGCATGTAAATGGTTCCTTTTACCTGCAAATGACTGCATGCAAAAGCAACGCCCTGCGCATGGTTCCCGGCACTGGCACAAACCACACCGCTATGCAGTTGTTTTTTACTAAGAGAGCTTATCTTGTTGTACGCACCACGTATTTTATAACTACGCACCCTGTGAAGGTCTTCCCTTTTAAGAAGAATATTGGCCCCATGGGTTTTGGAATAGCGGATACTTTGCTGCAAAGGTGTAACCTCTGCCACTTGGGCAATAATTTTTGCTGCTTGATAAATATCCGCTATTTGCGGAAAATATGTTTCCACAGTTTCACTCATAGGGCCAATGGTTTTGTATTATCCGATTGGCTTCATGGCCGTCATTGATGCACGCAATCTGGCACCGACCACCTCTACATCGTGTTCACGGATGGCCTTGTTCACAGCAATCAACTTTACGTTGTCCACACCTGTGTCTTTACCTTCGCCAAAATGTTTACCAATGATGTCGATTTCCACGGTTTTCATAAATTCAGTCAAAAGTGGCTTACACGCATGGTCGAACAAATAACAACCGTATTCTGCCGTATCGGAGATCACACGGTTCATTTCGAACAATTTCTTTCTTGCAATGGTGTTTGCAATCAAAGGTGTCTCATGCAATGATTCGTAGTAAGCAGACTCACCGATGATTCCGGATTCGGTCATGGTCTCATAAGCCAATTCCACCCCGGATTTCACAAAAGCGACCATCAAAACACCATTATCGTAGTATTCTTGCTCAGAGATTTCCATATCACCTGCCGGAGTCTTTTCGAAAGCGGTCTCCCCTGTGGCAGACCTCCAGTCCAATAGGTTTTTATCGCCATTGTCCCAGTCTTCCATCATGGTTTTGGAGAAATGTCCGCTCATGATGTCATCCATATGTTTTTGGAACAACGGACGCATGATAACTTTTAGTTCTTCAGCCAAATCAAACGCTTTTATTTTGGCAGGATTGGATAAACGGTCCATCATATTGGTAATGCCACCTTGCTTCAAACCTTCAGTAATGGTTTCCCATCCGTATTGGATCAATTTGGAAGCATAGGCTTTATCAACTCCTTTTTCAACCATTTTGTTGAAGGAAAGAATAGATCCCGTTTGCAACAAACCACAAAGAATGGTCTGCTCTCCCATCAAATCCGACTTTACTTCCGCCACAAATGATGATTCCAGCACGCCCGCTTTATCCCCACCTGTTCCTGCAGCATAGGCCTTGGCTTGTTCCAAACCTTTTCCTTCCGGATCGTTTTCTGGGTGTACGGCAATCAAAGTTGGCACACCGAAACCTCTTTTGTATTCTTCACGCACTTCGGAACCTGGACTTTTTGGCGCCACCATGATCACTGTAAGGTCCTCACGCACCTGCATTCCTTCTTCCACAATATTGAATCCGTGGGAGTATGATAGGGTTGCCCCTTTTTTCATCAAAGGCATTACTGTGCTTACCACATTGGTGTGCTGTTTGTCCGGAGTAAGATTGATGACCAAATCAGCATCTGGAATCAATTCCTCGTAAGTTCCCACCACAAAGTTGTTCTCCTTGGCGTTTTTAAAGGATTGTCTTTCCTCCTTGATTGCTGCTGGACGAAGGGCATACGAAATGTCCAATCCAGAATCGCGCATGTTCAACCCTTGGTTCAACCCTTGGGCACCACATCCAACAATTACAATTTTTTTTCCTTTTAGTGCGGTAACACCATCAGCGAACTCGCTGGAATCCATAAATCTACATTTTCCCAACTGTGTCAGTTGTTCGCGAAGTGATAGTGTGTTAAAGTAATTTGCCATTTTTAATATTTGATTTTACGCTATTTAGTTTTCTTGAAATTCCTGTAATATTTCGCTTATGGGCATTGTTGCCTTGGTAACTGCGATTCGTCCCGATCGCACAAACTGCATAATGCCATATGGCAAAAGTGCATCGTGCATTTCGTCTATTTCATGCCTACGACCTGTTTTGGCCAATGCAAAAAACTCACGGTTGACAGTTACAATCTGGGCATTGCTTTCTTTGATGATATTTTGAATCTGACGTTCATCGAACAACAAATGCGAAGCTATTTTGAACAGTGCCGATTCCTGATAAATGGTTTCATCATCAGTATGATAGTATGCTTTGATGACCTCTATTTGTTTCTCTATCTGACCAACGATCTTACGTGTCCAATCTTCGGTGGTAAAGACTACAATCGTGAATTTGGAAACACCTTCAATCTCTGATTTTGAAACATTTAAACTTTCAATATTAATATGTCGCTTTAAGAATATCCCTGATATCCTATTGAGCAATCCCACATGATTTTCGGAATACACCGAGATGGTATACCATTGTTTTCCCATGTTTTTTATTTTTTTACTGCAACTATAAGTCCTGTGGACCAGTCCATCTTTGTTATTGTAATGTCTTTTCTTTTTTCAATTGTTTTGATCAATTCGTTTGCCTTTTCTTCATGGTCTTCTGGCCAATTGGACTGCTTCTTCATATCGTCGATTACATAGTAACCGCCTTTTTTTAATAATGCCAAAGCAGTATCCAAATGGCTATATTTTCCAGGCCATGCATCTGCAAATATCAAATCGAAGGATTCGCCTTGATACTCCTTCAGCCATTTTCCGCCATCGGTGCAAATTAGCTCCAATCTATCTTCGTCTTCAAAAAACAGTTGGGCCACTTCAATAAGCTCCGAATCATTGTCAACGCTTAATATTCTTGAATCCTCGTCCATTCCCTGAATCATCCAAGCTAAGGACAAACCGATTCCCGTACCCAACTCTAAGAAATTGCCAGCAGGTTTTGATGCTACCAATGTCTTCAAGAGTGTGCCAATATAAATATCGGAAGGCATCGTAAACCCCATCTCTTTGCTCTTCTCAAGCAAATTTTGATATTGTTTTGGCCGTTCTATGATTAAGGATTGGTCCATCATTTCAATCTGATGTCTGATACGGATGCTCCTGATGGAATCATAGGGAATACGTTGTCCTCTTTTTCCACTTTCACTTCCAAAAAGTAAGGGTCTTTGGACGCCATCATTTCTTGTACGGCCTCTTGAAGGTCAGTTCTTCCGGACACCCTTCTTGATTTGATATGATATCCTTCGGCAATCTTTACAAAATCAGGATTCGTCATCACAGTTGATGCATATCTCCTGTCAAAGAAAAGTTCTTGCCATTGACGCACCATCCCCAAGTGATCGTTGTTCAATACCACAATTTTCACGGGGACATTGTGCTGGAAAATAACACCTAACTCTTGAATGGTCATCTGATACCCGCCATCACCGATAATTGCGACCACTTCGCGGTCCATGGCCCCCATTTTGGCTCCAATGGCCGCAGGAAGACCAAATCCCATGGTTCCAAGACCTCCTGAGGTAATATTGCTCTTGGACTGCTTGAACTTGGCGTAGCGACAGGCAATCATCTGGTGTTGTCCCACATCTGAGACCATCACAGCTCTATGACCAGAAGCCACATTGATTTGTTCGATTACCTCCCCCATGGTCAACCCTTCTTTGGTCGGGTGAATATCGTTTTTGATCAAAGTATCGTATTCGATTTGATACATTTTATCAAACTCGCCCTTCCAATCCTTATGTTCCTTTTTGTCCACCAAAGGCAAAATGGCGTTCAAGGTTTCTTTGGAATTGCCCAAAACGGCAACATCTACCTTCACATTTTTATTTACCTCGGCAGGATCTATTTCAAAATGAACAATTTTGGCCTGCTTTGCATAGGTGTTCAAGTCACCTGTTACACGATCATCGAAACGCATGCCTATAGCAATGAGCACATCGCACTCGTTGGTCAGCATATTGGGCCCATAGTTCCCGTGCATTCCCACCATTCCAACATTCAGCGGATGGTCCGTATCCATGGCGGAAAGACCGAGAATGGTCCATGCGGCAGGTATTCCGGTTTTTTCAACAAATGCTTTGAGTTCAGCTTCAGCTTCACCTAAAATCACACCTTGTCCAAAAACGATAAATGGTTTTTTGGCACTGTTTATCAATTCGGCAGCTTTCTCCAAACTACCTGTTTCAGGTTTAGGAACCGGCTTATAACTTCTGACCTTCGTGCATTTTTCGTATACAAAATCAAGCTCGTCAAACTGAGCGTTTTTGGTAATATCTATCAATACGGGGCCCGGTCGTCCGGATTTGGCAATATAAAACGCCTTTGCCATTATCTCGGGAATCTCCTCCACCCTGGTTATCTGGTAGTTCCACTTCGTTACAGGAGTGGAAATACCAACAATATCGGTTTCTTGGAACGCATCCGAACCTAAAAGACTTCTCGTTACCTGCCCAGTAATACAAACCATTGGGGTGGAATCTATCTGCGCATCGGCGATCCCCGTTACTAAATTGGTAGCCCCGGGTCCGGAAGTTGCCATTGCGACCCCTACTCTACCTGTAACCCTGGCATAGCCTTGTGCGGCATGTGTAGCACCTTGCTCGTGTCGCGTCAAAATATGGGTCAGTTTGTCCTGAAACTTGTATAATTCATCATAAACCGGCATAATGGCACCTCCTGGATAACCATATATCAAATCCACTCCCTCTGCGAGCAAACAATGGATAATCGCCTCTGCACCAGTAATTCTGATGGCTTTTTGACTTTTACTATCTTTTTTTTGTGCTTTTAATGTCTCCATAAGCCTATATTTAGGGAGATACCCCTATCATGATTGTTAAAACAAATCGGTAACGCAACCTTTGGCTGCCGATGATACCGTTTTGGCGTATTTGTACAAGCTTCCCGACTTTATTTTTAATTCAGGTTGCTTCCATTCTTTTCTTCGTTGTTCGAACTCTTCGTCCGAAATGTTGATATTGATGGTGTTGTTAACGGCATCTATTGTAATTTCATCGCCATTTTTCACCAAGGCGATTCCACCGCCAACTTGTGCTTCGGGGGAAACGTGACCTACTACAAATCCGTGGGACCCGCCAGAAAATCTTCCATCAGTAATCAATGCAACATCTTTTCCAAGACCAGCTCCCATAATGGCGGAAGTGGGTTTCAACATTTCGGGCATTCCAGGCGCCCCTTTTGGGCCTTCGTAGCGAATGACCACCACATCACCCTTTTGGACCTTTCCATTATGGATCCCCTCGTTAACGGCAGCTTCACTGTCAAAAACGCGAGCTGTCCCTGTAAATTCGAGTCCTTCCTTGCCTGTGATTTTTGCCACAGCTCCTTCGGAAGCCAAGTTTCCGTATAAAATTCGGATGTGTCCGGTTTGTTTGATTGGTTGTTCCTTCTTTCTGATGATGTCCTGACCTTCGTCCAAATCCGGGGCATCCAATAAGTTTTCGGCCAAGGTTTTTCCTGTAACGGTCATGCAATCACCATGAAGCATGCCTTCTTTCAGCATATACTTCAATACCGCAGGAACTCCCCCAACTTTATGAAGGTCTTCCATCAAATATTTTCCACTTGGTTTTAAATCGGCCAATAAAGGTGTGGACTCACTGATTCGAGTGATGTCCTCCAAAGTAAAATCAACCTCGGCAGCATGTGCGATTGCCATAAAATGAAGTACGGCATTTGTTGAACCACCAAGAACCGTCACCAACCTAAACGCATTTTCCAAGGCCTTTTTGGTAACAATGTCCCTTGGCTTGATGTCTTCTTTCAATAAATGGTACAATGCAGCGCCAGATGCTTCGCAATCCGCTTGTTTTTTATCGTTCACCGCAGGAATCGAGGAATTGAAAGGCATGGACATGCCCATAGCTTCAATGGCAGATGCCATGGTATTGGCTGTGTACATACCTCCACAGGCCCCCGCACCCGGACATGCTTTGTGAATGACTTCTTTATATTCGGTCTCATCTATGGCACCTGCCACTTTTTGCCCGTAGGCTTCAAAAGCGGAGATAATATCCAATTTTTTATTGTTGTGGCACCCCGGTGCAATGGTTCCCCCATACACCAAGATGGAGGGGCGATTCAATCGTAATTGGGCCATTAGGGCACCGGGCATGTTCTTATCACAACCTACCACGGTGACCAAACCATCATAACTCATGGCATGAATCACCGTTTCAATGGAATCCGCAATTATATCTCTTGAAGGTAAGGAGTAACGCATTCCTGGTGTCCCATTGGAAATTCCATCGCTTACTCCAATGGTGTTGAAGATGAGCCCTACCAAATTGGATGACTCCACTCCTTTTTTTACATCGAGGGCCAAATCGTTCAGGTGCATGTTACAGGGATTGCCCTCGTACCCTGTGCTTGCTATTCCGATTAAAGGTTTTTGCAGATCTTCGTCTGTTAGTCCAATCGCATGCAACATGGCCTGTGCGGCGGGCAGCGTTGGATCTTGTGTTACTTTTTTACTAAACTTGTTCAATTCCATTATCAAATTTCATTCAAATGCAGTATTCTTCTGAATATATATCGTAATTCAAAGATATATGTTTAAAAAGCCCTAGATTTTTAACAGTTCTTGGCTGTTTAAATCCACTGGAAACATAATATGAATAAACCACTGTTATTCAAACTTTTAGACCAATTAAAATTCCAATATTCAATTAATTTTATTACAAATAAAAAAGGCCTGTATCATGACGATACAGGCCTTTTTTAGTCAATAGTAAAGTCTGTATCACTCCATTTCTGGAATAATTACGACCTCGATAATGACTTGTTTATTTGTATTCATACAGCAATGGTACAAATTTTTTGCAAAAAAAACTTCAATTCTAGAAAAGATTTCTTTTAGACCAGCTTAAACTTTAACTCATCCCCATATTTTTTCTGCGCTAAAACAGATATGGACTCTTCGCTCAATTGAAGTATGCGAGGATAACCCCCTGTGGTCTGGCCATCTTTCATGAGAATGATCATGCGGCCTGCAGGAGTTAACTGAATAGTACCCGGCAGCGTACCCGATGTCAACATGGAATGTGAATGTCCCGCTATCAACTCTGAAAGCTGGTAGGCCATTCGGTTGTTTTCTTTGGAAACGGTATAGGTCTTTGCAAAAATCTCCGTAAGCTGACCATCGGACAACAATGAAAACTCTGGGCCTTTGTAGACTTTCAAGGTTTTTTCTTCAAAGTGCTCCTCAATTTTCACCTCTGATATTTTGGGCTTGTAATTTTCGGTCTTATTGTAAGGTATCTCATCCCCGTCTTTAAGTCGTGCCGATTTGGTTACCGGATAAAACTGAGAGCGGCTATCTAGGACCTTTTTCGATTGAAACCCTCCTTTGATGGCCAAATACCCCCTAAATCCTTTCTCAAGTCGACCATAGGATAGAATATCTCCTTTTCCGATTTTAATGACCGAGTAATTATCAATGGGCTCATTGTTCAGCGTAGCCACGATATGGGCTCCGGACAAACTTATATACGTATCAGTATCAAACTGAAGCGTAGGACCTGTCATGGTGATTTCCAGAACAGCATCATTCTCATCATTCTCCAATAAAAGATTGCCTTTTTTTACCGATTCAACATCCATGGCACCGGCAATCGGCACACCAACATCCCGATGTCCGAACCGCCCTAGGTCTTGAACTGTCAAATAAAGTCCGGGTTTCAATACTTTAAGCATTCAGAACAACTTTTTCGGGTTCGTAAATACCTACCTCGCCTTCAATTTTATGAAGCTCGTATTCTGCTTTGGATATACTTTCGAACTGTATCTTGTCCCCTACTTTTACAAAACAGGGCTCATTTTCCTTCGAAGGATCGAACAAATCAACGGGGCAATTGCCGATAATATTCCACCCACCTGGCGAATCTTGCGGATAAATACCCGTTTGTTTGCTGGCCAACCCAACAGAACCTTTTTGCACTTTTAATCTTGGTTCCGATCTACGTGGAATTTCCAAAGTTGGAGGAAGTCCGCCCAAATACATAAAGCCAGGCAAAAAACCGATGCCGTACACCACATATTGATGCGATGTATGCTGTTTAATTAGTTCTTCCACAGAAATATCCAATGTATTGGAAACCTCTTCGATATCCATTCCAAATTCAAGGTCGTAGCACACGGGCAATGTCCATAGGTGTTGGACACGTTCCATTTTGGATTTGGCCTGCTTTTCTTGGCACTCCAAAATCATGTTTTTGGTCTCCTCAAAATCTATGTGATCTTGATTGTAGACCATCGTCAAGGAATTATAGGCAACGGACATTTCCCAACCAGGGATTTCCAACTCCTTAAATGCGTCCATAAAATCGAGGATGTCTGCCAAAATGGACTCACTCACCTTGTCCGGCCATTCTACTAAAACAGCTCGTTCTCCAAAGGGTTTGATGCTAATGGGGTAACTTTTCATTTTTGTATGTGCACCTGGTTCTCAGCTAATGTTGTAGAAAGATACATTAATATTTTTAAGGCAGAAATTGTATCGCCATGTATACATAGGGTATCTGCTTGTATTTTGCACCATACACCGTTCGCGGTCATAACCTTACTATTTTTAATGATGGGCAAAATGTGGTGTAGCACTGCTTTAGGTTCTTCTATCAGGGCATTTTCTTGTTTTCTGGAGACCAAGGATCGGTCAGAATTGTAGTTTCTGTCCGCAAAGGCTTCAAACCAAATTTTAAAACCTTGTCCTTTGGCCATTCTTGATATCTCTGAGCCAAAAGGAAGGTATAAAACTGCCTTTTCTTTGTAATCTGCAATAGCTTCCAAATATACCTTTGCCAAATGCTCGTCCTTTGCCGTCTGGTTATACAGTGCCCCATGGGCCTTGATATGGTGCAATGGAATTCCTACCTGCTTCAAAACCTCATCAAAGTCCATCAATTGTTGTTTAATATTTTGTATTAAGTCTTTGTTTGAAATATCCATCACCTCCCTGCCAAAATTGGCTTTATCGGGGTATGATGGATGGGAACCTACTTTAATATTGGATTTCTTGGCAAGTGAAGCGACCTTCAACATGGTTTTCTTATCACCTGCATGACCGCCACAGGCAATATTACAGGAACTTATAAATGGGAAAATATCGGTCTCGTTGCCAATTCCTTCACCAACATCACAATTAATATCTATCTTAAACTGACTCATCAAAACAATCCGATTACCTTAAATATACTTTTTGTCCCTAGAAATATGGCAAATACCACAATGGTGATTCCGAATACATTTTGCAGCAGACTATTTTTATTTTCACCCATTACCGATTTTTTGTTTACCACCCATAATAACAATGAAGCCATTACGGGAAGTAAAATTCCGTTGGCCACTTGAGCAAATTGAATCACTTCGATAGGTTTTATATCAAAAGAAAGAAACACCACGCCACATAAGAGCACAATGGCCCAGACCATCTTAAATTTTTTGTCCTGCATACCACCTTCCCAACCAAAGCAACTACTTGCCACATAGGCTGCTGCCAGTGGTGCCGTTATTGCCGATGTGATTCCAGCAGCCAAAAGTCCGATTGCCATAAACAGGAAAGCCATTTTGCCAAACAAAGGTTCCAATGCCATTGCCATATCCAAAGCATTATTTATTTCCGAAATGGGCGCAGCGGAAGCAGTGATCAATATAGCCATGGAAACCAATCCTCCAAGACCTATGGAAACAATGGTATCCCAATTCACTGCTTTTAGGTCACTTTTGGAACTCCACTTCTCTTTCACCAAAGATGCATGCAAAAACAGGTTATAGGGAACTACTGTGGTTCCGACTAAGGCGACAACAGTAAGCAATCCGTTTTCGGGTAACTTTGGAATCAACATTCCTTTTAATATTTCAGAAATCGATGGTTGAGTGATAACGGCACAAATAATAAAACTGACACCCATGATCCCGACAAGTCCCACAAATATTTTTTCCAAAATCTTATAGCTACTGAACCACAATAACAAAAAGATGATACCACCTATAATTACCGGCAAAAAAGGTCTCAATTGTTGCTGGGGCACTAATTGTTCAAGCCCCAAAGTGGCCCCTCCAATATTCCCTGCTTCGTAGGCCGCATTACCAATAAGAATAGCTCCTAGAACTATAGCTATCACCATGTTTTTGACCCACTGGATTTTGAGTTCCGTTCGTACCACATCCACCAGTCCACTTTGCGTAACAAGACCTATTCTACCTGTCATGGCCTGCAATACAATGGTTGCCATTATGGAAACCAACAGTGCCCATATAAGGTCATATCCGAATTGCGCTCCGGCAAGTGTGCACATGGTTATAGTGCCCGGTCCTACAAAAGCTGCCGCAACAAGAACGCCCGGTCCTATTTTTTTAAACATTGCTCGTTGGTTTTGAAGGATTAAAGTAAAGGTATAAATGGACAAATCATGCATTTCATCCGAAAAAGTGTATTTCGTCTAAAAGTGGGTTGCCGTACGTCGATTTTTTATACTATTTCAAAGATCTCAAAGTTATAATAGTCCCAAATCATACTTAGACTTAAACCTGACAAAAACTTATGACATGTAAGGATTGCGGCAAAAGCATTGACCCCCAACAGTATATCGCATCAAAAGAATCTTTAGGTGTTACGCTTTGCGAACGACATACGAAACTTATTAAAAAAGTAATTCTTGAGAACGACACCCCTATCGAGGCCATTCACCTTTTCTATGCCCTAAAGGACGCCGGGGTGCATCCCATGTTGGAATGGTGGGATGGTAAAAAATCAGTTGATATTGCCATCTCAAGGGTAAAGCTCAATATTGAGATTGACCAGAATTATAATATGATTACCCATGAACAGGCGATAAACGACCTTGAAGATGCTATGCATTCCTTTAAAAATGGCTTCACAACAATTAGAATCCCGCATTTGGCCATTAAATACTATTTGGATGAAACCGTGGAAAACATTATTGGGATCATCTCTGGTCTAAAGGCCAATATTAAGGCGATTTAATTACAGAATAATAGACTATTCTCTTTTTTGGTCTGTTTATATTCCAAAATATTGATGACGACCATGTCCTCACCGATATTTTCTAAATCGTTGATATAGTCTTTGCCCCTATTCTCAAAATACTCGGTGTCGCCCTGGTTAAGTTTAACCATGTCGATTTTGCCGTTGCCGTATCTGGTGATCAGCAAACCTCCCGTTGTACAGACCCAACCATAGTTGGTGTTATGTCTCCTAAAGTTTAGCCGTTCTCCGGGAAGTAGACGAAGATCCCAGAGCTTTATACTCTCATCCTCAAAAACCAATCGATTGCTTAACGACTCTTTAATTTCTTGATGCAGTAACTCATCAATCTTCTCCTGCTCCCAAGGGTCAAAATTGCCCGTTGGGTTCAACTCCACAAATTGCATGTTCTCTATTTTTCTAAAATCGCGCAAAATTACATCATAAGATTCTTTAAAACAGAATGTTAAGCAATATTTAACGAATTAGTTGAGTATTTCGTCGATTATATTGGTTTTATCATGAATTCACTCAATAACAGTCACTTAAATTATTTTTTTATTATTCTCACCCCAGCCACCCCTTCCGGTCCAAGCTCCTATACTGAATAGTTTCCGATATGTGGGTCTCCTCTGCCTGTTCCGACTGTTCCAAATCGGCAATGGTAGGTGACACCTTCAAAATTCTGTCTTGCACACCTGCGGAAAGGTTTAAATGTTGCATGGCTTTTTTTTAATAAGTTTTTTGACGACTCATTCAATTGGTAAAACTCACTGATATGCCTGGTTCCCATTTGGGCATTGTAATGAATGCCTTCAATCTTTTTGAATCTTCAGGTACATTACTTCAAAATTGGCATAAAGTTCTTCGGCGTAGATAAAATCCATCCTAAATTATTAGTAAGTTATTCTTCAAACTTGTCAATGCACTCTGGATTTCCAGCTAGCCAACACAGTCTATCCTCATAGATTTCTTTCGGAACAAATTTGAGCGTATAATCATTACTTACTGCAATACTGTCTGTCGGGGTTACCTGATGAATGGTGATTCTAAAATTACGGGTTATTTCCTCTACCTCTAAGACCTGAAAATGTCTAATATTTACATTTATACTGATACCATTGACCATTTCACTAACATTACCAAAATCATCATATATCGGAATTGAATCTTGTTCGTAAATTAGCCTGTCAATATCTTTGATGTCAGAAGAACCAGCCCAGCAACCACTTATTACTTCGCCCTCACTCAAAGTATCCTGTTCTGCACATCTAAATAAAAGTCCATAAACACTTGGGTCAAAATATTCCATTTCATCCCATTGAAAATATATTTTAGTGGAATCATTTGTGTCTATATTTCCAATATAAATATTCTCAAAGTTCTTATCGTCAAATGGCATGTATTTTGGACCTGTTGAATAACCAATAGTGTCTCGGCTAATTTCTGCTATGTAAGTATTGATACTTATGGTGTCCAATGAAATGGAGTCTATTTCATACTCAATAATAGAATCGTATTGAATTTCGATTTCATACTTCTGTTCAATGAGAGGAAATTGAGAAAGAAAAAGATTGTTGTTTTTACCATTTTCACTTAAATTTTTGGAAAAGGTAGTTTTACCAATATTTCCCCCTTCAAATTTCAGTGATGGTAATCTAGTAGAAACAGTTGATGTTTTAGTTGAGCTTTGATCAACCTCGTCTTTGTTATGCTGAATCGATTCTTTAGAACAACTAAAACATATCGTTAAAAAACTAATTGAGAATACTCTAAATATAACTTTCAACATAGTATAACATTAAATACCATAAAACGTAAGTAATTTCCTGTTTATTATAATTTTGAGTTATCTCCCCGGGTTGTAGGTAGCTACAGCCCCAATTACAGAGAATCAAATAGTGTTCTACCAAAACAGGGGATTACAAATCAAAATAAAGAAAGATTCAATTACTTTATTCACAATAGAGATCAAATAGTTGAATCGAATTTGAAGGATTGCTCTATAGATGCCTATAGCATTACTCGAGTCTGGCTCAATTTCAATCATCAAGGATTTAACTTCAACTTTGATACCAACTACAAACAGAACAATCTTGTAAAACACACTGTGTGATCTTTATCTCAATTTATTCAGATAGTTTCATAAAATTTTAAAGGCAACAAATAAAGTTCAAATAAACGATTGTCCCATTTATTAATGGTGCAAATTATCACTATATTGCATCTAAAATCCAATTTATGGAAACAGTTAGAAAATCTATCACTTTTACGGGCCAACAAGACGATTGGATAAAACTAAGGGTAAAAAAAGGGGATTTTACCAATGACAGTGAATATATACGGGCCCTGGTTAGAAAGGATCAGGAAGCCAACCAAAAGCTCCTAGATTTGAAAAACGCTATCGATGAAGGGTTCCAAAGCGGGCGCAGCAGTCTAAAGATAAGTGATATAATCGCAAAGGTGGACAATGGGGAACTATAGTCTATCAGGGAGGGCCCAATTTGACCTTGTCGGTATTTACAAATATGGAATTAAAATGTTCGGCCAGGAAAAAGCGTCAAGTTACCTATATGAACTTGAAACTGTTTTGGAAGAATTGGCGGAACGGCCGGAATTGGCAAGAGAGACCTCCTATATAGCACATTCGCTCAAATATTATGCATACAGGGCTCACGTGGTATTTTACGAAATGGGCAAAGAGAACCAAGTCTATGTGGTCCGTATTCTGGGAAAAAGGATGAGCTTTATTCAACATTTTTAAGTTTTTAAAAACGAATGTTCCAACGCCCTGCCGAAGTGTGACAATTATGAAAGATCAAGAAGGGATTATCCTGATCATGAAAAAACCTGAATAGTGTCATATATATCCAAAGTAAGCATCGATTGTCCCCGTGAAAGGCCTTTCCCTTTTGATGTTCCTACGGTCAGGTATGCCAGAGGCCTCGATTTTTCCAACCCCATTACCTTCATCATAGGTGATAACGGTACTGGTAAAAGTACCCTGTTGGAAACTCTTGCTATGAGACTACAGATTCCGAACATGGACGGTTCTTCCTATGGAAAAAGAGGGTTTGAAGCTGCGAGGGCCTTAGTGGAATTTCTTTCCATAGAATGGGCTATAGATAGACCTAAAGGATTCTTTTTAAGAGCCGAGGATTTAGGAAACCTATTGAACAGTATCCAGAATGAGGACAACAGACTTTCCACATTTTTTGATGACATAAAGGGGAAGGTTCCAGACGACATTATAAAATCCATGCGCGATAATTCGAACTATCAAATTCACGCAATGCGTGAAAGCTATGGCCAGGATCTTCAAGGCTTCTCACATGGGGAGGCCTACTTCAAGATAATGAACGATAAGATAAATAAACGCGGCATATATCTATTGGACGAACCTGAGGCGGCACTTTCCCCCTCAAAGCAGCTTTCGTTGCTATATTTTATCAAAGAACACCTGAAGAACAACATGTCCCAGTTCATCATAGCCACTCACTCCCCCATGCTGATGGCGTACCCCGGAGCGGCAATCTACCAAATTTCGGACGACACCATGAAAAAGGTAGATTTCGAGGAAACAGAACACTATTCAATAACAAGATCTTTTTTAAATAATCCCGATGCCTACCTTAGACATCTAGAGTGAATGGCTAAAGCTCAAATAAAGTATGATGATTGAACAAACTAAATGCAATTACAACTTAAAATAAGTCTTAGAATAATTTAATAAAATGGAGGAACAAAAGAATAATTTTAAACTATCCAAAGTCAATTGGATTTTTGCAATAATAGTAATTGGAGTTTCATCGTTTGTCTTTTTCAAAAAGAATCTTAGCATATCAACTTTCTAATTAAAAAAAGACTGAGAAAATAGCCAATCTCCAATCAAAAAAGTCAATAGATTTGATAGACACCCTAATTTGAATTGACGAATGCCCGTTTGAACTAACGAAAGATTAAAACAGACTCTGCAGCTTCCTCGATTTCCTTCTTGTTCATCATCATTTTACGGAACTCGCCGTTGACATACATCTGGGCTTGATCATCGTAGTGTTTGCTCAAGGGATTACCGGATTGCCCGGTCGGCAAAATACTGATGCTGTTCTCGATATCCGAGAAATCTATGATTCTACGGGTCGATGGTCCTGAGTTTACTTTGTAAAATCCAGTGCCATCATAAGCAAAAGCCAAATTGTTGATTACCTCACGTGTGCCCTCTACCGGGAATGGCCCCACATTAAAGTGTTTTCTTAAAGATGCCACTTGGCCAAAAGGATGTTCATGTTCCAAGGTATGCACCTTATCCCAAGTCCACTCGCTGGTATCTTCACCAAAATCCTCAATCAACGACTCCCATGTCTGTGCAAATGAAACCATCACGATATCCTGTCTGGTTTCCACTACATCTGAAGTATTGACGTTGTCCCACCATTTTCCGGATTTCATACTGGAACCCCAAGCTATCTGCCTCTTGAACAGATGCGTAGACAAGAATTGCTTGAACATCTCCGGTCCCAATTCATCTTCCATGGTATTCTTCACCATGTAATAGAGGGTTCTATGGTAAATGACCGGGCTGATTGAATTGAGTTTATATGCTCCGTCCCAATTCTTTAAAGAGTCCAAAAGTACCAATTGTTCATTGTTCAAATGGGTAACATCAAATAATTTAATGAGTTCAGTAACTACCTCTGTGTTTACCGGTGAGGTTACATCCAATATCATTTTAGATATTGATTCCTTGTCCCAATCGTCTTTGGCATCCAATAATTGTACAATTCGCTTTGCCCTGTTTTCGGGCAAGTAATACCCTGGATAAACCATACCTGCTACGGAATCAGGTTGGTTATTGGCAGAGTACACATAATTCCAAGTTGGGTTCTCAGCCATTGGGTTTTCCGAAAAGTCCAGATATCGTAAGGGTTCTTCTTTACCGGATGCACCATCCAAAATGAATTTGGTGGACAAACTATCGGGCATTTTATAAAGTTGTGCGGTAGCCCACCAGGCAACATTCCCTTTGGCATCACCGTACATTACATTGAGTCCAGGGGCATGAATATTGGGCAAGGCGCTTTTAAACTCTTCCATGTTGGTGGCATGGCTCAATCCATACAAGGCATGTATTACCTTATTTTTAGGCTTGGTGTAAATCCAGGACATGGCGACTGGTCTTTCCTCTGAAATTTGGTCAGCTATATTGTTTATGACGGGTCCATGATGCGTTTCCTTATACGTAAATGCCACATCCTCACCATCTTTTACTTTGATGGTTTTATTTACAAATTCATAAGCCTCCCACCCTTGTGCCACTCTATATTTGGTACTATCGGATGGGTGAGTTTCTTCGTAGTAAAAGTCGATATCATCATTCTCGAACATGGTAAGGCCATATGCCAGATTTCTATCGTGCCCCAATAATGGAAAAGGGACACCGGCCAAATGATATCCGTACTTTTCGTAAGTAGGTGTACTTATATGGGCCTCATACCATACCGAAGGTTGAGCAAATCCTATATGGGGGTCATTGGCCAAAATTACCTTGCCATTCTTTGTTTTTTGTGGGGCAACTACCCAGCTATTGCTACCCTCGAATTGTGGAATGGGCAGTTCGGCAAGAGCAGTAGTCACACTTGCCGTAATATTGGCCCCCAAAGTATCGGCAACCTCTCCTTTGTAGTTTTTTATCCATACGGTAGAGGTATCTGAATCAATTGCCAAGTCGTGCATATACTCTTCTCCGAGCTTATTTCGCATACTCGTTAGCAAAGGGTCTGTTTTATGGGCCATGGCAAAACTAAACGCCATGTATCCTACGGCATTATATACATCCTCAATAGTGAAAGGTTCCTTGTCTATCCCGGTCAAATAAAACTCAATAGGGGTCGGTCCTTGTTTTATGAATTCATTAATGCCATCCAGATAAGCCTGCGCAAGGACAATGGCTTCGCCATCAGTATCAAGACCGGCAACAGTTTCCTTTGTATGGTCCGCAATTCCCAACGACAGAAAAAACTTGTCGGTTCCTATCATATCCTTTCCAAAAACCTCCGAAAGCCTGCCTTTGGCCACTCTTCGAAGCAATTCCATCTGCCATAACCTGTCCTGTGCATGGACATATCCCAACGCCTTCAGCGCATCGGTCTCATTTTGAGCGTAAATATGCGGTATCCCATAGGGGTCAAAATATGTAGTCACTTCATTGGAGATACCGGGCAGTTTTTTTTCACCGCTATAATCCGGTTTTAGGGAATTTAAGAATATAGCAATACCAATAATTACAAGTAGAAGGAATCCTGCAATTGCAAGAAGAATCTTTTTGTACTTTTTCACGTAGATGGGTTAAGTCAATTAGTACCCTAAGGTATAATTAATTTCTTAGATGCCTTAAAAAAGATGTTGACAGATATCAACTACTTGTTCATAGATAGATGGTGCTTTTCCAAGCCTGACTTCAACCATTGCTCATAGGTTTTAACATCAACATATTGAACTGCCTCATTGAGGATCTCAAGGTTTGGGGAAAGCAGTACATAGTAAGGTTGCGAAGCAGCATTAAAATTGATGGTCTGGAAAGTCCCCCATTTTTGGCCAATCGTCTGGATGGATTTCACCCGTCCAGAGTCATATTTAAAATCGAACTGCTCGGATTCAGGCAGCTCTTTTCTATCATCCACATAAAGTGAGATTAACACATAATCTTCTTTCAAAATGGGATAGATACTGGAGTCGCTCCATACATTTTCCTCCATTTTTCTGCAATTCACACAGGCCCAGCCTGTAAAATCAAGCAAAATGGGCTTGTTGACCTCTTGTGCATATGACACACCTTCTTCAAAATCCTTATAGCAATCCAATCCAAGCGGACAATCACTTTCTGTTTCCACTACGCTGTAAAAACTAGGGGGAGGGAAACCGCTCAACAACTTTAATGGAGTAATCTTGAACAATCCGAGCACTAAATAAATGGTGAACGCAAAACTCAACATACCAAATCCTTTTCTGGCCAGTGAGAGGTCCTTTTTAGGCCCATCGTGAGGAAATCTGAAAACTCCGAACAGGTAAAGTGTCATCAAAACAAATAGCACTACCCAGATGCCCACAAAAATTTCACGCTTAAAGACCCCCCAATTTCCCACCAAATCGGCATTGGACAGGAATTTGAAGGCCAAAGCCAGTTCCAAGAACCCAAGAACCACCTTTACGGTCGTCATCCAACCACCAGATCTTGGCAAAGAGTTCAACCAAGCCGGAAACATGGCGAACAAGGCAAATGGAAGCGCCAAAGCCAAACCAAAGCCTGCCATTCCAGAGGTTAGGTTGGTGGCCACATTGCCCTCTGCCAATGTTGTACTTCCCAAAAGTCCGCCCAAAATGGGGCCTGTGCAGGAAAATGAAACGATTGCCAGCGTCAAGGCCATAAAAAAGATACCCAATCCCCCTCCTACTTTGGACGAGGCCGAATCCATCTTGTTGGCCCAAGAACTGGGCAAGGTCAATTCATAGTATCCGAAGAATGAGAAGGCAAAGAATACGAATATGACAAAGAAGAAGACATTCAACCAAATATTAGTGGCGATGGTGTTCAAAATTTGTGAGTCTATCGAATTGAACAAATGGAACGGTAAACTCAACAAGAAATAAATCAAAACGATAAAGAAACCATAGAGCAAGGCATTAGCTATTCCTTTGGGTTTATTCTGTGTCTGTTTGGTAAAAAAAGAGACCGTCAAGGGAATCATGGGGAAGACGCAGGGAGTCAACAGGGCTATCAAACCACCAATGAAACCTAATCCAAAAATCATCCAAAGATTGGATTTTCCTTCGGAATCCGTAACTTTATTTTGATTCAAAAGCTCTTTGTTCTTAAAATCAACCTTGAGGGACTCACCTAGGGCAACGCTCCGTTCGTCCAGAGTTGCCTCTTTCGCAACAAACCCTGTTCCGTCCAACGAAATCTGAAACAGCTCGTCAACAGGGATACAAACCTCCTTGCAGATTTGGTAGAACAAATTCACTGAAATCTGGTTGACCTCAGGATCGAGCAATTTAATTTTTTGGGTGAATATCGCCTCTTCTTTAAAAAAGGTTTCATCTACCTCAAAAATCTCGCTGAATTCTATGATTGTTTCGCTCTCCCCGGTTTTACCTACCAGCTCATAATCCTCACCTGCCTTTTTAAAAGTAAATTCGCTGGGCAAAGAACCACCTTCATCGGTATACTGCGAATAGATGTGCCACCCATCCATGATTTTGGCCTTGAACTTCAATTCGTATTCGGTATCGGACAGCTTATTCACCTCGTGGCTCCAAACCGCAGGATTCTTGTCTGTTTGGGCGAACGTAGTCAAATTAATGAGCAATAATCCTAAAAAGAGAAGCGATAATCTTATGTTAGCCATGTAATCTTTACTATTTTTTCGGTTGAATCCTCAACCTTAAATCTTTCGTCCGCACGTTTGCCCACAACCCAAACGATTTTATCGTTCGAACATAGCAACCATTGCCTTTCCTTTGAAATCAGGTCCATTTTTTCATCTTTGAAAAATTTGGACAGCTTTTTCTTGCCCTGCATCCCAAAAGGATAAAAATAGTCGCCTTTTTCCCAACTTCTTAATATCAAAGGAAAGATTAACTTTTCCTTATCCAAAAATACGACATTTTGAGTCTGTTTTTCAAAGGTTTCCACTTCTTCTAACCGTATTTTAATCGGTGTTTCGTTTAAAGTTTCATCCATGTGGATACTGTACGTCCCATTGTTTTTAGTCAAAATTTCCGCAAGAATGAGGTGATGCCTGTCTTTTAGCAATCTATGGGTCTTGGAAAAAACCTGTTTGCCGCTCTCTGCGATCAATAAATCTTTCACATCGTTCCATTCGGTAAAACCATAACTATGGAATAGCCCATATAAATAAGCATCCAAAGGGTGTAATTTTTGCAGCTCTACAATTTGGATTCGAACCTCGCCATCACCCTGTTGAAACAATCTTGACTTCAACTCATTTAAGTGATTGTTTACCAAATCATTGGTTTGACCCAGATGATGTTGTGTATTGATGAAGTTTTGTAAAAAAGACGGAGACAATTCCTTTAAAATAGGAACAATTTCGTGACGAATTTTGTTGCGAAGGTATTTCGTACTTGCGTTACTACTATCTTCTCTCCAGCTCATCCCTTCCAATTTTGCAAATTCCAAAATCTCATCTCGGGAAAAAGGCAATAACGGGCGAACAATATTTTTGTTTACTTTGGGAATTCCCGAAAGCCCTTCAACCCCCGTTCCCCGTGATAGATTGATTAGAAAAGTTTCCAAACTGTCATCTGCATGGTGTGCCGTCAGCATGTAATCATAACCTTGGGATTTCAATAGGTCATCAAACCATTTGTAACGCAACTCCCTTGCAGCCATTTGCATCGACAAATGTTGCTCATCTGCATATTTATTGGTTTCAAAGTGTGTTACAAAGACATCCACCTCAAGTATAGAGGCTAATTCCCGCACAAACTCTTCATCTCCATCACTCTCGCCATCCCTGAGCTTAAAATTGCAATGGGCCAGTGCAAAATCCAAATCTGAGGCGTCGCACAAATGTGCCAATACTACGCTATCAAGGCCGCCACTACAGGCCAACAACAACTTTCTCCCCTCAAGGAAATAAAGTGAGCAGACAACGTGCTGTTTGAATTTTTGGACCATGGTGCGAATTTACGAATAAAGCTTAATCTGTCTCCAACACCGTTCGCATTGCTTTGGCTTTCAGCAAACATTCTTCATATTCGCGTTCAGGGTTCGATTTAGCAGTAATGGCACTGCCTACTGAAAAGGATACATATTTTTTACTTGCATTGTACAGAATACTGCGGATCACTACATTGAAATCAAAATCTCCATTTGGGAAAAAATAACCTACTGCCCCACTGTAGAGGCCACGTTTACTTTCTTCCAAATCCTCGATAATTTTCATTGCGGAAATTTTTGGGGCACCTGTCATACTTCCCATTGGAAAGGTTTCCTTAATCAATTCCAGGGGGTGTTTATCCTTGGATACTTTTGAAACTATGGTGGATATCAATTGATGTACTTGCTTAAAAGTGTGTGGCTTACAAATTTCAGTTACATCTACCGAACCCTTTATTGCACTCTTTGAGAGGTCGTTACGGACCAAATCAGTGATCATAATATTTTCGGAGCGCTCCTTTGAATCTTGAGCTAAGTCTTTTTTGATTTTTTCATCTTCACGTTCATCAACACCCCGCCTTGCAGTTCCCTTTATAGGTTGTGAAATTACCTTTTGCGCCTTCTTTTTTAAATATCGTTCTGGTGAGGCACATATCAAATAGTTATCGTTGAAGCGTGCAAAGGTGGCAAACGGCGGTTCCGATATGCCATTCAACTTTTGATAGGTTTCCCATGGGTCAATGGTAGCATCTTCTGCATAAAACTCTTGACAAAAATTGGCTTCATAAATATCGCCCCTGTGAATATGTTCCAAAAAATGATGGGCCTTTTCAACATAAGCATCTTTGTGAATCCTCATTTTTATTTTGACAGAATCTCGTGGTTCGGACTTCAATTGTAAAGAGACATGATCTCTGATTTCTGTATAATCCTCTTCAATTTCCTGAGCCACCTCATTCAAATAACTGAAATGAAGTTCATCATCCTTTATCCGGATAACTTTTACTGGCTGAAAAAACTGTACCGCAGGAAATTCAAGACCATCAAAATTATTTGAGGCCAAATCCTCCAACTCGTTCTTGACATCATACGAAAAGTAACCAAACAACCAATCCTTTTCATTTTCTAAATAATCGTGGAGAGCATTAATGGTTTCAAACTTTTGAGATTCGCCAACCGCCAAACAGGCTTCAAAACTGGAATATTGGTCTTGATGGAAATTGCTATCCAGCCAAACCACCATACCAAACTTTTTGGACCACCAAAAAAGTGCCTCTTTACTTTGTAAAAGGGATTTTATCTTAAAAGAACGATGCGTCCGCAATGGTTATGAGTTTAACGAATCCAAAAATGCACCCAGCGCCTGTTGGTGCTCAATTTGCAGGGTTTTATCCAAAATGCCCTCATCACCAAAATTCTCATAAAAGGATGGCAATGAAAAGCTTGCCGTTATTTTACCGCCAAACCTTGGCAGCATGCCTTCAATCACAGCAAAGGAACCTTTTGCACCACGTCTGCCACCCGATGTGGACATCAAAAACACTTTGGTGCCTTCCAAAAAACTCCGATCCATTCGGGATAGCCAGTCCAATACATTTTTAAAATATGCGGATGGGTTTCCGTTATGCTCGTTTACGGACAAAATTAATGCATCCGCACTGTTGATTTCCGCCTTCAACTTCATCAAGTCTTCTGAATAGCCTTCTGCTTTTTCCAAGTCTTCGCTAAACATGGGAAATGGCTTTTTGGCCAAGTTTATAAGTTGAATATCATGCTGTTGAACAAAGGAAGTGGTATATTTTACCAGTTTAAAATTGATAGAAGTGGAAGAATTGCTCCCCGCAAATGCCAAAATTGCAGCCATACAATGGAATCGTTGATTGTTTCGCTAAAATACCGCAATTGGAAGTTAGATGCGACTATTTTGCATATTTTTGGTGCGACCAACATCCAAAGTACCTGCTAAACAAGTATATAGGGTGAATCGATTCTAAAATGACGGTAAAGACAAACAGACTATTTTTTGTGGATGCCATGCGTGCATGGGCTATTTTGATGATGCTGCAAGGGCATTTTATAGATGGTCTATTGGACCCCATTTTTAGGGACACCAGCAACACAGCCTACAATATTTGGCTTTATTTTAGAGGGATTACCGCCCCAGTGTTCTTTACGGTCTCCGGCTTTATTTTTACCTACTTACTGATTCGCGTTCCACAAAATGGTTTGGAAAACCCAAGAATTGGAAAGGGCATCCGACGTGGTTTGCAGCTATTGTTTATTGGATATTTACTGCGGATGAACCTTGGCGGACTATTGAAAGGCGAGATTTATGATTCGTTTTATTTGGTGGATGTACTGCATTGTATCGGGCTATCCATTTTGGGCCTGATCGGCATCTATGTGCTGACTGTCAAAAAGAAAGCCTATGTTTTCCCTACGGTTCTAGTCCTGACCACATTGATACTGTTCTTGTTCGAAAGAGTTTATAAAGATTGGTCTTATCCCCTTTTACCAGATTTTTTGGCAAATTACCTGACAAAGGCCAACGGATCCGTATTTACCATAATTCCGTGGTTTGGCTACACGAGCATTGGTGCGTTTATATCCGTGCTATTCACCAGGTTCAAAAATTATAGGTATCTGTACCCTGCTGCCATTTCCATTGCCTTGACCGTTGGTTACCTTTTGATTTATCAATCGTCCAATTTCTTTGAAATTATTTACGAAAGGACCGGATTGAATTTTCTAAAACTGCTTCTTACCAATAACTACTTATATATTCGATTGGGCAATGTTTTTATTGTTTTTGCCGTGTTTATGGTGCTTCGCCAGTTAATGACCTACAAAACGGTCTTAAAAATCGGAGCAAGTACTTTATCCATCTACGTGATTCACTTTGTTATCCTTTATGGCAGTTTCACGGGGTTGGGGCTTTATAGGTTCTTTAACCATTCACTTTCCCCTAGCATTGTGATTCCCGGGGCATTGGCATTTATGATTGTTTGCACTTGGTTGGCCCTTCAATACAACAAGTACGAATTGGGCATCAAAACACAAATTTCTTCAGCTCTTGCGTTCATCAAAACTCAGGCAATCGAACTTAAAGAATTATCCATTCCGGTACTTCGCGAAGTCTTTATCCGTGTTCGTATTTTCCTAAGACGCATTTTTCGTACCGTACGGAGCTAAAAAAAGCATCCAATCTCTGAAGTAAGACTGAATGCTTTTGCTATAAATCATTTTGATTTTCTATTTACACATGCAACGGCCTATCATCCGTAGCGGCCAAAGCAGCTTCCTTAATGGCCTCAGCAAAGGTCGGGTGCGCATGGCTCATTCGGGAAATATCCTCAGCAGATGCCCTGAACTCCATGGCGGTAACGCCTTCGGCGATCAAATCGGCACAACGTGCACCGATCATGTGGATGCCCAGCACCTCATCGGTGTTTTTGTCGGCCAAAATTTTCACAAAACCATCCAAATCCATACTGGCTCGAGATCTTCCCAATGCCCTCATCGGGAACTGACCTGATTTATATTCCACACCTTCTTCCTTCAATTGCTCCTCTGTTTTGCCCACAGCGGCAACTTCCGGCCAAGTATAAACAACACCCGGAATCAAATTATAATTGATGTGTGGTTTTTGACCTGCCAACAGTTCCGCTACCATGGTCCCTTCCTCCTCAGCTTTGTGGGCCAACATGGCACCTTTTACCACATCACCAATGGCGTAAATATTGGATACATTGGTCTGTAGGTGTTCGTTCACCTCTACTCTGCCCCTATCGTCCAGTTTTACCCCAGCGGCTTCAGCATTCAAACCATTGGTGTATGGTTTACGGCCAACGCTTACCAAGCAATAGTCACCTTTAATGGTAACCTCTTCACCTTTTTTGTCGTCCGCTTTTACGATTATCTCGTCGCCTTTACGCTCTACGGATTTCACTTTATGGGAAAGGTTGAACTTTACCTTTTGTTTTTTCATCACTTTGGTAAGTTCTTTGGACAATGCTCCATCCATTCCCGGAATAATGCGATCCATGAACTCCACTACGGTAACATCGGCACCTAGGCGCTTGTATACCTGACCTAATTCCAATCCGATTACACCTCCTCCGATAACTATCAAGTGTTTTGGGATTTCCTTCAATTTTAAGGCTTCCGTGGAAGTAATCACACGCTCCTTGTCAATTTCTATGAACGGCAAGGATGTTGGTTTGGAACCAGTCGCTATAATCGTGTTTTTAGCTTCAATGGTCTCTTCGCCATCCTCTTTTGCAATGTTGATGTGCGTAGCATCTTTAAAGCTACCTACACCATGATAGACATCGATTTTGTTCTTGTCCATCAAAAACTCAATGCCCTTGGTCGTCTGATCCACAACCCCTTGTTTACGGGCAATCATTTGCTCCAAGTTTACTTTGATCTCACCCGGGATATCGATACCATGCTCCTCGAAGTGCTTTACGGCATCTTCGTAATGGTGCGATGAATCCAAAAGTGCCTTGGACGGGATACAGCCTACATTTAAGCAGGTTCCTCCAAGAGTGGCATACTTTTCTATAATCGCCGTTTTCATTCCCAATTGGGCACATCGAATTGCTGCTACATAGCCTCCTGGTCCAGAGCCAATAATGGCTACATCATATTGATTCATATTGTAATAATTGTAAGGATAATTGCTAAAAAACTGTGTTTTTATAAAACAAGTGTAAAAATACGAATGTTTTTCGGGACAGTACCAAGGAATTATGTTGGATTGTTGGGGGAAAGGGTCAAGGATCAAAGGTGAAGGGTTCCATGGGTGAAAGGATATTTAGATAATTCGATTGTTGGGTGATTGGGTTGCTAGATTTTATCATTTTGAACAGGATCTTGCGGGGAGCTGAAGGGTCGAGATTCTTCGATCGCTCCGCTTCCCTCAGAGTTACAGAATACCACCGCATTGCCGAATTTACATTCGGCAAATGTTTATTCTTCATTTTTAATTGTAGTCTAATTTCCGACTACTTAAATCAGATACCTATATATGTATCGAAGGACTGTTCTTTACCTCCTTGATCACAAAAGAGCTTTGGGTGTTGCCGATATTGGCAATTGCCGTCAGTTTGGTGAGCATGAATTCGCGATAGCTCTTCATATCCTCAACAAAAATCTTTAAGATATAATCGTAATCCCCGCCCACATGGAAGCATTCGGAAACTTCCCTAAGTTGCAGTACCTCACGTTCAAATTTGATAACGTTCTCCTTGGTGTGCTGCACCAGACGTATTTGGCAAAGCACCATAAAATCACGGCCCACCTTCACCTTGTCCACCAAGGCGGTGTATTGCGTTATCACCCCGTTGCGCTCCAAACGGCGGATGCGCTCGTAAACGGCAGTCTTTGACAAATACAAAGCATCCGCATATTGCTTGGTGGTTTTTTTGCTATCATTTTGGAGCAACCTGATCAGTTCAATATCTACATTATCCAGTTTCATACCGACGATTTTTCTAATTGGAACCTCTAAAATCCAATTTTACTGAATATTTTCCCAATATTTTCATTAATCCAGTCTATTTATCATCATTTAAAACAATCTATTGATTTTGGGTCTACATATTTTTAATTTTACTAAAAACAGCTCATTATGGACTACAAAGCATCAGAACACATTCAAGACCTTCAATATTTTGGTGAGTTCGGAGGCGTAAACCCCTCTATATCAGATTCATCCACCTACACATTTCTATCAGCAAAAACCATGTTCGATACATTTGAAGGAAACACGGAAGGCTGCTATTTGTACAGTCGCCACTCCTCCCCTTCCAATCTGTATTTGGGCGAAGCCATGGCACAACTGGAAGGAACGGAATCTGCCAATGTGTATGCCAGCGGAATGGGTGCCATTACCGCAGTAATCCTTCAATTATGTGATGCCGGGGACCATATTGTATGCAGCCGAACCATTTACGGCGGAACCTATGCTTTCCTGAAAAATTTTGTAAAGAAGTTCAACATGGATGTCTCTTTTGTGGACATTACCGATTTGGAAACCGTAGCGAACTCCATCACACCAAAAACCAAGATGATTTATTGCGAGGCGGTCAGCAATCCATTGTTGGAAATTGCCGATATTCCTTCGTTATCGAAAATCGCAAAGAACAATGATATGCCCTTGGTGGTCGACAATACATTTTCGCCGCTTACCATCAACGCAGCAAAGCTCGGGGCCGATATCGTGGTGCACAGCCTTACCAAATTTATCAATGGCACCAGTGATTGTGTTGCTGGCGCTGTTTGTGCCTCCACAGATTTCTGTTTGAGCTTAAAAGATGTGAACAATGGAGCGGGAATGCTATTGGGAAGCACTCTGGACAGTCTCCGTGCCGCTTCCATTTTGAAAAACATGCGAACGCTGCACATTCGAATAAAAAAACATAGTGAAAATGCCCATTATCTCGCTGAACAGTTTGAAAAAGATGGTCTAAAAGTCGTGTATCCCGGCTTGGAAAGTCATTCCGGGCACCAATTGATGAAATCACAAATGAACCACGAATATGGTTTTGGCGGCATGCTCACTTTGGATGTGGGCTCGGTGGAACGAGCCAACTCATTGATGGAACTGATGCAGACCGAAAAATTGGGATATTTGGCAGTGAGTTTGGGCTTTTACAAAACCTTGTTCAGCGCTTCGGGAACTTCAACGTCTTCGGAAATTCCAGAAGAAGAACAAAAAGAATTGGGTCTATCCCAAGGACTTATCCGTTTTTCCATTGGTCTAGACAATGATATCAGAAAGACCTACACCACTATGCGCAGCTGTATGGAAAAGCTGGATATTCCATCGCCGAATACCCGTTTGGCCCAATCCGTAAGTAAGAGATAGTTTGCACAAAAAGGTGCAAAGTCGTAATATTACCTCTTAACAAACTCAGACCAAATGCCGAACAAAGAGGAAAAACCAAAATTCAGGGAAGACGAACATATTGTAGAAAACAAAGAACTGAGCATCACGGAAGCGTTGATACCCGTTTTCGCCCTTGTTGCCATGTTGGCCTACAATGTTTTTGTTTTTGGTGATGACGCCCTGAGCGGTTCCAACCAGTTTATACTCTTGATGGGCGGTGCGGTCGCAGCAATCGTTGGCTTTTTCAACAAGGTATCCTATGATCAAATGATCGATGAGATCGCCGAAAACGTTCGGTCCACCACAGGTGCCTTGCTCATCCTTTTAATGGTAGGCGCGTTATCCGGAACTTGGCTCGTGAGCGGGATAATTCCCGCGATGATCTATTACGGACTTCAAATTTTGAATCCCACCATATTTTTGGCCGCTTGTGTTGTAATCTGTGCAATAATTTCCATTGCTACGGGAAGTAGCTGGACCACGGCTGCAACTGTTGGCATTGCCTTGATAGGTATCGGTGAAGCCTTGGGCATCTCTTTGGGAATGACGGCCGGCGCCGTGCTTTCCGGTGCTTACTTCGGGGATAAAATGTCCCCCTTGAGCGATACCACCAACTTGGCACCTGCCATGGCTGGCGGGGATTTGTTCTCCCACATTCGCTATATGACCTACACTACCGTACCGACTATTGTGGTTACCTTGATTGTTTTTATTATTCTTGGTTTTACCATTGACACATCCGGTGTAGCGGATACAAGTTCACTACTCGAGAACATCGGCTCTACCTTTAATATTAATGGTTGGCTTTTCATTGTACCATTGATTGTAATCGGATTGATCCTTAAAAAGGCCCCTCCGTTGATGGCGCTTTTGGTCGGGACTTTATTGGGCGGTGTGTTTGCACTAATTTTTCAACCGGATATTGTTGCCAATATCGGTGGAGGCACCGCGTTGAATTTTGAAACAGGGTACAAAGGTATTATGAATGCCATCACGATTGATACTGAAATTGCCTCCGATGACCCAGCCCTGAACGATTTGTTCTCCTCGGGCGGAATGTCTGGTATGCTGGGTACAATTTGGTTGATAGTCTGCGCCATGGTATTTGGCGGAATTATGGATGGAATTGGGGCTTTGGAGCGTATCACGGAATCCCTTTTAAAATTGGCAAAGACCACTTTTGGGCTGTTCGCTAGTACCGTGGGAAGCTGTTTGGCTTTGAACGTAACCGCATCCGACCAGTATTTGGCCATTGTAGTACCCGGTAAAATGTTCTCGAAAGCTTATAAAGAGCGTGGTCTTGCTCCGGAAAACCTGAGCCGGTCATTGGAAGATTCAGGAACGGTGACTTCCGTTCTAGTGCCTTGGAATACCTGTGGTGCCTATCACAGTAGTGTTTTGGGTGTTGGTGTTGGTGAGTACTTCCTGTATGCCATTTTCAATTGGTTAAGTCCTATAATGACGCTGCTTTTTGCCGCTTTCCGAATCAAAATCAAGCAACTTACCGCAACAACGACTGAATAATTTTTGAAAAAACATAATCAATCTTGGAACCCTGACTCTTCTAGCTCAGTCGAAAGGCCCGATCTGACAACTTTTATTTACGGGATTGATTGGCTGAGTCAAATAAATTTTCATTTTACTTTTTTTAACACCCCGACTTCTTTGTGAAGTCTTTAAAAATCGATATTCGATTTTGCCACAACCTCAATATTCACGGTGCATTTTTACGACATAGTCACGACTTATCCGACCATAAGAAATACTGATTTTTAAGCTGGTAAAAGCGATAAAACCACCCTATTTTTGTTATTCGAAAATTTAAAAAATACCAATAAATGACTCTAGTAGGAAGAAAATTTCCAAACATTGAAGTAAACGCCATCGACGAATTGGGCGACACATTCAAAATCAACATTTTAGAGAAAGCCAAAGCAGAAAACAAGAAGGTTTTGTTGTTCTGGTACCCAAAAGATTTCACTTTTGTGTGTCCGACCGAGCTTTTTGCCTTTCAACAAAACCTAAGTGAGTTTGAAAAAAGAAATACCATTGTTATCGGAGCTTCTTGTGATACTGCCGAAGTACATTTTGCATGGTTGAATACCGAAAAGGATAACGGCGGAATCGAAGGTATAACCTACCCTATCGTTTCTGACAGCAATAGAAACTTGGCAAGCGCCTTGGGCATCTTGGACATTATGAAAGAGGATTTCAACGAAGAGACCAACTCTGTTGTAGTGGAAGGTGATAATGTAACCTACAGAGCCACCTACTTGATCGATGAAGAAGGAACCGTATTCCACGAGAGCATCAACCACATGCCATTGGGAAGAAACGTGAAGGAATTTTTGCGTTTGGTAGATGCCTTCACACACGTACAAGAAAAAGGGGAGGTTTGCCCAGCGAACTGGGAAGAAGGAAAACAAGCCATGAACGCTGATAGAGCGGGTGTTTCTGATTACTTGGCCAATCACGTAAACTAAGAGCACTATGGTTGTAGAATTGGACAAAGACAATTTAAGCGAAGTCATTACTAACAATGACAACGTAGTGGTGCAGTATAGCGCATCTTGGTGCGGCAACTGCAGGATTATGAAGCCAAAGTTCAAAAAGGAAGCCTCTTTGAACGAGAACATAACCTTTGTAATGGTTGATGCCGAAAAATTCCCTGAATCCAGAAAACTAGCCAAAGTGGACAACCTGCCCACCTTCGCCTCTTTTTCAAAAGGATCCTTGAAAAATCAGGTACAGACCAATAAATATGATGTTTTAAAAGACTTGATCAGTGAAGTTGCCCATAATTAAGCAGTTGGTCAATTTTGCGGAGGAGCACGATGAGGACTATTTGCAGGAAACCGCAGATACGTTGGAAAGTGTTTGTGAAGTTTCCAGTTTAAAAGATGAGGAACTGGATATAATCGGGGAATTGATATCCAATATTTATGGAGCCCTGGAAGTATCCAACGAAATCAAGAACGGAACTCCTAAAAAAGAGGCCCTTAACGGTTTTATGTCGAGGGTGCTTGGCGCTATAGACAAGTAACTGATATTGTTACAAACATTATAATAAGAACCTTCCCGTAACAGGCTTCGGGAAGGTTTTTTTAGTATTTTTGGTTCCGAATCAAAACTACTACTATGGCAACTGTAACACTTAAAGGAAATGAAATCCACACACTTGGCAACCTTCCAGAAAATGGATCCCAAGCCCCAAGCTTTACTTTAGTAAAAACCGACCTATCAACCACTAGCCTATCCGACTACAAGGGTAAAAAGGTCGTCCTTAATATTTTTCCCAGCATAGATACAGGAACTTGTGCGCAATCTGTGCGCCAGTTTAACCAAGAGGCCGCTGAATTGGACAACACCAAAATTTTGTGCATTTCCAAAGATCTGCCTTTCGCTCAAGCACGTTTTTGCGGGGCTGAAGGTATTGATAAGGTAGAGACCCTTTCCGATTTTAGGGATGGTAATTTCGGGAAAACCTACCATGTCGAATTTACCGATGGCCCATTGCAAGGATTGTTATCTCGCTCCGTTGTAGTGATCAATGAAAATGGTGAGGTAATTTACTCCGAACAAGTATCGGAAACCGTGGACGAGCCCAATTACAAAGCCGCCCTTGAAGCATTGATGGATGCCTAAAGAATCTTTTTTTCGGAACAGGATCAAAAGTGTTGGCTTTGCCCTAAAGGGCATGTTTCAATTATTACGGACAGAACCCAGCATCAAGATCCAGTTCGTTATCGCATTGATCGTTACGGCTTTTGGGTTCTACTTTGAAATCTCCTCCACCGAATGGGTAGTTCAGGTTTTGGCAATAGGGATGGTCATGGGTGTAGAAGGTGTAAACACAGCTATTGAAAAAACATGTGACTATATCCAGCCCAATTTGGACCCTAAGATTGGTTTTATAAAAGATATTTCCGCAGGAGCCGTTATGATAGTATCGGTACTTGCAAGTATTGTTGGTCTGATTATCTATATCCCCAAGGTTTTTTAGTAAAATCCAAGACCGAGAGTAGCAACGTAAATTTGTAACTTAGCCCCGCTTAAAAACGATTAATGGCCAAAAAAAGAACAAAATCAAAATCAAAAAAAACTACCACACCTGCCAAAAAGAAGGCCTCCTTTAAGCCTTCCAAGCAGAACAAGATTATTTTCGGTAGTCTTTTGATAGTTCTCAGCATAGCACTTTTCTTCTCCTTCATGTCATTCTATTTTACATGGCAAGAAGATCAGAGCATGCTGTCACAATTTGCCGACCGCAATGCCGAAGCCAGCAATCTGCTCAACAAATTTGGCGCCAACGTAAGTCATTTTTTTATGTACAGGGGATTTGGCCTTGCCTCTTTTGTATTCCCTTTTTTATTGGCCGTTACCGGCCTTTACCTATTCTTGGGATTAGATGGAAAACGATTGATATCAAAATGGATTTGGGGATTGGTCGGAGTTATATGGGGTTCTATTGCCTTAGGTTTTTTTGCTGCTGACTTTCCACTTTTAGGAGGGCTAATCGGTTATGAAATGAATGATTTTCTTCAAGATTACACAGGTAAAATCGGTGTGTTCTTGATTCTGATATTTATTTTGATGGTCATCTTGGTTCGACTGTTCAATTTCACTCCCGAAGGATTTGCCAACTTCTTCAAACGACAAAAGCAAAAGATAAAATCGGATTTCAAAGAAGAGCCAACTGTCCGTACCAAGGATACCCCAATTGAAGATGAAGAAAACGGCCTGATATTGACCACAGAAGATACTGCTCCCGAAAAAATAGACACCTACACCCATAAAAAGGACATTCCTCCGTTGGATGAAGCCGGATTAGATGTCAACATTCCAGAAGAAGAGGAATCCGACATCGCATTAAAAGTAGAGGAAACCCCCGTTGAGGAAGAGGAAACCGATGCAAAGGCTGCTAAATTGGTAGAGGATTTTGGAGAGTTCGACCCAAAACTGGAATTGGGCAACTACAAATTCCCTACCATGGACCTTTTGGAAGCGCATGGAGCTTCGGGTGGCATAACCATCAATCAAGAGGAGCTTGAGGAGAACAAAAACCGAATTGTAAGCACCCTTAAAAACTATAAAATAGGAATCGCCCAAATAAAGGCAACCATAGGTCCAACCGTAACGCTTTACGAAATCGTACCAGAAGCCGGAATCCGTATCTCCAAAATCAAAAACTTGGAGGATGACATCGCTTTGTCACTTGCCGCACTGGGAATCCGTATCATCGCACCAATCCCTGGAAAGGGAACAGTGGGTATCGAAGTGCCCAACAAGAACGCGACCATAGTTTCCATGCGTTCGGTAATTGCTTCCAATAAATTCCAAAAAGCGGAAATGGAACTGCCCATCGCTTTCGGAAAGACCATCAGCAACGAAACTTTTGTGGTCGACTTGGCAAAAATGCCCCACTTGCTTATGGCAGGTGCCACCGGTCAAGGTAAATCTGTTGGTCTTAACGCTGTGATCACCTCCCTGCTCTACAAAAAACACCCGGCAGAGGTGAAATTTATCTTTGTAGACCCCAAAAAGGTAGAATTGACCCTTTACAATAAAATTGAGCGTCATTTCTTGGCCAAATTACCAGATTCCGATGAGGCCATCATAACGGACAACACCAAGGTAATCAACACCTTGAACTCACTCTGCATTGAAATGGATAACCGTTACGAGCTGCTAAAAACGGCGATGGTACGTAATATTAAAGAATACAATGCCAAGTTCAAGGCAAGAAAACTGAACCCGAACGATGGCCATAAATTCTTGCCATACATCGTGTTGGTGATCGATGAGTTTGCCGATTTGATCATGACAGCTGGTAAGGAAGTGGAAACACCCATTGCCAGATTGGCACAATTGGCCCGTGCCATTGGTATCCACTTGATTATTGCAACACAAAGGCCATCGGTGAATGTGATTACGGGTATTATTAAAGCCAACTTCCCTGCGAGGATTGCTTTTAGGGTAACCTCTAAAATCGACTCCAGAACCATTTTGGATGCGCAAGGTGCCGACCAGCTAATAGGACGCGGAGACATGCTCTATACTCAAGGAAACGACGTGACGCGATTGCAATGTGCCTTTGTTGACACACCTGAGGTTTCCAAAATTACCGACTACATTGGGTCACAACGTGCCTACCCTGAAGCCCATTTACTGCCAGAATATGTAGGAGAAGAATCTGGCACAAGTCTTGATAATGATATCGAGGACAGGGATGCAATGTTCCGGGAAGCTGCCGAGGTTATCGTGACCGCACAGCAAGGTTCCGCCTCTCTGATCCAACGTAAGTTAAAATTGGGGTACAATCGTGCCGGTAGAATAATAGATCAGTTGGAAGCTGCCGGAATCGTGGGGCCGTTTGAGGGCAGTAAAGCCCGACAGGTTTTGGTGCCTGATATGTACGCCTTAGATCAGTTATTAGAAAATGAAGCAAAATAAGACCATGATCAAGAAAAGTATTTTTTTAATAGCATTGTTTGCCGTTGGATTATCTTCCTACGGGCAAAACTCAGGAAAGGCCAAAGCGCTTTTGGACGAGGTGTACAATAAAGTGCAGAGCTACGACAATATTTATATAGATTTCCAGTCCACCCTTGAGAATACAGAAGCAAATCTAAAACAGGAAACCAACGGGAACGTAACCTTGGATGGAGAAAAATATCTGTTGAACTATTTCGGTGCAAAACAATTGTACGACGGCAAAAAAGTATATACCGTAGTTCCCGAAAACGAAGAGGTTACCATTGAAAATATTAATGAGGACAACGACAACGTAAGTCCATCCAAAATGCTGACCTTCTACAAAACGGGTCACAATTACGAATGGGACATTCTTCAAAATGTGGGCGGTAGAAAAATTCAATATGTGAAATTGATCCCTATTGATTCCAATACGGAAATCAAATCCGTTTTATTGGGTATCGATACACAAACAAAACACATCTACAAGCTGATCCAAACAGGAAGCAATGGCACCAAAACCACAATTACCGTTAATTCTTTCAAAACCAATCAGCCCATATCGAGTACTCTCTTTACCTTTGACGAGAAAAAGTACGAGGACAAAGGGTACTATATCATAAGAAACTAGGCATTGAAAATACTTGACCAGTATATACTAAGAAGATTTCTTTACAACTTCTTCAGTTCCTTTTTCATACTGATTGTTATATTCATCTTTCAGGGAATATGGCTGTTCATTGATGATTTGGCGGGAAAGGGACTGGGCATGGTAATTATTGGCAAGTTTATTTTCTACTTTATTCCCACCTTGGTGGACAAGGTTTTACCACTTACGGTACTGCTCTCCTCAATCCTTACCTTTGGTACTTTTGCGGAAAACTATGAGTTCGCCGCCATGAAAGCATCTGGGATATCCCTACAAAGGGGAATGCGTAGCCTAATCGTATTTGTATTGTTCCTTGGATTGGTAACTTTCTTTTTTGCAAATGATGTCATCCCTAAATCCGAACAAAAAATGTTCAACCTTAGACGGAACATTGCCAAGGTAAAGCCAGCCGCAGCAATTACCGAGGGGGTTTTTAGCGATTTTGAAGGGACCGGACAGGGAATGAACATCAAAGTGGACAAAAAATATGGCGAACAGGATCGTTTTTTGGACAATGTAATCATCCACAAGAAGACAGACCAGAACATCAATAATACGGTTATTAAAGCCAAAGCCGGCGAACTGATCAGTAGCGAGGAATCCGACATTATCCAATTGGTTCTCAAAGACGGTAACTATTACGAAGAAATCGTAAAAAAGGACTCAAGGGAAAAGCGAAAACAGCCCTTTGCAAAGTCCAATTTTGATACCTACACCATCAATATTGATATTTCGGAACTCAACGACCAGGACTTGGAAGAGGATCAGAATATCACCACCAATAAAATGAAAAATGTTGGCCGCCTGATCAAGGACATCGATTCCTTGCGGGAAAACAATCTGGAGAAAGTGACGGCATTTTCCAAAAACGTTGTAAACCGTATGGGAGCCTTTCCTCTAAAGACCCCGATAGACACTACAAAGCAAAAGTCGGAGCTTGTACAGGCAAAGGATTTTATCAAACAGGATTCCATTGAAACCGTCGATCAATTTGTTGCAAACTTGGAGCAATGGGAGCAAATCCAAGTCATGAAAAAAGCACTTAACGAAGTTTCCAGTATCATAAACACGGTCGATTCCAAAAAGGACGAACTACAGAGTAGGTATAAATTTTACAACAGTCACATTTTGTCCCTTCACCAAAAATATGCACTTGCACTTTCATGCATAATTTTATTTTTCGTTGGTGCACCTTTGGGCGCCATCATCCGAAAGGGTGGATTGGGACTGCCCATGGTAGTGGCCATCATCCTGTTTTTAACGTATTACTTTATCGGGGTATTTGCCGGCAATTATGCCAAGGAAGGAAACATTCACCCTGCAATTGGGGCTTGGCTCCCCACTATGATTATGTTGCCTTTGGGCATTTCGCTTACCAGAAGGGCGACTGCGGACAAAGGATTAGTAGGGTTTGGTCATTTTATAGACCGAATCAAGTCATTATTTAAAAAGAAAGAAAAAGAAGCTGAAGACCAATGACCACCAAGGATAAGAAAATACAGTTGAACGCCATAGAAGAAGCCATTGCCGATATTAGAGACGGCAAAGTGATTATTGTTGTGGACGATGAAAACCGAGAGAACGAAGGTGATTTTATTGCCGCAGCCGAGAAAGTGACCCCTGAAATGATCAATTTCATGGCCATGCACGGCCGTGGACTTATCTGCGCACCATTGACCGAAGACAGATGTGAAGAACTGGAACTGAACATGATGGTACAAAACAATACCGTACTTCATCAAACCCAGTTTACCGTATCCGTGGATTTATTGGGATATGGTTGTACTACAGGTATCTCGGTCCACGATCGGGCCAAGACCATAGCTGCGCTTGTGAATAAAGACATCAAACCCCACGAACTGGGGAAGCCTGGCCATATTTTTCCATTAAGGGCCAAAAATGGCGGTGTTCTACGCCGTTCCGGACACACGGAAGCGGCTATTGATTTTGCCCGATTGGCAGGGCTGGAACCTGCTGGTATCTTGGTGGAAATATTGAATGAGGACGGAACAATGGCCCGTTTGCCCCAACTATTAAAAGTGGCCGAAAAATTTGAGCTTAAAATTGTTTCCATCGAGGATTTGATCGCCTATCGAATGGAACACGATAGCTTGATAGAGCTCAAAGAAGCTTTTAACATACAAACAAGGTTTGGCGAGTTCCGCTTACGAGCGTACAAACAAACAACGAACGATCAAGTCCATATTGCACTGTTAAAAGGAAACTGGAAAACAGGTGAACCAGTTTTGACACGAATCAACTCGACCTTGGTCAACAATGATATACTGGGTACCTTGACCAATAATCCAGACGAGGCACTTCAGCATATGTTCGATGCGCTGAACAAAGAGGAAAATAGTGCCATGATTTTTATAAATCAAGGAAACCAATCCATGAACTTGTTGAACAGGTTATCGGAATTCAAAAAACTTCAGAGCGACGGCATCAGCAAAGCTCCTAAAGTTGAAATGGACAATAAGGACTTCGGAATTGGGGCCCAAATTCTGCACGACATCAATATCTCAAAGATTAGACTATTGACAAATTCTGGTCAGACCAAACGTGTAGGTATGGTCGGCTACGGTCTTGAAATAGTGGAGTATGTGAATTATTAACGGATGAGTTCAGTTCCACTGATCACCATCAGATTGATGCCTTTATGACCTCTTTCATTGTTTTGGCCCGGGCAACAACTTCTTCTTCCGACCATCCCAATTTGATCAAACAGGATATGTTTCTGGACATCCATTTGTCAGATTCGGAAAAGTCAACTTTGCTGTAATCGGGCAATCCCTCTTGTACATCTTTTGGCAAATTGCCCAAAGATTTCAAATTGGTAAGGTGTTCCCACTTTTTATAATAATGCCAATTGTTGTTGTACCAGTAAAAGCAGCCATCCACGCCCGATTCAATTAATTGCTGATGGGCTATTTGGGCCAACTTTTCCGTAGGCATAAAGAAATTCAGAAAAGAATAGTTCTCCTCTCCCCCTGTGGGCACAGTTCTAAAAACAACCTCGGGAATATCGGACAGGGCTTCCCTTAAAATAGTATAATTCCTTTTTTGAATGGCCAAAAACTCATCCAAACGAGCCAATTGGGCAACCCCTACTGCGGCATTCATCTCCGAAATCCTAAAATTATATCCTAAAAATGGATGTTCTTCCGCCCCTCGATTGTTTCCAATATGATCATGACCGTGATCGGAATATTTATGGGCATTTTCGTAATAATCTTGATTGTTGGTAATCACCGCACCACCTTCTCCACATGTAATTGTTTTTACATAATCAAAAGAAAAACATCCTAAATCGCCAATGCTTCCCAAGGGTTTTCCTCTGTAGGAACCTCCAATGGCCTGACAAGCATCTTCCAGTAATAATAGGCTGTGTTTATCACAAAGATCCTTTAATGCATCCAAATCGGCCATAGAGCCGCACATATGTACGGGCATCACCACTTTGGTCCTGGATGTAATGGCTTTTTCTACCGCTTCGGGTTTCAAGGTAAGGGTGTCATCAATATCGACCAAAATAGGTACTGCTCCCAAAGTGAGAATGGACTCAAAACTAGCTACAAAGGTAAAGGTGGGCATAATCACTTCATCCCCAGCTCCAATACCTGCACTGGCCAGGGCAACCGTCAATGCGGCCGTACCGCTGCTTACCAAATGTGCATACTTGGATTCCATACGTTTGGACAGACCTTCTTCAAGTTCTTTGGTTTTCCAATGTCCGTTGCGTATTCCGTCAAAACCGTAGCGCATAAGCACCCCGGAGTCCATAACATCCTGTACTTCCTTTCTTTCCTTGTCCCCAAAGAGTTCAAATCCTGGCATAATTGTTTTATCTTAAAAGAACCATAGTTTGATGGCCATCAAAACTACGGCAATCACTAAAAATGTTTTTATAAACCTGTCCCCTTTCTTTACGGAGAACCTACTGGCAAACCAAGCACCCGACCCATTTCCGATGGCCAGGACAAAGCCCATTTTCCAATCCACTTTATCATTGCATACAAAAACCGCCAAGGCGGCCAACATATAAACAAAAACCACGGCAACTTTTGTGGCATTGGACCTTACTAGATTCATTTGATTAAAATAATGCAAAAACAGCATCATTAAAAATCCAAGGCCCGCATTGATAAAGCCACCATAGATACCAAAAAAGAAGAATACCAAAAGTGCAATCCAAAGATATTTGCCCGTCAGTCGTTCTTGCATCTCATCTACCCTCATTTTGGGTTTAAAAATGATGATAAGTACTACGGCAATCATCACTATGGCCAAAATTCTATTAAAGGTTTCCCCATCAATGTCCACTGCAATATATGCCCCTATTATTGCTCCAAAAAAAGCCGATACCCCCAAATAAATATTAAAAGGATAGGTAGAAATTCCTTTACTCTTGAATCCTGCGGTTCCCATGGCCGTTTGAATGACAATGGCCACCCTATTGGTACCGTTTGCAACTGCCGGCGGTAGACCCAAAAAGATTAAAGTGGGCAGTGACAGTAGCGACCCACCCCCTGCTACGGTGTTAATGAACCCTACAGCAAAACCAACGGCAATCAATAAGAAATAATGGTACCACTCGAGCATAAAAACAAAGGTATGACCATTGTTTTGAACCACATATAGAATTGGTAAACTTTAGTAAAATTAAGAATCATCAAAAGCAAGCAATAAAGAACACCCTTGTTTTGATTAAAATATAATTTATAAGCCCAAAAATTGTTAATTTTTTAAATATTACCACACTTGGTTTAAACTTAAATCCAATCTCATGAAAAAAATCGCATTCTTTACACTAGCCGCATTTTTTGGATTAACCTGTGTACAAGCACAAGGTGATTTCAAAGCAGGAATCCATGCAGGTCTTCCCATTGGGGATGCTGGAGACTTATCGACATTTGCAATTGCCGTGGAATTAGGCTACTTATTCGATGTATCCGATGAGTTCCAAGCTGGCCCGACTTTAGGTTATTCACATTCCTTCGGTGATGAAATAGATACTGGTTTTGGAACCATCGATGTTGATGACGTCCAGTTCCTACCCATTGCCGCGGCAGGTCGCTTCAGTGTTTCCGATGAATTCTCGCTAGGCGCAGACCTTGGCTATGCCCTTGGAATAAGTGATGGCAACGATGGTGGATTTTATTATGCACCAAGAGCCGCATATTCCATAACCGAGATGATGGACATTGTGCTAGCTTACAGAGGGGTCGCCTTAGATGGAGGTAGTTGGGACACTATCTCCTTAGGATTGGAGTTTGGCATTGATTAAACCCTACCTATCCTTAAAACACTATCCGATGTGCTCCAACAGGTACATCGGATTTTTATTTTTATACAACAATAAACCAAAAAGGTCTTTTGGGATAAGAAAAAGCTTTATATATTTGCACCCGCTTAGGAGGAATGGCAGAGTGGTCGAATGCGGCAGTCTTGAAAACTGTTGAGGGTCACACCTCCGGGGGTTCGAATCCCTCTTCCTCCGCTGAGAAATAACATCTCAACACATTAAACCCTGTAAATCAATAATTTACGGGGTTTTTTATTTTTTATGATATCAAATAATATCATTTGAAACCATACTAAATAGTGCCCCTTTCGGTGCCCCCTATAGTAACTTCAAAAAGGGGCACCTAATCGCTTATATAATTCTGTTTATCAGGTATTTACAATAAACTCCTTTTAATTTTTTTTTTATAATTTCAAGGTGTTTAATGTTAAAATAGGTGTCACTTTTATGGTTTCTCTTCTATTCTATCTCAGGAAATATAAAAAAGATCGTGTTGGCCGGTCAACTATTTATGTCAGAATTACAATTGATGGCAAGCGTTCGGAATTCAGTACTGGACGCAAGATACACCCCAGTATATGGGACGCGGCGTATGGCAAAGCAGTAGGTTTTTCGCAGGAAATAAGGCTATTGAATTCGTATTTAAGCAAAATACGCACCGACCTTTACCGACATGCGCAGATAGTTAGAGATCGAGATCAAACCATTACCGCGGTGTCACTTAAGGAGTCTTATTTGGGATTGGACAAGCCCAGTAAAATGCTTTTGGAGATATTTCAAGAACACAATGACAGAGTTAATGAACTGGTAGGAAAAGATTTCGCCCCCGGTACAGCAGAACGATACAGAACAGCAAAAAGTCATCTGGCCGAATATTTACAGATCGAACTTCGAAAGAAAGATATTCCTGTCGTAGATGTAGATCATTCATTTATTTCAGGTTTTGAATATTATCTAAAGACAAAAAGAAAGTGCAGCCATAACACGGCAATCAAATATGTGGTGAACTTTAAAAAAATCATAAGGATCGCTTATGCAAATGGCTGGATCAAAACAGACCCCTTTGCAAATTGGAAAGCCCGATTAAAAACTGTAGAACGAGAATTCCTGACTGATGAAGAGCTTCAACGACTAATGAATCATCCTTTTACAAATGAACGGTTAGAGCATGTAAGGGATTGTTTTGTTTTCTGTTGCTTTACCGGATTGGCCTATGCGGATGTGAAAAAATTGACACATGACGATTTTGTGATAGGGATTGACGGAGATTTATGGATCAACACAAAACGGACCAAGACAAAGACAAAAAGCAATATTCCTGTCCTACCCACTGCCTTGTTGATTCTTGAAAAATACGAGCATAGCCCCTTACTTGTAGATAAAAAGGTGCTACCCGTATTGACCAATCAAAAAATGAATGCTTATTTAAAGGAAATAGCGGATCTAAGCGGAATCAATAAACACCTGACCACTCATTTGGCCAGACATACTTTTGCGACCACCGTGACACTTTCCAATGGCGTCTCCATTGAGTCTGTAAGTAAGATGCTGGGGCACAAATCACTCCGAACCACGCAACATTATGCAAAAATATTGAACCGAAAGGTCAGTGAAGATATGCAATTGTTAAAAAAGAAATTGAGCTTTCAAGAAAAGATCAAGTCAAAAAACGCTTAAACCTTTTGCCCCTTGATATTGGCCCTTGTAGAAACATATCAGGAAGAAGGGAATCCAGAAATTTCGTTAGAGCACCGAAAATTGCTCGATCAGCGTTTGGCCGACCACATAGCTGATCCAGAAGCCGGAAAAGATTGGAAAATCCTAAAATCTGGGCTCCACAAGAAATATGGCCTTAACAAAGGGGTTTCCGGAAAAACCCCTGATGCATTATGTAAATTTCCTTATTTCACAGGGGTTAACAAGGTATGAAGTACAAATGGGAAACAAAAAATTAGTGCGGTTTTTTAAGCCGGTAATATCTTGTTCATTTTTTGACTGATAGGTCATATTCAAATAGAAATTAATAAAATCACCATTAAAGTCACTTAATCTGTTTTCCCTTTTCCGTTAACCTATATCGTTGCTTACTGCTTTTCGGTTTATCCGGGATTGTCATTTCAATCAATTTTGCATCAAGTGCCGGCTGTAAATAATTATATAAAAATGTTGGACGATGCCTCATGTCTAACTTTGTCATTAATTCTGCCGTTGTAGTTTCATCCCTACCCATTACAGAAAGTAATTTTGAAACTTGTTCGGTAACTTGTTCGGTAACTTGTTCGGTAACTTGTTCGGTGATTTTTTCAGAAGAAGGAAAAGTCATTCTGGTAAAGTTATCCATAAACCGGAAACATTCCTTTCCGTAACTCTTTAAAATCCGTGGAACGCCAGAGCCCAGTTGCTCTACCATATCCAAATCCCTGTATATACGCATTAGCTCCTTATTCCTAGGCATAGAAACGCCTTCAAAAAAATCTTCTTTGCTAAGTCCGTCCGGTAAGGAACCGGCAGATGTTATTTCAATCCTGTCGTCAAATATTTCAAACTTAGGTGGTACTTCTCGGGTGTAGTCGTTATGTACTATGGCATTATATATAGCTTCACGCAAGGCTACAGGATTCCATAACTTTCGCTCAATACGTTCTTTTGATGTAATGGTCGCAAAAGTTGTATTTTCTACTGCAATTTTATCCAGTACACTTTTTGTGGCCTTAATGAGCGAGCAATATCCATATTCATTATTTTCAAGAAGGTCTACCCGATCTAGGCCTTTATATTTAGCAACTTTAATAGATACATTGTTCACATCTGCTAAAAGGTAGGCTGCATAGTTAAGGAAACCGTCTTCGGTAAGTAGTTCTAGATTCTTTTTAAACTGTTTGTTAAGAGGTTTACCATTCTCCTGATAATAGATATGTAGCTGCTCAAAACTTAAGTCCTGACGATGCGATTTTATTTTTCCTATTGAATTACGGGTACGGCTGGCGAAAAGTTTATCAATCATAGCTTGCGGCATGGGTTCGGCCGCTGTGCCTACACGAATAAAACAGCCTTTCTCGGTCATGCCGTATTTCTTTTTGAAATAGGGCTTTTCACTTCCACCGGCAACAATAATCTTGATAATGTCTTTACCGTCACGTTCTTCAGCCACTACATCAAATAAACCCATGGCCGAAGGAGCAATATTGTTTTTGATACGGTCTTTGATTTTAAGCATATCACTGTCAATATCATCTATACCAAGTACTTTCCCTTGCTTATCAATGCCTAAGTAAATTAACCCGCCTTCCAAATAATTGAGGAAAGCAATCACTTCCTTTTCCAAATCCAGGTCTCTGGTTAATTTTTCTTTGTATTCTATTCTGTTTGTTTCAGACATTATCAGTGATTTGATGTAAAAATAATCTTTTATATACACCTACTAGGGTATATGTTTTAATCAATAGAATTCCCCAAGGCTCTGCCTCGGGTGTAGTAAAGGAAATGTTTGAAAAACGGATGGTTTTTTAAAAAATGATAACATATTGTTCCTTTGAATACCTCGTGGGCTTGCTCCGAGGATTATTTATTACCAAACAACAGCCATCCCCCGGAGGTATTCACAAAATTGGATTTCAATTCTAAGTTTGATTAAAGTAGTTATTAAGGGGGGCTAAGGTTTATGGGGAGACCACTTGTCCCCAAATCCCTTACCCCAACTTCAGCGCTCGGATCCTATCCTATTTTTGTAGCAGTTCGGAAAGAAAAGCGTATAACAAAAATAGGATAGGGCGCTGTCCTACTTTTTGCCTTCTACCTCCAGCCATTCTTGGTAGAGTTCCTTTGCCCCTGGGCTATCCGCAAAGAATGTCCTGTAGTGTTCAATGGCATCATCCTGACCTTTTATATATGCAGCCTCTTCTTTCTTGGACATCCTTGACACCTGATAGATTGAAAATCCAAGGACCAACAGGACCGTGATCAACAACCCCCAAGTAAGTTTTATGGCCCAACTGGGCAAGAGAACGGACCGCTCTACTTTATGAAGAATCCTTTCCATCAGTCTTTGTTGTTCCTCAATGTTGTTTTTTTGGTTGTTGCCATACTCTTTTAGAAGAGCATTTAATTCGCTGGTATCTGCCTTTAATGGAAGGTTTTGCAAATTTTCATGCACCTTTTCCAAACGGTCTATACTCTTCTCAAACCCGTTGATCTCCTCGGTCAACAGTTCCGCTATTTCATCCAGTTTTGCCATGATCTTTTGTTTAGATTCCTATTCCAGTGTCCCTGACCACTTTTATGGCCAGCTTGATGGTCCTCTTTATGATGGTCTGGGTCAGGCTTGTCGGGATATTCACTGTCCGGCCCAAAAGCTGCATGCTCCTGTCCTTGGCGATTCGTTGTGCCATGTTCTTTTCAAAGTTCATTTGACGGGCGATCCTATTCATGGACATGGACCGGTGCACTTCACTTCCCTTGAGGTTGGTTCCCTTGTACTCAAAACGGAAGCCCTGCAGTTGGTTCTGCCTATTGATACTAGGAATGACCTTCACATTGTTCTGTTCCATGGATTTGATGTACTGGTCAAAATCCCTTGGACATTCCCTGGCCATGACCTTTTCATGGATTTTTTGTATTTCAGAGCGGACATGTTGCATCCGGTACAGTTTTTCCTGCTGTACCTCCTTCACCGTGGTCAGGTCCATCTGTTTGGCCACCAGTTCCGCCACTTGCTGGCTCCGCTTTCCGATGAAACTGTCATTGTAGGCCTTGCCCTGAAAGTTTATCCGGTTGGCGTAAAGATGGACGTGCACATGTTCCTTGTCTCGGTGGACAAAGGCAATGGCCTGGTGCTGCTTGAGGTTCATTTCCTTGATAAACCGCTCCGTCATTTCCTTGAGCTGTTCCCTTTCCAGTTTCCTCCCGTCCTCGATGGTGGGACTGAGCACAAAGCTGAGCGTGTTCTTACGGCACAGTTCGTTCTGCTCTTGGATGACCTTGAACTCCTCGGTGATCTCCCTTGGGGTCTCCCCTGCCAGATGTTGGCTATGTACGATCTCGGATTCCTTCTCCTGGTTCATCCCGTAGCTCATGGAGGCCGATGTGTGCGATATGGATTTGCCCATGCCTATCATTTCCTGAAATTTAAAAGGTGTTGTCGTATCTCTTTGGCCAGTTGGGCCGTTTCCTCGGCCAATCTGGGGTTCCGCTTCCGGAACATGTTGGTGATCAGCCTAAAATTTCGTTGGTATTTCACCAACAACTTATAGGCCTCTATCTGTTCGTCCGTCATCCGCTCCACAATACGGTCTTCGAAGGCGGCACGGCGGCAGTACTCACTGAGGGAAAGACCGCTCTTTCGGGCCTTGACCTTCAGCAGTTTCTTCTCGTAGACCGAGCACCGGAACTGGACGAACTCCTTCTTCATTTTCACATCATCTTTTGCGAATTCTAAGAGAAAACCAAATCATCGGACAAAATTCTGTCCATAGATTTCCACATAGGGCGTTTGTCTTTTTACCACGGCGAACATTCTATTCACCAGCTTGCAGCAAATAGCATTGACAATTACTTTATGTTCCTTGCCCTGATTCTTCTTTCTCTCATAGTATTTTCTCATTTGTTCGTCATATCTAATTGCTGAATTCGCTCCATTGTTGAGCAGCGTTTTGATGGTCCTGTTACCGAACTTGCTCGTTCTAGTCTTTCCTCTTATGGATGTCCCGGAACTGAACTCGAAGGGTGCTATACCCGCATAACAGGCATATTTCCTACCATTGTCAAAGCTGGTAAAGTTATTGGTGGAGACGAGCATGAAGGCTCCAATTATGACCCCAATCCCTTTTACCGATGAAATGAGCCAGTAGTTCCTGTTCAGTTCCCCATCATCCTCAATAAGGTCGGTTATCTGCTTTTTTATGCCGGCAATCAATTTATCTTGTTGCAGAATCTGTTCCTTGATCTGGTCAATGATGCTGTCCATTCCGCTGACGGGCAGATACCTTTTGTGACTTTTTAGGCTATTCTTCAATGATGTCCTTATCCTGACCATCTGTTCCCGATAGGTGAGCAGTTGTTTTATCTTTACCAATAAGGGAGATGGCATCTCATAGGGCTTTAGCTTTGCCTTATGGGTGAGGGCGTAATCCGCTATCCTTTCCGCATCCACGGCATCGTTCTTTCCTCTGGTCATCCCAAGGCTTCGCTTGATGTGCAGTCCCGATTCCACACAGAACAGAATACCTTGCTGTGCCAACCATCCATAGAACAGCAATCCGTAGGTTCCGGTGTGCTCCATACAGAATGCACAATCGTCCAACTTCAACCCTTGTTCCTTTATCCAGCGTATTATAAGGGTGAAGCCTTTTATGGAATTGTCGACCTTATGGCCAACAAAACCGTTCTTTCTGGTCAGTGCCAGGTCCAATGAGGCGCTGCTGATATCGACCCCAATGAAGTGTTCTTTCTTGTTAAATTTGTCCATTACATTTTGTTTTTTTAACCGGAATGGTTGCCAGCTGATACCTTTAATAAGTCTTTCTTAGGATTCTAATTGGCCCTTGCAACCTAAAGGGAGGTAAGGACTACTTCGCAAAATGATGCCTGATCAGACCTTCGGATAGTTCACCTTGCCTCCCCCGGTTTTAGGTTATTAACTATTTTGTAAGTTATAAGTCTCCCCTTAAGAATCCCCTCTTAAAACATTATCAACATGGTTTTAAACTTTTGCGACCAAAGGGGCCTTTAATCTAAAGGACCTCCGGGAGCAAAAGCAAGATTTGTCATGACAATGACACATCTTGAATTCGTTGCCGAACTTCATCCTTCGCGCTTTTTACCATCCATTCATTGATATCCTTGAATCCCCCATAGAGAGAGGACATATCCCTACTGTTCGGGCACTTTTCCAATAAAAGTTCCGTCATCCCCATTCCCGCTTTGTCCCTATCAAGAAACAGTTCCACATTTTCATAATCCCCTATTTCTTTTATCATCCGTTTTGCAAAGGCCGTGGTGTTCAATACCAAAAGATCATGGCTGTTTACGATATCCACCATCAGCTCAATTAGGGTAAGCATATCGAACATGCCTTCGGTAATGGCCAAATTTTTGGACTCGTTTTTGATCAATGAAACATCCTTTGGTGACGTGGACCCTTTCCAATATGTATTCCTGAGTTCCCAGCCTCCCGACCTGTTTTGGAGTCCGATGGCAAAGTATGACCGACCACTGATTTTATAATGGATTTCCTTGCACAGCTTTCTGGCTGTTGTGATCGAGATCCTTCTGGAGCTCAGATAGTTTTGAAGGGCACGGTGTTCAATTTCCTTTACCTCGATGATTTCAATTTGGTTTTCACCTTCTTCCTTTTCATTGGGAATGGGTTGCCGGTGAAAAGAAAAATGGTCCATGTTCCCGGACAGTCGTTCCAACACCTCCTTTACGGAACAGTTCTCCATTTTCATGATCAGGTCTATGGTACTGCCCCCTTCGAAGGTCCCGAAGTCTATCCAATAGTTTTTCTTTAATGATACCTTGAAAGAGGCTTGGGTCTCGCTCCGGAACGGGCTGAGGAACCAAGCTTCTTTTTCCGTTTTCCGGACTGGAAAGTGCCCCAACTTGGCCAGCGTGGAAACGATGTCAATGTTGCGGGCTTTTTCGCAGTCCATTCTTTTTTCTTTCATTGTCTCAAGTTTTGTTATTTCTCCTACCTTCTTACCTAACCCAATGATGACTAGGGTTTTCAAGCTAGGTCAGATGTTTTTTCACCTTATCTGCCTTACCCCAAAAGGTAGGTAAGGTAACCCTTGGTTAGATGGGGAGTTTATATCCTACCTAAGATTTAGCACTACGACCATTGGCTTCATCCTGCTCTAGGTAACTAGGTAGGTATTATTCTTCTTTCTTTGCAAATTCCATTTCCCATGGGCTCTCCCCAAAGAGTGGTCGGGCCAAGTAGCCGTATACCTGGCGTTTGGAGTGTTTCACTTTTTGAAAACCGAAACCCGCCAATGCCCGTCCGATATTGATATGGTTCAATCTAAGATTTAGACAACCGGTTTCAACCATCACATCCGATGCTGTCCTGAAGTCATCCATTTCAGTGGATTTTTCGTAATACTTAGCAACCACTTCCTGCTCGGAGGTTAATTTGGTGTACTTCCTGTTTCTTTCCTCGTTCTCTTGGATATCCCCAATGGAGAGCTCGGAATCGAAGTTTGGGTCCAAGTAGCCCAAATGGTAGGCCTGAGACCATACCTTGTTGATATCGATTTCTTTGGAATACGAAAAATCGATTTTTCCCTTGAGCTCAAAGCAGAGCCAACGGACCGATCCGGTCTCATCATTTAAAAAGGATGACATATTGGTGGATCCTACGAACGAACATATTCTCGATAAGGTTGTATTCTTTCTATCATATGGCAGGCGTTCATTTATAAAGGTCTTGGAAAAAAATGACTTTAGGGCATTCACATCCTTTTTGGACAGCACGGCCAGCTCGTCCAGATTATATAAAAAATTCCGACACAGCTGTATCCGTGCATCCTTGTCGTTACTGATGTCCTCGGCCATGTATTCTGCCAATTCGGGGGGACATAGAAAACGACACCATGTGGACTTCCCAGAGTTCTGTCCCGGATGGGAAAGCACAAAGGCCTGCTTGTTGAAATAGTTCGGTTCCAGGGCACATTTGACAGCACGTACCAACCATTTCTTGAAATGGTAGTGGAAGGCTTCTTTCTCATAGGTCGGCACATAGGAGGCCAAATCCAGGATATAGTCCTTACCGTCCCACTTGGGAAGGTTGGTGAAATATTCTTTAATGGGATTACATTTCGGTATCCACTCCGAACGGATGAGTATCTCCAGTTTTCCGGTCGGGATATCCACCCCCGCTTTAGCGAGCTCTATAATAAGGGAGTTCAGGTTCAGGTAATGCCAATCCCTGGAACCTTTAAGGGCTATCTGGAAATCGTGGGAAATCTCATTGTACATGATATCATACTTGGTCCCTAAATATTCCATGGTGTAATCGTACACCGTTTTCTTCTTTGAATCCTTGACAAAGTACAGGGTATTATCATCCTTAGCCGAAACCATTACCTTCGATTTTAGAATGAGGGCCGTTATGCTTCTCATTGATTTCATCTTGGGACACCCGACTATTTTGAAGAAGCCAATCGTTGAGCTTCTTCCTTTCAAAGAATATCATTTTTCCAT
>JANSXF010000101.1 GCA_024743095.1 Flavobacteriaceae bacterium
AACTGGAGTTTGCCCTGGATCTTGGCCTGTTCAATGATCGTGTGATGCTCAATGCGGCCCACTACCGCAATCGCTCCACCAATCAATTGGTGGGGATACCCTTGCCGGCCACAACAGGCTTTTCCAGTATCAATGCCAATTTGGACGCTACAGTGGAGAACATCGGTTGGGAGTTGGGCCTGCATACCATCAATGTTCGATCGGATGTATTCCAATGGTCCTCCTCCCTGAACTTGACCCTTCCCAAGAACAAATTGGTGGCCTTCCCGGACCTGGAAGGTTCCACCTATGCCAATCGATATGTCATCGGGGAGCCCTTGGGCATTACCAAGGTCTATCAGTTGGAACAGGTCAATCTGGAAACTGGGTTGTACGAATTCACTGATTTTGACGGGGATGGGAATATCTCCAGCGTGGAGGACAGACAGGTACTCCGTGACCTATCCCCCAAATACTTTGGGGGGTTGACCAATAGTTTGGTATACCGCAAGTTTTCTTTGGATGTACTGTTCCAATTTACCAAACAGTTGGGCTATAATCTTTGGGAAAGGAGTTCCATGCCGGGCCGAATGTTCAACCAACCCAGGGAAGCCCTGCAACGTTGGCAGGCCATTGGAGATCAAGTGGAGGTGCAACGGTATGCCACATCCAGTTCACAAGAGGCCCGAACGGCCTATGACAATCATAGACAAAGTAATGCGGCCATATCGGATGCTTCCTTTATTCGCTTGAAGAACCTGTCCCTTTCCTATCAACTTTCCAAGAAAAAAGACCATGGCGTGGGCTGCCTTTTGTTTCTCAGGGGACAAAACTTATTGACCATTACCGGCTACAAAGGGTTGGATCCGGAAATACGTTCGAACGGAACGGTTCCTGCCCTACGGTTCATTACCCTAGGCACACAAATAACCTTTTAAAAAAAAAATGATCATCATGAAATATATAAAATATAGAATAGTTCAATCACTGCCCGTTATAGCAATTGGATGCTTACTCTTATTGGGGTTCCCATGGGGCTGTGAGGATTTTGTGGATGTCGATCTGCCCAATAGTCAATTGACCGGGGAGGTTGTTTTTCAAGAACCCTCCACAGTAGATGCCACTTTGGCCAATATCTATGCGGAACTTAGGGATGAATCCCTCTTAAAGGGGAATACCACGGGTATGTCCAACTTGTTGGGGCATTATGCTGATGAATTTGATATCTATAATCCCAATTTGACCAATGTGGGATATTTCTATGAGAACAATGTATTGGCCACGGATACCAATGTGGGCCAATGGTGGACGGCTTCCTATACTTTAATATATGCCGTTAATCGGATTATTGAAGGGGTCGGCGCATCGGATACCTTGCTTGATGAGGACAAGAACCGGTTTTTGGGAGAGGCCTATTTCTTAAGGGCATTGCTCCATTTCTACCTGTATCAGCTCTATGGGGCCATACCCTACATGGAAAGTTCCGATTATATGGTAAATACCGATATATCCCGAAATGAAATCGATGAGGTTCACCAAAAGGTGGTGGATGACCTCGGGCAGGCCAAGAAGGTATTGACCAAGGAAACGGGGAACAAACTACGTCCCAATTATTGGGTAGCTACTGCATTATTGGCCCGGGTCCATCTCTACCAAGACCAATGGGAACTTGCCGAGACCGAGGCGGTCGAATTGATCGACCATGGCGGATATACATTGGCCATGAATCTTGATGAAGTGTTTCTTGGAGATAGTCCAGAGACCTTATGGCAGTTGGGCCCGAACTTGAACGGGGTCAATACCCAAGAGGCTTTTACTTTCGTATTTGAGACGACGCCCCCGCCCAATTCTGCCCTATCGTCACTTTTGATTGCTGATTTTGAGGAGAACGATGCCCGGTTCAATGCTTGGGTAGGATCGGTCAGCGACGGGGAGGATACGTGGTACTATCCCTATAAATACAAGGAAACGGTACCTACGGAGCAGACAGAGGAGTACTCCGTACTGGTTCGATTGGGGGAGGTCTATCTAATAGCCGCAGAAGCAGCCATTCAATTGGAGAGGCCATCAGATGGTTTGTTTTACCTCAATGCAATCAGATCTCGTGCTGATTTGGCTCCTTTAGCCGGAGGAGACAAGAACAGTTTATTGTCCGCAGTGGAACAGGAGCGTCGGATAGAGTTATTTTCCGAACAGGGCCATCGTTTTTTTGATTTGAAACGAACAGGAAGGGCCAATGAAGTCCTTGGGCCCATAAAGAACAATTGGGAGCCAACCGATGAATTATTGCCAATCCCTGAATCCGAACTTTTGTTGAACCCCAATCTGGCCCCGCAAAATGATGGCTATTAACCTAAAGATATTCCATAGGATGAAGAAAAGACATGCGACCTTAAGGGCGTCGTTCTTTATTGTTTTTTTTGTTTTAGTTACTGCCTGCCCCTTACTGGGGCAGGCTAAACCATGGGATATACGAAAGGACGGAAATCGATTATTGCTCCAAATGGATGATGATGTCTTGGAGAAGCCCATGCTCCATGTGCGCCATGGTAGGGAAGGGGTACATATCGGTTGGAAACGTACAGGCAATACCCTTATTATGCAGGCCATACCAATTAATTCACTTACCGGGGTGGTGATTCCTACCCAAAGTAAAAGTGGGGTCGAGCCACAGGTATTGGGAATTTTTCCCATACTGGATGCATCTGGTCAGGGAGATCGGGTAGCTATTGATATATCCGGATATTTGTTGAGTGGTCGATCCTATTTAAAGAAGTTTGGAAACGAAGATGTCATACGGGACAGATCCTATATTGATCGGTTCAGTGCCTCCAAGGACGAAGTTTTGATCCATGCCCAACTAATGGTACGCGAAGGCGGTAAGGAAATGACCAAAAAAGTGGGGTTTAGTTTCCTTATTCTTCCAGAACCAATGCGTCCCAGATTATATGATAAACGTATGGGGTTTCATTATGATGATCATTGGGGCCAAACAATATCGGGAAAGGCAAGCATTGTGCGCTGGCGACTCAGGAAAAAATATCCAGACCGTGCGTTGAGCGACCCCGTGGATCCCATTGTGTTCTATCTGGACCCCAAGATGCCCGATATATGGAAACCTTATGTGACAGCCGGCATTATGGAATGGCTGCCCGCTTTTGAGACTGCTGGCTTTACCAATGCCGTTGAAGTGAGGGAGTTTGATGCGGGGATGGAATATCAGGATCCTGTCGGAATGAAATATTCCATGATTCAATGGAACAACCATATCGGGGTGCGCGGAAAAAAGTTCCATTCCGGTTCTACTATTAAATTGGTGGTCGATCAACGTACAGGAGAAATACTCAAGTGTGATATTATGATCAACAGTTTTCTGTCCCTCTTTGAAGCCTATTATGTCCGATGTGCGCCATTGGATGCGCGAACAAGGCAAAAAAATGTGCCTGACGATTTAATGGGGGAATTGCTCCAGAGTCTGACTGCCCATGAAGCTGGACATGCCTTTGGTCTTCGGGATGCGAATTATGGGGAATATACTTATCCCTTTGAAAAAATGAGAGATCTTGCATGGTTGAAGCAGATGGGGCATACGCCAAGTATTATGACCTATGCCAGACAAAATAACCTGGTGCAGCCAACCGATGGTATTCCCCCGAAATGGCTCCATCAAAGAGTAGGTCCAACGGATAAGTATCACATTGAATGGGGATACAGAGAATTTTCTGAAACGAGAACCTTGGAAGGGGAGCTTCCCTATTTGGAACGGTTGATACGTCGAAAGGATACCATACCCTGGTATCGTTATACGTTGGGAGGATATGAGATTTTTGGGCCAGGGGAGACCAATGAAGTGGTCGAAAATGACAGTCCTGTGGCCAGTACACGCTTAGGCCTTCAAAATATTCGACGGGTATTGGACATTCTAAATGAAGACAAGGGTGTTATTTTGGATCAAGATACTGTCGAGCGTCGTTATGAAAATGTCTTGGATTTATGGTACAGGCAAATGCAACATGTCATGTCCTTGGTGGGTGGATACGTGGAACTGAATCATTTGGATAGTAATGGAGGAAAGATGTATCAAAGTATTCCCTTCGAAACGCAGAACAAAGCATTGGACTTTGTGTTGGACAATGCCTTTTCACCGCCCACGTGGTTGGTACACCCCAAATGTTTGGAGGGGACACGCTATTCCACGAATCAGGATGTGATCGGGGAATATCGGCAGAAGCTTCTCGAGGAGCTGTTGAATGCCTTAAGATTGAAACGTTTGGAAAAGTTAGAGGATATTCTGGCCAATGAAATATTGATGGAATCGGTAGTGGATGAGATCCAACGGAAATTGTTTTCCGATGCCTTGATGGAAGATCGTTATGGGAAGCAACTTCAAAAAATTTATATCCAAATGATGAGGAAGGCCTTGGAAGAAAAGAAAATGGATAATGGATATATGACTTATTCCTACAGTGAATCGGCAAAGGATATTTTTGCTGCCAAACGTCATGAACTACTACTAGTGTTCCAAAAGAAATTACGAAAAAGCGATGATCGATCGAAGGGCCATCTACTTCGTTGTATCAAATGGTTGGAAGAGGGGATATGAAATGGTTTTGATAAAAGGAAAGGGAGGATCCTCCCTTTCCTTGAATATCAGTCATTAGGACTGGTTTTTAAATAATGGTACATCACAAGCCGTACCGTTGCTGTTCATGTCATAGACATAATTGCCGTCAGATTCACATTGTTCTTCGCCCGTAGGGCTGCAGTCAACACGGACCTGGGTACATGGGTCTGGCGTATGGACATAACCAATGATGGTAGTTGCATCCTTGTCTTCGGTGGTGTTCAAGGAGGTAAAGGCACTGGTGGCAATGGCAAATACAATGGCCAAGGCCGGAATTACGAATTTAATTGCTTTTGTTTTCATTTTTAAAAAGATTTAAAATGGTGATCTACTCTGTTGTACGGGTTTTCGATCTTCTCCCGCTACTGGCCAGTAGTACGTTTAGGGAGCTTGACGCCCCTTTTTTCTTGATCCCAGGGTGTTGAAATAACGATCGGTCATCTGGTAAACCGAGACTTGGTCATCGATCAGGGCAATCAATCGGTCATGACTGACCGTAAATTCCCGAACCTTGTGTTTATTGATATGGTATAGGTAAAAACTGAACTCATAGGTGTTTTCGCTGTGGTCATATACATCTACAATGGAGGCCTGTTCCAACATTTCCCTGCTCTCGTTCCTGCCAAGACGCTGGGAGAGTACCAGCATAAAATGCTTTGACATGGCAGCTGTTCGATTGATGTATAGGGGTGGGGCGGCCAGGGTGGTGCGACCACTATTGCCTTTGGATGCAATTTTTAATCGTACTCTTTGTACGGTATCAATGGTACGTTGGCGAAAAAGGGAAGTAAGGCTGCTGTCGATAGTTAAAAATTGGTTTCGGTAATAGTATACGTACCCTAACGTTTTGCCCAAGGGGTCCTTTACCAATAGGCCGTCCACATCAAATACACCGTCAATCTGCGCTTGCAATAGCGTAGTATCCAATTGCACTTTGATATGTCCCTTTTTTTTATGGATCAATCCCAAGGTGGAGCGATGGGTTGTGGCATGGGTGGTCCTGATATAGATTGTATTGCTGTCAATCGGGATTGCTTTGTTAAAATAAGCCTGTTCCGTAATCCATTGGTCGGCCCGCCATTTCCCGATTTTCCCTCGAAGTATAAAGGGCATGGTGCCATCCATTACAAAAAAATAAGGTGGAAAAACCTCGACTTTGATGGCTCGGTACTCCAGTTTATGGGAACGGGGTGCCAATTGTATATGGGAGGTATCCTTTGTCTTCAAGTTTACCTGGAGTAGGTGCCAAGGAGATGTCCTGTTGCCCAGATAAAGAATATCCCTGTCAAAACCAGCAATATAATAGGAGTTAAACCCAATGTCCAGGTCATACTGTTTCTTGACCGGATGTGGCGGAAATCTTCGAATGAAAGCATTGTTGCGGTGTACCTGTCGTTCCGAGGAGAGGAAAAGTATGACCACCAACCCAACACTCAGGGCGATGGTTCCCAACAATTTGATATGGATGTTATTTGTGATCATGATATTGGTGTTTTACGGATTTGATGGTTCC
>JANSXF010000029.1 GCA_024743095.1 Flavobacteriaceae bacterium
CGTACAACGAGTTCTTCCTCATCGATAGGTTTTTTTAAGTAGTCCACCGCACCCAATGAGAACCCTTTTAGGACATCTATCTTGAGTGACCGTGCGGTCAAGAAAATAAACGGTAGCTCCGGGTTGATTCCCTTAATCTTTTGAGATAGTTCAAATCCGTCCATATCGGGAAGCATTACATCCAAAATGGCCAGATCAAAAACGTTGGTCTTGGTTTTTAATATCGCTTGGGAAGCATCTTTGGCCCATGTGACCATAAATCCCTTCATCCCTAAATATTCCGAGAGCAAATATCCTAGGGCATTATCGTCCTCTACCAATATCAATTTATATTTTTTATCCATTTTTGGTCAGTTTTAACGACAAGGTAAATGTAGTTCCCTGTCCCGGTTGGCTTTGCACCGCTATTTTACCACGATGCATTTTAATTATTTTTTGTACATAGTACAGCCCTAGGCCATACCCTTTTACTTTATGGACATCACCGTTTTTAACTCTGTAATATTTGCGGAAAATCTTTCCGATGTCCTCCTTGGCTATTCCTTGGCCATTGTCCATTATACTGATGTGCAATAACCCTTTATGCTTGTATGCCGTTAACTTTACCTTGGGCACGTCCGAATATTTTTTTGCATTTTCCAGTAAGTTGCCCACCACATTTTCCAAATGGAATTTTTCGGCCTTAATAAAATAGGGGCCTTTTTCCAGTTCCGATTCAAAATCGATTCCTTCATGTTCGGCCAACAATCGAAAACCTTGACAAATTCGTTCCAACTCCGGTTTAAAATCTATCACTTGGAACTGTAATATTTTTTTTCCGGACTCCATACTGGCCAGTTCCAGAACTTTGTCAATATGTTTTTTAAGCCTGTTCGATTCGGCTCGAATCAATTCTACCACGGCTTTTTTGTTGTCGGGTACATCTTCTTCCAAAATTTTGCTCGCCAATCCAATTGAAAACACCGGGGTTTTTAACTCATGGGTCAGATTATTGATAAAATCATTGGTGGTTGTATTGATGCTGCGTTGCAGATAGAATGACCTTAATACCCAAATCACCACTACAATTATCATCAACAAAAATAAAAGTCCCGGAACGATCAATCCCCGTAATTGTCCCAAAAAATATTTGTTCAAATCTTCGAAACCGATTTCCAAAATAATTTCCTTTTGGAGCAATTCCGGAAGATACCCTTGCACTTTTATTGGATAGGTAAGGTCATCTTGAGCTTTGATATGGGGCCGAACAGAACTCAAATAGGTAATGGAATCACGGGAAAATAAGGTGTAGGTGAAAGGAGCATCAATTCCGGAGACATTTAACTGGTAAGAGATATAATCGTTCAGGTAGTATTGGGATGCCCTCTCGAGACTGTCCAGCCCAATTCTGACCTCGGAAGTATCTTTTCTAATAGCATTTCCGAGCGTATAGGTCAACGAATTTACCTCGGACAGTTCACTGTTGATATTGTCCCTTGCCCTGTCCATTTTATCCGAGAATTGGGCTTTTGCCAAACCCAGTCCCACCCGAAGATATTGGTACTGGACCACCAACAGACCTACAACGGCGATTATAAAAACAATAACATAGAGGTTTCTCTTGGTCAGCATACCGCTAAATAAACAAAAATATACCAGCTAATTACCCAATGGTTAACCCTATTAGTCTTTCATTAACCTTTTTGATCTTTTATTAGTCTCCATGCATGGAACCAAGTCTTATATTAGTCCTGAGTTTAGTTAAGACATATAAAGTAGCGAATATTCTAACCGACCTTGACAGGTCGGTTTTTTGTTTTTAAATCTATAAGTTGCTTTAATTTCATTTTACCACTATTGATTAAGCCCCTATATACTTTATCTTTGAAGTCCAAATTTTATACATGATAAGTATTTTTCAGAAGAAAATTTACTTGGTCGATTATTTGAACGGCTTGGTTGATATTCACAATCATATTTTACCGGGCATTGATGATGGGGCCAAAACTGTTGATGATTCTTTAGAACTTCTCAAAGGGTTTTCAGAGTTTGGAGTAAACAATTTTATATGTACCCCGCACATCATGCACAATTATTACGACAATACTCCCGATACAATCAAAAAAGCATACGAACAGATTCTCAAGGAATTAGGAAACCATGAAGGGATGTCTGTAAAACTTGGGTATGCGGCCGAGCATATGATCGATGATAATTTTGAAAACATTCTGGAAGAAAGACAGGTTATATCCTTGGGAAAGGATTATTTGCTCATTGAAATGTCCTATTTACAACCCTCTTTCAATTTTGACGTAGCCATAGACAAGATTGCCAAACACAAATACTTCCCAATATTGGCCCACCCGGAAAGGTATATGTACTATCATGGGAAATATGGAAAGTACTCATCTTTGAAATCAGAAGGAGTATTGTTCCAGCTCAATCTACTGTCTTTGGACCCCAAAGCCTATGGCAGCGCAGCATATAAAACGACAGAGAAACTCCTCAACGACGGTATGATCGATTTTGTAGGAAGTGATGTCCACAACATCAGACAATTAAAATTGTTGAAAGAGATCAAAATATCAAAAAAGACGCTAGATTATCTCTTTCCGATTATTGAAAATACAATCCAGACCTTTTATTGATCATTAGGAGAAGTTCCACCATTTCTTAACGGACTTTCCGTAACCATAGCCATATTTTCCACCGTAACCCAATTCGGATTGTTTCACATTATTCACCACGAAGGAAAGCCCTTTCAGCTTACCTTCCTCTTTAAGTTTTAAAGGAAAATCGATGACTTTAAGTTCAGTTGCACCCGCTTTGACCACATATAGAATTTGGCTGGCATATTCACTAATTAGTAACGTATCGGTCACTACCATTAATGGTGCGGTGTCCACGATAACATAATCGTACATTTTAGATACGCTATCAAATAATTCGCCCATTCTAGGGTTCATCAGTAGCTCAGTTGGGTTTGGAGGTATTTTTCCAGAAAATATAAGGTCTATCTCATTTTCATTGATGTGTGCCGGAACGGTGATATCCTGTACCTTTAAATCAGAATTGACAAGAAATTCTGTTAGTCCTGCCTTTGTACTTCTTCTGGGTTGGACACCCTTTCCTACCTCAACATTTTCGTCACTGGAAAAGAAATCATAAAGTTTGGGGTTTCGGATATCCGCTCCCACCAACAAGACCTTCTTTCCGGTATCAGCATAAATCTTGGCCAGATTGGATGAAATAAATGTTTTTCCCTCTCCAGGAACGCTAGAGGTTATAAATATAAGATTGTCCGGCTTTGATTTCTGGCTCTTTTGAATATAATTAAGGTTTGTCCTCAAGATTCGTAAGGACTCCGCCAACACTGAACGGTCGTCTTTCTTTACAATCTTCCTGTCCTTTTTTCCAATCTTGGGAAGTTCGGCAATAACAGGGATATTGTTCCCTACGACACCTTCCAAATCCTGTTTGCTATTTACCGTGTTGTCCAATAATCCCGATACATAAATAAACATGAAAGGAAATACAAACCCAAGGAACAAGGCCGCCACATAATTGATCATCTTGTTAGGTGCCACGGGAGCGGAACTGGTACTATACGCAGCATCCACAATAGATGATGGCGGGGAAGCCGAGGCAAAGGCTATTTGAGCCTCCTCCCGCTTTTCTAAAAGGTAAAGGTACAAAGATTCCGTGGTCTCCAATTTCCTTGTAATATCACGTAGTTCCCGTTCATTTCCAGGAGCTGAATAAATCCTACTATTGATTCGGGATTGCTGCCTGGCCAAACTATTGATCTGCAGTTCCAAGTTTCCCGTGGTATTGTTCAAACTTGAAAGTAAACTACTTTTTAAGGTATTAAGTTCCTTGTCCAAATTTTGAACCACTGGATTCAGATTACTGGAACTTTCCAACAACCTGTTCCTTTCAGCGACCAATTGATTATATCGTGCCGTAGTTCCAGTGATCGTTTGGTCGGATAGCCCAAGGTTTGAGGGCAAAATTTCATAACCATCTTGGTTTTCCACCATATCTTTCATGGATGATGCCATATTCAATTGCAAAGAAGCACTTTCCAATTGTTGTCGGTTCTCCATGCCCACACTTAAGTTGATATTGGATTCAGATGAGATATCCGTGATTCCACGATTGGTCTTGAACTCTTCCGCGGATTGATCCACACTGTAAAGATTAGAGTAAATCTCTGTGATACGGGCATCAATAAAATTGGAAGTTTTGTCCGCTGCAATCTTTTTATCCTCAATAGCATTTTCGTTATAAACTGCTATAAGTGCATTGATAATGTCCTGTGCCCTTTGCTGAATCCTGTCCTGGAGATAAAGGGACAAAATATTCGAGGTCCGTTCCAAAGGAGTAATTTGAACACGGCTTCGATAACTATCAGCAACCACAGTAGCAGGTCGGATTACAATTCTAAATTCATTACCCTTATAAATTTTTATGTTTTCAACACTTGGTGTTATTATCATATCACCTAATGGAGTTGAAATATTTGATCCAAAAGTGTTTTGTTTATAGGGTTCATCTTCCTGTCTCTTATAACCAAATGTCGCATCGGACATTACATTTAAATAAAAGCTGAATCCAGATTGGCTTACTATGGAATCCGACTCCTTAAAATTCAAATTGAAAGGAGAGTCTTTGTATATCTCAGAATCTAGAATATTACCCAATCTAAAAATTTGTGTGTTCAGCTGAAGCTTTTTTACAACTTCTACAAAATTAGACCGAGATTTAATGATTTCAATCTCATCGATAATAGGATTCATCTGTCCCTGAAAACTACCCAAATCCTGAAAAATAGCAAGTTCTGGGTTATTGTTTCCCTCCATCTCTATTTTGATTCGAGCCTGTGCATCATAAAGCGGCGCTGTATAGCGATTGTAAAGGAAAGCTACACCCAAACAAAATATAATAGCGAGCAAAAACAAATACCACTTACTCGTATACTGTCTAATTATTTCCTTGAAATCAATACTTTTAAATGAAAACTTGTTTTCCAAAGATTACTATTTATAAGTTAAAAATGGTAGTGTAAATTAATTGCGTGTCAGGAATAACGTAGTTGTTACTATCAAAGAAAGTATGGACAGTGCTATAGTAGTTCTATTGTCCAATGAAGAAGAGACTGCTGCCGATTTGTTGGGTTCTACATAAACCACATCATTTTGTGTGAGGTAATATGCAGGAGAGTTCATTACATCCTTGGAGGTCAAATCCAATCTATTATATACTTTTACACCATCAAAATCCCGGATTACCATTACATTTTCCCTTTTACCTTTAATGGTTAAATCTCCTGCCAATCCAAGTGCTTCCAATATGGTCACTTGTTCACCAATAATGGGATATGTTCCCGGACTGCGCACTTCTCCCAAAATGGTGACTGTAAAATTTCGCAAGCGTACATTAATTATGGGATCTTTTAAATAAGACGACAACCTTTCCTTAAGATCGACCTTAAGTTCCTCTGGGGACAACCCTAATACATTGACTTTGCCTATGACGGGGAACTCGATATCACCATTTTTATCAACAATATAATCCAGTGTTTGGGATTGTCCGTTCGCAGCTACCCCAATCGTCAAGTTAAAAGGTACACTGGCCTCCGGATTCAAGGTCGCCACATAAATACTAATCACATCATCCACCTTGAACTTGGGTTCAAATCTATTTTCGGTAACAATGGTTTCAAAGTCTTGTGAATCTTGGAAATACACAACTTTTTTTGATGATGTGCATGAGACTACAACACAGGCTATGGCAAGCAGTATTATGGCGTGTTTAATTTTTTGATGCATCGGGAAAGTGTTTAGTTATTGAATTGAGGGTGTCCAACCTTCGAGGTTTTCGGTGTTTCCTTTATTGGTGTTTTCTTGTCCAATTTACAAAAATCTGAATTGTTGGAAATATATTCCGGTACTATGTCCTTCATCAATTTCACCACATTATCTTTAAAGAACAAGTTGGAAATACAAAGTTCGTCTATCATGGTTCGAGTTCCCACATAATCAATTTCACGCACCTTGCTGATCATAATCTTATCATGATAGGTCGGAAGCGTATTTTCTCCATTTGCCAAAAGTTCTTCATAAAGCTTTTCTCCTGGCCTGAGCCCTGTTACTTTTATATCAATATCATCCGGATAATGGAGACCTGAGAGTCTTATCATATTCTTGGCCAAATCCATAATCTTAACGGATTCTCCCATATCAAAAATAAAAATTTCACCGCCTTTGCCCATGGCTCCGGCCTCCAATACCAATTGCGAGGCTTCTGGAATGGTCATAAAATACCTGGTAATGTCTTTGTGGGTAACGGTCAATGGGCCACCTTTCTCGATTTGTTTTCTGAACAAAGGAATCACCGAGCCATTTGATCCTAGTACATTCCCGAACCTTGTTGTAATAAATTTTGTTTTGCCCTCTTGCTGTCTGCAGCTGATGTACATTTCTGCAATTCGCTTGGTCGCACCCATGATGTTGGTCGGGTTTACCGCCTTATCCGTCGATACGAACACAAACTTTTCAACTTCATATTCGCAAGCAAGGTCAACAATGGTCTTGGTACCGGCAACATTGATCTTGATCGCCTCATATGGATTTTGCTCCATAAGGGGCACGTGTTTATATGCCGCAGCATGGAAAATCCTATCTGGTTGATATTGCTCAAAAAGCACACGCATCTTGTTCTTGTCCCTAATGTCGCTCACAATGGGCACGTAATTGAAAAAGCCGGCCTGTTTCAACTCTTGCTGCAAATCATACAGAGCAGATTCCGCTTGATCGATTACAATCAAAGAGCGATAGTTGTATTTGCAAATCTGCCTTACCAATTCACTTCCTATAGAACCAGCACCTCCGGTAACCATGATCACCTTATCCTCGAAATCTTTCAACACCTTACTGTTCTTGATCTCGATAGGTGGGCGGTCCAATAAATCCTCAATCTGTACACGCTTGATCTGTGAAACCTTGAGTTCTCCATTGATCCAATCTTCTACAGGAGGCACAATTTTTACTTTTACCGGAAGATCGACAATCTCATTTACAAGAGTTCTCAATTGTTTGGGATGGATACTCTGTATAGAGAAAATTACTTCTGAGACATTGTGGAACTTGACAAAATCCTCGGTCAAAATCGACTTGTCATATACCTTGACCCCATTGATCTGTTTTCCTACTTTCTGCAAGTTATTGTCCACAAAACCAATTACCTTGGCTCCCATCTTGGAATGATTGGTCAATGTGTTATATGTAATGATTCCTGATTCCCCAGCACCATAGATAATCAAGTTCTTTGTAGGTACCTGATTGCCTTTCATCAAGCTTTCAAAAGCAATCTTAAATACCATCCGAGATGCAGACAATGCTATGAAGGTAAGCAAGCTATTAATTATTATTATGGACAAAGGGATGGTGAATTTTTCAAAGAACACCATATACCTATTGAACATTACCACGGCAATGGCTCCTATACTTGCCAAACATACAGCATTAAAAATAGCGTAAACATCCTTTATACCGGTGTGTCTTACCACACCCTTGTAACTACTCGAGATAAGGAAGGCCAAAAAAAACAATACAACTACGACCGGCAATTGCATCCACAACTGCTCCACATCAAAATCGAAGCTCAGGTTAAACCTGATAAAGTATGCAAGAATAAAGGAAAATGAAACAATACAAAGATCGATCAAAAGTACGGTCCACTTTGATGCGTATCGCTGTCCGGTCCTAAAAAAGAATTCCTTTATCATTTTAGTTCACTTTTGATAATTCCACAAATTCTTTCCAGATCACTGGTTTCCAAGCTAGAACCACTTGGTAAACATAGTCCACGATTAAATAGGTCTTCACTTACACCGTTCAAATATGAAGGGTTATTGCTGAATACTGGTTGTAAATGCATCGGCTTCCACAAGGGCCTTGATTCTATGTTTTCATGTTCAAGAGCAATTCGTATGCCCTCCCTGTCCTCAAAAGAAGGGGTTAAAATACATGTGAGCCAACGGTTAGATGTACTGCCCATAGGCTCTTCCAAAAATGTGATTTTGGACTGGTCCGACAGGTGTTCCCTGTAGTATTCATAATTTTTTCTTCTTGCGGCCACTCTATCTTCCAAAATCTCCATTTGTCCTCGTCCAATACCAGCTAGCACATTGCTCATTCTGTAATTGTAACCTATGTGGGAGTGTTCGTAATGAGGAGCATTATCTCTTGCCTGTGTGGCCAAGAAAACGGCCTTTTCTTTAGTTTTTTGGTCTTTACAAAGTAGGGCACCTCCACCTGATGTGGTAATAATTTTGTTTCCATTAAAGGATAGGATTCCTATGTCACCAAAAATTCCGCAGCTAAATCCTTGATATGAACTTCCCAATGCCTCGGCACTGTCCTCTATCACAGGAATGTCATATTCCTTTGCTATGGCGTGGACTTCATCCACCTTATAGGGCATACCGTATAAATGCACCGCTACAATAGCTTTGGGTTTTTCACCATTTGCCAACCTATCCTCGATGGCTTCCTTTAATAAGGCAGGGGAAATATTCCAGGTTTCTTCTTCACTATCCACAAATATGGGCGTGGCACCCAAATAGGTAATCGGATTTGCGGATGCGGCAAAAGTAAAACTCTGGCAAATTACCTCATCACCATGGCCTATACCTAAAAGCTCAAGACCTAAATGTATGGCTGCCGTTCCAGAACTCAAGCAGGCTGCATGGACATTGTTACCTATAAAATCTTCAATTGATTTTTCAAATTGTTGTACGTTGGGGCCCAGAGGGGCTATCCAATTGGTTTCAAAGGCTTCCTTTACATAGGCTTCCTCATTTCCGCCCATGTGTGGCGGTGATAACCAAATTTTTTTTAATACTGTGGTTTCCATTATCAGTTTTGGGTTGATATAAGTAGGACAAGAATTTCTTCTCGAAAGTAAATGTAATAGTAAAATTGGGGCTGGAAACCATTTCGCTTTACTATTCGCCAAACACAAAAATTAATCGATTAAGTGTTGGAATGATGGTAAGTTGAAAGAACAGCTATTCGGTGAAAGGTGAAAATCTCGGTTTACGGCACTGTACTTTTTACAGTGTATACAGAACCCTCCATACTATCTAAAATAACAACACAAATTAGTTTTACTAAAAAGTAGTCCGCGAATTCCATTAATTCCCCATTTTTGTATAAACTTTTCAACTATGAGAATTCTGGTAACCGGGTGTGCAGGATTTATAGGATATCATCTAACCCTAAAGCTGATTGAAAATGGCCATAATGTGATGGGCATTGACAATCTCAACGATTATTATGATGTCCAGTTAAAATTGGACCGTTTAAAAGAGTTCGGTATCGATTCGGATAATGCACTTCATCAAAATAAGACCGTGGCAAGTGATTCTTTTAAAGGCTTCAAATTTGTTAGAATATCCATTGAAGACCGTGAAAATTTGCCACAATTGTTCAACCACAATCATTTTGATGTTGTTTGCAATTTGGCCGCGCAAGCAGGGGTACGTTACAGCCTTGAAGACCCAGAAGCTTATGTGGATAGCAACATTGTAGGGTTTTTGAATATTTTGGAATGTTGTAAGAACCATAACATCGAACATTTGGTGTACGCCAGTAGTTCCAGTGTGTATGGAATGAACAAAAAAGTTCCCTTTAACACTACCGATTCTGTAGACCATCCCATAAGTCTGTACGCTGCTTCCAAAAAAAGCAACGAGTTAATGGCCCATACGTACAGTCATCTTTATGGGATAAGAACCACCGGGTTGCGATTTTTTACCGTATACGGCCCCTGGGGGCGACCTGATATGGCCATGTTTTTATTTACGGATGCCATCCTAAAGTATAAACCAATAAAAGTCTTCAACCATGGAAAACTTGAAAGGGATTTTACCTACATAGACGATATTGTACAAGGAATCACCCAAATAGTTGAAAACAAGCATACCGCTGCGTATAATTCTGATAACCTCTATCATCTGTATAACATCGGAAACAGTAAAAGTGTCAAATTGCTCGACTTTATCGAAGCTATTGAAGATGAAATTGGCTTAAAGGCATCTAAAGAAATGATGCCCATGCAACCGGGGGATGTGGAAAAAACTTGGGCCGATGTCTCAGGACTGGAAAGAGATTACAATTACCGGCCGAACACACCTATCAAATCCGGCGTGAAAAAATTTGTTGCTTGGTACAAAACGTATTATGGCAATTCAAATGAATAATATGGAATCGTAAGCATGTTAGCCTATAAATGGTTTAATCTAGAAGACACCTCTTTCCTTAATTAGACACTCATTTTAACACTAAACATGTATTTTATCCGTTTTATCAAAAGTTCACCTAAAACCAGCGTGGTTCTAATTACTTTTCTTCATATTTGCTCGAAATTTTCTTAAACACCCATGAATATATCACACCTTGACCTAAACAAAAAACATGCTATTTTAGTTACGGGGGGAGCTGGATTTATTGGCTCTAACCTATGTGAAGCATTGTTGGACAATGGAAATAAAGTAACCTGTCTGGACAACTTTTCCACAGGCAAAAGAGAAAATATCGCCCACTTACAATCCAATCCCAATTTTAAATTGATAGAAGGGGATATCAGAAACCTTGCCGATTGTCAAAAGGCCTGTGAGGGCGTTGATTATATTTTACATGAAGCTGCCTTGGGATCGGTCCCTAGATCTATAAATGATCCTATTACAAGTAATGAGGTGAATGTTTCTGGATTTTTGAACATGTTGGTAGCCGCGCGCGATGCCAAGGTGAAGCGTTTTGTATATGCTGCCAGTTCTTCAACTTACGGGGATTCAGAATCACTACCAAAGGTTGAGGACAAAATAGGAAAACCCCTATCCCCCTACGCGATTACTAAATATGTAAATGAGCTTTATGCCGATATATTTTCCAAAACCTATGGGCTTCAAACCATAGGACTACGTTATTTCAACGTATTTGGAAGAAAGCAAGACCCGAATGGGGCCTATGCTGCGGTAATCCCAAAGTTTGTTATGCATTTAATGCAGCACGAGTCACCGGTCATTAATGGAGATGGTTCTTTTTCAAGGGATTTCACCTATATTGATAATGTCATCGAAATGAATGTAAGGGCCTTGACAAGTACCAATAAAGAAGCTGTAAACACAGTATACAATGTAGCCTTTGGAGAGCGGACCGACCTAAATGAACTTGTTGGGCTTCTAAAAGAGTTTTTAGGTGAGTTTGATGCCGAAATAAAACGAATAGAACCAAAATATGGTCCCAACAGACAAGGAGATGTACCCCATTCCCTAGCCTCTATTGAAAAAGCAAAAACCCTACTTAACTACAGTCCCAAATACGATATGAGATCAGGGCTTAAAGAAGCCGTGAATTGGTACTGGAAGAATCTTAAATAAAATACGAGAACAAAATGAACTTAACGATTATAGGAACTGGATACGTTGGATTGGTAACAGGAACTTGTTTTGCTGAAATGGGAAACAAAGTGACCTGTGTCGATATTGATGAAAAGAAAATAGAGAACCTTACAAAAGGAATTATTCCCATATACGAACCTGGTCTTGAGGCTATGGTACAACGCAATGTGGACAATAAAACCTTATTCTTCAACACCCAGCTCAAGGATTGTTTGGCGGATTGCGACATGGCCTTTATTGCAGTGGGCACTCCGATGGGAGAAGACGGTTCCGCAGATTTAAAATACGTACTCAATGTTGCTTCCGAAATTGGAAAGCATATGAGCCAACCTCTCATAATTGTAGACAAATCCACAGTTCCAGTTGGGACGGCCGATAAAGTAAAGGATGTTATCCAAGATGAATTGAACAAAAGAAATACCAATATCGATTTTCATGTAGTTTCAAATCCTGAGTTTCTAAAAGAAGGGGACGCTATTGGTGACTTTATGAAACCGGACAGGGTTGTTGTTGGTACCGAAGATAAAGCTACTGCAGAGAAAATGCGCCAGCTCTATGCTCCATTCTTTAGAAGCAGCATGGACCGTATGTTGGTGATGGATGTGCGTTCTGCAGAAATGACCAAATATGTTGCAAACGCCATGCTTGCCACAAAAATTTCGTTCATGAACGAGGTGGCGAACATTTGCGAACTGGTGGGCGCCGATGTAAACAAAGTGAGAATTGGTATCGGGTCCGACAGCCGAATTGGTTACAGCTTCATCTATCCCGGTAGCGGCTATGGAGGGTCATGTTTTCCAAAAGATGTTAAGGCCCTTAAAAAAACGGCTCAACAACACGGCTATCAAGCACAATTGCTCAATGCCGTAGAGGATGTTAACGATAGACAGAAATTGGTCATTGCAGACAAGGTCATCGAATATTTTGGGAACGACCTATCCGGTAAAACATTTGCTGTATGGGGCCTATCCTTTAAACCAGGAACTGACGACATGCGGGAAGCCCCTTCAATTTATATCATAAATAAACTTACAGAACTCGGGGCCAAAATACAGGCCTATGATCCCAAAGCGGTTCACGAAGCCAAAGAATTTTATTTAAAGGACAACAAGAATATTGAGTACGCCGACTCTAGGTACGAAGCATTGGAAAATGCCGATGCGTTATTGCTTTTGACAGAATGGAAGGAGTTTAGATCGCCAGATTTTATGTCAATCAAGAATAACCTAAAGAACCCTTTGATTTTTGATGGTCGCAACCAATACGATGGTGAACGAATGGAAGATATTGGTATCAAGTATTATCAAATTGGAAAAAAATAGGATTCAAAGAAAAACAAGATACGCTGTCCAAAAGCATCACAGTATAACAAAAACACTAACATGAACACCAATAAAATAGCTGTAATAGGATTAGGATATGTAGGCCTTCCCTTGGCACGATTGTTTGCCACAAAGTATCCTGTTGTCGGTTTCGATATCAATGAATCTCGAATCAAAGAACTACAGACCGGAGTGGACTCCACACTAGAAGTGGAAAACGAGGTGTTGCAATCTGTATTGATAGACAAACCATTGGAAACAAACGGGCTCTACTGCAGCAATAAAATCGATGATATTGCCAATGCCAATATATATGTAATTACCGTCCCCACCCCTGTTGATAAAAACAATAGGCCCGACTTGACCCCATTAAAAAAATCCAGTGAAACCGTGGGCAAGGTATTGAAAAAGGGAGATATCGTTATTTATGAATCTACGGTATACCCTGGGGCAACAGAGGAAGAATGTATTCCTGTACTCGAAAGCATAAGTGGATTAACGTTCAATGAGGACTTTTATGCAGGATATTCCCCTGAAAGAATCAATCCGGGGGATAAATTACATACGGTTGAAAAAATATTAAAGGTCACCTCTGGCTCCACCCCAGAAATCGGAAAAGTTGTGGATGAGCTTTATTCCTCTGTAATTACAGCTGGCACGCATTTGGCGCCAACCATAAAAGTTGCCGAAGCAGCCAAGGTTATCGAGAATTCCCAAAGGGACATCAATATTGCCTTCGTAAATGAACTTGCCAAGATTTTCAATCTCATGGACATTGACACGCATGCTGTATTGGAAGCGGCAGGTACCAAATGGAACTTTCTGCCCTTTAAACCAGGATTGGTCGGTGGACATTGTATCGGTGTCGACCCGTATTACTTGGCCCAACGAGCACAAGAATTTGGTTACCATCCAGAAATTATATTGGCGGGTAGACGATTGAATGATAGTATGGGAGGCTACGTTGCCTCCGAAATCATCAAATTGATGGTGAAAAAAGACCTGCGTATCAAAGGGGCCAAGGTTTTGGTGTTGGGGATTACTTTTAAGGAGAACTGTCCAGATGTACGAAATACGCGCGCAGTAGATGTGATTAAGCAATTAATGGATTATGGCACCGATGTCACTGTATATGACCCATGGGCCAACCCTGCCGAGGTAGCGCATGAATATGGCTTATCCATCACTAAAAACCTTCCTGATGAAAAATTCGATGCCGTTGTACTCACCGTTGCCCATCAAAAGTTTTTGGAAATGGAATTAAGACCATTGCTTAAACAAGACGGTGTACTTTATGATGTTAAGGGCATTATTAAAGAAGCTGTGGAAGCTAGGTTGTAATAACTAAGCCCAACCAAATAATTAAAAGCATATGAGCCAAATCAAGAAGGGGGCCGCTCTTAACTATGTTAGTATTCTGCTCACCAATTTAATTGGACTTATTCTAACACCATACATAATAAGTTCTTTGGGTGATTCGGAATATGGTATTTATACCACTGTAGGAGCTTTGATTGGAACCTTCTCGGTTCTTGATTTTGGTTTGAACAATACAATTATTCGATTTGTTGCTAAATATCAAGCTGAGAAAAAAACAGAGGAAGAAGAGAATTTTTTAGCCATCACCATGATTCTTTATTTAATAATCTCCTCTATTGTATTATTAGTGGGGTTTGGCATTTATTTTAATTTAGATCACTATTTCTCGGAAATGAATCTAGAGGAAATCAAATTGGCCAAAACTATATTTTTAATTTTAATCTTTAACATTGCCATTGGACTTCCTGGGGGCGCATTTACTGGAATATCACTTGGGTATGAGCGTTTTATTTTTCCAAAGTCAATTAGTATTATAAGATATATATTAAGGTCGCTATTGGTGTTTTTCTTGCTTTACTTTGGAGGAAAGTCAATGTCCATAGTGATATTGGATACTATTTTCAATGTAATCGTTATTCTTACAATGTTTTATTTTGTAAACAAAAAGCTGAAGGTAAAATTTAAACTTCACACTTTTAATAAAAACTACGTAAAACAAATTTTTGCTTATTCTGTTTGGATATTTATTTACAGTATTGTTGCTCAATTTCAATGGAAAGCCGGACACATTGCTCTAGGTAATATTTCCACACCAGAAGTACTGGGTATCTATGCTGTCGGATTAATGCTTGGTGGTTACTATGGCGCGTTTTCAAGCGCCATTACAAGTGTTTTTGTTCCTAGGGCCACACAAATGATAGTTCTTGGCGCTAGTCCTGAAAGTTTAACTTCCGAAATGATAAAAATAGGTAGAGTCTCGTTATTTGTTCTAATGTTTATTCTTGGAGCTTTTGTTCTTTATGGCAAACAATTTGTCACCCTATGGGTCGGAGATAACTATCATATCTCATGGACAATAGCCCTTTTGATCATGCTCGCTTATACAATACCATTGGTTCAAGGATTTACTGGTCCCCTAATCGAGGCAAAAAACAAAGTCGCCTTTAAATCAATTACATACTTAATCTGTCTGTTATTAGGTACTTTGTTGGGATATATTCTCGCGATGTATTATGGTTCACTAGGTATGATATCTGGGACCATCATTGGATGGATGGTAGCCCAAAATATTATGAACGTCTTTTATCATAAGGCTTTGAAATTGAATATTTTTAGATTCTTTAGAGAAACATTTAATAAAATTTTACCGTCGCAAATATTAATTACTTTGATTGGAGGGGCAATTATGTTCATACCGGGAGTTGGCTGGTTAAATTTTATATTAAAGATTGGCCTTTATAGTATAGTTTATTTCATCGTTATGTATACCATAGCAATCAATGATTATGAAAAAGGGCTAATAACACAAGTAACCAAAAAGCTTTCTAAATAGACATGATATTTTTTATTCGAAACTTAATTTGGAAGATTTTAGGATTGAACTTTAAAAATGTTCTTAGAATTCATGACTACGTTTTTCTTAAAGATGACCCCTACACCTCTTTAGGTTATCGAACATATGAAAATGGAGCTCTAGTTTGGAGATGGTCTGAAAGTCAAATAATTATCGGAAAATATTGCAGCATTGCAAACAACGTAAGATTTATCGCAGATGAAGGCCATCATACAGCTTCTAAAATAACATCTTTTCCGCTTGCTATCAATTTATATAAAGATGAACCTGAACACAACAAAAATTGGACTGTTGAGCAAAAAGAGGGAATAACCATTGGTAATGATGTTTGGATAGGAATGAACAGTATCATCCTACCTGGTGTTCATATTGGAGATGGTGCTACCATAGCGGCAAATTCAATTGTGACAAAAAATGTACCGGATTATTCAGTAGTCGGAGGCAATCCTGCTAAAGTTTTAAAATTTAAATTCGATAAAAATCAAATTGATATCCTTAAGAAAATATGTTGGTGGGATTGGAATGAAGATTTAATAAAGGAAAGAATTGAAGATTTTTATTCCAATCCAGAAACTTTTATTAAAAAATATCAAATATGAAAAAGATATTGTTTTTAATTGAATCCTTGCATTTAGGAGGTGCTGAAAAGAGCTTGATAAGTTTATTGAACAATCTTGATCTTGATAAATATGAGATAGAAATTCTTCAATATAAAAAAGGAGGGGAATTTGAGGAATTTGTGCCTGAAGCTATCAAATTATCTTCAATAGATTACAAGCCCGGCTTAATAGAAAGAATCAAATTTAGAATTTTTAAGTTTTTAAACTACAATAAAAAATATCACAATGCACAACTACTTTGGAAATCAATTAAAACCTCAATTCCGAAACATGAAGGGCAGTATGATATAGCTATTGGTTGGGGGCAAGGTTTTGCTACGTATTTCATATCACAAAATGTTACCGCTTCAAAAAAGATTGCTTGGGTAAACATTGATTATGAAAAGGCGGGTTATCATGCTCCTCAAGATCAATTGATCTATAAAGAGTTTGATAAGATAATTGGGGTTTCGCCATTTGTTCAACAGGAAATGATTAAAACCTATCCAAAATACGATATCATATTCATCAGAGACATTATTGATGAGGTGGAAATAAATTCTTGGAGTCTACAGCAAAAGAAAATTGAGTTCAATAAAAATGAAGTGAACTTGGTTAGTGTGGGCAGACTTGCAAAACAAAAATCCTTTCAATTTGCAATTGAAGCAGTTAACCTACTTACTAAAAAGGGTCATAAAATACATCTTTATATAATTGGAGAAGGTCCTGAAAGAAAGTATTTAGAAAATTTGATTTCCGAAAAAGGGTTGGAAAAATGTATTAGCCTAGTAGGGTACATAGAGAATCCTTTTCCTTACATTAAAGATTGTGACATATACTTGCAATCCTCAATTTTTGAAGGATTAGGCCGTACAATCATTGAGGCTGGAATTCTAAGTAAGCCCATTGTCACCACAAATTTCCCAACTGCATCCCAGATTCTTACAAATAACGAAACAGGACTAATTGTTGATATGGAACCAATAGAAATAGCCAATGCTATTGACAAATTAATTAATGATGAAAATCTTACGCAAAAGCTTATCCTGAACCTTAAATCCCAATCTCAAAAAGAGACCCAAAAATCGTTGGCTTTAATGTATGAATTGTTTGATGAAGATTAAGCACCTTAAATTATTTTAAAATAGTATGAAAGTATTAACAATTACCTGTCATGATGTTTATAATTATGGTGCCAGCCTTCAAGAGTATGCCCTTTTGGAGTTTTTGAAAAAAGAAGGCCACTCATCCGAAACAATAAACTACAAACCACCGTACCTTAGTAATCACTTTAACCTTTGGCAGGTTTCCCACCCCTTCTTTAGTCGAAATGTTTTAACCCGTTTGATCTATCTGGCTTTAAAGCTTCCCAAAAGGCTTTATAACAGAAAAAGGAAAAAGAATTTTGATGACTTTACCAAAAACTATATTCCATCGACCCATACGCTTTATAAAAACAATGAGGAACTAAAAAATAATCTTCCCATTGCAGAAGCGTATATCTGTGGAAGTGATCAAATTTGGAATTCATTTTTTGAGAACGGCAAGGACCCCGCATTTTACTTGGACTTTGTTCCGTCCAATAAATTAAAAATTTCCTATGCAGCAAGTTTTGCGATTGATAGTTTGGAAGAAAATTTAAAACCGTTCGTAAAAGAACAGGTTTCCCGTTTAAACCACGTTGCCGTTCGGGAAACATCTGGTGTGAAAATTCTTAATGATTTGGGGATTAATAATGTCGTCCAAGTTTTAGATCCTGTGTTTTTATTGGATAAAGATCATTGGGCAAGCATAGCAAAACCAAAAAAAGTTCATGAAGAATACATTTTCATTTATGATTTTGATTATAATCCAGCAATACAAGAATTCGCTCAGAGAGTTCAAAGGAAAACAGGTTATAAAATAATCAGCATGAACGAGTTGAATACCTATTCGGACCACAATTATTATCTTGAAGGCCCCGAAGTCTTCTTAGATCTTGTTAAAAACGCAAAACTGGTAGTTGCAAATTCATTCCATGCAGTTGCATTCTCAATTATTTTTCAAAAAGAGATGGTTGTTTTCAACAGAAAAGAGGCTATAAATACGAGAATGAGGGACCTATTGAACCTCTTCAATATACATGGTCGCCTTTTTGGCAAAAATGACAATGTTTCTTGGGATACTTTAGGTACTATCAATTACGATCAAATACAGGATAGTATTCATCAACACATTGAATATTCCAAAAATTATTTAAGAATGGCCTTAGAGGGATAGAAAACCTTACCAAATATTCTTTATGAAACTACTTTATATTACAAACCAAATTAGTGGTTCAGGTGGACTTGAACGGGTTTTATCAATTAAGGCAAGTTATCTAACAGATAAATTTAATTATGAAGTCCATATATTAACATTAAATGATTCAAAAGACCAACTATTTTTTGATTTCAGTCCAGATATTCAATTTCATAATATAACCTTAGGTACTTCTACTTTTTCATACATTTTCGATTATATCAAGGGCATAAAAAAGGTTGTTTCCGATATTAATCCAGACATAGTATTGGTTTGTGACGACGGAATCAAAGGTTTTTTTGTTCCATACCTTTTAAAAAACAGACCTATCGTTTATGAAAGACATGTTTCTAAAATGGTTGCTCATGGAGAAAAAAAAGATTCAATACTTAAAAGAATATCTACCAAGATAAAATATATTTTAATGGATATTGGTGGAAAAAAATTTGATGCTTTTATCGTTTTGACGGAAGGAAATAAAAAGGAGTGGAATTTACATAACGTACAAGTAATCCCAAATCCGCTGCCAATCTTTCCCAATAATAGAGCTGACCTAACTTCAAAAAAAGTCATTTCCGTTGGAAAACATTGTTATCAGAAGGGGTATGATAGACTGCTAAGAGCTTGGAAATTGGTTAATCAAGAACATCCTGATTGGACATTAGAAATTTTTGGTTTATTTCATCCCAAACACGATTTAATGAAATGGTCAAAAGACCTTAAAATAGACCATGCCGTGAAGCTTCACCAACCTTCCAAAGACATTTATCAACATTATTTAGACTCATCTATTCATGTTCTTTCATCAAGGTATGAAGGTTTTGGAATGGTTATAATTGAAGCGATGGCATGTGGGTTACCTTCAATTTCATACGATTGTCACCATGGACCTGCTGACATAATTACTGAAGAATATAACGGATTATTGGTTGAAAATGGGAATATCGAAGATTTAGCCAAAGCAATTTGTAAATTGATTGAGAATCCTGAGTTAAGATTTGAATTAGGTCATAATGCAAAAAAATCTGTAAGCAAATACCGTATTGAAGAGGTTGCACAAAAATGGAACAACCTTTTCATAAACCTTAAAAACTGATGTGACACGTTATTTCAACCAAAGTATCTGTATTTTAAAGATAACATCAATCTACACTAATTTAAAATCATAAATTAGTCATTAGGATTCCCCAAAACATCATAAACTTCCAACTAAATCTGAATGAAGACCATTGTCATTTTAACAGATCAACTCCATAAAATAGGTGGAATAAACAGCCTTATTCGGATAAAAGCTAACTATTGGGCTGGAAAAGCAAAATATAACATTCATATTGTTACAACAGAACAAGGTTCGAACCCACCTTTTTATACTTTCAACCCCAAAGTTGCCATACACGATCTCAACATAAACTACAATCGGAACCAAAGTTATTTTGGCCGAGCAAATTTTCCAAAAGTATTAAAGAATATTATTGAATTAAGTAAACTGGAAAGAAAGTTAAAACCAGACTTGTTAATTATAGCCAACCATATTCCAGTAACCCTTTTCTTCCCATTACTTCGCACGAAAGCTAAAATCTTAAAAGAATACCACTACACACAATTTTTTATTTCAAAGAAAAAAGCTACCCTGTTCAAGAAATTTGAGACGTATATTGAGTCCTTGATTGATTTTCAAGTTGTTCTTAACAAGGAGGAAGAATCGTTCTATGATTCAAACAAGGTTTATCATATTCCAAACCCTATTCCTTTTTCAAAATTAGAACTGCCAATTTTTGATAAAAGACAGAAAGTAGCAATGGCAGCTGGACGTATTTCAAAAGTAAAACGTTTTGAAATTCTATTATCCATTTGGGCTGAATTCAAAAAAGTAGATTCTAATTGGAAATTAGAAATATATGGTGAAGGTCCACCAAAAGATATGAAAAATCTTAACAATCAAATAATTGAGTTAGGTATTTCTGACTCAGTAAAGATTTTAAAGCCTGTCGATAATTTACCGGAAATTATGAATAAAAAGGGGATGTATTTGATGACTTCCGAACAAGAGTGCTTCCCAATGGTATTACTCGAGGCACAAGCTTCGGGCCTACCAATTATTTCCTTTGATTGTCCAACAGGACCTCGTAACATAATAAATTCAAACGAAAATGGTATTTTGGTGGAAATGGACAATACGGAATCGTTTGTCGACACCATGGTGGAATTAAGTCGCAACGATGATTTTAGGTTAAACATAGCGAAAAATGCATTTTACTCAGTTCAACAATATCTATTGGATAATGTAATGAGCTATTGGGAAGAGAAAATATTAAGTAAGATTTAATGAGAAGATTTTTTTTAATTTTTTATCAATTTACTTTTTTGTTCCATGGGATTATATTTTTAAAATCTCCCCAAAGACAATTGATTATTGAGGATATATACAATGACGGAAAAGAAAGACAAGAAAACAGTATGAAAATCTTTCTAGATCTTCTCTCTAAGTTATCTTCAGACACTTATTTTAGAACTTTATTCTATTTTAGGAACCAAGGAACATTTATTAATATTTTAAGAGTGTTTTTTCCAAGGGATAAAAGACTTACCATAGATGTAAACACAAAGTTAGGTGGAGGTGTAATATTGGCACATCCCTATAGCAGTATTATCAATGCGGAATCTGTTGGTAAGAATCTCTATATCAATCAATTGGTAACCATAGGTGAAAGCAATGGCCACAGACCAAAAATAGGGGACAACGTAAAATTGTATTCCAATGCCACAATTATTGGGGGTATAACCATTGGTGACAATGTGGTGGTCGGCGCAGGATCAGTAGTGGTAAAGGACGTTCCATCCAATTGCATCATAGCCGGGAACCCTGCAAAGGTCCTAAGATATATAGAATAAGTTATGTTCTCATTTATACCTCCTGAAACATATTATCCAATTTACATAAATGTTTGTCTGTTTTTGGTGATTTTCACCCTCTTCCACACTTGGATACTAAGAATTGACAACCCTTCCAATCTGACTTTTATCAATGTTGCCGGTTATTTCTTCCTAATCCTTCTCATCTTATATATGGGGCAAAGAGAGGTAAGTAGATATTTTGGTGACACCGTAAATTATGCCCATGCCTACCAAAACTATGCGCTTGGAGGACAAATAGAAGAAGATACAGACATGGGTTGGCATATTTTTATAAAATTCATGGCCACTTATGTACCTATATCCACATTTTTTACAGTAGTTTCCTTTATTTACATTTTCCCTTTATATAAACTTTCTATAACCTACCTAGGTCAATTTTGGTACTACGGATTTATAATGTTCATAGTATCTTTTTCATTCTGGACATATGGAGTAAACGGAATAAGAAATGGTGCAGCCTGCTCCCTATTTTTATGGGGGATTTGTTATGAAAATAGAAAATTAATAATGACTCTATTTTTTTTCCTTGCCACCTCTTTTCATCAAACATCTTTGCTTCCAATTGTTGCATTCTTGATTACATATATATACAACAACCCAAAATTCTTTTTTTTAGGGTGGCTTCTATGTATTCCCCTTTCTCTAACTGCTGGCGGTGTATGGATCAATCTTTTTGCCAGTTTAGGTTTTGGTGATGATCGGTTGTCCGGTTATTTAACGTCTAGTTCAGTAGAAGGTACTTTTGCGAGTACCGGTTTTCGTTGGGATTTTTTATTCCATTCGGCCTTTGCTGTTTTTGCAGGTTGGTATTTTGTTTTGAAAAGGAAATTTGAGGACACCACCTATAATAGGCTTTTGATTACTTATTTAATTTGCAACGGATTTTGGATTTTGGTCATCAAGGCTAATTTTTCGAACCGCTTTGCCTATCTATCCTGGTTTATGATGGCCATCATAATCATTTACCCGATGTTAAAAAAACAGTTTTTTTCTAACCAACATTTTATGATAGGTAAGGTTATGGCCGTCTACTTTTCATTTACCTATTTAATGTACTATATCTATTATTCTTAAAAAGCCTATGAAAACGCTAACCGTATTCACTCCTTCTTTCAATAGAGCCTATTGTTTGGACCAACTATACAATAGTCTAGTTCAACAGTCCAATAAAGATTTTTGCTGGCTTATTATAGACGATGGTTCTTCAGATAATACAAAAGAATTGGTTCAATCGTGGATTGATGAAAACCTTATTGACATCCAATACCATTATCAAGAAAATCAAGGTATGCATGGTGGGCATAATTCGGCCTATAAACTAATTAAAACCGAATTGAATCTTTGTATCGATTCTGACGATTTTATGCCAGCAAATGGTGTTGAACTAATTTTAAAACAATGGTCGGAAGTAAAGGACAAACCTCATTTAGCTGGAATAATAGGCCTGGATGCGGACAAGTCAGGAAAAATATTAGGAACCAAACTTCCTGAAGGTATAGAAGAAGCTACTTTATATGACCTACACCACAAATACAAGGTTACCGGAGATAAAAAATTGGTGTTACGCACATCAGTGGTTAGAGAATTCCCCCCCTATCCTATTTATGAAGATGAAAGACTGGTCCCGTTAGGAACTTTATACCTACAAATAGACCAAAAGTATAAATATAGATGTGCAAATGAAGTCTATTGTATCGTAGAGTATCTAGAAGATGGATCCTCCCGGAATATATTAAAACAATATAAAAGAAGTCCAAGGGGATTTCTGTATTCAAGAATACTGGAAATGAGATATTCAAAGTCCTGGACCTATACATTTACCAGGGCCATGCACTATATTTCCTCTTGTATTTTTATTAAAAAATGGAATTTTTTATCTGGCAACCCCAAAAAGGTGACAACCATACTATCCCTTCCCTTTGGTATACTATTGCATATTTACATACTGTTAAAAATTAGGAAATGAAAATACTTCATATCGCAAATAGTTTACAGACCGGCGGAGCAGAAAAATTGCTAGTGGAAAGCATTCCCAGACTCAATGATAAGGAACATCTCGATGTAGATTTATTGTTGCTTTCGGCAGATGATGAGCCATTTCTTAAGATACTTCAATCCAAGCAATCGGGCCAAATATTTAGTTTGAGCAAGAAACAGATGTACAACCCTTTTTTTATATTTAAAATACGGCCATTCCTTAAAAAATATGATATAGTCCATGTCCATCTATTTCCCTCCTTATATTGGGCAGGATTGGCAAACCTATTGTCCACTTCAAAGGTAAAAATGGTATATACGGAACATAACACCACGAATAGAAGAAGAGAGATTACCCTATTTAAATATTTGGACCGGTTTGTGTATTCACTGTTTGACAAAATAATAACCATCTCTCCAGATGTAGATAAGAACATTAAATTCCATTTAGGAGCCAAAACAGGTGACGATAAGTTCTTGAAAATTTCAAATGGGGTGGATATATCAGCTATCAACGAGGCACAGCCTATCAATAAAGTTGATATTAGCCCTTTATTTAACATGGATTCCATAATACTTTTACAGGTATCCTCTTTTACAGCACAAAAGGACCAAAAAACCGTTATTAAAGCGTTACAAAATTTACCCGAAAATATAATGGCTTGTTTTGTAGGGGATGGACCTTTAAAAGAAGAATGTGAAGTTTATGCAAAAGAACTAGGCTTAAGGGATAGAGTTATTTTTCTAGGAATTAGAACAGATGTGGTAAGACTATTAAAATCTGTAGATTATGTTGTTTTATCATCATATTTTGAAGGGTTATCACTTGCTAGTATTGAAGGAATGGCATCAGGCAAGCCATTTATCGCCACCAACGTACCTGGACTTGGTGATATTGTTAAAGGAGCAGGAATATTGTTCCCTGTAAATAATAGCGAAAGACTTTCCCAGATTGTAAAAGAACTTATGCTTGACAAGTCACTTTGTACAAACGTTATTGAAAGTTGCAAAGCAAGGGCATCGGAATATGATATTAAAATTATGATAAATAAAATAAATACTTTATACAGTAGCTTGATATAATTTATCCCATCATTCATTAGTTCTATACATGGTTAAGAAATTGACTAACAAAAAAAATGGTCTGCAAGAGTGAGTTTCTTGCAGACCATTTTTAATTTTTACAGAACCTGTTTTCCCTATTGTTCCGTGCAACTGTTATTATTTGAAATATTAACAGAACTAGATAGGGAAACGCCATTGGCTTGAGTAATACACTGTACATTTAAAGGGGTTTGAGATGGATAGATAGTAATATCGTTATTCGCTATAATACTATTTGGAGCATCAGCATTGAAAACAACACCACTTTCTCCTGCACCTGTATCTATAATATTGTTGGTTAATTCAATATTATTACTCTCATTAATTTGAATATTCCCAACATTATTTTGAGTAAAACTCAATGAATTAGCTCCAATAAGTATTCCTGGAACTCCATTATTAGAATTGCCATCTGTTACCGTATTATCTTTTACTATATAATTCGCACTGGATGTTGTTTCTCCCCACCTATTACCAAGAACTAGAGAAAAGTTGGAACCGGATAGCATGTGGATATTGTTTGCATTTATCAATACATTTTTAACCGTATTAATACTCCTTATTCCTGTGTTACTTGCTCTAATAATATTATTTTCTATTTTACAATTTGATGTTCCCTTACTATAATCTGTGGAACCTGCTCCTAAGGCCATACCAACAGTACCTTCAAATTCATTATCATGAACAAACACACCATTTCCCGCAACATTGATAGCTGTTCCTTGTTGATTTACTACTACATTTCCATAAATTTCATTTCCATAAACAAAATCAACCCTGTCATAATTACCTGCGCTCCCAGCATTGATTCCACCTCCTGAAATTATGTTATTACTAATTATGGCTCCATCTACCGTATGAAAAGATATACCTGTATCAATCATTTCATTGTTCTCTATTATTATTGGCCCATATCCATGAGAAAGTAAAAAACCTCCAGCATTAGGTTGTTCAGAAACATTACGTAAAAACTGCTTGCTGTTTCTAATAGATACATTTTTCACTCTTTGGTATTCCACAAGATTTCCAGATGCATCACGACTTCTTAATGGCTCTATATTCAAATTACATGAAGGTGCTGAGGAGACAGATTTGTCTGTATTAATCCCTCCGTCAATAAAAGTACAACCATCAACCGTGATATTCTCGCCATCAGTGATTGTCAGATTAATCCTTCGATTTGAATCAAAAACACAATCCTTAATCAAAATATTGTTGGAACCTACATAATCCGGATCATAAGCAAAACGGTTACTTTCAATGGCCAAACCGTCTTGAGTCGCATTGCTCATATGGACATTGTCTATAACAACATTCACGCCTGTTTTAATTTTAATAGTATGACTCCCTGGCAAATTATCCCTTCTATTGTATAAATCTCTATCCCCATGTAAATATCCTCCCGAAACCCTGACATTTTCAACACCTTGAATAATTATCAAAAATGTTGAATAATCATCAACAGATGGAAATGTTCTTAAGTGAGTGTTCTCCGTCATTCTCAAATGAAAATTAGAAGGCATTACTATATTATAGTTATAAACATCTTTACCATAGAAAAATGCGTCCAACCTGTCAATTTCAAAAGTGCTACCTCCCAGATAGTGCACTAAATCAATAGCAGCCTGTATTCCAAGGCTATTATCCTTGGCTCGTTGCATAGCTATATTTTCTCCCTGAATTAAATCCCATCGTTCTGGATAAAACTGAAAAATTGGGTCATCCAATTTAACATCACCTTCAATGGTCAAATCCTTGTTAAGTAAGTCACCATCAATGGTACCTTGAGCGGAAAAGTTTAATGTTCCGTTAATAATTTCACCTCCTGCAAAAACAAAAGTTACTCCGGAAGGAACCGTTACGGTTTGCCCTCCCAAGTCCATGCGGCAGGCAATTTCCAAGGTGGAGTTACTTTCAATACCATCCAACGTATAGTCGCATGGAGTATTATCGATTTTAAGTCCTTCTGAGGAATCAAAATCAGGACCATTGTCCGTTTCTCCCAAATCTGGAGTTTCTTGGTCATCGGAACCATCAGGGTCTCCATCGTTATTTCCATCCGAACCATCAATGGTTTCTTCATCAGGGTCTTCCAAACCAACAAGGTCTATAAGATCTTCATCTTGCGAGCAAGAGATAAATGAGGTTTGGATTAGGCAAAGAAAAATTGCCAAAAAGAAAAGCAATTTTGGGGTGTTCTTTTGCATCCTTTACTTTTTACGTTACAAATTTGTTCTTTTAAGTTCAAAAAACGACAAAATGTGTCATTTTTTCGACGAAATACATCACCACATACGTTCTTCGCCGAACAAATAGATGTCGAAACCATCGATTTTAACAAAAAAATCGATGAAATACACGCAAAACAATAATTCTAGCTAAAGACTCAACAAGTTTATTACCTTCAAATTACTAACCATTTGATACCTATTCCGTGAATTTTCAAAAGGAAAAAGTTCGCTTTAATCTAATCACTGAAGTAAACAGTAATCGCTGATTTGCAAATGTACTGAATAGCCTACGCTTTGTTTTCATTGAATGAGTGCTCAATGGATAATTTCCATCAGCTTTTAACTGATTAATTATATCCTTTATATAATTGCTTTCATATTGAAATCTATAAAGGCTAAAAAGAAATCCATATAAATAATTGTTCAACCACGATTCGAAAGCCTGTGACCGGGAAAAATCTCCAATTTGATTTAACTCATTTCTTAAATCCTTTCCCACCAAAAGAGTTGAGTCCGCAAGACGCCTCATGTGCTCTGCTGATCTCTTATTCATAAGAGATGATGGATTTAAAACATAATTATAACAAATAAGGTCAATACATTTCAACCTATCTATTTTTGTCATCAGCCTAAATGATAAGTGAAAATCCTCTGCCGTGATAACATCTTCAAGGAAAAGGATGTTATTGGTTTCTAACAAACTTCTTTTAATCACTTTACACCAAACATAATTTATAAAGTAGCCACGATTTAAGAATTCCACTGGCGTTAAAATTTCATTGCCGAAATTTACCTTTCTAATTTCCTTCCCATCTTCAGTCAAATGTTGAAATCCTAAAATAAACATCGGTAAATCGGATTTTAACTCCTGAAACACTTTTGATAACACACCATCTATCAAATAATCATCGGAATCTACAAACCATACATAATCACCAATTGCTTTTTTCATTCCAAAATTCCGTGTATATCCTGGACCATGATTTTCATTTGTATAGTAGTGAAAATTGGAGTGTTTTTCCTTCAACTTTTCACAAATTAATCCCGAATCATCAGTAGACCCATCATTGACTGCAATGATTTCGTAATCATTTAAATCTACTTTTACTTGAGATATGATTGACTCCACACATCTATTTAAAAACTTTTCAGCATTAAAAACGGGGATTATAAAACTTAGCCTCATAAAAACTTTTATTGATAATAAGATTTGAAAACTTCAGATGCTTTAAAAACTACAGAATTATAAAAAAATTATAAAATCAAGTAGATAATACAGTACCTCAAATATTGTTATAACATAGTTATAATCTATTGCTGTTTGAAATTTTAAAAGTCATGGTTTAGAATAATTTTTCCCTTTTACCCAAAATATATTGCAGTAAATCTAAAAGTAATTTTTATTTACCTCTTTTCAACTTATATCGAATTATATTTGAGCTTAAAGAAAGGTCCCCTTGTTTTAATTCATATTCTACCTAACCCATCACCCTATTTACATGAAACAAAAATTAGTAAGAATAACCACGGTGCCTATTTCGCTCGGGGGACTGTTGCAGGGACAATCCAAATTTATGAGTCAGTTCTATGAAGTAGTGGGTATCTCATCGGATATGGAAAACTTGGAAAAAGTGGGGGCCAAGGAAGAAATAAGGGTGATTCCCGTAAACCTTACAAGAAAAATAACCCCTATTCAAGATTTTAAGGCTTTGATTAAGCTTTACAAAATCTTAAAAAAGGAAAAACCGTTCATTGTCCACTCCCATACTCCTAAGGCGGGGACAATTGGCATGATGGCTGCTCGCATGGCCGGTGTTCCCCATAGATTACACACCATTGCCGGGCTACCCCTTGTGGAAGCTACCGGACCAAAAAGAGTTTTGCTGAATGCCGTAGAAAAATTGACCTATTCCTGTGCCACTAAGGTATATCCGAACTCTGTGGGACTACAGGAAATCGTATTGGATCACAAGTTCACAGATGCAAAAAAATTGAAGGTGATTGGCCATGGCAGCTCCAACGGTATAGATACCTCCTATTTTGACCCAAGTTTATATTCTGCAGCAACAAAACTTGAGCTTCGCAAAAAGCTAAAACTCGCCGATGATGACTATGTGTTTGTTTTTGTTGGCCGATTGGTTGGGGACAAAGGAATCAATGAACTTATTGCCGCATTTAAAAAAATCTTGGAGGAGCATACCAATGTACAACTATTGTTGGTGGGCAATCCCGAGGAAGAACTTGACCCCATGCTGCCCGAAACAGAGGAGTTCATCTTCAAATCCGATAAAGTAATTGCCACGGGATGGGCAGATGATGTGCGCCCTTATTTTGCCATCAGTGATTGTTTGACGTTTCCCAGCTATCGTGAAGGTTTTCCCAATGTGGTAATGCAATCCGGGGCAATGGGACTTTATAGTATCGTCAGCGATATTAATGGTTGCAATGAGATTGTGGAAGATGGAATCAACGGAACCATCATACCTACTAAAAATGCCGAGGCGCTATACACCGCTATGAAAAACGCGTTGGAGAACAAAGAGAAGTTTGCCGCAGAAAAAGATGTTTACCGGGAAATGATCAAAAAGAGGTATGAAAGGTCCTTTATTTGGAACGAACTCTTAAAAGAATATCAAGAGCTGGAAAATACCAAAGATTGATTCAAAACATACAGTTTACCCAAAGCTACACTCCAACATCTAAAGGATTCTGTAAAGTTCAATACTAAATGGAATTGAAGCCAAACCCTTCTTTTAATCTAGAACTTTTACAATTCGTCTAAAATATCATTTCCTTAAACCATTAATCAATGCATTTTGCCAATGTTACCCTAATTTTAAAATGTCTTAGTGCTTTTTGTTTGTACTAAATAGAATATTATCCCTAAATCCCTGTTTAACCTCATATATGTACAGCGTTTTTATAAAACCGATCATAGATTTTCTCATTGCATTAGTTCTACTGGTGCTCCTGTCGCCATTATTGTTGGTCCTAATACTTCTATTATCGGTCGTTAACCATGGTAAACCCTTCTTTTTACAACCACGTCCTGGTAAAGGCGGAAAAATCTTTAAGATTATTAAGTTCAAGACCATGCGCGATTTTAAACCTGGTTCTTCAATCGATATCCATAGCCCCAAGCGAGTAACACCTATAGGTGGATTCGTTCGCAAATACTCTCTGGACGAGCTCCTGCAATTAGTAAATGTGCTTAAAGGTGATATGTCCCTTGTAGGCCCAAGGCCCTTGTTGGTTGAATACTTGCCGCTTTATAATGAAGAGCAGAGCAAACGGCACAATGTAAGGCCGGGAATAACAGGGTGGGCCCAAGTAAATGGTAGAAATACAATCGATTGGAATCAAAAATTCAAATTGGACGTTTGGTATGTTGAAAATATTTCAGCTATGTTGGACCTAAAAATCATCTATAAGACATTTATAAAAGTCATCAAGAAAAGTGACATCAATCAAAATGAAAACAAAACAATGCCCCAATGGGCCGGTAATTGACCGATCTATATAAATTAATTCCCCGAACACTATATAACATGAAAAAAGTAAGAATCTATGGAGCAGGCGGACACTCTCAGGTTATTCGAAAAGTTCTCGAATTAAACGACATCGTCGTTACAGACACTTATGATGACAAGCCGTCAACGGTTCACAGTGCTTATCAAAATACAAATATTGAAAGTGGGGCGAGGGATGGAAAGGATGCATTCCCCCACGAAGGAGATCCGGTGATCATAGCTGTTGGCAATAATTTACAACGAGCGGAAATTGCTGAATTTTTGAAAAGTACATTTGAGAAAGCTATTCATCCATCATCAATAATTGCCGAAAGCGCAATAGTTGGAGAAGGAACAGTTGTTTTTGCCGGCGCAATCATACAACCGAACACTACGGTAGGCAAACATGTCATCGTAAATACGGCAGCAAGTATAGATCACGATAATAGTATTGGTGATTATGCCCATATTTCTCCAAAAGCTGCACTTTGCGGACATGTGGAGGTTGGTGAAGGTTCGCATGTAGGAGTAGGTGCAGTTGTGATACCAAAAATAAAAATAGGAAAGTGGTGTACCATAGGAGCAGGAACAGTGGTCATTAAAGATGTGCCGGACTACGCAACCGTGGTGGGCAACCCTGGTAGGATAATTAAAATCAATAATCCATTTGTATCACAATAATTTTTAATGGTAGTTCACATTTAAACGTAGTGAAAAGTCAAGTTAAACATATAAGGTTATATGGTGCAGGGGGGCATTCCGGCGTTATTAAGGATGTAGCCCAACTTTTAGGGTACAATATCGTTGATGTTTTTGATGATCATCCATCCGATAGTGTGCATTGGGATTCCGATACAGTCAAGATTGGCCTTACATCTTCTAACGACTTTCCGCATGAGGGGCCACCTTTTATCATTGCAATTGGCGATAATAAAACAAGGGCGGAACTGTCCCATAAAATAAAAGCTGTTTTTAAAACATTGATACATCCATCTGCGGTTATAAGTAAAGAGAGCAGTATTGGTGACGGAACGGTGGTATATGCCGGAGTGGTAATTCAACCCAATACAACCATTGGAAAACATGTAATAGTAAATACTTCGGCAAGTATTGATCACGACAATTACATAGCTGATTTTGTACACGTAGCTCCCAAAGCTGCACTTACAGGCCATGTTGAGGTCGGAGAGGGTTCGTTCATAGGAGCCGGTGCCGTGGTCATACCAAAAATAAAAATCGGTAAATGGTGCACCATAGGTGCCGGAAGTGTCGTTATAAAGGATGTCCCGGACAATGCGGTCGTTGTTGGAAATCCTGCGAAAATTATCAGATATCAAAATTTAAACGAAAGTAATGGAAAATAAAATTCCTTTCAATCTTGCATTCATTGGTTCGGGAATTTCGTCAACTTTCACCTTGTATCATACCCTCAAGAAACTGGAGAAAAAAGAACATGGTGATACAATTCGAATTGCCGTTGTGGAAAAGTTTGAAACCTTCCATAGTGGAATTCCCTATGGTGAAAGGTCGGGAAGTACAACCTTACTGATCACCTCACTCAAAAACTTTTTGCCGGAACCCGAATTGTCAGAGTTTATAGAATGGCTCAACAAAAACAAACAACAGCTTTTGAATGAGCTTAAGGAACAAGGAGGACCATTGTCACTGGAATGGATACAAAAACACCATCATGAACTAGAGAACAACCAATGGGAAGACCTCTTTATCCCAAGAAGGTTCTTTGGTTATTACATGGACGAAAAAATAGGGACGGTTGTACAGGCCCTAGAAAAGCAAAAAGGAGTCTCAGTTTCATATATCAGAGGTAAGGTAATTGACTTGGCACAAAATGAAGGAGCATGGGAAATCCATTTTAATGAGCAATCTCCCATTTTTGCAGAAAAGGCCATCTTGACCATTGGTTCTTTGCCTTCCAATTACTTGTGGAAAAGAAAGAAACGATTTAAAAAAGACAACTTCCTCTTGATCAACGACCCTTACAAACCAAGGTTGTCGGAAACCATTGAAAGTATCAGGGACTTCGCTTTTCAATCCAAAGAGGCCATTAATGTTTCCATTATAGGAGCCAATGCCAGTGGTCTAGAGATGCTTTACCAACTCAACGACCATCCAGACATCAAGGAAAGGATCAATCATTTTTATATGATATCCACTCAAGGACTCCTACCCGATTCAAAAATAGACCATACTAAGCTAAAGCAGTTTAAAACAGTCCATTTAGATGGTTTAAATGAAAAAGAATACTTAAAGGCATCAGAAATTGCCGAAGCCGTATATCAAGATCTAGATTTAGCGGACAATATACAATTGGGTGCTTCCAGTACCGTTGGTATTGTATCCCAAAAATTCGGGGCGCTCCTGGAAAAGCTCGACCGGGATGAGTTGGAAAGATTCGCCTGTCATTATGGAAACCAGATAGGCAGAAGACAGCGTTGTGCAGGGGAACATTATGCCAACGTGGCAAGGATTCTAAAAATGAAAAAAAAGTTTACCCACATTGCCGGTAGATTCTCGGATATAATTCCAAACCCTTCTGGATATGAGCTTGCATATACGGACAAGGACAATTTGCATCAAACTGTTGGGGAACCAATACATATTGTTATCAATTGTATTAGTGGGATTACGTTTTCGCATCCCAATATTCCAAAATTGATCGCTAGTCTGATTTCCAAAAATATGATTCAGGCAAATGAATCCGAGATAGGTATACGGGTGAACAACGAGTTTGAGGCCGCTGAGAACCTTCATGTCATAGGCCCTTTATTGGCCGGCAACATTATTGGCGGCAAAGCAGTTTGGCATGTCGAGCATTGCGGAAGAATCATTGCCTTTTCGAAAATGCTCTCAGATTTTTTAGTGGATGATTCCCCATATGATTTTGATCTCGACATCATTGAGTTGGACCAGCAAGAAGGCATAGACTCCTACAAGCATCTGATAAAAACAGAATGGAACAACAATCCATATTATTTATACGAGTACTTGTCCCATCACAAATCGGATAATAACAAAATCATAGCGTTCAACTTTAAGGTAAACGGTGCATCAACCATAATAATGCCCATGATACTGCGAGAAATTGAAGCCTCAAAAGAACCTTTTTATGATATTATTTCACCTTATGGCTACAATGGGCCACTCTATGAAGAGGGGGTAAATGAGCAAATAATCAAAAAGTTTTGGGAGCTTGTTGATGAGTGGTACACTAAAAACAATGTGATTTCAGAGTTCGTTCGGTTTCATTTAAATGGGAACCATCAAAATTACACGGGCGAAACCGTGTCAGCACTGAACAATGTCTTCGGACCATTAATGGACACGTTTGAGGAACAATGGGATTCCTTTGTTTCCAAAGTGAGGAACAACTATCGCAAGGCAGAAAAGGAAAACCTAACCATTAAGTTTTATGAAGGAAAAGCCATTGAACCCCACCACCTAACTTCCTTTTATGACATCTATGTAAGTACGATGAAAAGGAACGGAGCTTCCAAGATGCTGTACTTTTCTTTGGAACATTTTGAAAACATGATCCTTAACAATAAGGAAAATTTCACCATAGTACTTGTATATAAGGATGATATTGCCATATCCACGGAACTTATTATTCACCTCAACGATTGCCTCTACGCATATTTGGGCGGTACCTTGTCCGACTATTTTGCTTGTAGACCAAATGATTTCCTAAGAGTGGAGGTCATACGTTGGGGAATTGAAAAAGGAAAGGGCCATTATATTCTTGGAGGGGGAATCACAAATGGGGACGGATTGTACAAATTCAAGAAATCCCTGTTTCCAAATTCCACTGACCGTGTTTTTTATACGGGAAGAAAAATCATAAACAAAACCAAATACGATGAACTTTGTGAGCTAGTCTGTGGACCTGTGAACGAAAAAGAGACAGGGTCCTTTTTTCCACTTTACCGGATGAACCCTTCATCATAGAGATGAACCAAACTATTGTATGTTTAAAGTTATTACAGAGGAAAATGAATGGAACAGGGCAATAAGTTCTTTTGAAAAAAAGGACTTTTACCACTCCTATGATTACCATCAGGTCTGCATAAAGGACAATGAAGTGGCCAAACTTCTTTTGTACAAATCTGGCAATACTTCCATCGCATTCCCTCTTGTAATAAGACCTATAAATGGTAGCGGTTTTTTTGATGCCACCTCGGTATATGGATATGCTGGACCATTGATTTCCCACCTTCCCTCCCACTTCGATTTTCAAGATTGGAAAGAACAAATGCTCGGGTATTTCTTGGATGATAAGATCATCAGCATTTTTTCAAGCACAAACCCTTTTATAGATAACCAAGAACAGCTTCTTTCCCACATGGGCGAAATCGAGTCCCTTGGCGACATTGTTTATTTTGACTTGAAGCAATCCAAAGCGCATCTAAAACAGTATTCAAAGACTACAAAGAGATACATAAAGCGAAACAAAGAGCTTTTTGATATTAGGGAAGGAAATTCTGAAGATGATGCTCGTCAGTTCTTGGAAATATATTATCAAAGTATGGAACGCGTAGGCGCCAATAGTCAATACTATTTTAAACTTCCATATTTCATCAAACTTTTACGGAACCATAGCTTTTTTGATGCAAGCTTTGTATTCGCCACCTCAAAAGAGAACGGAGATGTCGCCTCTGGGGCCTTTATCATCCGTACCAAAGACCACATCGTTCAATATCACTTGTCCGGGACGGTAGATGCTTACAGGCACCTGTCCCCTATCCGTGGGGTTATTGATCATGTTAGGTGCCAAGGTAAGTTGGACAGTTATAACTTTTTTAACCTTGGTGGAGGTGTTGGAAGCAAAAATGATTCTTTATATGATTTTAAGGCATCCTTCTCCAAAAAGACAGCTCCTTTCAAGGTCTGGAAATATATTTCCAATATCGAAGTTTACGACCAACTGTGCACAATTGCACGAGAGAAGGAAGGGGAAGAAAATTCAAATACCAACTACTTCCCGGCTTACCGAACCAATTCCTATTTTGGTACTCCATAACTTTCAGGTGTGAAGAATAATGGAACAGGGCCTTCTAAACAGGAGTCTGGCTGTTTTCAAGCTGCTTCTTGCGATGTACATCAAAACCCTCGATAAAAGCATTGGGGTCTTCGGCAACATCTTTGCCAAGTAAGGCCTTTTTAAAAGTCTGAACCAATATTTTAACATCCATGAAAAGTCCAATATTCTCTACATATTCCACATCTAGAGCAAACCTTTCTTCCCATGTCAAAAAATTTCTTCCGGATATTTGTGCCAGTCCCGTAATACCGGGGCGTACCAAATGTCTTTTTTTCTCCACCTCGTTATAAAAAGGTAGATAGTATGTTCTCAACGGCCTGGGGCCAACCAAACTCATATCTCCTTTTACTATATTGATAAGTTGTGGGATCTCGTCCAAGGAGGTCTTTCTTACAAAGGCCCCTACTTTGGTAATCCGTTGATTGTCGGGCAGCAATTTTCCGGAATCATCGGTTTTGTCGTTCATAGTCTTAAACTTTAGAATATGAAAGACCTTTTCATTTTTACCTGGCCGTTCTTGCGTAAAAAAAGGAGTTCCCCTAAAATCGATCCAAAGTAAAATGGTGACTAAAATAAAGATTGGAGAAAGCAAGATCAATCCAATAAATGATGCCGTAAAGTCAAAACATCTTTTAAAAAAATTACTGTACACCTGAATATAAGTTTAGTTATTTTTCAATTTGAAAATGTATTAATTCTGATTTTCCATCAGCTTCATACTTTCAATGATCAACGGAAGTCCCTTACTTGAAAACTTCGGATATAACGTATCAAAAGTATCTCCCTCATCTATTCTAACAGGTTCTTGGCACAAGATGGTTCCACGATCGAACCTGTCATCGATAATATGTGTCGTAATACCTGTTACCTTCACCCCGTAATCAAGGGCATCCTGTATGGCTGTCTTGGTTGCCAAAAAACTAGGAAACAAGGAGGGATGTATATTCGCTATTTTATTTGGGAACGCATCCAACATTTGCTTTCGGATAAGGTGTTCGAATCCAAGAAGGAAAATGTGCGTTATCCCGTTTTCCAATAAAATATCGACCATTTTAGCTTGATGGTCCCGCTTATTGTCAAAATCTTTCAAGGGCATACGAACATGCTTTATCCCATTTAGCTTTGCCTCATCGGCAGCGCCACAGTTCTCCTGTTCATAAATGATTATCCCTATTCTATCAATTTGACCATTTTCGGCATGCCATGCAATGGCATCTTTGGCATTTTTGCCCCAAAAACTACATAAAAAGGCCCATTTGATGTTTCTATCCATATAAAGTGTTCGTTAATAACTTCCGCAAATAGGAAAGGTAAAACCATACTGATTGACCACTTCCCGATTCGGTAAAAATAAATGATGCTGTTGCAATAGCATCTGCTCCAACAATTGCTAAGATAATCCGGGGCATGGCAATACACCAAGAATTTCTGCCGAACGTCTTTATTTTACCCATGACATGGCGAACATCCTTAAATAGTGTGTTCATCGATGAAACTTGTGAGATTAACTCGGTCCTGTGTTGAAATATCCAATTAATCTTACTTTTACAATGAACCGACCAATAGTTTCCCAAACACAAGGATTATCCATGCTTTTTAATTCTTTTGAGTTCCTACTTTTTTTCCCCGTAGTACTTTTTTTGTACTATGTGCTCCCTCATAAACTGCGGTGGCTGTTCTTATTGGCCTCAAGCTATTATTTCTATGCCGCCTCTGAACCCTACCTGATTATTCTATTGCTCATATCCACTCTGGTGGATTACTATTGTGGCCTAAAAATCGGTGAAGTAGTTTCCAGAAGGAAAAAATATTACCTATGGCTCAGCATAGTGGTCAACATAGGTATTCTTGTTGCCTTCAAATATTTGTTTTTCTTCATTGATTCCACAAACAACATCTTGGAATATTTTGGGGTAGAGATCTCCTCTTCCGAACAGATACAGTCGTACAGAATTGATCAAATCTTGTTACCGGTAGGTATCAGCTTCTATACGTTCCAGACCATGAGCTATACCATAGAGGTTTACCGGGGCAATATGAAGCCCGAGAAACACCTTGGTAGATTCGCCCTTTTTGTAGCTTTCTTTCCGCAATTGGTTGCTGGTCCTATTGAAAAGGCCACTAGGCTGTTGCCTCAGTTAAAAAAAACGATTTCTCCCGATATATCCCAAATCAAAAGAGGAATGATTATCATGGCATGGGGGTTCTTTTTAAAAGTTGTCGTGGCCGATCGTTTGGGCATTTACGTTGATGCTGTTTATGCTGATCCAGACGGTCATCAGGGACTTCCCTCTTTGTTGGCAGCCTTCTTTTTTGTATTCCAGATATACTTTGATTTTGCTGCCTATACTTATATAGCTATCGGAGCTGCTAAGACTATGGGGATTTCATTGATCAATAATTTTAACAGACCCTTGTTCTCGATCAGTATTACGCAGTTCTGGCAACGTTGGCATATATCCCTAACCCAATGGATAAGGGATTATCTCTATAGTCCCTTGAGAAGAAAAGCCCATTTAAACCGGGTGGTCTCCGCACTATTCGTCTTCTTTATCATGGGCCTTTGGCACGGGGCAAATTGGACCTTTGTGGTCTGGGGATTGATCAATGCCCTGTTTTTGATAATAGAAGTGGCTACCAACAAATGGCGGAAAAATAGTTTTGACCGTTTACATGTCCCTTTAAAACTTAGGGCTCTATTAGGTTGGGCAACCTCTTTTACCTTAATGATGGTATCCCTGATTTTCTTTAGGTCGGCATCAATGCAAGAAGCTTTCAACTTTATTGGTAATCTCTTTGTTGTACCAAACTTGCACATCAATGTACTCAATAACTATTTGGAGCTCTTTTTGAGCATCCTTTTGATTTTTGGTGTACAATGGGTTCACTTTGTTAAGGGGAACAATAAGATATATGAATTGGTGGAAGGGCGACCGGTCTGGGCTCGGTGGTCCATGTACTTGGCATATATCGCCATTATTGTGATGCTCGGCATCAACAGGCAAGAGAGTTTTATTTATTTTCAATTCTGATCACAATGAGATTTTTTATCCTAAAGCTCCTCCTTTTTTTAGCGCTGTTGGCCTCGGCATATGCCTTTTTGGTCAATAGACTTTCCGAAGGCTATGTGGATATGTATTATCCTAAATATACCCAAGGTGCCAGTAGTTTGGTCATTGGACTCTCGAGGGCAGATCAAGGAATTGACCCCAAAACGGTCACCGAAAATATCAATCAGGAAATAGACCTGCCATTGATAAATTTCGCCGCTAACCAATACTATTATGGAGAGGTATATCTGGAGGCCATCAAAAAAAAACTCATAAGGGCCAATGGCAAAGGAGTGTTCATACTAAGTGCATCTCCGGGTAGCTTTACCGCCCCTATTGGCTTTGGAGCCGAAGGAATCAAAAAAATGGACGAGAAAGCGGCCATAGGAAAAACCGAAGACTTCAACTCGAACCCCAACTATAGTTACATCATAAACTGTTATGGAGAGGGGCTTTACCATGCCCTGCTTGCCCAAAGGGCACCAGGAAATGTAATTACGCATGACAATGGATGGAACGAGGTCTTGGCATCTGGAAGCGACTTTACCCTTAGCGATGCTTTGAAAATGGACTGGAAAAGGCAAAATCTTGCCTATTTTCAACGTAGACTACCGAAGGAAGAAACAAAAAACTATAGATGGAAATGGTTTGGAAAGACCATTGAATACCTTATGGACAAGGGACAAGTAATTTTGGTAAGAATGCCGGCTGACAAAGAAATTATTGATTTCGAAAACGAGAATTCCCCAAATTTTAGAAAGTCAATGGACAGCATTACAAAAGTTCACCAAATTCCTTACCTCGACTATTCCAAAAATGCCCCTGGTTACAAAACCTACGATGGATCGCATCTACACTCTGAAAGTGCCATTCAATTTTCTACACAATTGGCCAAGGATATGGCCGTTCATATAAAAAGATGAAATCTGCTTGACAAGTGAAAAAAAACATATAATTCCCCCACCACCTGATGGTCCGTATACCTCGGATACCTTCACATCCATTTGGTCACAGCACTTTGCAAGAGGTTTGGACACCATGAATTGTGATTGTTTTGAAGGCATATCCTTTTATAAAAAGGGAAGGCTTCCCGTATATAACAATGTAGGGGCCACAAACACTAAAGGGATCCATTATTGTGTCAATCCCTCAACCATGCCCATTGCAAATGACAATAGGGCCTATCTTATTTATGATGTTCCGGATTTTGGATTCCGCAGGGAACAAATACCAAATGGACTCCGATTGATTTCTATACCACAATACGAAGGTTATATTTGTGATTTGGCCAATGAAGGGTCCGCCGAAGGATACCTCACAACCAACCTAAGCTCACGGAGCCGGTCCAAGTTGAGGAATTACGGAAATAAGTTGAAGAAAAAGTATTCAGTGGAATACCAGATGATATGGGGCGATGTACCAGAAAAAGAATATGACGCCCTTTTTGAAAAATTCCATGACCTTCTTGTACGCAGGTTCGATGAAAAACAGATAGTGAACAACAATCTGGACCCAAAAGAATGGTCGTTTTTCAAGGATGTTACTTTGCCAATGATGCGCAACAAAGAAGCAGGTTTATTTGTTGGCTCTGTTCAGGGCAATCCAATAGCCATTACACTACTCAATTTTTCAAAGGACCATGCCTATGACGTCATACGGGTTTTTGACATCGATTTTTCAGAGTATAGGATAGGCAGTCTCAGTATAGTTGAACAAATAGATTGGTGCATTAAAAACAATTTTAAGGTTTTAGACTTTTCCAAAGGTCATTTTGATTATAAGGAGAGGTGGAGCAATCGTTCCTATTTCCTGAATTATCATATTTGGTACAATCCCAAGAGCTTGATAAGCTGGGGGCTTGCCCAACTATTGGCTACAAAGTTCAAACTTAAGTATTGGGCCCGTAGACAAGGAATTCATAAAGGCTTACATAAAATACGCTATAAATTGGGACACAAACCTAAGTGAAAAGTTGAGCAATGACTGGCCTTCCCAAGCACTATACCGACCATTGCCTGTTTCAGTTATATCTGAACAAAACCCTGCATGCCGTACACCAAGGGAATGTTCGGAACCTGCTTGTGAACCGCTATTTATCATTTGCCCCTTCAATCTATCAAGAACAAGGGAGGCATTTTTATATGATCAAGGATATACCTGACTATCTTGATTTTCAGAAACATGTTCCCATGGATTGGGGTATCATCGGTGTGCCACAATATAATGGACATTTGGTCAACTTGTTTCCTTTCCAGAATCTTTCGGAGTATTTGAACAACCAACTCAGTAAACGCAATATCAAAAATCTTAGGAGTAAAAAAAAGAAATTAGAATCCTTGGGGGGGATTGAATACAAGGTATTGTCTGGTGATTTGGCAGAATCAGAATATGAAAAAATATTCGACCATTTTAAAGAACTATTGTCCAAAAGGTTTGATCAAAAAGGAATCCTGAACAGGGACCTTTCCCAATGGCAGCAATTGTATGGTTTTACACTACCCAAGTTACGTGCTGACGAGGCCAAATTGTTTGTTATATATAAGGATGAACTGCCCCTATGCATTGCCTTGAACTACATTGTGGACCATGTAATGTTCAGTCATATCCAAACCTACGACATTGATTATTCAACATACAATTTGGGAGATATCCATATGCAGTTCCAGCTGGAATGGTGTTTCTCCAATAATATCTACATCTATGACGTTTCCAAGGGTACGAACCCTTACAAGGAAAAATGGTGCAATCATCGTTATCGTTTGTTCCACGAAATCGTATATTCCAAAAAATCCGTGGCGGGCATCATAAAGGCCAAGTCAAAAAAAATAGAACTGAACATCTTGCAATGGTTCAGAAATATGGGGGTTTTGGGAAATCTAATACAAGTGGACAAATGGTTATATGCCATAAATAAATGGCGCAAATAGGTTATTTTCAATGACAGGTGAGGGTCACTAATTATGCCGAGAATTCTTAACATACTATCCAATCACATCGATTTTCATGAACTCGTCCTTCTTGAAAAAAAGACGGACAAATTGTATCGTTCAATAAGAAATTCATTTACCGGTAACTTCGTATATCAAAAAGCCTTGCCCCTAAAAACCCTTTCCAATAATGGACAAAGGCCCATGGTACTGACCAGTGTTCCAAGTTATATAAATACCGAACTGGACCTAGGGTCAGATATTGTCATAAAAAAGGTAAAGACATTCCCTGGTTCCTTGATAAAACTATCGGCCTATGAAAGTTACGAGGAGTACTTAAAAAAGAACTTTGCTCAAAAGGGACGGTCTCATTTTATCAAAAGTCAAAATCTCTTGGATGAATGTTTTACCGTTCGCTACAAAATCTATTACGGCTCCATTGAAGAAGAAGAATACCAGATAATCTTCAATGCTTTTGAGCAAATGCAGGCCAAGCGATTTGAAGAAAGGGGCATGCGGTACCATACCGATCCAATGCTGTCGGAATACCGAGCAAAAACCTTGGGACTTGTTCGTAGTAAAGAAGCTTGCATTTCGGTCATCTATAATGGGGATAGACCCATCGCCATAAGTCTGAACTATATACTGGGAAAAATTGTTCATGGATTCACCAAAACCTTTGATTCGGCCTATTCCAAATTTAGTCTAGGCAATATTGAACTTCTCAATGTCATAAAGTGGTGCTTTGATGAAGGGTTTGAAGTGTTCGATTTTATGAAAGGAGAGTATAGCTACAAAAGTAGGTTTGCAGATACCTCCTACCCTTTTTTGATAGAAACTATCTACTCCAAAAAAGAAGCTTTATCAAGGGTTTGGGGTCATTCCGTTTTCTTTGGATTGAAACTTTTCTATTTTGTCTATCACGCTACAAAATCCATTAGATCAATCAATACCCAAAAATCAACGGACAGCTCCAAGAATAAAATCAAGGTTCAGAAAACACTTTTGGACAGCACCACCGTAGGGATTGATGAAAAGAGAGTTCATTTCAATGAAATACAAAGCCAATATATCCAAAGAGCAATTTGTGATTATTGCTATCGAAGGCGGGAACAGATGGATTCCTTGAAGTTTTATAAAAAAAGGGACCAAATAAAAATGATCTCCCAAAAAGAAGTTTTGATATTTCAGGTCAATGGCCCAATGGATACAAAAGAAAACAGACAATGAAGAACGTTTCCTTTTTAGCAGAGCTGCTCGAAAAAGACACTATTGCAGAGCATGTAACATCTATCTCGCTGAAGGACGACCCTAGCAGGGTCTATCTGAATACCGACGATGAGCCGGAATCCAGTGGAGAAAATGTCCTCTATACCGATGTGCCGGGATACTTGAACGTTTCTTTTGCTCAAAACGGTCAAAAAAAATTGGAAAAATCAGTGGCTACTTTTGAGGGTTCTTATATTGATTTAAAGAAATACAATAACCTTGACCATTTCTTAAAAAGTAAATTGAGCCCCAAAAGAGTGTCGAGGTTAAAAGCCTACAAAAGAACATTGGAAAAGGTGTTCCCGATAGACTATCAATATTATTATGGTGAGATACAGGATCGCACTTATGAAAAATTGATGAACAACTTGAAACGAATGATCACCACCCGTTTCAATGAAAAACAAATGCACCATATGGCGCTCACGGAATGGGACCAATTCAAGGAACTCGGAAAAGAGCTTATTCGAGAAAAAAAAGCATCCTTGATCGTTATTTATCATGGTGATGAGCCTATACATATTTCCTTCAACTATATCTGGAAACAATTGGTTTTTGGCTATGTCAGGGGCTTCAATATTGATTACTCCAAGTTTTACCTGGGGTATATCGATATCATAATCCAACTACAATGGTGTTTTGAGATAGGTTTCGAAATCTATGACCTTTTGCGTGAAAATATGGAGTACAAACTTCGTTTTGCGGATCATACCTATCTCTATGCCTGCCATATAGTGGTTGCCAAACCAAGACCTTTTTCTATGGTAAGCCCCTTGCTTACTTGGCTCTCGCTCTCCCTAAAATTTGACATGTATTATCCCTTCATGTCAAGATTAAGAGCCATTTACCTCCGAATTCCATTCTTGCCCAAAAGAAAGGAAAAAAGAATTCAGCCCTTATACCAATTGGAAAAGCTGGACAAGGAACAATGGGCAAAAATGGACAAGGAAAAATTCTCCCGAATTCAAATAGCTTCTTTGAAACAGCCCTATGGTAAAAGAGCCGTATATCACTTTTTGTACCTTTCCAAAGAGCAGCTGGAGCATCTCAAACTTTACATCAGTTTGGATGATGAACGTACAATTATTTTGGAATGCCCCAACAGTTTAGGAAAAATCATTTTCAAAAATAGAGCGGAAAAGCATGGGAAATAAACCATCCAACAAGATCATCTTTTTAAGATCACTATTGGCGGAAGAAAAATTTCCTGAAGTCATTGAACGGGTGTTGGATTCCAGAAACGGCCTTCCTCTCTATGAAAAACCTTCAGCCAAACCACTATTGATAGAAAACAGGTCCTTTGTCCTTCAAGATGTGCCCGGTTACGTAGATTTGATATTGGATCAACATCAGAAAAAGTTTTCAACCCATACCATTATTACTCAACATACGCATGTAATCGAGCTTGAGCGATATTTGGATGGGAACCAATACATGGAGCAACATTTTGGTCCAAAAACCCGGTCTTCGCTTAGAAGGTATAAAAAACGCTTGGAGGAATGTTTTGATATCCGATATGAAGTATTTCAAGGCAGCATCGACAAGAAATGGTACAATGAAATCTTTGAGCAACTTAGAACACTTATGATTCGAAGGTTCAAAGAAAAGAACGAAGAGAACTATGAACTGCCGCATCTTGACCAAATCAAGGCTGATCTGTACCCGATGCTATTGCAAAATCGGGCAACATTATTCGTCATATATGCAAATGGAGAACCGGTAAGCATTCGTATCAACATGATGAAGGATAAACTGGCCTTTTATATACTTAGCGCGTACAATCCAGATTATGATGTTTTTCGATTGGGAAAGTTGGATATGTGGCAGAACGTTTCTTGGTTCATAAATCAAGGTTATACCACATACGACCTGCTAAAAGGATATGCCTACATCAAGGAAAAATGGGCTGACAGAACGTATGCCAACAACCTGGTTTTTGTAAATGAAGCTTCAAATTTATGGAACCGGCTAAAGTTCTTCGTTACACTAACGAGTGTACGATTTAGACATACCATGGTAAAAAAATTAAAATATATAGGGCTGGACAAAATCATACTCCGAATAAAAAGGAGAAAGATAAATCATCTTGACAAAGCCAACTATGTGGTTTTACCTTTGAAAGAAACGGAAGCTATCAAAACAATCCATAAAAATGCCCAGATAAACCTAAAAGAAAACAAATCACTGATTGCACCGATTATTGAACTTGCATATAAGCACCGTTCCCGTTTCAACCAGATACAAGTATTCCTAAAAAACGGAAATTCCAAGGAATACTATATCCATATCAAGGGCCGTTACTATGTACTAACGTTATGTTGATTCCTTCCAAAACCACAGACCAATGAGAGCAAGGTTTCTTCTTGATATACTTTTGGGGCCTTCCCATATCGAAACACCGGTTCTTACGGGCAAGGTCGATGAAAATGGCATATATAAGGTGTCATTGGCCGAAAACCAAGATAACGATGAAGCTTACACCATAATCGATGTTCCTGACCACCAATCCATAAGGTTTTTGGAATCCCTAGAATCCCGGAACAGATTTACTTCCCCCCTATACCAAGGCTATCTTATTGAATTGAGCGAACATGATAGTTTTGAAGACTATTTCAGGTCACATTTTAATGCAAAAGGGTCCAGAAATCTGAGGAGGCAAGGTAAAAAGCTTTTCAAGGAAATTCCTGCCCGCATGGTGACTTACTATGGAAAAACCGAAAGAGGAACGTTGGACATGCTGTTTGAAAGCTTGGGAGAGTTCCTTGAAAAACGGTTTGAGCAAAAGGAGGTATCCAATTATGAAATACCCTTGTTGCCCCTGTACAAAAAAATGTTCCGCAAATTGCTTCCAGAAAAAAAGGCCGTGATTTTTTCCTTGTTCGATGCGGATGATCCAATAGCTTTGGGCATCGGTTTTGTTTATGGAGACACCCTTTATCTTTTCAATATCGCTTATGATGTTGACTACTCCCAATATGGGCCGGGAAACCAAATTATGATGGAGGCCGTGGCTTGGTGCTTTGATAAAGGAATCGCCCGTGTGGATATGGGCCGGGGCGACTTTTTACACAAAAGAAAATGGGTAAATACTTCGTACACTTATACACAAATAGACTTGTACGACCCCAAAAACGTTGGAAGAAGATTGCGGGCTTTACTTTCTTGGACCTTGAACACCTCTCGTTTTTATGGAATCCGATTCCTAAAAAAACTCCAAGTGCACCAATTGGCCAAAAAATGGTTTATCTGGAAATACAGGACCAAACAATTCCTGAGCAATAAAAACGACCATTCCACAAAAAATATATCGGAGTCCTGACCATGAGCAACGTAAAACACATAAATATCTTTCAATCCCTTTACGAACGGGGGAGTTTGCCCATGGAATTTGCCCATTCAAAAATAATGGACATTTCTTTGCTGTTTGATGAATATTCATGGGTAAGACAGGAAAAATATGCTTTTTCGTGTCGTTTAATTCCGTCCTATTTTATCATTGATCAAGCGAAATCTTCATACAATATCAAGACCGTTGACCAACATAATTGGGGGTACTCCATTGATCTCTCCAATTGCTCCTCCATTGATGACTACCTATCTTCCCAGTTCAAGTCGAAACCAAGGAGTATCATTCGACGCTATGTCAACAGACTGGAAGCTTGTTTTTCCATATCATACAAACTGTACCATGGAGAACTTGAAAAGGAGGTTTATTATGACGTTTTTGATGCCCTACGAAATATGATCAAGAAACGGTTCCAAGAACGCAAGGAGACCCATAAAGAAATGTGGAGATGGGAGGCGCTAAAACAAAACACCTATCAACAAATCTTAAACAAACAGGCCTCGTTGTTTGTTATTTATGATGGAACCAAACCCATAGAGATATCCTTGAACTATCATTTGGGTCCGGTTCTTTTCAGTTCGGTATCCTCATACGACCTTGACTATGGCAAATTTGGCCTAGGACATGTAGAAATCTATAAACAGTTGGAATGGTGCCTATCCAATGGATATAGATTATTTGAAATGGGTGTCGGCGGAATGGATTACAAAAGAAAATGGAGCAACCATATCTACCAGTTTTCTCATTGGATAATCACCCCAAAAGAAAATTTGCTCCTAGAGTTGGTAGGTAAGATTGAACTCTGGAAGGTTCGATTAAAAGAATATCTAAAATCAAAAAAAGTGAATGAGTTCAGGGACAAGCTCATGGAAAACTTCAATTTTGGTAAAGCAAAAAAAATAGTTTTGGAGGAAGTTGATTTTTCAACTGAAGCGGTCAATGGTCATACCAACCTTCAAATGCTAACGCTGTTAACTCCCAAGGAGGTGGAACAGATAGAAGGGCTTAGAAAAGCTATCAATGATTTTCTCTATACCAATACACTGGCCTATTGGGAAATCAAGGTGTATAAAACAAAAAATGAGACAGACACCTATGTAGTCCAACATGGGAATTCCAAAAAGTCTTTCTTTATTTTCAAAAACCAAGGTTAGCCAAATAAAAAAAATACCTATCAAAAAAGACAAATAAAAATCAGGTTATGGTTCGCCCAAAACTTTATGTAAATCCGATTCGATTATTTCTGCAATAATAGACCTCCCATAATTGTTCCAGTGTTTGTCATAAACCAGGGTTGTTTTTCTATGTGAATTATTGATTTCAGTACCAAAATCAATGTGCTGGAAACCATTATTGTCTAAATAGTCCAAAAATAGTTTTGAAGTAGTCGACTCGTCCATTAATAAAACTGTCTTGTTCTTATCGTAACCATAAAGAGACACCAAACTCTTGAAATTTTCCAAATAGATCTCATCCTTATTAATATTAGAAATGGTTTTATCTGGTTTATCCTCTCGGTTTTGAATTATATCCTTTTTCTCTCTTACCCAAGTTCTGACCGAACTTAAGACTCCTATTTCGGAAAAATAAACCAATAATTTACTTTTCTTGAAAATCTTGTTTAAAGGAGATTCTAATTTAAGCCTTTCATTCTGCACATTGTATTCGCCCCGATTTAAATCGTTGGAAAATTTCATCTTGATATAAATACGATCAATCATTCTAAAATCCTCTTTGTATGCGTCTATCAAATGTAACTGATCGGCCATATCATATCCAGAGTAGCCATATTCGAATACCTTAATCCTATCTTTAAATTTCTGTTCCACCTTTCTCCCTATTGACATTTTATATGGTTGGTGGAACCCTTCAATAAATGAATCCCCAACTAAAGCGACTTCAAATCCATCTTTGGTGGGTTCAAATTCTTGATAGGAATTGAAACCTGAACTGTTTATGTTATATCTTATAAAATTTTGGTTTCTGTTGCCTGTAATGGAATAACCTACTTGGCCTGGAATCCACTTTTCAACCTTTTTATCATCCACGAAACGTGATGGTTTATCTTCTCCTAGATAAAATATTCTGACCAATACCTCTAGAGAGATTACAATAAGAAATGAATAAACGCCTAATTTGAGTATTAATTTTTTCATGGTTAAAACTGGAAATATATGAACGATCTATCAAAACCACTGTCATAGAACAATAGCATGGTAAAAATCACCAAGGTATACGCCAAAAAACGAACAGCCTTGGACTTGAACTGGAACGGGTTCCGTTCATCCCTTCGAATTCGATATTCATAAAGCACAAATACGGCCAAAAGGATAAAATAGTCCAACATACGATATCCATTGGGATGCTCATAGGGAGCATAACTAAAATCACTGAATATCCTGCCAATAAAATTAAAGGAATCTGTCAAAGATTCGGATCTAAAGAAGATACGGGAAAAGGTGACAATTGCAAAAGTAAGTACCAATTGGCCCAATTCTGTCAAAGAAGGAAAAAGGGAGTTCTCCCCTACTACATTATCCTTGTAAATGGTATTTCTTCCCATTAAAAACACAGGAATATACGCTAGGGCATGGAAACCGCCCCAAAAGATAAAGGTCCAATTGGCACCGTGCCAAAATCCGCTCACCAAAAATATGATGCAGATATTTCGTATTGCCCTTCCTTGGCTCACGCGCGACCCTCCCAACGGAATATAAACATAGTGCCTAAACCAAGTGGATAGCGATATGTGCCACCTTTGCCAATACTCAGCTACATTTCTTGAGAAGTTCGGGAACTTGAAATTGGACATCAATTCCACGCCGAACAATTTGGCTGTACCAATGGCTATATCGGAATATCCGCTAAAATCCCCGTAGACCTGAAAACTGAATAGCGTTACACCCAGAATCAATGTGGAGGCCGGGTATGTTTCATGGTTCAAGAAAATATCGTCCACAATAGGTGCTATACCATCCGCTATCACCAACTTTTTAAAAAGTCCCCAAAGAATGAGTTTGAGCCCGCTTACTATTTGATCGTAGTTAAACGTTCTTTTATTCGTAATTTGATGTAATAAATTGGAAGCCCGCTCGATGGGACCGGCCACCAACTGCGGAAAAAACGCTACAAAGGTTGCGAAGGACAGAAAATCGTGGCAAGGCTTTATCCTTTTATAATAGACATCCATGGAATAGGACATCGTTTGGAAGGTATAGAAGGAAATCCCCACTGGCAATATAATCTTGAGTGTCCAAGTACTTTTGATGGAATATCCCATAACCTCAAACAGATCTATAAAGGAATCCACAAAGAAATTATAGTACTTAAAGAAACCGAGCAACGATAAGTTGAAAATAACGCTTATCCATAACCATATTTTTTGTCTTTGCTTATCATTTTCACTTTTGTGAATCATTATACCCACAAAATAGTCTACCATGGTGCTGGCAATAATTAAAAACAAAAACCTCCAATCCCATAATCCATAGAAGAAATAGCTGCCCGCCAAAACAAGGAAATTCTGGAATTTTAAACTCTTATTGAGGACAAACCAATAAAGTGCAAACATTATTGGCAAAAAGATGAAATACTAGGACTATCTCATAAAGTGTGTAAATAGAAAATTAGCGGGGGCATGCCCCCGCTAATTTTTTGTCTAATTTTAAATATTTGCACATTATGAAGAAAGAAGAATTGTTCAACGACGATTTCCTGAAGCAGTTCAAATCGGGA
>JANSXF010000103.1 GCA_024743095.1 Flavobacteriaceae bacterium
CATATCCTTACTGGACAAAACACCTGTAAATGAGCTGTTTGCAAATATAGATTACAATAATGTCAAAGAACATGATTATAAACAACTGAAATTCAGTCTATTTTAAATGGACACTAATGGGTAGATAAATAAATCCAATAACCAAAGGAATATCCCAATGATAAAAGCCAACATCTTTAAACCGTACAGAGGTGTTACCAAAGCTTCATACAACATGGTCATTGCTTTTTTGGCGGCTTCCAATGCGCCCACATCCTGTTCCAAATCGATGTCTTGCATCTGTAACGGGAGGAGCGCAGGAGCCGTATCTCGGTATTGGGTTTCAATGGCTACCAGAATAGTATCAAAAACATCCAACACCTGTGTTGAGAAAATGACCAGGATGACCACTGCAAAATTCTTTGCGAGTTCTGCCGGAGTCAACCCCCACGTATAACCCTCGTTGTTAGCAACACCTTCATTGTACTTTTTTAGGATGTTGATGAGAAAGAACAGAATGGCCAGAGTCTTCATTCCCGTAATGGTATACTGGGAGAAGTCGCTGTTCTTGATAGTGGTAAAAACTGCATCAACATATTCCAATCCTATGCTCAAAAAGATACCAGCCATTAGTAGTTGGTTTCCCTATTATTGATTTTGTCCTGCATTTCCCGAAAGGCGATAACCTCACGATAACGTCTGGTCTTGGCTTCAATCTCCGCCACCATTTCTTTGGATTTTAGTTCCATATCCTTCAATACTTCCGCACGCTCTGCATCCGTCATCTTAAGGTTATCATTGGATAATATCTGATCTATGTATTCCAAGCCATATAAAGAGTTTTCAATAATGGAATTAAAAGATTCTGAAACCCGGTTCACTTCATCGGGTTTGATATAGGGAGAATTGAGAATCTCTCGTAAATCATCCTGTACAATGCTGAATAAGTGTTGGTTGTTCCTTGTCATTTCCCGAACTGCCTTTAGCTGCCTAATGACATTGTTTACCTTTTCTATATTCTCTTTTTGGGTTTTTAGAAATTCTACGGTTTTCAAAAGTTCCGAGGTCTGTTTTGCTGATTCTATCAGGGATTTGGTAAAGCTGATAAAGTTGGTATTGTCATAAACAGGCATTCCCTGGCCCGTAGCACGGGCAGGCAATAAAATGACTATAGTTAATGCTAATACTAGAATCTTGATTTTTTGTTTCATTTTAAAGCGTTTAATTATTAATATTAAATCAGCCTATGGCTGTTGTTCTATGAAGGTGTTTATGGCTTCTTCCATACTTTTTGTTTTTTCATAAATCCGCATTATGCGGTCGCTTTCTTTGCCATCTGTGAGGTAAGCGGCATAGACCTCTTTGGGGACTTCGAGACGAAAAATGTTGCTCTCTTTTCCAATCTTGATGAACATTTCCGTGTACTTTCTATCACCTGTAAGATTGTTTCGAATGGATTTTAATTGGTTCAAATCGTGGCTCGACAGGTTAAGCCTGTTTTTCAATTCCTCATATCCTTTTTCGTTACGCAAACTGTAAATGACCTGTGTGTTTTCAAGAATACTGGCCGATGTGGAATTGTTCGGTAATTGATTAATGGATTGAAGAATGATTCCAACAGCCCCATTCTGTTTACGGATAGCTTGATAATAGAATTCCACACTCTCCAAGACATTGTCAAACTTCAGCTGTTTGGCAAACTCATCAAACAGGATAATACCCCTCTCGGAACGATTACGCCAAATAGTTCTTTGGATAGCTGACTTGATGAGCTTCAGCATTACAGAAAGGATTTCCTTGTTGTCCTTTACTTCATCCAGTTCAAAGACAATCATTCGCTTATCCTCAATTTTATAGGTCTGGTCTTCACTCACATTGAAGAGGAAGCTATACAACCCATCATCTACATATTCCGAAAGGATATGAAGGAAGTTGTAAACGCTAAAATGCTCTTCCCTTATACTAAGAGCCTCTATGAGGCTATCTTTTTTATCATCTATAAATTGATACAAAGAAGCTAATGAATGATTTAATCGAACGTGTTTGTAGTAATACAGTAGTACCTTTTTAACAGCTACTTCTTTAGCCTTTGAAACCTGGTTACCCTCAGCCAACAGTTCCAATAGGAAAATAGCAAGGTCTTCCAATCGTTCAGGGGTCAAATCGGCTTCATTAGAAATGTAAAATGGATTGATGCCCAAATTCTTTCCCTGTTCATATCGCAAAATGATATGGTCATCAGGATAGAGCTTGGCGAATTTGGAATATGAACCACCCAAATCAATGATGACCAATCGCACTTGCTGCTCAAAATACTGCCGTAAGATGTTATTGGCTAAAAAGGATTTTCCTTCTCCTGTAGGCGCGAAAATGGCAAAGTTTCTGGCCTTGATGCGTTTCTTTTGCTCGTCCCATACATCTTTTAAAACTGGGATATTATATTGCCTGTCATTGAAAATGACGCCAGTGGCGTCTGACAGGTAATTTGTATTGTTAATGTATAAACATAATGCATGTTTTAAATCGGTGACGTACAAATCTTCATTGGAGAAATTGGAACTGAAACAACAATAGGAATTAAGGAAGTAATGCTTTCGTTCTTCCCCTTTTGGATAATACGGCACAATGTCCAGTTCCTTGAATTCGGTCTTAATCTTTGAGGCAATATTTTTTAGCCGTCCGGCTTCCGGACACCAGAAAATAATGTTGAGGTGCCCGCGTATAATTCTTGAACTGTCGTCTTCATTAATTTTAGCAACAATAGCTTCAATTTTCCTTTGAATAACTTTGTTCTGTGTTCCGAAGTTGGAACTCTTACTAAGCTCTTCAATTTTCTTGTCCAGTAGTTTTCTCCATTTGTGTTTGTCATCTAGGTAAATGATTTGATTAATGATATGGTTCTCGTTCAGGTTTAATCCCAATCCATCAATAAAGCCTTGATGAAATACAAAATCATCCGAAGTAAATTTGTCATTGGTCTTACTGCTCTGTACCACATCACCAAAACAGAGTTCGCTATTTACTGCCAACACGTCAAAATGGTTCTCTCCAATTTCAATTGCTGATTTCCCACTTCCGCGGTCAGCTTTCAATTGAATATCCGTATCAAAACCTTCATTGAAACCATTAAAGTATGTATCGCATACATTTAGTATTTCACTCTCGTTTAATAGCTTCAATGATACTTTATGGCTGTTATTGATAAAGGAAACTGCATCGTTTACCGAAGCAATAAACTCCTGAACATTATGGTCCTGTTGTTTGTGAATGCCTTTTTCCACCTTGCGGAACGGATTGGTATACTTGGAAGCGTTCAAAGCCTTATCCAAGGGAAGGGTAAAGAACAAATAGGATTGATGTTTTAAGCACTCCCTTCCTTTAAAATGTTGATAGGTTGCCTTTTCCAAAAAGCTTTTGTTTGGCAGATTATCTGCCTCATAGCGATTTTTCTTATAGATGTCCTGCTTATGGATTACGGTACTTGTTGGCAGGGATTTGAATGCCTGAAACCAAGAGCCGTGTATGTCTTCAAAATCTTTTTCGGATAGGGAATAGATTTCTGGTAAGTCCGTTTTATAACACAATACCACATTGCCATTACAGGCAAATACGATATGCTTTTCTATGCTCAGGATAGGATGATATGCGGATAGGTTTATTCTATTCATATAGTTTGTTTTTTAAAAGCCCATTATGGGCCTTCATATTGGAGTTGACTTTCTCGTTTGTTACTGATGGTGGTTGGGAATACTTTTTTAAAATGCAATAAGGCAGGGTGTTTGGTTAGTTGGGTCAATACCACATAGAGCCCTCCGTTAAAAAGGAATACCGATATGATGACAAAAAAACTGAATGAAAAGATGATGAACAACAATGACCCGATGACCGATGTCATCATCAAAGCGAACAATGAAATGGGCAATCCCATAATCACTGCTCGCTTTCGGATATCCTTATAGATTTCGTAGCGCTTCACGTTATACTACGATGCTTATGAGATAGGTAAATATGCCCACTACTGCACCCGCAATAAGTACAAAGACCAATACACGAGTAATTCCTTTTTTGAGGTCTGCATTCTCACCAAAAAAATGCCCTGCATTAAATAGGAAGCCTATTAGAAAAATGACTCCCAGAATAATGGGAAAGATGGCTCTTATGGTATCGGACACATCGTTAACGGAATCTTCGATGCCTCCAATCTGAGCAAAAATGGTATTGGAAATGAGCAGTAAAAAAGCGGTCAGGAATAGTGATTTTTTCATATCGAAATTGATTTAAAATTTGTTGGATTTCGTTGTTTGAAAAATACACCATATTGAATATCAAAATACTGATTATCAGTATTTTGTGAATAAAATATTTTTTATATCCAATTGATTTTAAATGATGTGAATTGGCATCAAATCGCATTAAAAATTGAAGCACCTATGTTGATAACTCTAAAACTTTTGAATCGCTCAACGCTAAAAAACGTCAATTTCGACTCCGCTCAGCTCAAGAATTTGTGATTTTACTGCTGAAAATGTGTTTCGTTTTTGGTCAGAAAAAAGTCGTGGTCATCGACCCTGGGCATGGTGGAATTGATTCGGGTGCTATCGGTGTAAATGGGATTTATAACCAATATCGATGAAGCGAATTATTATTTGAGGCCAAAAAACATCAGGGCTATGGCATTGGCTATTTTTGATGGAAGTTCTTGATTATTCAGATGCGGGGTTGTGAAAGGTTCTCAAGATTAAGTCAAGGGATTAGTCCCAAGAATTGCATTAGTTCTTTTCATATCAACAAAAACACTGTTTCCGTGTAAGATGTACTTATTTAATAATTCTTGGCTTACATCCAAATTAGAAAGCAATAAATAAGCGATTACAAAATCAAAAAGGACACTATCCCAATAAGTGTGTAATTTAAAAATAACGGGGGTTTGACTTTATTATAGTCTGACCCTTTTTTCATAGATCGTTAGGAACTGGTTTAAAATGATGCCCCAGTTCCTAATGGGCATGGACCACTTTTTGGTGGC
>JANSXF010000107.1 GCA_024743095.1 Flavobacteriaceae bacterium
AATCATAATAAATACCGTTGATGCCAAAATCCAATTTGAAGTCATTGCTCAAATAATACTTAAAGTCATATTTAAGATTGTAGTTGGTGATGGAGGACACCCAATCAAATTGATCCTGTGCAAACTCCAGATCATAGTCATATCGACTTAAAATCGCCGAAAGATTGGAAAACAAGCGATCACTAAAAATATGGTTCCAACGTAGGTTGCCCGTAGCATTGCCATAACTACTGTCAAAACTATTGCCCAGTTTAAAGGCATCGCGGCCAAAATAACCACTTAAAAAAAGCTTATTGTTACCATTGATGCTGTAATTGGTCTTTAGGTTCAGGTCGTAAAAGCTGACACTGTTATCTTCCCCTGCGGCCTTGAGCAACAGATCCACATAGGAACGCCGACCGGCTATCAAAAAGGAACCCTTATCTCCAAAAACAGGCCCTTCGGCCGTGAGCCTGCTTGATAGGACGCCAATGCCCCCGTTCAGCTCAAAATTTTTACTGTTCCCATCCTTTTGTCGAATGTCCAACACCGAGGAAACCCTTCCCCCAAAGCTTGCCGGAATGCCTCCTTTGTAGAGTTTGACATCTTTGATGGCGTCAGCATTGAATACGGAGAAGAATCCGAACATATGCGACGTGTTGTAAATAATGGCCTCATCCAGCAGTACTAGGTTTTGATCCTGTGCGCCTCCCCTTACATGGAATCCTCCCGTACCTTCTCCATTATTGGTGACCCCGGGCAGCATTTGAAGGGATTTCAATACGTCCAACTCCCCTAATACCACCGGCATTTGTTTCACGGTACCCATGTTCATCTTTACCACGCTCATTTCGGGTTTGCGCAATATGGCCCGTTCTGGCTCATCTGCCAAAACGACCACTTCATCCAATTCTGTTGAGAATTCGGATATTTCTACATCCTGCACGATGTCATGATTCAGGTTAATCTCAATGTTCACCTCATTATACCCCATATAGGAAATGCTCAACACATATTCCCCTTCTGGAGCTGTAACGGAGTAAAATCCATATTCATTGGTAACACCGCCAACTGTAGTGCCATTCAAGAATACAGAAGCTCCGAAAAGAATTTCTCCATTGTTTTTGTCGGTAATGGTTCCGCTGATGGTGTGGCTGGTCTGGCCTATGGCTAGAATACAGCCAAAAAAGAAAAACCACAGCCACCAAACGCTACATTTGATTGCTGGATCCAACTGTGATTTACTGTTCATTTTTTGATGTTTTGATAGTTGTACTTGAAATTTTCATCATCATAGACAGGTCAAAAAAGCAAGGGTTGCATGGATAAAATTTTTTAAAAGTTTTTTTCTTTATAGTGCAACCCTTTCTTTTTTCTTTTGTCTTTAGCTACAGATAAGGCATCAACCTAAACCATTGGAAACCGAAATCCGTTTTACGCATAAGGCCATAGTAGAGCAGTGCAAAGCCGGCAATAGCAACTCGCAATACGAGCTATATTCCCGCTATGTGGATGCTATGTACAATGTGGGGTTCCGATTTTTGGGCAATGTGGAAGATGCGGAGGATATTGTTCAGGATAGTTTTGTGGATGCCTTTAAAAACCTGGACAGTTTCAAGTACGAGAGCAGTTTTGGAGCATGGTTGAAGCGAATCGTCATCAATAAAAGTATCAACTACTTAAAGGCCAAGCGTATCCCCGTAGTGCCGATGGATACACATGAGTTTTATCTGACAGATGAAGAGCCTGTTGAAGCTGGGGCAACAGATTTGGACAAGGTAAAAAAGGGGATTTCCCTGTTGCCGGAGGGTTACAGGGAAATCATAAATCTATATTTGATTGAAGGATATGACCATGTGGAGATTGCGGAAATATTGGGTGTTTCTACCAGTACTTCAAAATCACAATACCACAGAGCGAAGAAAAAATTATTGGAAATCATCAATGAAATGTAATGGACAATTTTGAAAAACATATTAGGGACCATGCAGACCAGTTCAATGAACGAAGGGCGGACAAGGACAAAATGTGGGCGAAGATTTCAGAAGAACTTCATCAGGCTAAACCCAAGGTAATCCCTCTCTGGAAAAGACCCCTGTTTCGTGTGGCGGCCTCTGTACTATTATTGCTGGGTGTGGCTTCGTTTTTTGGACTGTCAGTATTGAACAACAATGCTGAAAAAGCACAATACGCCTCCAAAGAACTTATGGAAATAGATATGTATTACAAAGATTTGGTTTCCTACCAAGTGGAATTGGTAAAGAACAATAAGGCACTTTCCGAAGACAACAAGGCCGAGTTCCTTTCCTTTATGGATGAACTAGATGCCGAATATGAGGTTCTTAAAGAAGAGATGCAAAAAAACCTTGATAATGAGCTAGTACTGGAGGCCATAGTGAGTAATTACAAAAAACGAATTGAACTCATTGAGAATTTGTTGCACCTGTTAAATGAATCTAAAAAACAAGATGAAGATGATCACGCATACACGTTATAGAATGGTCCTGGGGATGGCCTTGTTGCTGGTATCGGTGCATGGTGCCGTAGCACAGGAAAAGGTTCATAAAACCATGGAGAAAAGCTTCCCGTTCACCAACTCGGGGTCTTTTCAAATAGAGAATAAATATGGTACCGTAAGGCTTAAGGGATGGGATCAGAACAAAGTAGTAGTGAATATTGAGGTTACTGTGAACCATCGTAAAAAAGAAAATGCAGAAGACTTGTTGGGACGTATCAGCCCAAAAATCAAAGCGAGTAACAGCTATATTTCCATTGTTTCTGAAATCTCCAATAAAAATACGGGGTGGCTTGCCGATCTGTTGAATCGTGCCAATCCCATTGACTTTGACCGCAGCCATGTACAAATAGATTATGAGGTCTATCTCCCCAAAAAAGCTGGACTTAAGGTCAACAATCGTTTTGGGGACGTGATCATTGAAAACTGGACAGGCACCCTAAATACCTTGATCGAGCATGGCGATTTATGGATCGGGGAGAATTTGAACAAAGCAGATATCGTTTTGAAATATGGGAAAGTCCGCGCCAAGGATTTAAACTATGCAGAACTTGACTTGAAAATAGGGGAATTGAATATGGAAAATTCAAAAAATCTGCGATTGAAAAGCGATGGCTCGGAAATTCATGTCCATTCACTTAATTCGTTGGAGATATATTCCAACAAGGATAACATTTCCATAAACGAAGTAGCGTCACTATTTGGAAACTTGGATTTTACCACCTTCAAAATGGAACGATTGGCAGGTGATGTGGACCTTACCATGAAAATTGCCGATTTTCAAGTGTACAACATTATAAATCCATCTGCCGATATATCCATACAGCAAGAATCCACGGATATCACGCTAAACGTCGTTAATTTTTCCAACAACTTCACGGCCACCTTGGAACAAGGTGTGGTTCGTTTGCCCAAATCATATGAGAATGTCGGTTCCGAAATGTTGGACAAGGGACGTAGGCTCCGGAAAATCAATGCTACTTATGGGAAGGAGAGGAAAGGAAATATTTCCATAGAAGGCGAGAAAGGAATTGTGACCATAAACGATTAAAAAATATCAAAGAATGCAACCCTTCATCAAATGGGTTGTCTTTAAAAAAAAATCAATCAAAAATCCAATATAAATGAACAATCGAAAAACGACGATTCCCTTACTTTTTTTACTCATGGCCACTATGGGGTTCTCCCAGAGCGATGATAACCAATATATCACCTTCAATGACCGAAAAAATGTGGTGCACGGGGTCTATCTGGGACTATCTACCTACTTTGGAGAAATCGAGGGCGAGGATACTTACATCGGAGGATTAAAAGTGGCCTATGTGCCTGTTGCACAAGTTAATAAAAAAAGTGTTCGTTGATCATTGCTGCTCCAAGGATGGATCGTACCTTTAGGTATGCAGGGCAAGAAAGATTACCAAGAAAAGCTGTTCGCGAGCTTTCAGCTGAGCGAACGTAT
>JANSXF010000095.1 GCA_024743095.1 Flavobacteriaceae bacterium
GTGAGCTTCAATACTTGTTCGGGACTTGCATAAAGCATCGAAATTTGGTGCCTCGATTCTGATACGACATAAAAAAAGCCCCGTAAAGAGGCTTATATGAATCCGTTTTTTTGCTTTTCAATGGCTTGTGCAACGGTTACTGAGGTAAAAAGAATAATGGGAAAATAATATAGGTCAAGGGTATCTGTGAAAATAGGGAAGATCAATGCCGGAACAATGCCGGAAAGCATGCCCCAGAAGTATCCTTCTCCATTGAACCGCCACCAATGCCATTTCAAAACATTTGATACGACATAACTACCGTACAGGGCAGATACTATCCATTGCAGGATAGAGTTGACGTCCCTAACAAAAAAACCAAGAACAATACTTACCAGAACAACGGTTAATCCACACAAGTAATTCATGCGCCTTATCTTTAAAGGAGATGCCGTGGGATTCTTATACTTTAAATAGATATCATTTACAAGATAGGCCTGTGCAGCGTTCAAAGTACCGGCAAAGGTTGACATGAAAGCCGCCAACAACCCTGCCAACAAAAGTCCCATCAAGCCGACAGGTACAAACTGCTGTATAGCTGGAAACGCCGGACGTAGTATACCTCGCTCGCCGAATTAAATTGGGCAGCCTCCAAACCAACACAAAAACCTGACTTTCATATGACTAAAATCAAATAGTGGGTGGCTCAAATTTTCCGTTTTTGTTGTTCTCAACTATCCGGCTCATCCACTTGACCCTATATAGCCAAAGTGTTGGCAATAGATAGGTGCCATTTGAGAACCGGTTTTTACGCAGCAACGGCAATTTGTAAATAACCGAGATCAGAACAGCTCATTTTTTCAACTATCCAAAACATCACAAAAAAGCACATCCCTTCCCATTTATACCCTATATCCGACAAGATTTAAGGAAAAAAATGCCAAATGATCGGATTTTGACAAACGATTCCCGTGTTTTGCCATTTTTTATCCCATTGTTGTTCAATAACTTAGCAGCGCATTATCATTTAAGCATGATATTGTTCAAGTTTTTCAAAAACCGATGTCCGACCCATAATCCGTTTACCATGAAACTGTTGCCCATCCATACAAAAGCCATCATTGGCACCATCACCACCCTATTGGTAGTGCTGTTCGTATATACGGCCAGTAGTAAATTACTTGACCTTGGGCTGTTCGAATGGCGGTTGGGGCGTATGCCCTATATCTGGTCATATGCAAACTCTCTGAGTTGGGGCGTACCCTTGTTGGAATTGGTGATCGCCGGACTATTGGTGGTCCCCAAATTACGGGTACTCGGTCTGTACGCCAGTGGTATCCTATTGACTTTATTCACGACCTATGTTATTGCCGTGCTGCAATTCAGTGATCATATCCCCTGTTCCTGTGGCGGGGCACTATCGGCTTTAGGATGGGACGACCACATCGTATTCAATGCCCTTTTTATGGCCTTGGCCCTAGTGGCCATCGTCCTCAGCAAAAAACAAAACAAAATATCCAATGGATAAACATACTGCGCAGTGTAAGGGGAGGCCGAAAACCTTGAACAGAGTAGGCGTTAAATTTAATTCATAAAACAATGAAGACAAGTTTTTTAAAAATCGTTTTACCGGCATTTGCCATTGTAATGGCAGTTGGCCTGGCCTTTGCCACGGAGGAAAGCAATAGTCCCTATGTAGGATATATCGGCACTCCTTCCGGGGTTCAACAGATCCAGACAGATTGTCCCGATACAGGGACCCTATACTGTTACGAAGGAGCGTATCAGGTGTTCAATGATCCTGAACTTTCCGATCCAAAGCTTGATAGGCTTTAGGCCTATCCTTTGTTGAACAACATAAAGGTGTCCCGAGGGACACCTTTATTACTAACTCAAAAAACAACGAAACCAGGTTCGCCAAATCTTGCACCATAGCCTATCGACTATGGTGATATCTTAAAGGGTCACGGACTCCATCCTTGCTCCAAGGTGGATAAACAGTGGATCCAATGTCCCTTCAGTACCGCATCTTTTTTATCATTGACCTTATCCTCCAATTGCTTTTGCAATCGCACCAATTGTTCGGTCATCAAGCCCTTGGTATAATCCGTGTGCACAAATAGTTTTTGGTGCGTAACGATATCAGCTGCTTCCTTATCGATGGCTTTTTTCATCCAATCGATATAGCTCAACTGTAACCCTTGTTTTCTGGGATCCACGGATACCGCCCTTCCATAGACCTCGCCAAAGAGTGCGTTCTGTAACTGTTCCAAATAGTTTTTCATAATGCCCCCATATCCATCGATAGATTCCATATGCTGCATGCGTTTCATAAATCTTGGCTTGAGCATTTCCCTTAGCAACATCTGTTGCCTGGTGAACAGGTGATCGGGATATGTCATTGCCCTGATGTGGGTTTTCAATGTCGGATAGGCCAACCACTTAGGTGGACCAAAGACCTGTTGCAACAGATAATCCAAGCCTTCCTGCTGGGTCTGAAGGGGTATCGGATCGAACATATTCCCTGGCTGTTCCATGGACTTATAAAAAATCTCATAGCCCCCTACCAAGGAAAACACGCGCCTTACCAAATGGTACCATAGGGAAATGGCCCTTTCATGGATGCGTTCGATACGGACGTAATCCTTTCTGCTACGGTTGATGCCCGGCAATAGTTCCATGGCGCGTTCCAAGTTCTTTAGGCCCAATATCGCCCCTTGTATCGGATCTTGGACCTCCACGACCTGATCTGTCACAGCAGGTCCCATGGTATCCGCATGGCGGTTGGTGAAGCGGTACCACGGAACAGTGTCCTGCAAACGGATGATACGCTCCAGACTATCGGCCCGTTGTTCTTTGGACATGGATTCCGGAAACCTTTCATAGGCCCATCGGATATAATAGGCATCGGTGGGCCCTACTTTTTGTACCAATAACGAGGGAGGTATGTTATCCTCGGGCTGGGCCATATTGTTATGGCGGGCATAGGTCATGATACTTGGGGTATGTCCCATGATCCTGAGCCACTGTTCATCCCCCATTTTTTCGACAGGATACTGATTCTCCCCATAGTTATTGTCCTCGATGCCCAAGGCATGTCCCGTCTCATGGGCCGTTACGGATTGGATAAGCTCCCCCAACAGTCCATCTGGAAAGGGATAGGCCTGTGCCCTTTTGTCCAGGGCAGCGCAACGGATAAAATATTCATCCATGAGATATTCATCGGATAATCCCAAGAGCACATCGGCTTTGATCATTTCCCCTGACCGCTGATCGATGACATAGGTGACAGTTGCCCCATTACGTTTTTCACCAAAATACCTAATGTTCTGGTCCCGAAACCAACGCACGATGGAATGTCCCAAGCTATAGGCCGACCATGGGTCCAAGGAATCCACCTCCTTGACCACAATGGCATCCTTGAAGCCCGCCGCTTCGAAGGCGGGCAACCACTCCTCGATACCGGCCTTGACGTAGGGCCTCCATTTTTTCGGAATATCCGGGGAGAGCGTAAAGGTAATGGGCTTGATGGGCACACTGACCTTCTTGTCCTTATGTTTTTTTTCCAATCGCCAACGGGCAATGTTGGCCACATAGTTGTTCAGGTGTTGCCCCACCGTCCTGGACTCGTTCCAAAACCCCATCCGATAATCAAACCTCCTGGGCTCCATAGGCGCAGGCAATTTCATAAAGCTATAATGTACGGGCTGTACAATTTTGGCGTTCTTCTTTTGATGCCCCAATTGCATTTTGATCATCAGCTCGCCATCCAACCGCCTAACCGCAATTAGCTTGTTTAGGGCAGGGACCATAGGATCGCGGGATATCACTCCCCATCCAACGGAGCGGTCGAACAACATGTCGGTGATATCAAAACGATATCCCTCTACACTTTCTTCCAAAATCGGGAACACCCCCAAAATATTTTTTTCCATATCGGGGTCGTTTTGCAGGGCGATCCATATCCCTGTTTCCGACCATATCCTTGTCTCCTCCAAAACCATCTGGTTCCCCGACTTTCGAAAGGTTACCTGTTTCGGTTCATAAGTCGACAAACGTCCGATACGCGTTAGGAGCATCGGTTCATCCAAGCTTGTTACGGGCAGCTCGACAAAGAGCCTTCCCCCTTCCAAAGAAGCATCCAAAAGAGGTGCTACAGCAGAAACTGATCGACCCCCATTGGCATGATCGGTATTTTGGGACCGCCCCGGCACGGGCACCAAACAAAGCGCCCATATCCATAAAATATATTTCATCGTTCTTTTTTTAAAGGAATGGGCTTTCCCTGTCTCGATGGCACCCCATCCGAAGACCGGTGGCACAGGGAAAAATACCCATCCGGTCAATATCCTTGATTTTGTGGCAAAAGATTGGGATTGGTTTCCAGTTCGCTCTCTGGAACAGGGAGCAGCACATCGGTCCGCTCCCAATTCGGCTTTTCGCTCCCCAATAGTTCCGTGGCCCTTCCACTGCGCTTAAGGTCGAACCAACGATGTCCCTGCTCGGTGAAGAGCTCAATTCTACGTTCGGCCAGAATCTCCGAGAAAAGCTCCTCCGCTGTACCGGCCGTAGTATTGGGGAGCCCTGCCCGACTACGGACGTTGTTGAGATCATTGCGCGCGCCCAACACATCTCCCAAAGCGAGCAAAGCTTCCGCTCGGATCAGGAATTGTTCCGCCAACCGGAACTGAACGGCATATTCCAAGGATTCCGTTACATCAAATCGGGCCTTGTATTTATAGGGATAATAGAGGGTTACGGTATTTTCGGCATCCGAAATGCTATCGACCCATGCCGTCCTGCGTTGGTCCCCGGGCTCAAAGGCCGACAATAATCCCTCGCTCATGGCAAAGGTCTGCCCAGGAACGGAAGGGATGATCAACTGATTGGCCTCTTGGGTATTGCCCGGCAGGCGCCCATGGCTTAATTGCCAGATGGTCTCCCGGGAATCCTTCAGGAACACTCTATCCAAGTCTTCCTCCAAAGAAAAAGCAGCAACAAGGTCTGACGCCTGGCCCGCTGCAAGCTCCCATTGTTCGGTCAGCAGATACATCCGGGCGAGCAGGGCCTTGGCCACATCATGGTCGATAAAGGTTCGTTCCCCGTTGGCAATGGCGATATCCTCCATCAGACCAATGGCATCCACCAAATCCGAAATGATGTTTTCATGCACCCGGTCCCCAGATACCCGTGACACCTGATTGTTCACACGATGGTCAGTAGAGGTAATATAGGGCACATCCCCAAAAACGGCCACTAATAAGCTGTGCATAAAGGCACGGACAAACAAGGCCTGTCCCCGGAACTTTTGCTGTTCTTCCATAGTAAAAGTAGTATCCTGCAGCCCCTCCAAAATGGCATTGGCCCCATAAATGATCGTATAGGCCCCGCTCCACCAGCCGAGGATTTCCGTATTCGGGGGCAATGTCCGGTTTTGGTAGAACTCCAACAGTTGGGGATTGGAACCATAATAGTCCAGTTCATCACTGTAGAGGGCCATTCGGGTGGTCAGCCCTACATTTCCCGATACCATTCCCGTCTCCCGCATATTGTAATAAAGGTCCGCCAAGGCAGACTCCACCGTTGCCGGATCATCGAATACGGTCTCAGCGACCAAAACGTTCTTTGGGGGATCCACCTCCACGAAATCCGTGCAGCCCAACAATCCCAGGATGGAAAGGAGGAGCAGGAAATAATTCGGCACCGAAGCGTTCCATTTCATTTTCAAATATGTTTGTCTTGTTTTCATATTGGTCTTGTTTATCATTAGAATCCCACTTTAAGTCCCAAGGTCAATTGTCCCAAGGGCGGTAATCGGTTGTTGAGGGTCTGCTCCGGATCGGGCCCTTTATACGGGGTAAAGGTGAATAGGTTCTGGCCTTGCAAATAGACCTGGATATCAGGTCCATTGTCCAAATTGGGCACTTTATAGTTCAGGGAAATGTTCCTGACCCTTATAAAGGAAGCATCCGAAACCGCAGCACTGCTATTGCGCTGGAGGTCGCCATTGCCCACCCCAAATACCAATCCCGAGGAAGCCACTTGAACGGGTTTGATATCCCCGGGCCCCTGCCATCTATCGAGGAGCTCCACACTGGCATTTCTGGGAAAACCCGGTACCGCATCATTGCGAAAGTTGTTAAACCCCTCTTGTTTTTTGAACTGTAGGAACACATCAAAGGTCAGGTTCCCCCAACTCAGCGTATTGCCCAGTCCCCCGTAAAAGCTGGGGGCCAGGTCCGCAATAAATTGCCGGTCTTCATTACTGGTAATGGCCCCGTCCCCGTTGAAATCGTACATTTCGTATTGACCCGTTTCGGGATCCACCCCCAAGGAACGGTAGAGCTTCACGATGGACAAAGGCTCTCCGATGACATATTGATTGGCAAAGGTGGAGGTCCCCAAGCCTTCAAAACGCACCAATTTGCTCCTGGGTACGGTCAGGTTCAGGGTCGTTGACCATTTAAAGCGACCCTTGGTCAGATTGATGGAACGCAGGTCCAGCTCTAGACCGGAGTTCTCCACAGTGGCATCAAAATTCCCCGTCAACTCCGAGAATCCTGTAGTTGCGGCCAAGGGAACCCCCACCAACTGGTTGGAGGAACGGTTCCGGTACCAAGCGGCATTGAGAAATAACCGGTCCTTAAAGAACCCCAGCTCAAGACCGACTTCCAGTTTGTTGTTGGCTTCCCAGCCGAAGGCAGGATTGAAAATTCCCGTGGGACTTAGGACGGACACCCCTGAATAATCCTCTCCAACAATGGTGTAGGTATCCAAAAACTGGTAATCCCCAATGTTATCACTACCTGTGGTCCCATAACTGCCCCGCAGTTTACCGAAACCCAAAAAAGTGCCCTCTGCAAACAGGGCCTCTTTGGAAAAGATCCAGGCCAGTCCCACCGCACCAAAGTTCCCAAATTGCCTACCGGGCCCAAATCGGGACGAGCCGTCCCTACGGCCCGTGAGGTTGAGGATATACCGGTCCAACAATTGGAGGTTGGCCCTGCCGAACACAGCATTGTACCTATAGTCGCTGTCAGTACTGCTGCGAGCCTCCACCTCATCGGCCGCTGCCATGTTATTGATCAGGGCATTGGTGGGAAAGCCCCGTCCGCGGAGGACAAGCTGTTCGGTGCTTTCTTGCTGGAAGGTCGCCCCGACCAGCACGTCCAGGGAAAACGGATCCCACTGCTGTTTCCACTGCAATTGGGGCTCCACGATCCAAGATGCCCTTTTGGACCGATTGGTGGTCAGGCTGGAATAGTTTTGTGGCGTAAAGTTGAACATGGGGCTACGGGCCGAACTGGGCAGGGTCCGGTAGGACTCCAGCCGATAATCCGTATAGCCCAAACTACTGCGCACCTCAAGACCCTCCCATACCTCATAGGAGAGCAGGGCATTGGCCAGCACGGTACTGTTCTTTACCCCTACCTTTTCCTCCAGGGAGGCCAAGGGATTGTCCCAGGTATTGTTCTCCCAGTTCAGATTGCCCTCCCCATCATACAAGGCAGGTGCATTGGGCGCCAAGGTATACGCCGGAAAGGAAAGATCGGTACTGGGCAACAGGTTGTCCTCATGGGTATAGCTGGTGGAAAGGTTCAGTTTGAACCGATCGTTACCAGACCTATGGTTGATATTGCTATGGACCGTGGCCCTGTTATAGTTTGCATCCCCGGGAAATACCGTGGTCTCGTCCAAGAGGGCCCCACTGACCAAGAACTGGGTTCGGGAACTCCCGCCGGAAATGGACAATTGGGCATTGTTCCGGTAAGCGGTTCCCCCGATGAGCTCTTGTTGCCAATCGGTGTAACGATTACTGTCCCATAGGGCAATATCGGGCCAAAAGCTATCAAAGACGGGGTTTTCGAGCTGTGCCCCAGATCCATCGTTGATGACACCCTCCCGGCGAACTTCCAGATACTGCTCTGTGTCCATCAGGTCCAAAAAGTTGGGGACCCGTCCAAAGGTGGTACTGAGATGGGCATCAAAGCGTGTCTTCCCGGCCCTCCCCTTTTTGGTGGTGATCAGCACCACCCCATTGGCCCCACGGGAACCATAGATGGCCGTGGCATCCGCATCCTTGAGTACCTCGATACTCTCGATATCGTTGGGGTTGATGGCATTGAGCGGACTGATATCACTGTTGAGTATACTGCGCGATACATCATTGGAGCCCAAGGACTGGGATCCAAAGGGCACACCATCCACGATATATAGCGGATCGGTCAACCCATTGATAAAGTTCTGTCCGCGTACCTCCACGGAAAACCCACTTCCGGGCACTCCGGTATTCTGGACAATATTGACCCCCGACATTTGACCTTGCATGGCCGCCAAGGGATTGCCCACCGGCTGTTTATCGATTACAGAAGCCTTGACAGTGGCAATGTTCCCTGTGCGTTCCCGCTCCGAAACCGAGTAATATCCGGCATTGAGCACCACTTCGCCCAACACCGTCACATCCTCCTCCATGGTAACAGGGACCTCATCCCTGCCCGCAATGGGCACGGAAAGCGTTTTGAAACCGACCATGGAAAAGACCAGGACATCATCAGGTCCGGCATTGACAGAAAAAGACCCGTCCAAATCGGACATGGTACCGATATGCTTGGACTCCACCACAAGGTTCACCCCGGCCAGGGGCTCTCCCGTGCTATCGGTCACGGTGCCGGAAACGGTCGCCTGTGGTGGTTCCAAGACAGTGCCCGCTTGCATATAAAAGGCACAAAAGGGCATTAAAAAAGCATATAGGAGCATGCTTGGGATTCCCCTGCGCATGCGTGTTGTTACTAGGTGCATAAATTGAGTTCGTTTGATTAAAATGATGTTATCATAAGTTCCCATGGAAAAAACAAGGTCATCCATAGGATTCTATCACCCTGCCCAAAAAGTCAAGGAAAATCCGTAACTTACAGAAGGACAGTAAGGTTCGGACAAAGGCCATCCTCTCCGGGTAAAATCATACCTGGATAAAGGGTTCCCCAATCAAAAAAAGATTAAGATCTCGGGCCGGGCCGGTTGCCCTCAAAGTGTACGTGGATGATGGGACTAAAGGATATCGTGAACCGGAATAGTGTAACGTGCTCCCACCACCAAAAACCAAA
>JANSXF010000040.1 GCA_024743095.1 Flavobacteriaceae bacterium
AGCATCTGCCCAATTGAAAATAAAGTTATCAACTCTTTATTTTTGGTTCGGCAGATGTTTTAGATTGATTACGGTCCTAATATGGCCTGTTGGGTCGGAAGGAGACACAAAAACCTGAAAAATATCAATATAAATTTATATGAAATCTTTTCGTTATATATTGTCCCTTATGTTTTGCCTTGCTGTTTCCAACGGTATTGGCCAATCCCTTTCGGGAAAATTGAACGTGGAAGGCTGGGACAAGATCACCGAGTGGAAATCACAGGAACCGGTATCTCTTTTCAAAAACTTCAGGGATGGCAAGCACAAGATTTTGTTCCGGTTCAAGAACAGCTCAGGGGACAAGGACATTGTGCTGTTCCAGATGAAAACGACCGTTGTCCACAACGGAAAAACCATAGGGAGCAGCCAACGTTCCGATTGGCCTTGGTTGCCGGGGGATATGTATGTTCCTGTGGAAGCCTTTGATTTTATCCCGCTCCTTCAAAAAGCGGCCAATGGCAACAAAGGGAAGCTGATGCCCGGAACCTATGAAATTCGTTTGGAAATGAAACCCGCACAAAGGGATGCGCAACCGATCCATACGACCCTGACCTTGAAGGTATCCTGAAAAAATCGTCGAGCAACAGCCATGAGCAAGTTTTTGTCATTCAGAAGATGGTCATGGAAACGAAAAAATCAAAACACTGATAGATGAAAAAGTTATTTACACTACTCACCTTACTGCTCTGCACATTGGGCGGTGCCCAGACCTTAACGGGAAAACTTGTCAACCCCTTAGAAGGGATGAAAGGGATGGACATTGCCATCTGGCCCTTGGGCCTGGACAGATCCATTACCATTGGACAATTAAAGGCCGATGGAACACTGGAATTTATATTTCCTCCCAAGGAGAGCTTCCAATCTGACAATGAGGCACAACAAATGGTCGCGAACGATCTTAAGTATGCCCTTGCTTTCAATTGCTTGGGACAGGAGGAAGCGACGTATCCGGAAATCATGGCTGCAAGGATCAAACCCATTTCGCTGTGGCATAAAGGACGGTATGCCGGTGTATTGTTTCCGGTTACCAGGGAGGCCATGATCCCATGGCTGGAAGACGAGGCCTACAACAATCCTGAAAAGGGTACTTTCTACGAACTCATCTATCTGGCCCAGGCCACTACATTGAATATGCAATGTACGACCGCATATCAGTTTTCCGGTGATGTGGTGGAGGCGACTTATGATTACCAACTGGAACTGGAAGCTGGACTGAATTTCATTGCCTATACCATTGAAGAGATTTATGGAACCGACCCCAAGGTAACTTCCTTTAAACCCAGTAAGGTCACTGTCAAGAATATCCAAAAAGGTTTGGATGGCATTCAATGGTTTGCCAAATATTTTTAGGGATGTTTCAATTTAATACGTCTGTTTTTGATTCATTGGGTTTTGGGATTTCCATAATTCTATAGCCTTCCCTAAAAATTGGTTGAATTTTCATCCAATAACAAAGAATATATAGTAAATGTTATTTCGTAGAGCGTTATTAGCGTCAAATGGACGTAGCAAACTCTAATAAAATAGGGTGAATTTGCAGTTTCTTCGTATCTCCTGAAATTTCAGTTTACCCGGCTTGCCTTGCAAGGGCAAATTACATAAAGAGTATCTTATGGACAGTGTATTAGTTTCACAGGAGGGTATACAGTTTTTTCGCAAAATGAAATAGATAGCTTACTATTAAGTAATCCGAATGCCTCTTTTAATTTAATATCACAACAGAACGGTTATAGGGTATCTGAAAAACTAGGTTATAAAAATGGCACCTTAAATAAAAAGGCTATGGAGATATTCGATAGCAATCAAAATATGATTTGTTATCAAGTTTTTGATATGACAAAAATAACATTGTCCCAACAAGAACCGAAAAAATTTATTATGACACAAATGGAGAGGAAAAATATCTATTTGACTACAATGAGGATGGTTCTTATTTTAGAATCAATGATTCGCAAAATCCTCAAGGAGATGTTCATAGGGAAGGCTACATATGCTGATATCATGTTGCTTGGGAAAACTCTGTAATGCCACATAGCCACATTTTCCCTATATTATTTCCTTTCCAAATCCTTTGCCCCTAAAATCGGGGAATAATATTATTTCATGGATTACCAGGATGTTGTTGTTAAAACTTGGACCTATTTGATCTTTCAAATCAATGCTCATATCACCGGTTCCAGAATCTAGTATGGCAGCCAAGCCTTATGGTATCCATGGACCTATCAAAGGCATCATACAAATTGAAACCAAGGTCTATAAAGGAGTCATTGTAATAATGGAGCTGGGATAGGATCCCAACATGGAAAAAATTAATTGATACGTAGTACCATAATATCCAGTGATCCTTTGTTTCAGAAGACTATGTGGGACCCACTCGATCATTGAATGTCACATAGCCTCAACAGCTGTGTTGATATGTTTTATGGTATTGTCTGAATTTACCCCCAACCCTTCCTGTTGGAAAATCATTTCTCCATTAGGGTCAAAGACACTGATGATGTTTGAATGGGAAAAGTCCATAGGTGAAATTTCCTTGTAGCTCACGGACAAAACAGCGGCAAATTCACGAGTGTTTTCTTCAGTGGAACGTAAAAACAACCAGGGATCCCCATCCATAAGGTTTTCTTGGGCAAAGGCCTTTAAACGTTCAGGGGTATCGGTTTCAGGGTCTATACTGACAAAGATCATCTTCACATTTTTCTTGGAATGTTCGGGCAAGCGTTCTTCGATATTTCGCATATCGGCCACCAAGCGGGGACAGGCTGCTCTGCAGCTGGTATAGATCATGACCATGACCAAAACATCACCTTGCAGGTCCTTGAGCTGTATATCCGTACCATTTTGTGTTGTCCACGTAGAAGGAAGATTGTAAATGGACATATCTGAATAGGCCCTGCCAGCCGTTTCTTTTGTTTTGTTTTCAACTTTGACCAAATCCATTTTACAGATTGGGCAGCTCCCTTTTTGGCCATAGGTTTTGTTTCCTTCGCATTGCATTGGGCAATGATATGCGATGTCTTTATCCACTGTTCCGGGATCGTTGTTCCTGCAGGCCCCAAGTGCCAAAGATAGGATCAATACAACTAAATAGGGTTTCATGTTTTTGTTTTTAGAGGGTTCCCATACTATTTTTCGCGCACCTAAATCCAAGATTTTTAATACTGTACCTTGCTTTAATACTTCCCCTGAATGCATAGCGCATAAAGGCCGCATAGTTCATGAGATCTGTTGCGCCGATGGCTGCGCTCCCACAGAACAGATTGCTGTCCCTATCCACATCTTTTCTGGATTCGCCCGAAATCAGGACAGAATTAAAATCCAGGGTCCACTCCCAGACCAAACCATGCAGATCGTATATGCCCCAATAATTTTTAGGTGTTTTGCCGATGGATCTCTCATCGGCTCTGGGTGTTTCATACCACGACAGTATTTTTTGGTTATAAGAGGCCTTTTTTCTGGCATCGGTGGAAACTTCGTCGGCCATTGCCACATATTCCCATTCATCTATGGTGGGCAATCGTTTTCCTTGGCACTCACAATAGGCTTTGGCCGCAAACCAAGATACATGGGTTACAGGGCTTGTGGTCTTTTCGGTATTGTTGAGGGTCGTATCGTTTTTGAATTGGCGCAAATAGTTTTCGTCTGCATAAAGTTTCAATACATTTGATTTTTGCCATTTAGGATTATCCTTCAAAAACTGTAAAAATTGGCCATTGGTCACGGGATAGATGTCCAGTTCAAAATCTTCGACTTCAACAAGAGCTGAATTCCTTCCGTACAAAGGGATGTATTGACCTCCTTTGACACTTGCCATACCTTCGGTTTGTGCGATACCAAAAGTCTGGAAGACCAAACAGGCAAATGCTACTCCGAAGGTATGCGCAAACATGATATTAAACTTTAACCAAGATTATTTGTTTTTTACTTTATTGACCATTTCCGTGGTCACCACTGTGTTGTTATTGCCCCAACTGTTATACACATAGGTGAGCACATTGGCAATTTCATCTGATGAGAGCATTTGTCTTGTCATGACACTATTGTATTTTTGGCCATTGACAGTGATTTCACCAGTTTTTCCGTTCAGTACAATGTCAATGGCCCGATTGACATCGGCATTTAGATAGTCTGATTTTGCCAATGGTGGAAATGCATTTGGGATACCTTGGCCTTCTGCCTGATGGCAAGCAAAACAAGTTTGCATATATATCTGCTTGCCGAACTTCATCTGTTCTTCAAAATTTTGAGCTGGAATTTCAGATTCGACAACGCCATCAGTGGTCGGCATTTCCTGTATTCCGGGTCCTTCCGGCAGGTAAATGCCATCATATTGCTCACCGGAATAAATGTTTTCGTTCTCTTCCCCTTCCACTTTCAGCATGCCCAAGGCCCCTTTGTTGAACGCCCTAAAAATGGAATGGTCCACCAAGATGAAGGTCCCGGGAACATTTACACGAAATTCTATAATGGCGGCTCCTCCTGCGGGAATCATGGTGGTCTGCACATTTTCGTTGATTAAGTCGCCCCCTTCAACATGTACCTTATCAAATATTTCCCCAATAACATGAAAAGAAGATACCAGACCCGGACCACCATTGCCCACAAAAAGTCTAACGGTTTCCCCTACCTTTGCGGTAATGGCGTTATCGCCTGTCAAGGCGCCCACATTTCCATTGAAGACCACATAATCTGCTTTTTCATCAACGGCTTTTTGCATATCAAAAGGCTGCAGGCCACGCTCACCATTGGCCCCTTTGGTATAAAAATCTCCTTGCATGATATAATATTCCTTGTCAACAATTGGCAAACCACCATCAGGTTCCACCAAGATCAAACCGTACATTCCATTGGCGATATGCATGCCCACTGGGGCGGTCGCACAGTGATAGACATAGAGCCCGGGATTCAGGGTTTTAAAGGAAAATACTTTTTCATGCCCTGGTGCAACAAAAGAGGATTCAGCTCCACCTCCAGGACCGGTAACGGCATGCAGATCAATATTGTGGGGCAGCTTGTTGTCCGGGTGGTTCTGTAAATGGAATTCGACTTCGTCACCGACCCTGGTCCTGATAAAGCTTCCAGGTACCGTTCCCCCAAAAGTCCAGAACACATACCTTACGCCATCGGTCAATTCACCTTCCTTTTCAAGGATTTCCATTTCAACGGTGAGTTTTTTGGGCTTTCTTTCCCCTACAGGCCTGGGGACATTTGGTGGTGAAGTCAATTCTGCTTTCATTTCCCTGTAAACAGGAATGTCCTCTGTGTTAGTATACATTTTTTTTTTGTTTTTAAAACAACCATACGCTGACAGAATCAGAGCAATTGTTAGGATTTTTGGAATTGACTTCATTTTGGTTGATTTTTTTGGAGATTCATTAAAATTATAAATTTAAATAGGAAGGCAAAATCATTAATAAGATAAAGTTATCCTTTTTATAGGAAAAACCTAAACTGGTTCAAGACTGTTTCATTCTTTTTATTGAAGAAGCCATCTTATATTCCATTGCTTGGTTCTCCAATGAGTATGACCAAAATTTTTCATTTTCTGTAATGGGAAGGGGGGCACTTGCAGAAAACCAACATTCCATCTTATTTTTCGGTTCTTGTGATTGGTCAACGTTCTTAACCGGTAGCTTGAGCCCGTACTTATTTTGGAATTGGCTTGTGGGGATGAAAGGATGAAAGGGAAGGGTTATCTTTGTCGTTTAAGAATGAAACCTTGAAGCCATTTGTTCCCAACCCTTCTGAAATTTTAAAAGAATCGCTGCAATTTTTGAACAGTACCAGCTTTTCAAGGGCCTTTCTTGTGGGCTTTGCTGTTACCTTGCCCATTATATTGGGAATACGATTCGGGTATTTTGAGATTGGTCTGGCCCTTTGTTTTGGGGCTTTGTGGAGCTCCCCAAGCGATGTAAGTGGGAGTTTTTACCAGAAAGCAGTAGGCATCCTGATTTCAGCTGTATTGGTCACATTGGTCAGTTTTATAGGTGGATACCTACATTTTGAACTTTGGCTATTGCTTCCTGTACTGGGATTGCTCACATTTGCCATTGCCTTTATCTCAGTGTATGGTTTCCGGGCCTCACTTATCAGTTTTTCTGGTCTCATGGCCTTGGTACTGAGCTTTGCCCATGATTCCGAAGAATTGGAGATATATCAATATGCCCTGCTGATAGGATTGGGAGGTGTCTGGTATTTGATCTTGGCAAAGCTTTGGAGTATCATACAGCCAAAGGCTGAGACTGAGGAGTTTCTTTCTGAAACCTACCTTCTCACCGCTGAATTTTTGGAAATACGGGGAAAACTGGTAGATCCCACAGCAGACCGAAAAAAGTTGCAATCAAGACTACTTGAACTCCAGGGTGAGCTTACGGAAAACCATGGAACCTTACGTGAAATATTGATCCTTTCCCGTAGAAGTTCGGGTAGATCCAACTATCTGGACAAACGGTTGTTGGTCTTCACCGAATTGGTAGGGATGCTGGAGACGGCGATTTCCAATCCAGTCAATTATGATCAGGTGGACAAGCTTTTTAAGGACTATCCTCAACACATTACGGCCTTACAGGAATTGATTTTTCAAATGTCCCTACAATTAAAATTAATTGGTCAAGCAGGGAACGACAGGGGCAAACTACCTAAGAATAATGTATTGAGGCAATCTTTTGACGATATCTCACAAAAGATTTCAGAATGGGGCGATCTAGGGAATTACGAAGAATTTTTAATGCTCCAAAACATATTGGCCTATCACAAGGAGCAATTTGAGAAATTGAAACGAATCAAAAGATTATTGGGCGATACGGATACGTCGGAATTTGAGCTCATCGATAGAAAGGAGGCCAAACACTTTGTTGAATCTCAGGACTATGACCCTAAATTATTGGTAAGAAATCTCAGTTTTAAGTCCATGATTTTCAGGCATTCCTTGCGCTTATCCGTTGCTGTAATGGTTGGTTATGCATTGGGCTCCTTCTTTACATTCCAAAATCCGTATTGGATATTATTGACAATCATCGTGATCATGAGACCGAGTTATGGCCTTACAAAGACCCGTGCCAAGGATCGGATCATGGGAACACTTATCGGCGGCGCCTTTGCTTTGGGCCTTATTTTTTTGGTGACAAACCCCTATGCGTATGGTGCCATGGGCGTTATATCGTTGATCATAGCCTTGGCCATGGTACAAAGAAATTATAGGACTTCGGCTGCTTTTATTACATTGAGCGTGGTGTTCATCTATGCCATTCTTACACCCGATGTCCTGTCAGTGATACAATTCCGGATACTGGATACCGTGGTCGGGGCCGGTCTTTCCTATTTGTCCATGTTGACACTGTGGCCCAGTTGGGAATATGTGGAAATGAAGGAGAGTGTTGAAAAAAGCGTCGATGCCATCAAAAAGTTTTTAATTTCCATTGAAGCGTACTATATACAGAAAGGGAATGTGCCTACTTCATACAAGATTGCCCGGAAGGATGCGTTTTTGGAAACCTCCAATTTGAGTTCGGCATTTCAGCGCATGACGCAAGAACCCAAATCCAAACAAAGGGAAATGGACAAAATATATGAGCTGGTCGTCCTGAACCATACTTTCTTGGCTTCCCTGGCTTCCTTGAGCACCTATATCCAACATCATGGCACTACAGAGGCATCCGAAGAGTTCAAGGCTGCTACGAATGCAATAAAACAAAACTTGGAACAAGTGCTCAGTTCCCTAAAAGGGAAAAAACAGGACATTTTGAACCCTAACGGAAAAACCGTCCCGATTTTTGGTAAGCAATCGCACATTTCCGATCTTTTACATGATAAGACCCCAATACTCATGGATATAAGGGTCCAACGTAATCTTCAAGAGGCCCATTTGGTTTGGGGACAGCTTGAATGGCTGTTTTCCATTAGTGATAAAATGTTACAATTGACGATTAAGGTGGATTGGGACTAATGGTATTGGATTTGTCCTCACTTTGGTATATGGGTTGTACTATTTAACTTCAGTTGTATGGGTTACAAAAAGAGCAATGGAACCTGAGTGGTAACCTTTGACATATCCAAATTGAATTAGTTGGCTTCTTGATTAGTAGCATCCATTTGTCGCAAATATTGACTAAAAATGCGATAAAGTATCTTCATGAAAACATGAAATCAATTGATGATTATAGTTATGCTAACTGGGTATTGGTACCGGGTATGGAAGAACGATTACATTAAAATCTAGGAACAAATAAATTATTGGGACTCTCCCAAGTTTTCCAAATTAATGGAATACTTGAGTATGTTACGGTATAATATCAATACCATTCCATGGAAAATGGATTGTAGATTTTAAAATCCAATCCAACCAACGAGAAGTAAACAGCTACTTTTTGAGTATTCACTGATCTTATTTCGTTTTAAAAATATTTGGAAATAAATTAAGTCACCTGCTTTTACAAAGCGTGCCAATGTCTTCTGGCATATGTTTTTATCTATCAATCTTTTTCGAAAGTTAAGCTCGCAAAATATCCTCGGACAAGGGACGGCATAAGGCCGTTTCTTGGGGTCACTTGTTATTCCGTCTCCTTGCCGCTCCAAAACTTTGTCTTCCGCTTGGTGTCCGCTCAAATATTGTTTAATCAAAAATCCAAGAATCATGGAAACAATAACAAAAAAGAGAGCGACACGCAAAGTGAACAATGGGCAAGTATCCAAACCAAGGAAGTCCAAAACCCATGGGGATGCAACAACCATCCCACAGATCCAAATGTTGGATATCGGATTGGTATCCCCGATTCCGGGCAACCCCGAGAAACCTTTGATGATCAAAGTCTGAACCAACTGGCGCAGAGCATTGCCCAACATGGGGTCTTGCAGCCGATCACCGTACGAAAATCTGATGACGGATATATCATTGTCATGGGTGAAAGGCGGTTTCGTGCAAGTAAATTGGCAGGATTGACCACTATCCCGGCCATGGTAAGGGACTATGTCGATACGGAAGTACTGGAAGTCCGGATCATTGAGAACCTGCAACGGAAGGATGTGGAACCCACAGAGGAGGCTGAGGCCATCCAGTTTCTCTTGGACCGATATGAACCTACTGAGATTGCCCAGCGCTTGGGCCGCTCTGAAAATTATGTTCGGCAACGGGTTAAATTGGCAGGATTGATTGAAGGTTTCAAGACCTTTATCAGAAGAGGGGAGATGACCCTGGGCCTTGGTGTGGCCGTGGCCCTTTTCGAGTCGGAAGAGCAAAAATTAATGCTGGAAAGCATGGAAGGGGATTTTCAGGAACATCGGGTCAAGCGGATGATTGATAACCGGAGCTTTGATTTGACCCAAGCCATTTATGTAAAAATCAGAGAGGAATCCGATGATAGAGGTTCAGATGTCAAGTCATTGGAGAAAAGAAAGATGTCGGAATGTACTCCCGCGGAACAGATCATCAAGATCAATACGAGGGAACTGCGGAAAAAGGAGATTGAGAACAACAACCAGTTCAAAGATGTGGTTGAGATGATTCGGGAGACCGATTATATTGACCAAAAGAAGGCATTGTCGATTGATGAAATGGTGGCCATCTCCATCTCCTTGTTCGAAAACAATATCGGATACTATGGCCAACGGAAACATTTTGAGGATTTTTTTTGGGGACGATTTCCAGCTATCCAGAGAGGAACTTGTGGCCCGGTTCAAACAAAACTTCAAGAAAGAGACGTTATACAAACTACTACGGTTCCTGTTGACCCGACAGGTACACCTTGGGGAAAGCAACCACACCAATGACCTGACCAACCAATCCTTCTACATGGCGATGCAATCCTTTTACAGGGACAAGATCGCAGTCATTGAGGACACTTGTGCCGGAAAACGTCAAAAGCGTGAAGCACGGATCAAGGAAAGGATCATGGTTCTGGAACAGCAGGCCGAGGTATTGAAGGATTGATTTGTATAAATGAAGGAATCTGGAAACAGGACCCTCCTTTTTTTATCAAGAGGAATCTTCTTTTTTGGATACTGTGCGTCTTCACCTAAAATGGTTGTTTCGGGTACTTGTGATCCGATTGCGCAAATGGGTTCGGGAGCCATTTGATATTTTTTAAATTCTATGGTGTTTTTCTTTTCGATTGTTTAAATGATCCCAGAGGGCATGCGAATACCTGATAGGTAGGCGAAGTATGGGCATGGTCCAAAAGGACGGGCGACCTTTGGGAGGGGGTGGTGAATCAAGAACCCACCCATGTTTTAAATCCGATTGCCTTGGCCTTGCTTACTACAATCCGCTTATCACAAACAGGATTCACGACCACGATGAGCTTGCCGTTGAAGTATTGTTTGATGTTCACAATGGCCTCACGGTTTATGATGAACTGCCTGCTGGCCCTATAAAAGAGCTCGGGGTCCAATTCCTCCTCAATATCTTCCAGATTATTGTCCATGCTGTACGATTTATTATCGAAAGTAACCCCTTTTACAATTCCCGTGTCAATTCTGAAATAAGCAATTTTTTCGGTTTTTAGGGGAACCATTTCGTCACGATTATGCACCAAAAAAGTAGATCGATACGTCTTGGCCTTTCTGCCGACCAAATCGATCAGGTCTTTTATTTGGTGTTCGGTGATCCCTTTATGTTTATTCTGCACCTTGAACTGCTCCAGTGCGTCCGATAACTCATCCTTGTCTATGGGTTTTAACAAATAATCGATACTGTTGAACTTGAATGCTTTTAACGCATATTTGTTATAGGCAGTTGTGAAAATCACCGGGACATTTAGGGTTACCTTATCAAAAATTTCGAACGAGACACCATCGGCAAGCTGAATGTCCATAAAGATCAATTCCATCTCGTGGGGCTTTGAAAAATATTCCACCGAAGATTTTACCGAATCAAGCACTTTAAGAATTTCAATATTGTCATCTATGGCGTGTAGCAGATACGCAAGATTATCACTTGCTGCCAATTCATCTTCTACGATTACTACCTTCATGCTGCTGTTTTTACGGGGAGTTCCACACTAAAGATATTATTTTCGGTGCGTACCGTGATTTCTTTGTGGCAGACAAGAATGTACCTTTTCTTGAGGTTCAAGAGTCCATGTTTGGTGCCTTCGCCAATAGTGGTGCGTGGTCTCATGATGTTGTCGACGAATATCGAGCCTTCCTTTGAATAAATGTTCACTTCCAAAGGATTTGTTTCCGAGATCTCGTTGTGCTTTACCGCATTTTCGACCAACAATTGCAAGGCCAATGGTGGAATCTCCTCTTGAAGAAATATATCCTCTATTTGTATATCAATACTGAAACGGTCACGGTACCTTGTGCGAATCAAATAGGTATAACTTTCCAGAAATTTAAGTTCTTCCTTTAGGCTGACAAGATCGTTTTCACCGCTCTTTAAAATATAACGATACATAAAGGATAGCTTCCGGACAAATTGTGTGGCCTTTTCGTTATCGCGGATGAGTGATGTCAATGAATTAAGGGAATTGAACAAAAAGTGTGGGTCGATCTGGTTTTTCAAAGCCATTAGTTCGTTCTGAAGACTCTGTTGTTTAAGATGTTCGTTCTCGATCCTACTTTCTTGCTTGTCGGCCTGTAGGCGTAGGATCCTTCCGATAAAGAACAATGCGATCAACAAATTACCAAAGGTAAAGTTCGAAAAACCTTTGTCCCTAGTTGTCATTTCTGTGTCCAGTAGAATTGGATATAGATTCTTGAACAAGGTAAGGGCCATCAAAAAGATGGCAATATTTGCCAAGAACAGGACACTTATTCGCACCGGTGTCGACCACTTGAACTTAGCATAGCTGATGTTGGCGTTCAATTCCAATATGGCCCAAGAGAACAAGAAGATAAAAACAAGGCGGTAGGGCAGATCTTTGATCTGTAGCCCTGAAAAGTCAAGATTGCCCTGACTGATCATATCGTATAGAAAGATGGTCTTGGGAAGGGATGCCAATATCGCAAGCAGCAAGGCTATCTTGATTATTGTGGATTGCTTGACATGTTTTAAGGCCATGGAAATCATTGTTGTTCGGAACGATTCAAATTTACGGCAATTTTAGCTTGAAGGGCCTCCTGGTTTTTGTCCCCGTAGATAAAAAAAGCCTTCAATATAGATTGAAGGCCTTGGATGGATTGGACCATTTTGCACCCTTATTTGGCAAGTGCATTGAAACCTTTAGGGAGATACTTTTGGAAATCAAAATCTAACTCTATGTCTTCCTCTATTTCCATTACCTCTATTTCGTTAATATCAAACACCATACCTTTGTAGGGGTTAAACCCCTCAGGCAAATAGGGAGCAGTATCAAAGTCAAGCTGGAAGTCCACTTCTTCTTCGATAAATGGAATCCTGTCCACAACGGTTTCCATACCCGCATAAGGATCAAAACCTTCGGGCAGGTACAGCCCGGTGTCAAAACCAAGCTGGATTTCTTCTTCTATTTCGATGAATGTTATATCTTGTATTGATAAGGTGGTGCATCCCTTGTTGCATTCGGAGTTGCCTACATGTGCCATTAACGTGGTGGACAAGAGTACCAAACTTAGAAATGCTGTTGTTTTCATGATTTTATTTTTTGTTTTATTATTTCTGATTTCGTTGGCAAAGATAAAATTATAACACGCTTTAAATCAGTAATTTAAACTGAAATGTCCAAAAAGACGGGTGAAATGACCTTATTGGGCAGTGAAATTGGCCAAAAGCATTAAATAGTTGAATCGAACCATACAGAATCAATTTTATCCTCCCCGTTATGGCGTTCGGTAATTCCTCAATATGTGAAATCGATTTGACTTTCACAGAACAGGCAACAGGTTCCAATAACTATCGGGATTGACCTATGTTGTGCGATACATTTTCGTCCCGTAGGGACGAAAAGGAAAAGGAAGAAGATAGCATGCTCACGAAGCGCCACCACACGCCAGCGATACTACAAAATTTTGAGGAATTGGATAGGAATCCACACCAAATGGATAGGTGGCATTTGGGCATTGTTGCTCCGTGGTCCATGATGTCTAACCACCATGATCTTTTTCTTGATATTCCGGGCAGTCCAGACGGATTTCCCCACTGGCCAGTTCCCTTTCCAATAAGTTGCAATAATCCTTTCCTTCCCGATTGGTGTAAAACTTGCATCCACAGCAGGTCCTTTGGACGTTTAGGATCCCATGTTGGTTCAACCTGTAGATCAATTGACCCAAAACATCAAATAATTGGATTAGTTCCTTTGATGAAAAACCATCGATCTGTTTTTTTAACGGATTGGAGAAATCATACGTTTGGGCAACTATTTCAGTTCCTTTTTCGGATAGGGACAAAGAATAGCTCCGGCTGTCCGAGGAGGAAAAGTCTTTGATGACAAAACCTTTTTTGTCCAAAATCCGTACCGCATCACTGACCGTTGGTTTGGTCACATTGAATTCCTTGGCCAAGTGGCTGATGTTGCACAGATGTTGTTTGTGGTGGGCGATGAATATCAAGATCTGTATCTGGATCGGGCTGAGGCCGACCAATTTGGCCTTTTCCCATAACAATATCTTGAATACTTCCGAAACCCGTTCCAGACCGGCCACGATCTTACTTGAAATATCCTTCTGCTGTTGTTCCGGGTTGAATGTGCCTTCGTTCATAAAAAGTGCCTGCCGGAGTTTGCCCGACAGGCAAAGTTAGTAATCCTAATCAAATCAGGTGCAATTTTCCATTTCCAAGATGGCATAACCCTTCATTTCAATGGAATCGATGATTTCTTCCGTGGCCTTTCCAAGGTGACAGAACCGGCAATGGTGGGTGGATAATAGGTGCGTCACAAAGGGTTTTGTCCTTAAATAATCCCTTCCAAAGCCAATCACGGTCTGTTCATCCGTTAGGGTACTGGGTACCAGAATATCAAAATGCATGGTCTTGCCGTCCGTTCGATCAATGTAGGTATCCCAAACTGCTAACTGCATCACTCTAATTTTTTACGGTGAAAGGCAGGGAGAGGTCGCCACTTGCCACGCTGAATACCTCATATACCCCTAACATGGGCAAGTTCTCATTGGAGGTGTTCACTTTTAGAAAGGCTGTGACCCCATCGTACTTGAAATCCGTTCTGTTGTTCATCCGATAGGCCGGTACCATGACCTTGATGGTCTTGTTTTTTGCAATGACAGGATAGCCAGGGGAGTCCATGTACATGGGCATTCCTGGATTGGTGGGTGGTAGGACAACGGTTTCATCCGCTTTTTTGAATTGTTTGACCGATAGGCCACCACCCACACGATCGTCCTTGCCAAGAATGACCCAATGGGGATGCCAGACCACCCCATCGTTGTCATAGATACGGTCATTGTTCTCATCCCATAAGGGAGTATCGTCAAAATCAGGATGTGATGTCAAGGCCAGGGCCACAATGCCATCGGTGGAATTAAAGCCGACATCTGTGGATTTTAGATCGGTGGGAAAAACATAGCCCAAGACGGGAGCTCCGTCCAATTGACCTGCTTTATTGGGTGTTGTTCCACCGGCGTTTCCCTTTACCGAGATTTCCCAGATAATGATGCCCAGGTCGGCCTTATGGGCCACATTGACCTTGTTGATGTGAAAATCATCATTCTTATAGCTGTTCCCTTGGGCCACAGTCCGTGTTGCGGCCAGAAACGGGAATACTGTCAATAAAATAAGTATTGGTTTCATATATAAATGAATTGTTTTTGAATTAAAAAGATAGGAATCCTAACTAAATAGGTTGTGATTTTACATCCTCCATGGATGCTCCAAAATTGATATGTAGGACATTTCCATTGGGAGTGACCACGGCAGGAACGGATTTTACCCCGGCATTTTCAGCCTCTTGTATCCTATCCCTTTGTTCACCAATGTTCACCACTTCGACCTTTTCCGACCCGATAAGGCCGATAATGTCATGTTCTGCGCTAAGCATACGGGACATCCCGCATGATAAAAAATAGCCTTCTTCATTTTTTTAGTTTTAATGTTTACGGCATTATTGCCGATCAAATATAGTAAGGAATCCTAACAAAATAAAATTTAATTTATTTTTTTGAACTTGATTCTCACCCAGATGTAATTTTTGCCCCCAATGTATCCCGCCCATATGATGGATGATAAGGGGTACTTCAATCCAGATTATATGGAATATGAGAAACAACGAATCATTGATAGTGTTTATGCATCCACAAACCACAGGCAAATGAATACCCAGCTTGAGCGCAGGGAGGAAACGGTACAAATACAAAAGTTGGAGGAAAGAATAGGAAATACAGGTTCCAAATCAGCTGGGACTCATCCTTCAGGATGGTAAAGATGGGATCTATATCGAGAACCATTTGGCAGGGCGGTAATGGAACGGGGTATGAATCGAGCTATAGATGGTGTGGGATAAAATGCTTCTATTCTTTTTCCATTTGTGCGCCGATAAAAGGAATTCTTGGGGCCAGGAAATATCCGGTCAGACTGGCAAATAAGATGGGAATGAAATGTCCAAAACCTGTCAAGGTCGCCAATAATATGGTCGTGCTCATCGGAGTTCTGGTCACACAGGCGTTGATGGCTGCCATACAGCTAACAATGGCCAAAGTGAGTTTGATATCCGGAAATAACTGATGGAGGATAAGTCCTAAAGTGGCCCCTACAAAAAATAAGGGAATGATAAAACCGCCCCTCCATCCCGAAGTGACCGTCACCGAGATGGCAATGATTTTAAAGACCAGCACCAAAAACAAAATAGAAATGGAATAATCGCTGGTCAACAGTCGACTTATCTCATGATGGCCAAAGTAACGGGTAATGGGTAGATAATAGGCGATCATGCCCAGTATGAGCCCACCAATGAGTGTTTTGATATAAATGGGCAGGGGCCGTTTTTCAAAAATGGTCTTTATAAATTTGGTGACAAAAATGAAGATCCACCCAAAAAATGCCCCGATCATGGCAAATAGGACAGCTTGGCCAAAATCAAAAACCCCGGAATACTCGTAGGAAGAAAGGTCCCATATCGGCCCCAGCCCCAAATGGATGATCAACGCGAACACCAAATAACTGAAACAGCTGGATACAAAAGCGGGGATAATGGCCTTGTAATACTCCACCGCATGCTTGTGGTGGAGGATCTCGAGTGCAAACAGGCTGCCTCCCAATGGGGCACCGAACAGGGCAGTAAAGCCAGATGCCATCCCAGCAATGGAGAGGGACCTCAATTCTTCTCCCTTGAGACGGAACAGTTTTCCTATCCAAGTACCGGTTGAACCTGTTACCTGCACCAATGGTGCCTCAGGGCCCAAGCTGCCACCCGAAGCCACGCAGAGTAGGGAAGAGAGGATCATGGAAGGGTTGTTCCTTGGATTGAGTTTTCCTTTGTTGAAACGTATATTGTTCACAATCAGGTGTATCTCTCCGGGGTCCCCAATAAAATGAATGATCAAACCGGCCAAAAAACCCGATATACCCATTATCGGCACAACTTTCCATCCCGTAAAAAAGGCAAGTTCGTGGGTCAGGAACTGCAGTACGATCCAATAGACCCCGGCAATCATGCCTCCAACCAGTCCAAGAAAGGCCCATAACAAAAAAATCCTACTGAACACAAAGGGGTTGAATCGTACAGGTTGATCTAAAATATTCAAATAGGTGACCAATTTTCTTTTCTGTCGTAACTTCACTTGATAGCTATTTTTTAAAGGGACAGGGTAATGGATTCCCTTGGGCTAAAATAATGGTCTTGGAGTTTATTACCATAGTTCTTTCAAAGTTCCATGTGCAAACAAATCCTTGACCCCACTGTACAATATTATCATATTCTCGCCACACCACGATATGTTCCATGGTCGGAAACTGATTTCCTGTCACGTACATCTCCGTGGTCGCGTATCCCTATATTAAGAATACCAAAGGGTTCGGCAAGGCTATCCGTGATTTTCCATAAAAACCATCCAACTATATTTTATGGAAATCATTCAATATTTTCATGCAATTTTCAGGGTTTCCCCCTGGATAGGGTTTAATTTTGGACCGAAGACTTTTAAAATGGAAATCAGATACTTGAGATTGATAAAGGCGATTGTGGAAGAAGGAGGGATAACCCGTGCCATGGATGTGCTCCATTTGTCCCAAAGTGCCCTGAGCTATCAATTGAAGGAAGCTGAGCTCCAAGTTGGCACACAATTGTTTTACCGCCGGAACAAGAAGCTCATTTTGACCCCTGTGGGCAAAAAGCTGTACAATAGTGCCATTAAAATACTTGCAGAGGTGGACAGGACCGATGAGGAGATCAAACGAATGATAAATGGGGAGAGTGGCGTCATCCGGGTAAGCACGGAATGCTATACCAGTTACCACTGGTTGCCAGCCGTTCTGAAAAAGTTCAACAGCGAGTTCCCGAACGTGAAAATTGAAATTGTCTTTGAGGCCACCCATCACCCTGTCGAGAATTTGATTTCCGGTAACCTTGATATTGCCATCACCAGTAATTTGGAACAGACCGATCAGGTGGATTTTATAAAGCTGTTCTCCGATGAGATGCTGGCGGTGGTGAGCAAAGGCCATCCCTGGGCAAAAAGGTCGTTCATCGAGGCCGAGGATTTTCAGGATGTAGATTTGATCATACATTCGCTCCCCTTGGAAACGGTATCCATTTTTAGATCGGAATTGATTCCTAAGGGCATCAACCCGAAAAAAGTCATCGTTCTACCTCTGACTGAGGCCTCAATTGAATTGGTGAAGGCAAATTTAGGTGTGATCGTTATGGCCAATTGGGCACTAGCACCTTATTTGGACCAATCCATAAAGACCATCAAGGTAACGTCCAAAGGGTTCCAGCGCCAACAATATGTAGCTCGGATGAAGGATAGAAAATACCCTATGTATTTTGATTACTTTATAAAATTTCTACGAGAGGAGATCAAACTGGATGCCGAGTCTTGAGAATCGGCCACATTAAAAACAATAAAAACAAAAATATGAGTTTAAAGATTGGAGACACTGCTCCTGATTTCAGTGCGGAAACAACTTTGGGAAATATTGATTTCTATGATTGGACGAATGGGCGTTGGGTCGTACTGTATTCGCATCCTGCGGATTATACTCCCATTTGCACCACAGAATTGGGCCGTACCGCCCAACTGAAAGATGAATTTGAAAAAAGGAACACCTCAGTGTTGGCCCTTAGTGTTGATGATGTGGAATCCCATAAAGGATGGATAAAGGACATCAATGAAACCGCCAATACCCAAGTGGAATTCCCCATTATAGCTGATTCGGACAAGACCATCGCGAATGCATATCAAATGATTCATGAAAATGCATCAAGTTCCGTTACGGTACGCACCGTGTATTTCATTGGACCCGATAAAAAAATAAAGGCGACCATAACCTATCCAGCATCCACCGGACGAAATTTTGCAGAAATCCTGAGGGTTTTGGACTCCCTACAATTGACCTCCGAATTCAGTGTAGGGACTCCGGTGGATTGGGAAGACGGACAAGAGGTTGTGATATCCCCATCCGTGGGGAATGAGGAGATCCCGGAAAAATTTCCAAAAGGACACCGTGAAGTGAAACCGTATTTGAGGTATACCCCGCAGCCGAACAAATGAGTGATAAATTGTTAAAGGGGCGGTCTGGAAAAAGGTCCTTTTTCCAAGCAACAACTCACCTACCTTGATACATCTCTTAAAAACCTCAATACAGACCAATTGCAATGGCTTGTGGGGTCTCTTATTTCGTTTTCCCGGACTTCCTTCCGAACACTTCGGCGATTATGTGATCCGAATGAAAATTGTTTGATCTAATCAAAATAGTACTATGATGGAGACCCTATGCGTACATCCAATACATGACCTTCAAGGAGGAGGAAATTCCTTGCTCCCGGATATCAGACCATCGACTGCCTATAGGTATTTGGAATCCGAAACATTGCAATATCCTGGATTCCATACCACCTATAACCAAATCCGCCTAGGAGAGGTCATGGCCAAGCTCGAACAAGGATCTTGGGGATTGGCACTGAGTTCGGGAATGGCCGCCATAACCACCGCAATCCTCGGATTGGTCAAGGAGGGGGACCATATCATATGTACCCGGGAACTATACGGGGGGACCCGAAAATTTGCCGAATATGAACTGCCAAGAAGGGGAATCGAAGTGAGTTATGTGGGCAGTTCACCTGTAGAATTGGAAAATGCCATTACCGATAGGACCAAAATCATTTTTATGGAGACCCCTTCCAACCCTTTATTGGATATTTTTCCATTGAAGGCATTTACAGAGGTGGCCAAACAGTATGGTTTGACCACCATCGTGGACAATACATTTGCTACCCCGATCAACCAGTTACCACTTTCACTGGGTGTGGATATCGTGGTCCACTCGGGAACAAAGTTTCTGGGCGGACACAACGACCTCTTTTTTGGTGTGCTTGTGGGAAGCCGGGAGTCCGATCGGGAGACCATTTTTGGGACGGCCAAGTTGTACGGAGGGGCGCTAGCAGCCCAAGAATGTTACCAAGCTGAACGGAGTATCAAGACCTTGGCCCTTAGGGTGGAAAGACAAAATGACAATGCCATGGCCGTGGCCCAATTCCTTTATGGGCACCCACTGGTGGAAGCGGTGTACTATCCGGGCCTTGAATCCCATTTGGGGCATAAGGAGGCCAAAGCCCAGATGACAGGTTATGGGGGCATTCTTTCCTTTACGTTAAAGGCCTCGGACAACCAGGTGGACAAATTTCTCAGAGCCCTTACCGTTATTCAGCCAACATTGAGCTTGGGAGGCGTGGAGAGTATCATATGTGCTCCAAGTGCCACCTCACACAGGGATTTGACCCCGGATCAGCGAATGGCTTCGGGGATTACCGGTAATTTGCTGCGGTTGTCCGTTGGTATTGAGGACAAGGAAGATCTAAAAAGGGATCTGGAACAAGCCATGAAGGTCTCATTGGGCCGATAACCTACCATGGGTAGATAAGAAACAAAAGGACTGGAATACAGCCAAAGCCATATATGATTTCCAATTAATATTCATTTATAAATAGTGACCATGAACAATTCCAACATTCAAAAATTTGCTACAAGATCGATACATTCGGGACATGATGTCCAAGCTACTGCGGGTACCAGGGCGGTCCCGATCTATCAATCCACCTCCTATGTGTTCCATGACTGTGACCATGCGGCCAATTTGTTCAATCTATCCGAGCCTGGTTATATCTATACAAGGCTGAACAATCCCACAACCGATATTTTGGAAAAACGGATGGCGGACCTGGAAGGAGGGATCGGTGCCCTGTGCACCTCCTCGGGGATGTCCGCAATCTCCACAGCGATTCTCACCCTTTTGAAAGCAGGGGACCATATTGTTGCCTCCAATAGCCTTTACGGTGGAACGTTTAACCTTTTCAATGTGACCCTACCGAGATTGGGGATCAGCACCACCTTTGTGGATGCCTCCGATCCGGAAAGTTTTAAAACTGCCACTAGGGTCAATACGAAGGCCTATTTTCTGGAATCCTTGGGCAATCCCAAATTGGATGTTCCGGATATTAAGAAAATAGCGGATGTGGCCAAGGGCCTCGATATCCCACTTATTGTGGACAATACGGTGGCCACTCCATACTTATTGAGGCCCATTGAACACGGGGCCAATATCGTGGTACATTCGTTGACCAAATATATCAATGGGAACGGAACTTCCATTGGGGGTATCATCATCGATGCAGGTACCTTCGATTGGGGCAATGAAAAATTCCCAGAGTTCAACGAACCTTCTCCCGGCTACCATGGATTGGTCTACAATGAACAGATTGGGCAGGCAGCTTTTATCGCCAAGGCCAGACTGGAAGGACTGAGGGACTTTGGTGCCGCCTTGAGTCCCTTCAATGCATTTCAGATCTTGCAGGGATTGGAAACACTGGGGATCCGTGTAAAAAGACATTCAGAAAACAGCTTGGCCTTGGCCAAATGGTTGGAAGCACAAGAAGAAGTGCAATGGGTTAATTATCCCGGTCTGGAAAGTAGCCCCTATTTTCAACTGGCCTCCGAATACATGCCCGAAGGTCAGAGTGGTATTGTCACTTTTGGTGTCAAAGGAGGGTTTCATGCGGCAAAAATAGTGGTGGATGGGACGAAATTGTTCTCGCTTTTGGTCAATATTGGCGATACCAAGTCCTTGATCGTACACCCTGCCAGTACCACGCACCAACAACTTCAAAAGGAAGAACAGGAACTGGCCGGTGTTACCGAGGATATGATACGGTTGTCCGTTGGTCTTGAAGATGTGGAGGACCTAAAAAAGGATTTAAGACAGGCTTTTGACCTGATCAACCATTAAAACACATATTTTGAATATTCTTGTTTATGGCGTAGGGGGAATCGGTGGTTATTTTGGCGGTAAATTGGCACTTACCGACCATCATGTCACATTTTTGGCTCGGGGAAAACATTTTGAAGCAATGCATGAGAATGGTCTGTTGGTCAAGAGTTGGCAAGGTGATTTTATCGTTCGCCCCAATATCATCACAGATGATGTCGCTTCCATCGGAGTGCCCGATCTGATATTGTTAGGTGTTAAGAATTGGCAGGTCGCCGAGGCCATTGAGCATCTGCGACCACGTCTTTTGCCACATACGGTGATCCTACCACTGCAAAATGGTGTGGACAATACCCAAAGAATCACCAAGTTGTTGACATCCGGCCATATACTGGCCGGGTGCTGCAATCTTATCAGTTACATTGAGGCTCCCGGAATCATTAAGCATGCCCATTTTATCCCCAGTATTACCTTCGGGGAAGTTGATGATAAATTGACCCAACAGGTATTGGATGTCAAGGAATTGTTTGAAGAGGCAGGAATTGCCAATAACATTGCATTTGATATCGAAAAGGAGCTCTGGAAGAAATTCCTGTTCATATGCCCGATCAGTGGTGTCGGGGCCTTGACACGATTACAAATAGATACCATTTGTGCTGCTCCATACCTATTCAAATTGGTTCGGGATGCTGCTTATAAAATATTGGATTTGGCACAGACCATGGGAATTGCATTATCCCAAAGGGATGTGGAAAGGACACTGGAAACATTGAAAAGCCAAGAACACATGAACACCACTTCCATGCAGAGGGACATCATCAATGGCAGACCCTCCGAGCTTGAACATTTGACCGGATATGTGGTGCATCAAGCCAGAAAAAGAGGCATCTTCGCACCCACAAATGAATTGATCTATGAATGTCTCTTGCCATCTGAGCTAAAGGTGCGTAGGTCTTCCGATTAAAACCAGGCCATCCTGATTGCGGTAGAGGTCCATACCTATTGGATTTCAATCATATACTCAATACAACATCTTCGGAATGTAAAATTGGGAAAGTAAGTCTTGCCAAATTACAGTTAAAAGCAAACCGAATGATATAAAAATGAAATCTGGTGAGTGGTATTTTGTAATTATAAGCATACGTCCTATTAGGATGAAAATCTCCCTCGATGGGGATTTGAACTACTTATTGGGTTAGATTTCCAACACCCAAAGGCATGCTGCAATTTCAGTTGAAAAATACAGAAGGCTTACCCTGCAATGGAGTTTTGGTCAAGCTGAATGTATAAAATCATAATGATCAATATGATTTTAAAAGAAATCGGCTACATAATTTTGAATGATTTAATGTCAATACTATGGGAAATAGTGAAAGCAAAGGCATATGATCCTTATCTTATCGGTTTTCAAAAATGTTTACATAAAGCATTGTGGCAATCTTTCTGGCTCGATTCTTGGCGATCCAGGCCCTTTCTCCCTCAAAGAGCTCATCCAAGGTCTGGAGCCATAGATTGAGCCATTGACCAAAGTGTTCCATCGTGAGGGGTTCATTTATCCTTTTATCGACAGCCTGATGTACCTTAATTGGGTTGCCTTTGTATTTTTTGACCAGAAATAACTGGGACTCCCAAAAATCGGTCAACAGTTCAAAGTGGCTTTCCCAGTCCGTGACCATTTGATCGAATATGGGACCAAGCGTCTCGTGTTCCCGTATCTTGCCATAGAAGGTACGGACCAGAAGATCAACATCGTTTCTATCCAAAATATCATGCTTAATTTCTTTTCCCATGGCTTTTATGCATAATGATTATTAAACTAGGTAGTGACTTTACATGGGTGTCCATTTATTACAATGGACATCCATTTTACCATACCATAACTTTTCATAGGTGAAAGGATAACCAACAGATCAATAGCTTACCCTTCCCTCTAAGACACACTGTAATACCAATGCGTGATTGTGTTTGGTATCCTTGGCCCCGTAGAGCAATGTCACATTTTGCTTTTTGACCCTTTTGGCAATTTCATCCAATACCTCTTGTTTGTCTTCCAGTTCAATGAGGTATTTTTTTGCAAATTCCCAAAATCTATCAGGGTCATGGTCAAACCATTTTCTCAAGCTTTCCGAAGGGGCGATCTCTTTCATCCAGCTATTGATCTTTGCTTTTTCTTTCGACACCCCCCTGGGCCAGATTCGATCTACCAGTATACGGTAGCCATCTCTGTGGGATGAGGCTTCATATATCCGTTTAATCTTAATTTTTGACATTTTAATGTGTACTGAAACTTTATTTTCAAGTGGTGATCATTTGGGAGACATGGGACGTATGGTCAAATCGTCGATCAATAGCGTATCCGGGGTCTCCAGAACATAGATTGCCAAATCGGCAAGCGCTTGTGGCGCGATCATGCTATCATTGGGAAGGATACCGGAGTCTTCAAAAAATCTTGTGGCAATGGACCCTGGATTTAAACAGCTTACCCTGATGTTATGGGAGCGCAACTCCTTGAACAGGGCCGAACTAAATCCCTGTACCCCATATTTGGTCAGGCAATAGACCGCCGCTTCCTGTCTTGTGGTCTTTCCCAATATGGAACCGATATTGATGATGTGACACGTTTCCTTTTGCTTTTTCATCAAAGGGACCAGCCCAGTCGTCATATAAAAAAGGCCGTTGAGGTTGGTCCCGATCATTTCATCCCACTGCTCCCATGACAGTGCATCGATTTTTGCAAAATATCCCGCTCCTGCATTGTTGATCAGAATCTGCGGGGGCTGCATCCCTGAAAATGTTTCCGCTACCCACCCCATGACTTGTTCCCGATCAGAAATATCAAGGGGTACCGGGACAAAATGGCTCCCTAGTGTGGTGTGCAGTGCGATCAAGTCGGTTTCGGTACGGGCCAACCCATAGACCAACGCCCCTTTGTTCACAAGCGAAGTCGAAATGGCCTTTCCCAAGCCCTTGCCGGCCCCGGTGACCACGGCTATCTTGTTCTTGAGTTCCATAAGTTTAAGTGGTATTGTTTTTTTCTTGATCAGTACCGCCACATACCGTATGGAAGCATTTGGACAAGCGGTTCCAACCATTGGTGGCAATGATGCAAAAGGTCAATGCGATAAGATCTTCTTCGGAAAAATAGCCCCGTGAGGTCTTATACAGTTCATCCGGGATTTCATGGGCCGCGATCAGGGTCAATGCCTCGGTCCATGCCAAAGCGGCCCTTTCCCGTTCTGAAAACAAGGCATAGCCTTCCCACTTGCCCAGGGCCACTAAACGCTGCTCGCTTTCACCTGTGGCCAGGGCATTCCCTAGGTGCATGTCCAGACATTTGGCATTACCGTTGATCTGGGAGATTCTTAGCTTCACCAGTTCACATAGGGAAGGCTTAAGATTTGAATCGGAAGCGCATCTTTCCATTTCTACCAACCCCTTTAAGGCCGTGGAGTTTGATTTCAATATGTCCAATCGTTCTTTCATCACGTATGGTTTCACGGATTTTTTTCCATTTCCTCCATGGCGATATTGGCGTGGGAGTAGGCGGCTCCGGCCCGCATTTCAGCGGCGACCCAAATGGCCTCCATGATCTCTTCCTTACTTGCCCCTTTGCGCAATGCCAATGGGGTGTGCGCCTTGATGCACCAAGGACATTGTGTGACATGGGCCACCGCCACCGCTATAAGTTGTTTTGTCTTTTCGTCCAGGACACCCTCCTTAAAGACCGTTCGACTGAACTTGCGCCAAGCTTCAATCTGGTTTGGGGCGAGACCGGCCTTTTTTTGTGCCAATTCTGTTTCTTTGCTCATCGTATTTCTGTTTTGTAGGAATGGTTATTGTAATTCCGCATCCAAGGTTATTTCCATATCCAGGGCCTTGCTGACAGGGCAATTGTCCTTGGCCTCATGGGCACACTCCAAAAACGTTTCTTGGTCGATGTCGGGTATGATGGCCCGTAAGGTCAAATGGGATTTGGTGAGCTCAAGGGAATCCACATCCATGGACACCGTGCTGGTGACATCCAGGGATTCTGCCGTAAACCCGGCTTCGTTGAGAAAAAGGCTCAGGGCCATGGCAAAGCAACCGGCATGTGCCGCGGCGAGCAATTCATCCGGATTGGTGGCCTTACCATCCCCGAACCGGGAATTGAAGCAATATTTATGGTTGTCCAGTACCTTGCTCTGGGTAGTAATGGTACCTTCTCCTTCCTTTAGGGATCCGCTCCAAACAGCGTTCGCTTTACGTTTCATATGTCTTTGTTTTAAAGATTAGTATACTATTCAAGGGACCGTTGTAGGTCTTCCTTGATTTTATTGATTTATATATTGGCGCAGTACATACTGTAATATGCCACCGTTGCGATAGTAGGCAATTTCAATATCCGAATCCAATCGGACCGTTGCCTTGAACCTCACATGGGTTCCATTTTGTTTTTGGGCAATCACCTCAAGGTCTTTTAGAGGTTTCAGATCTTCCATTATACCGGTAATGGTGAAAATTTCATAACCATCGAGATTTAATTTTTTTGCTGTATCGCCCTGTTGGTATTGGATGGGCAAAACGCCCATGCCTATTAGGTTGCTCCTGTGGATCCGTTCAAAACTTTCGGCCAATACACATTGGACCCCCAAAAGAAAAGTGCCCTTGGCCGCCCAATCCCTGGAAGAACCACTACCATATTCCTTACCGGCCAGAACGACCAAGGGTGTTTGGTCTTGCTTGTATTTCATGGCGGCATCAAAGACCGTCAACACCTCACCTGTGTGCAGATACCGGGTGTATCCCCCTTCTTGGTCCACAAGCCCGTTCTTGATACGGACATTGGCAAAGGTGCCCCGAACCATGACCGCATCATTGCCCCGACGGCTCCCATAGGAATTGAAATCCCTTGGGCTTACCCCACAACTGACCAAATAACGGCCCGCTGCCGAATTTTCATCAAAGGAGCCCGCCGGGGAAATGTGGTCTGTGGTGATACTGTCCCCCAATACCAATAGGGCCCTTGCATTTTTGATGTCCAATGTTTCCGGTACCGCTGTTGGAAGGTCGTTGAAGAAGGGTGCCTCCTTGATGTAGGTGGAACCCCCGTCCCAATGGTACAGTTCTCCGGTTGGGACCTCGAGGGCCTTCCAGCTCTTGTTGCCCGCAAAGATTTCCCCGTAGTTTTTGGCAAAGTCCCTAGGGGAAAGCACATCGGCCAAAATGGAATTGATCTCGGAATCCGTTGGCCAGATGTCCTTGAGATATACGGCTTGTCCGTTCCTATCATGGCTTATGGGCTCCTGGGTCAAATCAATATCGACTCTTCCCGCCAGGGCATAGGCGACCACCAGCATGGGGGACATTAGAAAGTTCATTTTTACCTGGGGGTGTACCCTGGCCTCAAAATTTCGATTGCCCGACAATACCGAGGCGGCCACCAATTGGTGTTGGTCGATCGCTTGGGCAATGGGAGGGGGCAAGGGCCCCGAATTTCCAATGCATGAAGTACACCCATAACCGACCAAATGGAATTGTAGGGCCTCCAGATCCTTCATCAAATCCGCTCTTTCCAAATAATCGGTGACCACTTTGGAACCGGGGGCAAGGGAAGTCTTTACCCATGGCCTGACATCAATGCCCCGCTCCCGGGCCTTTTTGGCCACAAGGCCCGCCCCGATCATCACGTAGGGGTTGGAGGTGTTGGTGCAGGAGGTAATGGCCGCAATGACGACCGAACCATCCGCAAGCATGAACCCATCATTACCCTGGTCGATCCAAGCCGTTCTGAGCGCTTTCCTTTCCTTGGTGCCCAAATGCTCCGAACCGGAAGGAGGAGATTGGTGATCTTGTTTATGGGATAGGGATCCTAAGGTGGGCATTGTCCTATGGTCAGGGGATATATAATCCCTGTGATGGGATTGGGAGAGGAAATCTATAAACGTGGATTTTAGATTTTTCAGTAAGATTTTGTCCTGAGGTCTCTTGGGGCCCGCCACCGTGGGTTCTATGGTCGAGATGTCCAGCTCAAGGACCTTGGTATAGGCGATACGGTCCTCATGCTCCCTCCAGAGCATATTGGTCCTACAATAGGATTCCACCAATGCCAGTTGTTCTTCAGGACGATTGCTCGCCCTCATATATTCAATGGTCTTGTCATCAATGGGGAAGTAGGTGACGGTGCACCCAAATTCTGGCGACATATTGCCAATGGTGGCCCGATCCGGCACGGAAAGGTGATCCAATCCTGGGCCAAAGACTTCCACAAATTTTCCCACGACCCCCTCTTGCCTCAACAGGTTGGCCACGGTCAATACCAAATCGGTGGCCGTGGACCCCAAAGGAAGTCTGCCCTTGAGCCTAAGGCCAATGACCTCCGGCATGATAAAGTAAAGAGGTTGCCCCAATACGGCAGCCTCGGCCTCGATGCCCCCGACCCCCCAGGCCAATACACCGATTCCATTGACCATGGGTGTGTGACTATCCGTTCCGACCAAGGTATCCGGAAAAAGTTCACCGTCCCTTTCAATGACACCTTTTGAGAAATATTCCAAATTGACTTGATGACAAATTCCCATTCCCGGGGGGACCACCCTAAAATTGGAGAAGGATTTCTGTGCCCACTTCAAAAACGCATAGCGCTCTTGGTTCCGTTGGTATTCCTTTTCGATGTTTCGATCATAGGAATAGGCCGTGCCAAAAAAATCCACCTGGACGGAATGGTCAATGACCAGATCAACGGGGACCAAGGGATTGATCGTTTTCGGATCCTTGCCCTTTCGGGCCAACTCGGCACGTAACGATGCTATGTCGACGACCGCAGGAACACCGGTAAAGTCCTGCATCAATACCCGGGCCGGCTTAAAGGGAATATCCTTGTTGGAGGGTTTGGACCCCCAATGCAAAAGGGTTTCAATATTTTCCTGGGTTACTGAGAACCCATCATGGTTCCGTAGGGCATTTTCCAATAGGATACGGATGGAAAATGGCAATCGATCAATATCATGGCCCTGTTTTTTGAGTTCCCCAAGGCTATAATATCCATAATCTTTCCCATTTACCGTAATCTTCTTTTTTGTAATGTAAGGTGTATTTGCCATCGGTTCATCTTTTTTTGTTCCTGTTTATATCATATCCATCTTTCAGTAAGGTAAGAAAATGTCCTTGCCCCTTAAAAGTAAAATGCCCCATATTGGGAAACCACCGCGCCTATCCTATCCGACCGTTGTTCCAGTGCTTTATTTCTGGTCAGATAAATTGGATTTCAGCATTCACGGGCATGGTGACAACAGCCTTAAATTCTTTCAATACGGTGAGGGTATGTTCCTTTTTTGCTGGGATGATGAACACACTGTCCTTTCCCAGTTTATGTTCGCCATCACACATTTTTAAAAGGGCCTCCCCCTTTTTGACCATTACCACTGCTTCCCCGGTACTATGGTGATGGGGCATTACCATGCCCGGTAACCCTACGACTTCCAAAACCTTGTAGGTCTTACCTTTGACCATAACCTGTAATCGGGGCCTGTTCATTGTTTCCATAATCAACTACTTTTTGTTTCTCCCCACTGTTCTTTTTCACTTTCAGTCCATAGCGCTGGGAAGAATTTGCGCTGTTGGTGTCTCGGATGTAGATACTTTTTCCACTGGGAACCCCCAGTGGCAGTTTTCTTTCCGTCATTACTTTCCAAATAATGGGCGGCCGTCCTTAGGTGTACCAAGGGCCACTCCACATTGTAGAGATGGTCGAATTCCTTGAGGACATCCAAAAGTAGGGTTGATGGGTGCTGTATGCCCTCTAGTTTATCCTGTAAGGTCTGCCCCCGTACCTTTTTGGCCAAAACCATGAAATCCTCAAGGTATCTTTCCTCGAACCGTGCCAAGGTCAAGGTCTTTTTGCCCGTATTGCGATCATACCCGGCATCCCTCCAATAGATATGGTCAAAATAATCCTGTATGGATGGGTCTTTGGGGAGCCTTTTCCTACCTTCCGCATTTATGAGGTTTTCCAAAGGGGTACAAAGGAGCTCGATGTATCGGAACTGGGCGCTCTGAAAACCACTGGCAGGGGTCAGTGTCTTACGAAATTCCTGGTATTCCCCATAATCCATCCCATCCTTCATAATAGCAAAGGAATCGATTAGCATTTTGGTGTAGCGTATGCAGCGTTTGATCTTTGTGACCATCTGGTCCCCATCAACCCCCTCCCTGTATACAAGCTGCTCCAGTTCATGCCGCATCATTTTCAATAGGAGTTCGGTAACTTGGTGATACAGGATGAAGATGGTTTCATCCTTGAACGGGGTTCGGGGCCTTTGAAGGCTCAGCAAGGTATCGACCCCTATATAATCCCAATAGGTAATGGGTTCTGCATGAAGTAGCCCCTGCAGATAGGTTTCCGGGTTCTCACCCATTTCTTGGTACTTGTCAATGATCTGATCAATCGTATCGGACATATGCTATCTTTTAAAAAGTTTGGTCCCCAATAGGGACAGGCAGACCACCTTACAGATTTCCATACCCTCATAATACAGATGCAGGTATGAATTTTCAGGCTCCTGTCCTTGGAGCAATAGTTCCACCCGGACATTCAACGCCGGTAACAGCCAAACGGTCTGGAGGACCAATAAGGTCAACGGTAGGGCGTATAGAATGGTTCTGGGTGAAGAAAAATGGGCCTTGCCCACTACAAAATTGCCCAGTATGATAAGGGCAAGTACCCATTCCACTTTGTTCAGGGCACTGAACACCAAGCGGCCTATGCCCAATCCAAGGGGTACCGTTATGCCGGGGGCCTGGAACTTGAGCCAAGCCTCCATAAAACTGATGGCCCCGATAAAACCTATCCAAAGAAAGGAAGTGGCCAATGCAATGGGATATCGTACATGTGTCCTCATCTCATCTATTTTCATAAAGGTTGGAGCAGGCCACAATGTTGTGATGGAACGTTTCCGCCATTTTAGCGACCTGTATTTTGAATTCCTCGGTTTTTTGGCCTTCAAACAATTGATCCAAGGTCCCCTGGAACAATGTTACCCAGTGATCAAAATAATCCTTTCCATGGGGAAGATCCACATGGGGCAAAAAAGGATTGCCGAAATATAAGGGATCATCGAGCAGTATGGAGTGCCAGAATCTGTACATTTTGTTCAAATGACCGGGCCAATCCCCCTGCAATGCCTCTTCGAACACGGGACCTAAAAGATCATCGTTACGCACCCGGTCATAAAAGACATCCACGAGAAGTTCAACATCATCCATTGGCCGTATATCACATTTCATCAGAAAAAGGATTTGTAGAGTTCAGGATTCCAGTACATGATGGCATAGAAAAGGGCAAAACCAACAAAGATGACCAGAAGGGCCCATACCCAAGCCGGAATGGCCTTTGGGGTTTCCGATCCACGGATGACGAAGGAATCGTTCGTCTCACTACCATAGGCATTTATGGTAATGGAAACCAAGGTATCGACCACTTCGTTATCCTTCAGGCCAACAACGGCAATTTCAGGGCCGTTTCGTACCTCAAAGGGAATGGTCCGTATCCCCTCCACATTGTTGGATGATCGGGCCACAATGCGCAGACTGTGTTTCCCATCGGGTATCTTGGTGGTATCCAGAACAAATTTTACGGGAGGGGAAAACTCGGCAAATGGTCTGGGTTCCGCGTCCAAATAAACCTTAATGATCCTATTGTCCTCCATGTTCCCTCAAATTATGGTCCCAGACAATGTTCTTGATATGGTCAGGTTCATGCTCCCGGGGCCGTACCAAGAACTTGATACTGAAAAATAAGGTGACGATCACCAATAGGATGGCGGACCATGTTATAATGTAATCCATATTGCCAGTAGGTCCCTGGCCATGTGTAATGTTCTCAAAACCTTTGGGCTGATTTTTTTTGCATAGGTCACATGCCCATGCGACCTGATGGCCCAGACCAAAAAGTATACTGTAAATGGGAATCAATCGTTTCATTTCCTAAGGGTTTAGATCTTTGTTTATGTATTCACGTATCTTACGTACATCTTCTTCGGTTACCTTGGATCCGGTATTGCCCCAACTGGTCCGTTCATGGGTCGCAATGGCCGCGATCTCAGCATCGGAAAGCTGATCGGCAAAGGCCTGCATGGTCGCAAATTCCGAACGTGCATCATAGCCCTGCAAGATGATCTTGATCATCAGCTCAGGGTCCTTGTCATTGACAATCTCACTTCCAGCCAAGGGAGGGAATGCGCCTGCTACTCCCTTGCCATTGTCCTGATGGCAAACCGCACAGGTCTGCAAATACAGATTTTCACCGTTCAGGGAGTTGGTATCGTTGCCCTCCGGTGTATCGGACATTTGTTTGGATTCCAGAGCCGGGATGAACTTTTCTTCTCGGCCATCCGGCAAGCTCGTCTGTTGCAGTGATTGAAGGTAGGCTACCAATTGTAAAGCTTCCTCCTTGGCAATAACGATCTTGCCCGGGGGTGGGGCGAAGGCATCCGGAAGATTGACCACCTTTTCATCACCAGTGACGGCATTGGAATCCATTATTTCAAACAGCCATGGATACGAAGGCATGATCGATTGTCCAACGACCGAACGTGGATTGTACAAGTGGAGCAAGTGCCAATCAATGCTTGGCTGGCGTTTGCCGATATTGGTCAGATCCGGGCCAGTACGTTCACTGCCCAAAAGGGAAGGGGATTGCCGCCAAACACCCATGCGTTCCTTGCTGTAATAATAATCGGAGGGGATGGAGGGACGGTCTCCCCACATATTGTCCATTTCAATATTGCGCACCTGTTGGGTATGGCAGGAGACACAGCCTTCCCGAATGTAGATATTCAATCCCTCCCTTTCATTTTCTGTCATTGCGGGTTGCTGTGGCAAGGGTTGTACATCCTGCATTTGATAAGCAGGGAACACCGCGACAATAAAACTTAGGGTTACAAATCCCACCAGGGCTGCTATGACCAGTACTTTATGATTTTTATGAAAATCGAACATAATATTTTGACTTAATTGTTAACCTGTCCCACTTGGGATACACGCATAGGTTCAACAGACTTCCTTTTGTTTACCATGATGTAAAAGTTATAGGCAAAGACCAGATGTGAGGTGAACATCAACGACCCACCGATGGCACGCCATAACCAATAGGGTTTCATCAATATGACGGAATTCAGAAATGCATTGCCCTCAATCCAGCTCAACCCCTTGTAGGTCCCGCCCACCATTAGGGACACCATGTAGGCAAAGAGTCCTATAAAGGCCATCCAGAAATGTGCCCCTACCAGGACCTGTGGTGGTTCCTTGCCGGTAAGCTTGGGCAAGATCGTATAGATACAGGCCCAAAGGATGAACGTGATAATGCCATACATGGTCATATGTGAATGGGCCACATTGAAATCAGTAAAGTGCCACACATAATTGGTAAACCTGAACGCTTGTACACTACCTTGGGTGGAACCGACAAAATAAAAGATGACCCCCACCAGGAAGAAGGGAAGGACATAACTCTTTGATATATGGCTCCAACTTCCCCTCATGGTCATCAGAAAATTCGTTGTACCGGCCACCACGGGAATGAACATACCCGCACTGAAGACAATCGCAGTGGTCTGCAACCACCAGGGGAGGGGACTGAATACGAAGTGGTGGGTGCCGATCATGGTATAGAACAGCATTTGGGTCCAAAACGCCAATACCCCCAAGGAATAGGAATAAATGGGCTTGTTCAACGAAGAGGGCAGGTAATAATAGATCAATCCCAAGGTAAAGGTCATAAACCACATCCCCACCCCTTGGTGCATATAATATCCCTGTATGACGGTCTCGCCCAAGCCATCGGAGAAAAAGGGCATATAGCCGATAATGGCCAATACCGTGGTCCATATCAATGCGGCCAACATGTACCAATTGGATACATAGATATCTGCAATTTTCCGGGAGGCAATAGTTTTGTAGAAGTTCCAAAATGTAATGACCAGGCCAATGGCAAAGAGCAGCATTACAGGCCAAGTGTATTCCCGGTACTCGCCACCGCCATTGTTGATACCCGACATTAGGGAAAGGGTGCCCAGTAACACAGCGAGATTGATCAAGCGCCAAGTCCACCATGCACTTCCATAACTATGGATCTTGGCATTGGAGGTGCGGGCGATCACAAAATAGCCAAGGCCGATCATGGCCAAGGAGGCCCACCCCCAAAATACTGCGTTCGTATGGACAGGGCGTAACCTGCCAAAGGATAGCCAAGAAAAATGATCCATTTCCGGCCACAAGAACTTCATTCCCACGTATTGGCCCACCAAAGTCCCAAATACCAACCAGAACACGGACGCCCCCAAATAATAGGTAACGATCTTTTTGAGTGCATCTGGCGTTTCGATGCCCAGAGGTGTTTTTTTCTTTTCGTCGAACAGGGGATTTTCGGGTTCATGGGTCACCCGACCTATCAGGCCCTTTTCATCCACCGCTCCCTGGTCACTACCAAGTTCTGTGCCTTTCAGTCGATACTTCAATCCACTTTTACGTTGTTGGAGGATAATATCGATATCTTCCTCCTGGAGTGCCAATAGCTCTTCGTTGAAGGCAAGGTTCTTCTTTTCGATCTGTCGATGTTTCAACAGCTTTACATAGGAGTTGAGCCTCGCCATGAAAATGAGGACCGCAATAAAAATAACAATGAAGACCAGGACCAAAGTGCCTATTATTCCAGGACTCGTTATCCAATTTTCCGAATTCACCGTTGTAGTTTGTGCCACCGCTGTAAGGGGTAGAAAAAAGAGTGATAAAATAAAGATCTGCCTACTATAATCCATTGTACATCTTAAATAGGACAAATTTGTCCGTTTTTTGTTTAATTTTTTTTACCCCTTTGAACGGCTTGTTACTGCAAACAACCTGTTCAATCGTTGGTATGAAGCATCCCGATATGGCTTCTCACCGACTTGGTACTGGCCTTCCCTTTGCGCAGAAATGTTTTGAAAGAAATCGTTCATCTCCCAGGGAGTCCCCAACCGGAACTTCTTGGTCATCCCCTTGATCGGGCAATCCACGCCACATCCTTGGGCGGTGGGATTCCCTTGATCCATGTGCGGCCGTAATGATCCAAACGGTACCTCTTTCGGTTTGCACCATTGGGGCACCTTGACCCTAAGTTCATTTGTAATCGATCCGTTTTGCATGGTTGGAAAAGGATTTTGGACAAAGATAACACTAAAAATAAATCGGACAAAAATGTCTTAAATAAATATCCATGAAAATATTTGATGCACCATTGTTGGGTTGGGCAAGATGGAAGCATAAGATCGTATAGGGTTGAAAAATAAAGGACCATACTAAAAAAGCATGGCCCTTTGGAGGCATCATGAGTAAAAAATTGTGCCTGTATCGTTGTTCAATGATTTTACCTCGTATTTGAGTGTTCAACAATTCCCATGGCAAACCTATTCGGATAATTTTACCAAGGACAGGGCCGCAATGGCCATGACCAAATCTCTCACGGCCACATCGAAATGATTGCCGGTAAAAATCAAAACCAATGCTATCAAGGTCAACCAGAGGGCGACTATATAACCACCGATTATAGTGGATGAGCCGGATGGTTGAGACCACCAAAAATGGAAAATTTGAGCCATCCAATATTTGGTATTAGTGACCTGAAGTTCAGGTTTTTGTGTCGTGTTGGAGGGGGCTCAATTTTATCCGGCGAAGGTGGTATACTATGTCCGGCGTTTCCAACAAAATGTAAGGAAATGTGCTGAACGGAATATAAATAACAGAGGGAAAAGAAGTGGCTTTATGCCATCCCTTTTCCGAGAAACATTTTGCGACGTTTAATTTTCAGGAATATTGTATGAATACTATCTATTGCCATATTTTTTCAAGGACACATTCTTTCGGAAAGTTTAAAAATGTTTCAATACACAAACTATTGGTTTGTAAATGGAGAAATAAACAAACCCCAGTCAAAATGATTTGTAACAAATATTTACTGAATATGTTACAAAACAGGACTGTTCAAATGATGTAAAGTATCGAGAGTAAAATAAAAATTACAAGATGAAATAGAGGGATATATTGACAAAGTCGGGCCATTATATTGTGTGCTTTCAAAATGCACCAACACACATTTACTAATTTTATCACGATTGTATTTACTAATTTTAGTACATTTGATTTTGCTAATATTAACACGACATAAAAAACTAATTTTAGCCCGAAAACAAAGATTAAAAAATAAATTCAACAACATGGCAACCCCCAGAGAACGATTCGCAGAAGCCCTTACCTTTTTGAAAGGGTTACAGGACCAGGGTATGGTAGGAATTCATACCGATGATATCCCTAATGTAAAACACCGTCAATTGCTTGTCAAAAATGGTTTTTTACGGGAAGTCTCCAAAGGATGGTATATTGCCACAGACCCCAATGAGAAAGATGGTGAGACCACAGCTTGGTATAGTTCATATTGGGAATTTATAGCACGGTTTCTTAACCGAAAATATGGAGATGATTGGTCGCTTTCGGCAGACCAGTCCTTGTTGCTCCATGCCGGGAACCGGTCGGTGCCGCAACAATTGCTTATACGGTCGCCCAAGGGCAATAACAAGCCCACCCCGTTACCCCACAATACCTCCCTGTTCAATTTGAAGACCGATATCCCTCCTTCGGAACAGACCGTCATAGAAGAAGGCATCCGCATGTATAATTTACAGGCCTCCCTCATTTATGCAGGGGTGTCGGTGTATACAAGCAATGCTATTGATGCCCGTACCACGCTGTCGTTGATACGGGATGCTTCGGAATTATTGCCCATACTATTGGAAAATGGGCATACCACATTGGCTGGCCGATTGGCCGGGGCTTTTCGCAACATTCAACGTGACAGAATAGCCGACCAGATTATGGAAACTTTCAAACAAGCCGATTATGACATTCGGGAGGAAGACCCCTTTGAAACCAGGTTGGAATTAAAATTGTCGGCAAGGGAACGTTCTCCCTATGCCAACCGTATACGCTTGATATGGCTACAGATGCGTGGGGCTGTAATGGCCAATTTCCCCCAAGCCCCCGGTATACGGACCGACCACGAATCCTATATGAAGGACGTGGACGATATATACATAACGGATGCCTACCATTCGCTGTCCATTGAGCGCTATCGGGTGACCCCTGAGTTGATTCAAAAAGTGAGTTCTGGCGAATGGGACACCGAGGAAAATGAAGGGGATAGAAAACAGCGGGATGCTATGGCCGCCCGGGGGTATTATCAGGCTTTCCAATCTGTAAAGCAGAGCATCAAAGCCATATTGGAAGGTGCAAATTCAGGAACACAGGTCGATAAAGACCATGCCGCATGGTACAGGCAGTTGTTCGACCCAAGTGTGGTGGCAGGCTTGTTGAAGGCTTCCGACCTTTCCGGTTACCGCAATAACCAGGTGTACATCGGTAATTCCAAGCATGTCCCCCTAAATGTGGATGCCATGCGCGATGCCATGCCCATCCTATTTGAACTGCTGGAGGAAGAGCCCGAGGCTTCCGTACGTGCCGTGCTGGGTCATTTTGTCTTTGTTTTTATCCACCCGTATATGGATGGAAACGGTCGTATGGGCAGATTCCTGATGAATGCGATGCTGGCCTCCGGTGGCTATCCGTGGACCGTAATTCCCGTAGAAAAGCGGGACGAATATATGCAGGCATTGGAAGAGGCCAGTGTAAGGCAGGATATTGGGCCGTTTGCAAAATTCTTGGGAGATTTGGTAGTCGAAAGAATGAAAGGTAAAAACGCAGCGGAACTGCCGAACAAAAAATAGCCGCATGATATTATTTGAAATCATTTGGTTAAAGTTACCGTATAGAAAGCATAAAACGCTCCCGTCGATGTCCTAATTTCAAAACACTAGAATGAAACTCCAAGAACAAATACAGCTCTTAAAACCCTTGTTCAAAGGACGAGACGATGTATTTGCCTTGCGATGGGAAAAGGGTAATAAAAGTGGCTACATGCCTGCCTATCATTTCGATCCCTATATGTACCGCCTACACAAGCAGAAAGGAGGAACATTCAGTAATTATAAAGACAAGACCTATTTAAAATTAGACGGCCATCAATTATCAAAACATATAAAAGGCGAGCAAGTTGTTGGTGTTTATCCGCTTTTAAAGGATAACACCTCTTGGTTTATCGTGGCCGATTTTGACAAGAAAGACTGGAAAGAACAATCCGTTAAAGCCATAAGTGTTTGTAAGGAAAATGGAATTCCTGCCTATTTGGAACGTTCTCGTTCTGGAAATGGCGGACATGTATGGGTGTTTTTTGAACAAGCATACCCCGCTACAAAAAGCAGAAGGATTATATTAAAGCTTTTTGAGCAAGCGGGTATTTTTTCGCTATTTGATAAGAACACAAGTTTTGACAGACTGTTTCCAAATCAGGATTATCTATCGAGAAAAGGGTTTGGAAACCTGATTGCCCTTCCACTTCAAGGAACAGCTTTTCAATATGGAAATTCCTGTTTTATTGACCTCAAAACATTTTTACCTATTCAAAATCAATGGCAATTTTTAAAAGCCATCAAAAAAGTTTCAACCATTCATTTGGATAAGGTTTTACAAGAATTACCCAATCAAAAAGAAGAAGCAAGAGTTCTTTTCAAAAACAGCATTCCCAGTCCTGGAAGATTGCAGATTATCTTGAAGAGCAGTATTATAATCAATCGAAGTGGCTTAATTCCACCAATAGTCGATTTTCTAAAAGAACATTTGAATTTTTTCAATGCCGATTATGCGATTAAAAAGAATACAGGAAGAAGTACTTGGAGAACAGAGCGGTATTTCAAACTTATCGATGAAACCGAGAACACCATTGAAATTCCGAGAGGGTTTATAGGAAACTTGGTTCGGTTTTGTAAGCAACAGCATATTGACTATGAATTTATAGACCAAAGAAAACAGTTGAATAAAGTTGGGGTTTCATCTCACTAGTGTCCACTTAAAATAAGTTGATTTTCAACTGGTTATCAGTTTGTTCATTGACATTATTGTAATTAGAATTTGTAAACAACTGTTTTACAGAAGTTTTGTCCAGTAGGGATACGCCGAGAACCTGTATGATTTCG
>JANSXF010000109.1 GCA_024743095.1 Flavobacteriaceae bacterium
GGAAAGTGGCTAAGCTATCCAGCTCGAGGTTTAATGCTCTCGTTGAATTTTTACGTTCCAATAACAAGTTTACTGAGGGTGAACTTAATTTGTTTCTTAATTGCTTGAAGCTATTCACACTGCTATCAAAAGGACTTAGTTGTTATCGCAAGGTTGAATTCTTCTACTTTGACGATTTTACAGCGACTTCGGATAGCAAAGTAATTAAAAGCTGTAAACGATTCGTATTCATGCTATGGTCATTTGTATTCTTTACATCTCAAAAGATACATTTTCAATTAGATAACTTCTTCTTTCTGCTTCACTATCGAGGATTGTCCTATTCAGGATTTTATTTGTTCAAACAAATGGGATTGTACCTTCACCCTAGATCCTTGAAAAAAACCTTTGAAAACGTTGTATTATGTCATTTACCACCTGTATCTGCTTGTAACGTTATCTGGTTTGACAATCTTTATCGTAAGCTTCGAGGAGAAGGAAAGGATAGTACTAACCAACATCTCACTGTGATTGGGTGCTCTAATTTACCCTTTCCTCGGCCAGCCTATGATGGTGTTCCTTCCATTGATAATATTTTCTCAGATTGCTATGTCAATTCGTTAAATGATTCAATTGTAGAATTGGAAGAGAATAGACATCTTGATGTTTGGTTACCAAATAGTACTTTACAACAGCTAGAATCTTTATCTATTCCTTTGCGTTCAAAAGCATCGATATCCTACGACTTTAGGGAGCTTGATGTTCTCCCTTTGCAAAGTGGTACAGCAAAGGGTTTATCTGATATTATTGGCTATCTGAAAACAAACTTTAAGCTTTGGGATAATGATAGTTTTACTCTTATGGTAGTTGATTATGATATCTATTGGAGATTGCATAAGTTTATGTGGACAGATTCTTTCATTGGGTGTTTACAAAAATTCCGTGACACAATGTTTCCTGGGCCATGGCACATCTACAAAACTCTTTGTGATTCAATTTGGAAAAAATTCTCCTCATTGCTTTTTGCCGAAGTTTGTTGTTTTACTAGTGATGGAGCTTGTCTTAAAACCCCTACTCTTCCTGAAATTACCTTCTACTTTATTGCATTCTGGGCTATTGCGAAAAATCGACAAATACATGGTACAACTTTTAGAAGTTCAACACTCTACGGGTCATTGCTACAGCACGTAATGACGGACCTTATACCCACTGTATGTACACATCATTTACACAAATTAAAATATTAACAGCCCAGGCATTACATTTGGACATGTGCATTCAGGAATCTAATTTTGATGGATTCATGTCTACGTTACCACGGGTTTTAGAGCATTTCATAAGTCTGGGTAATTCCAATTATGCCAATGCAACTGAAGTTCTGCTTCTTCAATTTGAGTCTTGGAAAAGCAGAGACCACGTTGCTATTAAGATTCTTCGTGATCATTTTAAAGCGTTTTCCGAAGAAAATGGTGAAATTTCAATTGGTCGTTTAATGCAACATCTTAGAGATTCTAATTATGCTGGAGAAAATATTGCCGGCAGATATATGGAGTCTGGTTCTTCTCACTCGATTTTTGACTTTATTGATGTACAAGCTTCCCACAAGGGTACAACGTTAAAGAGCTATTCACTTGATTTTGATAAGTGGGTACCTCGCTTTTCCTTGATTAATGAAAAATTGAACGAAATTGAACTCAAAATTGATCAAAGCACTTTCGTGCCTTTCATATTGTCAAAAAAAGGTTCTGTTGTTAGGTACACCAAAAGAACAGCAAGAAAGCCATGCAAAAAACATTGGAAAAAAGTGCACAAAAAAATTAAGAGTCGAAATGCAGATACTGTGGCTCATCTCCAAAAGCATTTCGACAATCAAAGCTCAGTATCAACTTTACTACTTCCAACAAGCCTTCATGAGATTGCAATTAGCAACATCTTCTGGGATTGATTGTTTTTCACATCATCTTTAAAATTACAAGCATAATAAAGATAGATCACCTTCATTTAACTTGATCTCGTACTAACATTGGATAGTTCCTTCGAAACCGCACAATTTGGATGAGCTTGGTCAAAGTTTTTTCTGTTTCCTATCCAAACGAGATAAAATATGCAGTTTTCATTATAGATTTACCAAAACCCAACTTTTTAGTAATAATTATTATAGTTTTCCCTATAAACATACCAAAACCCAACAAATCATAAATAATTATTATAGTTTTCAATTTTAAGCACTGAAACCACGAAAATTAGTAGGAATTATTATAGAAACCAACGACATTGTTCTCCCATGAGTGTAACCTTCGAGTCCTGCTGCAGAAGAAACCAATTTTAACTGTTGGTAAGACACAAAAACCAAAATAGGAGCACTTGGAGAACATGTTGAACAACCAGAAAACACCCTTGACCAATAATCCACATCCCAATCAACATCTAAGATTCCAAAAGGTGGATCGATAACAAATAAACC
>JANSXF010000005.1 GCA_024743095.1 Flavobacteriaceae bacterium
ATCATGGATTTTATTGCTGTGTTTTTCACAAACGGGACACTTTGCCCGTTTGGATTTTATTGATGCATCTATTTTAACCAGGGAATGGGAGCAATCAATGTTATTTACAATTAACCCAGGCATGCCGATCAGTTGTTTTACGGTCATAAGTAGTTGTTTATTAGCTACTTAAAGATAATAAATATCACCCTATAAAGCAAAGGACAAACGCATTTAAATTACTGAATATCAATACGTTAAAACCAAAACCCTAATGCATGGATTTCCCCAAATATGACGAAGAACCCATCACTCCGAAATAGCCAGATGATGTAGAATTAATCTTTTCCACACTTTGGACCCAACTCTCTGACAAAAATCAAAGGCTAATCACCGGAGCGCTCTCGGATTTCAGAACTATTAGAAACAACGGGCAATTACTGACCACTTCTGATTATAATTCCCTAAATCAGGATGACGCCATCTTTTTGAGAAAGACCTTGCAAAAGAACAATAAACAGAAGGTTGTTATCACACATCATGTACCCACTTTTTACAATTATCCCAAGAAATACTTAGGTGATCCCCTTAACGAAGCATTTGCCATTGAACTGGAAGATCTTATAAAAACTAATGGTCCTCATTATTGGATCTTTGGTCACCATCATTCTAACACGGAACCTTTTAAAATTGGAAGCACCACGCTTACGACCAACCAATTGGGTTATGTACAGATGGGTGAACATCTACAATTCTCTTATAATTCAGTGATCAGCCTATGATTGGAATCACCTCGGAACGTTATGAAAAGGAATTCTCTTCCAAACAAGCTTGCTTGGAAGAACAGATAAAAATCGTCTAACCAATAGTCCGAGAAAAGGGAGGGTTACAATCTTCGAAAAGTTAAATATCATTTCTTAGGAACCTTGAAATATTGAAATCAACGAATAATTATCCTGTGCATTTTTTTGTAACCAATCGTCCAATTGAGAAAGTTTGTCTGTTTCTTTTTGTTTTGAATTTACAATTTCTAGCAATTGATGGACGCCCAAAACGTCTGTTACACCATCTGAAGCTATCAATACATAATCCCCAGGTTTAAAATCTATAATTAATTTATAGCCAATCTTTGCTTTCTTGATATCATTTTGAATTGCTCTAGTTACAATATGATTGTATTTCTTTGCGTTGCTTGCTTCTACAAAAACCTTATTTTCAATTAATTCATTTTTTAAATTATGCTCTACTGATTCAAAAACTATTTGACCATGTTTTATATGCCAAATTTTTACATCACCAACCCAAAAACAGTGCAGGTCATTACTACTCTGAATAACTCCTCCCAATGTTGCGCCCATTTTAGATTCTAGCTTTTCATTTTCAAGCGTTAGAGCTTTTGTTGTTTTGTTCACCTTTTTTTGAATGCTTTCCCTATCAATATTTTGAAGAGACTTTAACTCTTCATATAGGTTTGAAGTGATAAAGTTTGCGGCATAAGCTCCATTCTTGTATCCTCCCATGCCATCTGCCAAAAGGTATAGGTTATTGTACTTACCTAGACTTTTGACCAACACGACATCTTGGTTGGATTTACGCGCCCCCTTATTTGTGATGAAATAACTATCCATCCTTTTTAACAGCATTAATTGTTGCTCCACCATGTTTAGTTACTCTTGGTCTTGTTATTATTTTTACTGGTTGATTTGTTACCCGCTTTTCAGTTGCTTTTGATGCCCACAAGAATCCTTCTCCTGGTTTTAAAATACTCATGTCTGCTGGTGACAGATTTGCTAGTTGGGTAATAGATTTTTGAATATGCTTTAACCATTGTGGACTGTTAAACTTATGCAATAATACTATTGAGCTTAATTCAATAATTTCATTTGGCAAACTTGGCGGGTCTTGACTAGCAATTAATATACTCACCCCTTTGTGTCTCATTTCTCGAATAGCTGTAACAATGTTTCCAGTCAAATCTTTATTATCCATGTATTTATGAGCTTCATCAAATACAATGAACTTATTAAATTGATTTTCTGAACTGTTTGTTGAGGAAAAAATATCTAATGCCGTTACAAATAACCCTAGTGCCTGATCTTTATGGATGAACTCATCTCTCATATCAATTATGATAAGTTTTGATGGTTGTAGATACTCTGATAGATGATTTACATCTTTTACATATTTTGAGGCAAATCTAATTCTGCGGGTTGCTAAGGTTTTATCTCTTTTAGACAATAGTTCACTACCACTTATTTCTTGATTTAATGTAGGTACATTTAAATTGTTTGAATCAAATAATTCTTCTAAAATGAAATTAATTTCGTTGATATAATCTGAAGTATTACCCACTGCATTCATCAAAAACTGCCAATCCTTTATAGATAATTCATTGGGGTTAAACAATAATGGTGCAACTTCAACCGATGGAAACTGATTCCTACGTTCTTCCACTTTACGCTCAGGACATAGAATTATAATATCATCAATATTATCCGGCTCTACATTATAAACTTCCTTTAAAATCCTTATTTCATTTTCTTGGTCGTTAGGTTGAATCATTGATGTAAACTCCGGTTCATAATCCATACTCTCACTGTAATGGAATATCACTCCCGCTAGTGGTGATGGTATCTTATTTACATTACTAAATTGTTTTAATACCATTTCAGTTAATGTGCCAATGGAATAACTTTTTCCACCGCCTTGAACTCCAAATAGACTAATTGTATTAACCCCACTTAAATCAATAGCGATTTTTTTGTTTTGATGCGCTGTTTCACCTAAAATTCCATACTGTGAAGAAGGTCTAGAGTTACCTATAAATATTTCAAAATCGGGTTCCGAATAAGGTTTATCAGAATTTGTTATTTTACTTTCACTAGGTGTTGTAATAAGCTCTTGAGGCTCATATACAACTTCTTGTTCTTGAATCAAGTCGTTTGACTGAATCGATTTTTCTTCTGGTTTCACATCTAGTTCTTCAGACTTGTTAGCTTGCTCTTTTTTAGGTTTATTTTCCCCTTCTTTGAGTGATTGGGATTTTTTAAGCTTTTGACTAAATGTTTTCATTCTATTATCTATTCCTAAAGCTTCTATTAACTCATTGCCCAAGTCATCTCCTTCTAATCGAATGGTATTCAAATCGGAATCGGAATCTAAAATATCTTCGATTAAATCTTTGCCCATCGTAAACATGGTTATATCGCCATCAACTATTTCTTTGAGATGTTTTTTTGATGTAGAAAAATCGTAAATAACACCTACTTTATTGAATTTTAAACTATAACCTAAATCTAAATCCAACAAGAAGTCGTTATAATTATCATATACCAAATCACTCAAATAGTTATAACGATTTGACCTATTTATATAAAAGCCAAGTAATCCACGTAGCTCCTTATTTTTTATTTCCCTATCCAACCTATCGTTAGAGAGATTGTATTGTGGGTCGAAATGGAATCTTAATACCTCTATAGTGTTTTCAATCTGTTCCGTCATTTTCATTTTCAAGTCTTCACGTTCTGTTTCATTAAGCGTCTTCCTGCACTTAATTTCTATAACAGTAATGAGAATTTCCCTTTTCTCTGGGTCTATAGACACCAACAAACTATCGGCCCTACTTTTACTTTCAAAACTATTTTGGTTAAATAAATTTTGATGTAAATCGATAGGTATTAAAATGCCGTTTTCTAAAAATCCTTTCTTTTCCAACACCCTCTTTGTAAAAGCAGAACCAATTACCTCGAATGCCTTGTTTTTAGATGAGTTGAGTTGTAATACCAATGAGCTACTTAAAGCCCTTAGATCTTCCAAAAGAGATTTAATTTTTACTTGATGTTCTTCATTGTGAATGTCCAAGTCAAACTCCTTAAAATGAGGGCCTATTAACCCTAGTACCTCTGATGTTGGCCTTGTAGTTAAATAAGATGATATTCCTGAAACTTCTTCACCAGGTACATAATCCAATAAAAATGGAATATCCTCACCATTTGAGGGTTGGTCATATACCTCTGGCCCCATATTCTTATCAAATGTTACCACCCAGTCTGAATAATCATGTAAGTGAGTTATTAGCACTTTATCCCTTTCATTCAATACCATTTGTGTTGATGGAATTGCCTCTGTATATTCTAATTTTAGAGCACAACTTGTAAAGGATTGCATGTTCTCAAATAATTGAATACCCAATTGGCCAAGATTACTATAAACTATTGGTAAGTTATTACCCTTAATAAACCTGTTCCACTTAAATCTATTGTCATCGTTCTCAACATTGACTGTATGATCCGTAACAATGCCATTCACATAGAAATTTCTAGTGTCTAAATCTGGTTTTACCAATTCAATTTTTATTGGAAATGGGCTTATTAAAAAACTAATATGCGCATTGAACTTCAATGGATTCTTTAAATAATCTGAAATGTTATTTATTGAAAATCTTAATTTCGGAAACAGCCTGTTTTTGGACGGCTGCGAAAACACTTCAGCTTCTTCAGAAATGATTGATTGTGGATTCAAAAGACTTTTAAGTGCGTCTCCATGCTCAATGATTTTATCACTATCCTTAAATAATCTTATCTCATATTTTGTATTACTAAAATCTTTTTCTTTTTCTAATTCAATTAATGCATCAGAAAACACATTGGCATCTCCAGCATTCACCAAATTCAAAATTAATTTGTCTACATAAGGATGTTGCTTTAAGTAATTTTTAATATGGGTAACTACCTGTCTTTTACTAATATCTGTATCGATATAGTTTTCTTTTGTGATATTAAAAAGCCCTCTGAAATAATGAAGCAACTGTCTAGATATTGATGTAAAAGACTTACTCAACTTATTGTCTACTCCTTCTAAATACAAGCCCCATCCATGTGCTAATTCACCTGAATAATTATAATTTTTTAAAGACTGATTGCCTACTATAACCAATGGATTATTGGAATAGCTAAATTCATTATTAAAAAGTACTTCTAAATTATTTGGCCATGCTTCTTTGTATTTTGAAAAACCCAATGTTTCTTGTTCCCATTTAAAAAACACATCTAACAACTGCAATATCCAAGCTAATCTTAAAGGGTGCAAAGGTGAAAAAAGTAATGCTTCTATTTTTTTACCGTCAGGTAGTTTGGTGTCTAATTTAACAACATCCAAAAATTGCAATTCACATACTAAATCTATCAAATCAGCTTTGTCTTCCTCTGAAATTTCAGTGTTGGAAATTTGATTTTGAAGTTCAGAAGTCCATGCTGTATATGCTGAAATATAATTAGAAATGTCTTCTTTGAAATTAAATATATCAGCTGTTTCGAAAACACCATCATTGTTTTCATTAGATTCCTGAATACGTTTGAACACTTTAGTACGCAAGCTCAAGACTGTTTCCGGTGCGCTCAATGTTAGCTTGCTCTCTATAAATTTGGAATCATTAAAATTTGTAAATGACGCATTGTTATTTAAATCTACTTTAACATAACCCAAATATCCTGCGTTATCCAAAAACACTTTTTCAATGGTTCTTAATTTAGAAGATAAAAGTATTTGATAGTTATGGTTTGGGGAATAGTTTATATGAAATACAGAGGTATGGCTAACTTTTTTATCGTCTAACCAACAATTTGAAGGTTCAATTGGTTCGGGTATTGCAGGCTCATTTTCATGCTTTAAATCGTAAATTCTATGATTTAAAAATGCTTGAAGCACACTTTTAACCTTGTCTTTTCTTTGGTTGTCTTCCCGATCGATCGTATCATCAACCACAAAATCAAAATCTTCGGAATCACAGGTTAGTTTATATTGGAACTCATCTTTCGAGGATTCTGGGTTATTTTTTAATTCTTCTTCCCATACTTCTTGAATTTTAATCTCTTTAAAATCATCATCATTATTCAAAATTTCTCCAAACTCGTTTTCTGCCAATACTTTAATAAAATAGGCTCCATCATCTATTTGATTAGGCTCTAATTCTACTATAGCATCTCTGTAAGGACGATTATTAGCTGTCTTTTTTAATTTTCGCAACACAGAAATTTCTTCACCTCTTCCTCCATCAACTGCCATTAAAACAATTTTGAAATACTTCAAATCGGATATTTGATTAGGATTCGGATTAGTTGAAAATCTTATTTTAATTTTCGAGGCACTATTTGGATTAGCATATAATATTTTTCTATCATTTTCTGTTTTAAAATCACTCGATTTAATTTCTTCAACAGATAGTTTTACTTTACTAAAATCTATTTCTAAATCGGATATTTTCCAGTTTGAGAAGTTCAGGTTTTGATATTTTTGGAAGATCGTTTCTGCTATCTCCTGCTTTGTGTTTAATTGGTCTTCTTTTTTTATGAAGTCTACAATTTCACTTTGCAACGTATTCGATTCGATAGGCATGTCTGCAATCCGGTCTATCATAGGTTTATCAAAGTTTGATAGTACCTCAACACAATCCGAATTGAATTTTATTCTCGACCTTATTTTATTGCTGTCCTCTAGTAATTTTGTATCAGGTATTAGATTTAGCTTATAGAGGTTGTTCCCTATACTTTCATCACTATAACCAATTTCTTTAAGACTTATGAGAAAGTTGATAATCTGAGTATTCTTGAGGTTATCTTGACCTATGAAATCGATAATATCTTCAATAATTGAGTATTTAAACTCTACAGGGATTTCATTAATTAATTTATTGACTAATTTTGTTTCTACTCCTTCTAAACTTAATTCCTTAAAGGTTGCATTCCCATAAGAATCTTCTGCCGCTGTTCTACTGTTAGATGGGATTAGAATTAAAAGCGGTTTGTATTGGTTGTTCCTTAATTCAATCAGTTTGGTAGCACTAATACATTTTTCATTAATATTCACCTCTGATATAATATAGGTATCTATTTCTGGAAATAGTTCATTAATTTTATCGCACAAGACATTTAGTTCTTTAAATGCCAATCCTGCAATTTTCATACAATGTCCAGGTTTAGCATTATGCAATTCTTCTTGATGCAAATCAATAACTAAATCAATAATTTCTTTATAATATGTATTTATAATCATTGGTGCTTACTATTGTTGGTTCAATGGGTATCTTGGTCTTACTTTTTGCAGTATGTATGCATCGCTTAAATCGTCGTAAAACCCTATTTGACGTAATTTTTGTTTAAAGGCCTCCACATTTTCCTTGAATGCTAAATGTGTGTTTACATTGGCATCTCTAAATCTTGGTTCGGTAATTCCATTGATTATTAATCCATATCTCTCCTTAATTCTATTCATTAATTCTTCAATAGATAAACTTCGGGTTTCAAAATGGTCGTCTTGACTTTCCAAGACCATAATCTGCACCAAGGTTTCCAATAAACGTGTTCCCATTACAAATCTTCTCGGGTGCTTTTTACTTCTTCCTTGAGCCATAAAACCTCTATCTGAATTGTTTTGACTCAAATTTGCTAACATCCCTCTATATTCCTTTAATTGTCTTTTAGATTTAGTATTGAGAATAATGGCCAAATACTTATCAAAATAGGTTTCTTCATATTTAGTGATATCATCAACCAATAACTTATCCTCTTCATCTAAATCTTTATAAAGACTATTAAATTTTACCCTGAAGTAAATTTCTTTCTCGTTACTGGTTTCCTTCAATTCTATCAATGCCTTTTCTAAATTTTCAGAATTGTCCTTATTCAATTCTAAATATTCTAAAGTCATATTAATTTTGAATGTTGCAACAATATATTTGTAAATAGAATTGTATAGTCTATCTGCATCCTCTATCGCATAGGCGGACACTCTACTTTCAAAATCATCTGTTGTATCAATTACAATATTCCATTCATCCTCAATATTTACTGTTCCTTTTTCAATCATTACTGGTAAAAAATGAACCAATTTTTGGGTATATAATGACATGTGGAAGGAAATGATTGTTTTTAAGTAGTCAACCAAAACACTTCTAGGTATTTTATCTTTATAAACTAATAACCTCCTAATATCATCACAGAATAATCCAGCTTGCTTTTTTAATAATGGTTCAATTTTGTTTAATGCAGTTGCCGAATCTAAAACAAAGCGAGGTGATATTTTTGGAATGATGTTTAGCATCCCTAAACTATCTATATCGAGATTGTCTAAACTATTGAGTGTATCTGTGGTAGCATCCCAACCTTCAATTAAGAATTTTTTTAGGTCATCTTTAACTTGTGGATTAGCGCTTAACATCAAATAGACTTGATCTGCTGAATAATAATCTCTGGCTACACTTGCGTTACGCACTCTATAACTTTCTAAATGCACAGGTCTTAATGAGGCTACTTTTTCCTTGTCGATTTTACCACGATAAGCCATATTAACAAAATTGTTACGTATCCAAGGTTCTATAGCTTCAGAATTATCGGAATACCCTACAACCTTATTCTCATTTTCCAACACTCCTAATGCATTCTTTAAATGATTTATCTCAATCAAAGTTTTTCCTCTTCCTCTAGATAGCTGTCTTGGTTTTTGCCCATTATATCTTAAGAGCATGAACAAATTAACAAGGGTGTATTCTATATTAATAGATTTTGCATCGATAGTACAAATGAGTTCATTACGAAACACACTTTCCTCCTTATTCATTTTAATCGCCATACTTAAAAGTTTATTGGTTCGATTACTATTCTATTTTGATTGTCCTTTTTGATGCTGAAATAGTCTGCATCGTCTCTTGTTACAACCACTTCACTATAGTTTAAGTTCTTGAGTAGGTTTTTGAAAATAATTAGCTCTACAAATTTTCCTCGAATATCATTTAGTGAGGGACTAAACCCTTGTTGAATGAAATACAGCATTTCGTATAAATCCAGGGATATGGTTAACTTGATTTGTGACTCTGTTTTATGCTTGAACATGAAACTATCTGGCTCGTATTCCAGATATTTTACCAAGTGCTCTGTGTTGTTCACCTTTAACTCGAAATCATTGAGATTAAACAGTCTAAAGGATTTGCTATATGGGTCTGTTACCTCTGTAGCTGCCAAGACCAAACTATTTTGGTCAATATTGGTGTTATCACAACCCTCATTCAGGGCTATGGCTCTGGAAATACTTTGTATGGTTTCTTTGCCTGTGCTCTTATCATGAAGCAATTGTACAAATTTGAAAACCGAATGGTATGGTAGCCTTAACATGAATGATGGCATCCCTTTCCCTTTTTGATTTTCACTCCTTATTAAAGTGGATTTTCCTTCGTAATAATGGTGTCTGATATAGGATTTTTGAACGCTTCTTATGCGCTCTAGAATTTCACTAGTCTTTTCGTGAACCGGCAAACGTAATTCATCATCCTTTACCTTATTGAAGATATCTATTAAGTCTATTTCCCGTTCTGAAAACTCAATAAATTCCTTTGGTTGATGCTTATCAAAAAATAAGTTTCTATCGGTTTCCGGAATTGGTACTTCTCCAATATCTGTTTCCCTTAACAACTTAATCAATCTGTCTTGGTTGCCTGAATCACCCAAAGCAGGATTGGTAATATTAAAATAATAGTATTGCCAATAGCTTTCAGGTTTACCAGCTGCTGCTTCATAAAACTTATTGATGTCTTCACATTCATGGTCTCTGGTTAAGGTAAAAGCTATGAAAGAACGCAAGTCACGCATGGTAATGTGCAATTCTCGTTTTAAACTTACGGTACGTAAGAGCCACTCCATTCTGGTGATCACTTCATCACCCGCTGCTGAATCGTTTAAGGATTCTACGTTGTATTTAATGAAACATTTATTCGCTAGTGAACAGCCTTCACATTTTGTCCATAGTGCTTTATTGGTCAGTTTCTTTACTTGCTTTCTGAATAAGCTCCCACCATTTTCAGTGTTTGCCACCACAGAGCGCAGGTTAAGATTGATAATCATGACTCCCTCGGGCAACTTAAAATGACCTTCGTTATAGAAATATTGGTCTATTAACTCATAAAGGTCTTGATGTTTTGATGAGGTCATTAGGAAATCCACCAAACGCCCTTCATTAATAGCAATAATGCGCCCCTCTTTGGCTCGACTGAAATCCCTAATATTTTCAAAAGGTTCAAAAAAGGTTTCCAAAACATCATTATTGGCATTATCCTCTTGGTCTTGCGACCCATCATAATTGCTTTCGTAAGGTGTTCCTTTTATCTGGAAACGCGCTCCATTTTTATGTTGAAAGCTTTCCAAATTCTTCACCGCCTGGTTCTGTTCAATCTCTTTAATAAATGCTGTTTTACCATCACCTGCGTTACCTGTAATGATTAGTAACTTGTATCTGTCGTCTAGGATATCAGGAATTAATTTTTGATCCAATAATGATGGTGAATACGTTAATTTATCAAACTGATTAGCCGTTTGACTAGCCCTAGTTCCGAAGTTTCCTTGTTTAGACTGACTGTAAAGCGAATTGATGTATTCTACAATGTTAAGGCCTTCTACATCTATTTTAAAACGCTTTATTTTGTCCTTATTTTTCTCAACAGTTTCAATTAAACTTTGATAGACCCTTTCCACATTTCCGTCAGTAAAGGTTTTTGCTCCACCATTCCAAAATGTCTCGCTTACAATTGATTCACTATCCACCTTGATGTTTACTTTTATTTTTTCATCAAGTTTTATAGACGATTTATATTTTTTCAGGTTATCCTTAAACTTACTCAAGGCTTCATCAATCGTATCTTTAAGCACTACAAACCGTTGCATGTTATCTGCCAACTTGATATTACAACCTGGTTGATAAATTGTGATTTCAGTATGATATAATCGTTCTGTATTTGGCAGTTCTGTACCAGTATCTTCTTTCTCTGCCAACAAATTATCTTCGCCAATAGCCTCTAGAGCATCCAGCATTTCTTTGGCTGACCCAAAACGTTCCTCCTTTTTGGTACTGATGGCTTTGGATAGTAAGTCTGCAAAGTTTTGAGAAATAGCTTCGTTTAACTGCTTTGGGTTATTTGCCGTTTTAGACATAATTGGCATCTTACTTGGTGTCCATGGGTATTGTTTGCAAACCAATTGGAATAAGGTGACACCTAATGAAAATACATCTGCTGATGTATCCCAATTGACATTATTGCTATCAGTTACTAAATCTGGTGCGAGATATGGATTGGTTCCTACAAAATCTGTATTGTCCTCCGCAAAAGAGGCTACATTAAAATCAATTAACACAAAACGTTCTTGGCAGTCCCAAATAATGTTTTGGGGCTTAATATCACGATGGTACATTGGTGGATTTTGCGACTGCATAGAAACCAAAGCTGACAGTATATCTGTTGCAAGCTGATAAACTCTATACATTGGTAATCTGGCATCGGTGCGTACATAAGTACTTAAATTATCGCCATCCAATAATTCGGTTAAGGTGTAAAATTGCCCTGATGGTGTTGTCCCATTCCAAACAAATCGTACAATATTAGGGTGACTTAACTTACTTAATGCTGCATATTCATCTTTTACAGATGCATCATTCACACTGGTATTAAAGAGCTTCATGGCATATTCCGTGCCTTGAATGGAATGCTTTACCCTAAACACTTTGGAATAGCCTCCTTTACCCAGTTCGTTGTAGATGGTGTAGTCCCCTATACGGTCCCCTTCATTTATTTCATCCAACTCTTTTTCGGAAACATCTGTATCTTCTTTTTTAGAGTCTTGTGTTTCTTTTTTAATTGTACTTTCAACTTCTAAGGATGTTCCTTTTTTAATGATGGCTTCTAATTCCTCTACGCTATCAATACGCTGAAACTCATCAACCAAAATGGTTTTATTACAGATATCATCAATCCAACTTGGTAAGGTTTGTTTTACTTTAGATGGCCAATTTTTTTCTGGTAATCTCCCATTTAGGTTGTTCAATTCGTAAGGCGATTTTATTGGTTCTTCTCCTACAAATAACCAATAGGTTAGAATACCAAAGGAATATAAATCGGAGGCTCTAGAAGCTTCTCCAACCGTTAATTCCAATGCGTGGTATGGTGTGGCATTTTGCTCATTAATGGTGGCTTGAACAGTATAGCCTTCTTCATTGTGATAAGTAAAATATGCTTTACCGAAATTACCTAGCATCGCATAACCACCCCTGTAATAGATATTATCCGGATTAATATCCCGGTGGAATACATTATGCTCGTGTGCTGCTTTTAACGCTGACGCGATATTCTTTAAAATATCTATCTTTTCTGTAAAGGTAAATTCGCTTGTTTTTGCTTTGTTGCGTAAGGAATCTTCCTCTAGGAAATCTGTGATTTCATAAAAGAGATGGTTTTCTTCATCTAATTCATATTGAACATTAGTAATAAAGGGATTACTCTTGATATGCTCTAATGCCTTAAAACCATTCTTAATCTTGAGTTCCCGTTGTTTGAGCTCTTCCGGTGATAAACCTTTTACCTGAAGCGTATATTCTTTAATACGTTTACGAATGGATGAGGTGACCCCTTTTGGTTTTGCCAGATACTCTGTATAATAATTTTCTTGGTCTACGATTTCCAGAATCTCGTGGCTATAGAGTTCCTTTTTATCTTCGGTTTTCTTTTCACTGAAACGCCCAACTAAATAATCTACTATTTTATCATGTATATCAACAATGGTGTTTTCGTACTTATCACTTGCAGGATTTGCAATAAAATTGATTAAGCGTTTTTCTAATTGAAAACTCACTTTACCTGCTTCTTGAACAATATAAGGTTCTATACCATTGGGATACGACAAAGTCACCATATTGACTATATAGGCTTTCCCTAAATCGTAATCAAACTCTTTGAGTTTTGAAGCTAAAATGGCCGTTTTAATACGCCCTGTTTTTAGTGGATTGGGTTTTTGGCGGTCGTTAACATACCAATAGTTATCATCGCCTTCTATACGTCCTTTCCAATCTTTATTTTCTATGTTGTAGATGGCGTGTGGTGTAACCACAATTAGGTCGTACTCCCAATATTGGGTTTGGTTGTTACGTGGGTTAGTCGCTGCCAGTTCAATATTAGGAATCAACGTAAAACTATCTGGAAGATTGACTTCCAGAAAATCTATTAAACGTTGTTCACCTGCATTAACAACAGTCTCGAAATAAGGTGGTTTTATGATTCTTGCCATTGTTCTATTTCGTTTTCTATTAGGGTGATTGCTTCCTTTTCCATAAAACAAGCTGTTTCAAATTTGTTAGAATAAGATTCCACAAGTTTTGATATCTCCTCCATTTTATCATTCAATATTGGAATTTTTAGACTCTTCAGGAAATGTTCATCTATAGTTAAAACTGCGGATCCATATATTCCAGAGCGAATATAATTTTTGATTTTTGGTGTGGACAAATACCCATACACGTAATAAGGAGATATAAGGGTTTCATCAATAATCACACGTATCGAGTGTTGATTGACTGCACTTTTAGCATATGTATCATCAACTAGGAAGGCAGAACCCAATATCTCCTGACCAGAACTTGATACCAATATCCACTTTTTATTAACAATTAATGTCTCTAAACCTTTTGTGCTTCTACTTAAAAACTTGTTGATCAACAATGGGTTTGATTCTGATACATTTGTGGTTGACAAGAATCTAATTCCATTTGAGCCCACATAATTTCTCCTGCCTCTTTGAGCTGTGAACATTTTTCTTAACACCAACTCCCCTAACTCGATCGACTTATAGCGGGCTTTTGACAACTCTTCATCAGCATTATTAATATTCAGGTAAAAAGAGCTGTCAAGTCGATTGTGGTAGTTGCCCAATATGTCCTTGACGTTCTTTTTCATGTATAGTGCCTGTCTTGGTTTAAAATTTAAATTTTGATCAAATATTCTATGAGACTCTTTCAACAACTTATTAGCTTCTACACGAAGCTTTGAAGCCTCAACAATAAGATTATGAATTTGTTGTTGTTTGTTTTCTTCTGGAAGTAAAACTGGTAACCGTCCTAATTCTTCAGGTGAAATTCTTGGAACTACAGCACCGTAAATCATGGATTGGATATACTCATTTACAATTGGTGCGCTTAAATACGCATATAAAAATCCAAAAGGTATTTGGCTAGTTTCAATTCTAATTATTTCTTGAGAGCCAATGCACCCAGAAAAACTATCATTTACCAAAGTAGTATTTCCAACAGTTCCGGCACAACTCATTAATATTTGTTTATCTCTTAAAGTCATTTCATCAACCCAAGGTGTGTATTTCACTGAAATATTTTTAGCATTATCAAGGGGTTGGGCTTTTACCATATCACTAGCAGTAATATATTGATGTGCATAATCAGTATTTTCAACAAATACTCTTTTGAAAATTCCACCTTGGTATAATTTATCTGTCAAATCGACTAGACTTGAATTAGTAATACCTTTATCTAATAAATCTGATATCACTTTTTTACCCCTATTTAAATAATAATCAGGCTTGAATACGGTAAGTCCTTCATTGAATCTTGATATACTAATTTGACCGCTTTTCATCATTAGAGCTTGTTAAGAAATTTATTATATGCTTCAGAAATCTTCGGTAAATCATCATCCAGTTTTTTTACTTTTTCCACTCTTGCTTTTACCTGTGGTGAACTACCATCCTTTTTTTGTACCAAGTATTCCTTTTCTACCCCAAAAACTAGTTCTGCACCATCATCATCACGCAAATAAATAGGATTGCCACGCCTGTCTTTACCTAGTTTTTCGGCAATTGCCATGAAGACATCGTAGTCTTCATCTTTATCTTGAGCCAATTGGCGCTGTAAATCGCTTTTTCGTTCTAAAAACAATAAGGATGCTTGTACACCCACTTGTGGCAAAAAAGCCTCTACCGCCAAATCAACAGATGCGAGAATTTTAAATTTATCGAGTATCCACTCCCGAACGCTTTGTGTATTTGGATTACCCAAAATACCATCCGGCAATACAATCGCCATTTTACCACCTGGTTTTAGAAAGTTGTAGCAGGCTTCTATAAACAATACTTCTGGTGCATTGCTGTAAGCCCCTAACTCGTAACGCAAGGAACCATCTTCTTTATAAATAATGCTGGCATCTACTTTTACTTTAGCGCCGAATGGTGGGTTGGTAAATACCATATCAAACTTTTCGCGTGCATCATAGCCATAGGTATTACTTCCATCATCCATCGCCAATAAGCTTCTTTTGATACTTGCTTCGATTTTTTCAATTTCGGATGGATGTTCCCAGTTTGGGTATGCTAAGGAATTGACGTGAAAAATATTGGCATGACCATCACCTGCCATCACCATATTCATACGTGCCGCTTTCTTCAAATCAGGGTCGAAATCAAAACCAAAGATGTTATTTTCGGCATATTGTCTTACCAATTCATTTACTTGTGGACTGTTGTATTTTGCCTCTAACAAAGGACCTGACAAGTCTGGAAATAGCTCTCGGGTGATTTGCTTACGCACGTGGTCTAATACCATTACTAGAAATCCACCCGAACCACAAGCAGGATCCAGCACCCGATGGTTTTCTTTAGGGTCAAGCATTTCCACCATTGCCTTAATAATGTTACGTGGTGTAAAAAACTGACCTGCTTCTTGTTTTAAAGTATTACTTACAATGGTTTCGTAGGCCATACCCTTAACATCGACAGAAGCATCTAAAAATGAGTATTTTGCCAGTTCACCAGCGATAAAGGCTAATCCTTTATTGGTTAAATCAATAGACTCATTACCTTGAAACACTTCAGAAAAGACCTCATCTTTTTTTAATTCATCAAATAAGCCTTTAATACGTTTGGCGACCGCTTCACGACCCGCATCCGTATTTTGCTCCTTAACACCAACCCAGAATTTGCGACGGTAACTGATATTATCATCAGTTGGCAAAAACCTGCGTTTTTCGTCATACAGCTTACAGAAAATCAAGTTTAAGAGTTGCCAGAATGCGTCTTTTTTACGTCCTTCATTACCATAAATGTAATCATGTGAACGCTTAAATACCTTGATTAAAGAATCGTTGGCGGGTTTTCTACTGTAAGAACGGTCGTTGCGGTCTAAATCTTCTAGGGTTTCTCCTTCACCAGGAAAATCCGACAAATCTGTGAATTGGAAATCCAAACCAATGTCATCTTCCTCTTTTTGTAGAAAGTGATAGCTTGAACCATTTGCCCATAAACCAAACTCACAATCATCGGCTGCTCCCATAGCGTTTTCCAATGTTGCTGTAAGCCCTTTTTTCTTATCGGTTACTTTTACCTTATCATCCTGAACCACCACCATCCGGATAATATTTTCCTGTACATGTTCCTTACCCTTGGCAAACACCACCAATTCCAACTTTTGCTTTTTGGACTTGTCCGTTTCAGGGTCGGTATAAACAATAGTGAAATCACGCTCCATATCGTCCAAATCAAACCCATATTCTTCGTTGAGCATCAGTATTACCGATTGCAAGTTGGATTCTTTTGCACTTATTTTTTTCGCTTGGTTGGTTAGTACACAAAGTAATTGGTTATCCTCTAATACGGTACTTTCCTTTTTTTCTTTTATTTCTGTTGCCATTGATTGACTATATTTTTATTTGGTTGTTTATGTTTTCTATACTTTTCAAAACCTCATCGTAGTTTAAAGTCTTATGGGTTTCCAATATTTGATTGATGAGTCTGCTTTCTTCTTTTTTACCCACTTCAATTGATAGCACCTCCTTGATGCTTTGTTTAGCCCCTGGATAGTTATCTAACAAGTGATTGATGTGAATTCCCAATAAGACTGCTCCACCTTTAACTATGGTATGGTCTTCGGTGTAAACCGCTTCAAAATGTTCAAGCGATTCATCCCGATGGATTTCCAGATAGTTTTGCAGGATAAAGGCGATATCATCCGCATCCTTATTCGTTTTGTGATTACGGTCTTTCCAGGCTACTATTTTTAATAACCCAATACCTGCCAAGGATGCAATTTGAATATCGATATCCTCATCAATACTTACCTTTAAGGACGCCTCATTTACAGCAGAAAACCCAAGTACTGACATGGCAAACTCTTCATCTGGCGGCCAAAAGATTTTATCGTCTTCCATCATGATATTACCAAAAGGCACGATATCTAAATCGAACTTTCCCAAATATTGGAACCGCTGCTTTTGGTCTGGGTCTTTAGTAAAATTAGGTAGTTGCGTGATGCCTTCTTCAACTGTTTTGTATTGCTCCCAATCATTGATGGTGATGGCAATATCCAAATCGTGTGTTAACCGTCCGGAACTTTCATCGTGTAACTCCATAATAATATCCCGAGCGGTCGCCCCAATGACAAAAAAGGAAATACCCGATGTCTTAAAATAGTCGGTTAATTCCTGAAGAATAGGCTTCAATAACGGGTGGTTGAATTTTTTACTGGATATGCTGTAACTCATTTTCAAATACTTGGTTAGCGATTTCCACGTTTCTACCATAGCCACTATTCTTTAAATCGGTATAAATCAATAAGGCCGGTACCGTATTTTGATTCCAGTTGTTGTTTTGCCAAAACTTTTGGCGCACTTCTACATTACCTGTTTTATCAGGAACTAAACGCAATGTTTTTGCTATTTCAGGCAGTTCCAGATTGCTATAGATGGTAAATTCTTGCGGCCTGAAATTATCGGTTAGGATAGCTCCCGCAGACTCACCACCCCAAAGGATGTCTCTACCAGTTTGGTTTAAAAGTGTATGACGCCAATTTTGAACCATATCTGTATCTATAAACTTCATTCGGCTTCTTATAATTCGAGGTTTTAAAACGGTATTAAACTCCACCAACCATCTTTCCAAAAGTTCTTCTTTATTTTTAAGCACTCTTTTTTCATTGGTTTTAATCAAATAGTTTAGCTCTTCCAATTCTGCCATCACATTACTTACAGACCCCAGAGACACGCCTACCTTTTGTGCAATTGTTCGATATGAATCCTGTAAGTTTTCGGGTTCGCTTAACAGATGGAAGATAATTTTAACCCCAGCTTCTTGAAAGGCCCTAGATTGATTGGTTAGGGTAGCAGTCCTTCTCTTCTGACCTTCAATGTATATCACTAGGTCGCCCTTTTTAACAAAAGCATTACCTGCAATATCTATATAATTAAATCCCCTCTCCTTAAGCTGATTTGCCGCTTCTTTAGATATGTATTGTGCAATTAATATTATTGGCTTGTTGCTTCGATTTCTAATTTCTTCAAGCTGTGACAATACCAATCCTTGATTAGAGGTTCTCATAGCTGATTTTGCCTCTACCACAAAATGCATGTTTTTGATGTTCAAAATAGCATCATAGTTATCTCTTGAAGTTTCAATATCAATCGGTATATTGATAAGGTTCTCCAGATTTGCTACTGCTTCATAAATAAAATCGTTATTTCGATACATAATCTTGCGTTCATTATTTTTAATCGTTCAGTGACAATGAACATTCAAATATAATGAACAAAAGGAATTATTCCTACAAAATGAAAAGAATTTTTAATTTATGCAAGGGTTTAATTTTGTGTGTATTATAGGTCAACAGCCCTGGTTCTCTAGTAATGACCGGCACCTAATTTTGGGGAGAAATCACCTTGCTTAACCAAATTTCATCTTAGTGAGTAAAAAATAAAGGGCATTAAGTCAATAAAACGTTGGGTTATTTTCGCTTGTCCCTGCTCTTGCCATCAAAGCTGACCAAATTGAATAGTTCCCTCAATCTTGACCGGACACGGCTACCATAACGTTCCTCAAGTTCAATGGCATTAAGGTTGGTTGTCGCATGTGTCTTAAGTTTGTGGTCAACATGCAATTCATAGCGAGAAAGTAAAATCTCACCCATTACATTACACCCCTTTCCAAAGTGAATTCCATCAGGCTCAGCTCCCAAATCATCAAAACAGAAGAATTGGGAATCCCCATAATCCCCAATGACCTTATACCCAAGGTGATTGAATCCAAAGACAATGTTTCTACAGGGAATCACGCCATAGGGACGTCGATGTGGCACGATATGTTTCATCAATCTCATCAAGCTGGTCTTTCCACATCCCACTGGACCGGTCAGAAGGATTCCCTTGTCGATATCAATGTTCAGTTGCCGACATCGGGCCGTGTCCCGGATAAAGTACAGGCATAGTTTATAAATGATGTCCCTGTCCTCTTTGTAGATCTTGAACTTTTTACCAAACATCAGCTTGCCCTTGGCTTCCAGATAGATCAATATCTTCCCAAAATCATATTCGATCTCACGTCCAATGAGACTGCCCAGTTCATATTGGACAGCACCTTCGGTGATGATATGTGGCGCACTATAGTTCAAAGTGGTTCGCTGTAATTTTTGTCATGGGTGGTCTGGAGGTTGTCCGTATTTGGGACGGTGCATGAACGTTTGCCGTTGTCTCCCATTTTTTCTGATCTTGATTTTTTATCTTTTTTTTGTTTGATGGGGTTTGAATAGTTTTTTGGGGTTTGAATAGGTTTGTTGTTACGCACCACCTCTTGTCCAGAGCTTGTCCCATTATCGGTAGGGCTTGGGTCCAATGCTTGTACATCACTTGTCCCAAAATTGAACATCTTGATCTTGCTTCCCTTGAACGGATTGTGGGACGGAAAATAGAGGATATAGCCCCAGTGTTCCAATTCCTTGATACAGCGGTGATAGGTGGACTTGGAACCGATCTTTGCCAAGTCCATGGCCTCCTCCCTATCGATATGGAAGGATTCCCGGAACAGCTTGTAGTTCCACAATTGGAAAAGGGCCATGTACAGGCTGATGTGGGTAGGGTTCAAACGGCTGTCCCTGGCAAACTGCCCAAAGACCCCGTTGAGATGTTTGATGTAATTGATGTCCTCCAAAATCTATATCCGTTTATGGATCTTGTTCTTTTCCAGGACCTCCATGATCTCATGGTACTCATAATACAGCACACCACCGATCTTGGTAAAGGGCAGGGTTCCATTGATCCTCAAATTTTGAAGGGTTCCAGGCGATATCCCGAGAAGCTCCCTGACTTCGTTGGACTTGAGCCATTTCTTTTCAGATCGGCCCTTGTTGTTATGTAAAAGTTCTTTGATGTCCTCCAGCAGTTCAAACTTGAACTCCATTAGGTCTTCCGTTGTGATAATGGTCGCTCCCATAGATTTTGAGTTTTTAAAAAAGGGGCTATCGCCTTGGGATCCTTCAATTTGACGGCCCCTTCAATGATTTGACTTTCGTGAACAAAACTCAAAAAGGTTTTTGGAAAAACTTCCCAAGTTGGCACATAGGTGGGTGTTTTTTTTGGTTCCTATAATTTGATGGTATTTGGACCCATATGCGCTTGTGGAATTAAAAAATAATGGTCAAAATTCAGAAAATCCACCCCCTAAACCCCAAAAATCAAAAATTCCCAAGTTGGGACCCACCTTGGGAAAAATATCAAGGTCTCCCAACCATTGGATTTTGACCCTATTTATCGATCAAAACAACGCGGAATTCCCAATTTTAAAGCGATGGGAGCATATTACCCCTGGGAGGTATCACCTTGATGAAGCTTGGCCAATTTCCATATGACCAATCATTAATAACTTGCCAAACATCATGAAATCCTTCCTGATCTTAAAAAATTTGGCTGAATTTGTAAGCTCGATGAAATTTGGTCTTATTTGGGTTGAATTGAAGACTGAAAATTTTATCAATTTTTTTGTTTTTCACTTTTATGCCCCATTCATACTTCATCAAGTTCCTATAGCTTCTCGTCAAGCTGATCCAAAAAGTACATTTGACCATCGGGAAGGATGCTCAAAATCAGTTCCAATACTTGGACGACACTCTCCTCCTTTGATACATTTTGGTTAGCTGGGGATAGCATCATCCCATCTCCATCAAGGGCAAATGTACAGACCTCCAAAAGGCTTTTGATGAGCATCAAAAGATGGTTGTTGTCCCTGACCTCGAAAGTCACATTATTTCCCTTTGGGTCGATGGACCTATTGTTTCCCAACAGTCCCGAAAGATTGTTCCTGAGCTGTTGTATCTCTTCCAAGGTCTTCAGCCTTTTCCTCTTTGATTTCATATCAATGGAATTATCCAATTGTGGTTTCTTGTTCCAATAGCAGCTGCCTTACCTTGTCCAAGAATTCCATTTCATCATGGGGTATCAGATCCAATATATATCCCAAAACCTCACTGATATTGCGGTGGGGTTGGGGAACTGAACGCGATGGGTTATTCTCGGTTTCCAATGCAGTGATACAGACCTTGATCAGGTTTGAGATCATGAAAGAGGTCTCACCATATCCCTCGGTTATGAGTTCGATACTGTACAATCCCTTCTCGGGGATATAGGGTTTCAGGGCGTGGAAATGCATTTTTTCCAGTTCCTTCAATTGACCTAGTATTGCTGCTTCATTATTGTTCTCTTCTTCCTCGATAACTTTTGGGCATACATTTTCAAAAACCTTTTCCTTACCATCAATAATGCTCTTGCACTGATTCAAATGCTTATGGAATATGGACTCCACTTCTTGGATAAAACCCTTCATTTTTGATTGAATGGTTATTGCCTCTGTTTTGGCAATCTCAAACTCATTGCCATACCGAGCAACACTGTAGGCATGTTCCAATAGGAGCAAGAGTTCATTGTTGTTGGATTCAGACGGTTCCAAAAAGGGTTGCAGTGTGGGAAAGAACTGTTTACAATAGTTGATATGGCTGATGATACTGTGGGTCACCATACTTTTTCCAATGCACATCTGTTCGATGAATCGGAACGAAAGCTCAAAGGCCTGGTGCATATTGAAGGTGGCGATGGCATAGTCACCTTCCTTTATAAGTATGTCCGCGGTGTTGGCAAAGGCATTTATTTTTCCCAATTCCATTCTATGATATCGGGTGGCCCTTTTGATGAGGGTATCATATGCCATTGTAGAATAATCCATAATGTTCCTTCCTTGTAAACGAGCGAAAACATTTTCTCCCAGACAGCAATGTTCCAAGAAATAGAGCGATCCCCTTTCAAGGCCTGTTTCCAATTGAGTTTCTGTATAGACCCTTATCCTGAAATCGGGATGCTTCTTTCCTTTCTTGGCAACTAGGGAACGAATCTCATTGGGAAGTGGGTCATTGTTTACGTCCACAAACAGGGTAAGGAAATAATATTCGGTATTGCCCTCGTTCTGTTTTTTGGACAGAAAGGCACTGTCAATGGTTATGATGTTCAGGATGCTATCAAGCAATTCGGACTGCTCTTCTGCTCTTTCAAAGTTTTCCGGTATGTTTGTGTCATATTTCATGGGATTATGGTTTAAAGGGTTCGAGAATCGAAAACCATATTAAGGCAACATTCCCAAGTACCCCACCAAGGGCACTTGTATTTTATTGGACCAGATTTGTATTTTACAATCGGATTATTGTGGGAAAGACCCTATATTTGAGATATGGAGACAAAGACCAAGAACAATCACATAGGCAGAAAAATCAGTAGAATAAGGGAACTTCGCGGTATGAAGCAAGAGACCCTTGCCGAAGAACTGGGCATCAGCCAACAGGCCGTTTCCAATATCGAGAACAGTGAAAAGGTGGACGATGTGAAATTGGAAGAAATTGCCAAGGCTTTGGGAGTGACTACAGAAGCAATCAAAAACTTTTCTGATGATTCGGTAATAAACTACTTCAACAATTTCTACGATAATAGTTTTACAAATAGTCAAGGTACATTCCACCCTAATAACTGCACCTTCAATCCACTTGATAAATTGGTAGAGGCCTATGAAGAAAACAAAAAACTTTATGAGCGGCTTCTTCAAGCAGAAAAGGAGAAGGTTGCTTATTTGGAAAAGCTTATCAAATAGCAAAATGCCATTTTCATTACCCTAAGTTTTATTCAAGACTCAGTTATTAATAAGCTGTATTAAATGGTTTACCTCGTCAATGAATCCGTGTAAATAATTTGGCACCTGACTTTTGCCTTGATCTATTCTCCAACTCATCAATGAACCGTTATGGTAATATTGGATAAAAAGACCGCCACCATCGGCACAATCCGGACAGCCCAGTATGGTATCATTTTCACTTAAAAGCTCTTGGGGAAAATAATCCATCAGGTCTTTTACCTGTTCGAATTTTTCATTTTCCAACTTAATGAAATTCAAGTTAGTGCCAGAATAATCATCCACGGTATCCTCAAACAGTTCCGAATCGGTCAATTTGAATGTTTCGACACACCCTTCCCCTGCACACATCCCATAGAAATGTCCAAAAACCAAATAATCCTGGTCTCCCAGAAGAACGGTGTTTTCATCATCATTATCAGTGCATGACAAAATGAAACAAAGGCAACAAAAGACGGACACTATTTTTTCCATGGGTGTTTTGTTATAAGATACCGAGAAACCCAAACAGTTGCCTAATGAAACTGGTCAATGCCATGTCTTAACCTAAATTTCATATGCCGTTCAACTTAAATCTCTAACCTATTGAACAATATAGGCTATAGCCCCTAACAAGCAATGTTTCAAACCGGGTTCATTCATTACATTTGTTGCATAGTTGCCATACCGCGGTTAAGGATGTGCCAGCACCTTGCGGGTGATGGGGGCACAGACGGCTGATAAAGACAGCGTGGTATGGCAATGAACCCGTTTTTTCCATTGCATGGTCGCTTATAGTCAATGTGAGTTGAATCGGTAAGCTTTTATTATTTGTCCCTAAATCCCATTTCTCCTTTTTAAAGTGACCATAACCTATTTTTTTGCACGCTCGGATAGATGGCCCTATACAATAACCCAATGATCAATAACCGGTTGTTAGTGTACAATTCCAATATATTTGTTTACATATTTTTGAGTTTTGTTCGGTATTTTTCTATGGCCCCAGGATTGAGGTCCAGTTTGAGGTGATCCTTGCCGAAACGGTTATGGGACACTGATATGTGGTCCAGCACATAGGCAAAATCTTCCTTGAGTTCTTCCATCCGTTCCTCCAATCTGACGTAGCGGATCTTGGGCACCGTGGTCTCATTATCCAGAAGCTCGGGGTTAGTAGGATTGATTATTTCCGTGAGCTGCTTTTCATAAAACTCAAAGTCTCCTTCCCATTCTTGATCCCCTTCAGGTTCCAACTCTTGTTGAAAAAGCGCTTGGATCATACTTACCGTGGGCAAGGTCTGCTCTTTTTCGATGCTTCGCATGATGGCCACCATGGAGTTGAAACGTCTTTTGATCAAATATTTCAAGCTCGCAATAGTTTCGTACATCCTTTCGTCAGGGGAGATTCCATTGTGGTCAAAAAACTCCACCATGGCCAACAGGGTCATGGTCTGTGACTTTCCTTGCCGATTGGAAAATCTTCGAAATTTCTTGGCCACCGAAATCTTGATGCTCAAGCATGTAAATTGTTCTTTTTCGTATCCTTTATCCATTTTTTCACCAAAAATTCCTTGATTTTACTGGGCCCAGCTCATTTTTTCATCAAAAACCACTTGACCCCAAATTGCTTTAAATTCCAAAAACCTTTATAAACAGGGCTTTTCCGAAGGAAAATGAATCAATAGCGCCGCGCTTGCGCGCTATCCTCTTGCTCTTCCTTTTCGTCCCGCAGGGACAAAAACGAATCGCACAACATGGTTTAAAAACCAGTTGCATTTTGTTTAAAAGTCTAATCGAATGGTACGGAATTCAGGAAAGTCAAATCAAATTGGATTGCCGTACTTGGTTGAAATTTCAACCTGTTCTTAAAGATATGTAATTCAAGCTTTTGAACATAGAAAAACCCAATCATAATGATTGGGTCGTTTTGATACATTTTGACATCCAATGCATTGCTGTCAAATCCCTGTTCTTTACATCAAACCATGATCGGCAAAACTGTAATAATTTCCATCGGGTGCCAGGATGATATGGTCCAATACCTTGACATCAAAAAGCTGGGCAGCCTGTTGGATCTTTTTGGTCAACTGCTTGTCCGCTTCACTGGCCTTCAATTGGCCGGACGGATGGTTATGTGTTAATATAATGCCTACTGACAACGTTTTTAAAACAATGGCAAAAAGAATGCGCATATCCACCAAGGTTCCCGTAATCCCACCAATGGACAAGGGATAGATCCCTTTGACTTTATTCGATTGGTTGAGCAAAAGAATTTTAAAACATTCGTTCAATCCAATGGTGTCGGTATCCCAATTTTTGAAGAGCAGTTGTGCCACATCGTTTGAATTGGTGATGGAGTTCGATTGCAGGGTACTGAGTTTTTCCCTGTAGCTGATCTGTATTTCATTGACTTGCTGTTCCATGATCTTACCTTTTAAGGATCAAAAAAGAAGGGGCACCAAAGAAACCCTTTGGATACCCCTATCCCATTTAATCATTAGCACCTCCCAACAAAAGGATTTCACTGGCCACGATCTCGGTCACATAGCGTTTGTTCCCTTCTTTGTCCTCGTAGGAACGGGAGGTCAGTTTTCCTTCGATGGCAATTTCCTTGCCCTTGGTCACAAAACCTTCGATGATATCGGCCAGTTTCCCCCATCCGATCACGGTATGCCATTCGGTATTGGTCACCCGTTCCCCTTCGGAGTTCTTGTAATGTTCGTTGGTGGCCATGGTGAACCGTGCCACACGCTTCCCTTTGTCAAGGTCAGTAATGGTAGGGTCTTGCCCCACGTTTCCGATCAACTGCACTTTGTTTCTCAATGTACTCATGATAAAAAGTTTTAAAGGTCTACCGTCTTCCAGTTTGGATAAATCAGCAAACAGGGTTAAAAATTTCCCCTCTATTTTTTTGGTTTTTGTTTCCCAAATTTTAAGGGGCGTTTGTTTGCTTCTTAGGTGCGCAGCACAATAAAAGAAGGGGGTTCTGTCAGGGCTTTTGGCCAGAAATCGGGAGGCTCCGCGACGTAAAAAAACCTTAGGTTTTCAAGGAAGTGGAAACCCTATTTATGGACAAAACCTGTCTTGGCCTTGACAGGTTCAATGAGGGCCCTTGGGAATTCCTTCAGACCCATTGACAATTGAGCGTACGGGAAGTTAAGCGAGTGCAGGCGATGGTGTCCTGATTGGAAGTCCTTGGGCACTGCCCTGTTTTTCGATGTACCGAAAAACAACCAGGGCTTCTTTTATTATGGACCCCTTAAAATTTGATGGGCGTGCGGACGGATTGTAGCTTTCCACAGCAAAGCCCCAAGAAGGGTTTGCAAAGGAAGGGTACACCAAAAATCCGTTTGGACGACTTCCTTTTTAGTCATACAATCATCAAAGTCTCAAAACCAAAAAATTTCTACTGGGAAACTGTCTGATTGATTTTAGTACCAAGCAAGAGATAAAAAGGTACCAAGCCAAAAGACTCTATTGTCGTGAAAAACAAACAATTACCTAAGTATACATCAAAAAGGTACTAAGCTGGACATAAAAGGCATTGGGCTTATTCATAAAAGTTCGTCTTCTATAGCAAATCATATTGGAAATCATTAGGTTGATTATTGCATCAGTCTGTCCTGTTTCCAAAAGGCCCCTCCAATGCTCCGCTAAAACGTCTAGCACTCTGGGCAAAATCAAACAGTAAATCTTCTATCTACTGAGTACTACACCAATCCATACTATACCTAATCATTAGAATATTTATGACTAATCTTGAAAAGGAATCAACCTACATTATTGACTTGCCTCTATGATATGTTTAGCAATGGTGTAGGTTTTTCCGATGGTATTTGTTCTCTTTTTTGAAATATCAATTCTGGAAGAATAATTTTTGCTTCTGTCTCAATCTCTTCCTTGTACCAGTAAACCAAATGATTTACATGGCAGTCCTTAATTCGATACCCCTTTTTTCCATATTCGTGAATCTTATCTTTGAACTTGCCCGAAAATTTAACCAGACAATTACCCATTTCATCATAACAACCATCACTATCAACATTTAATTGGTCTCCGCTCTTAAAATTGCACAAGAGATGTTGCCGAGTAATAAAAAAGTCCAGCCATACATCTTTATGCGATAGCTGTATTACTAACAAGTCTGAAGGCTGATACGAGTTATAATCAAATTCTTTTTGAATGTCCTCACACGATAATTTATCCAGAAAATCACTGTTCAAATGAACAATCAGATTCTGTTTTGCCCTAGTCATGGCCACATAAACCTGTCGTTTCTTTTGATCGGAGTCTAAGTTATATCCATCCAACATCAAGAATACATTATCAAACTCTTTCCCTTTTGCTTTATGGATAGTGGAAACATTTATGGTCTCCCCCATAGTTTTTGTAAAATCCTCCAGTTTGGATTCCTTGACAAACATTTCAAAATCGGATCGGTACTTCTTCTTTGGATTGCTGGCATCAAAGTTCTTGATGATACTGATACAAGCCTCAATGTTGGAGCTGTCCCTATAGGTGTCCCAAAGTTTACGCTTTGCTTTTTTCCATGTACTTTCATCGATGATATATTGGTCTTGGGCTGCGCCTAGTTGTTCAATAAAAAAGCGCACCTCCAATAAATCATATAGACTAAAACCATCATTTGATTGAATCAACTTGGCAGGTAAACCGCCTTTTATCAAAAGCCCAGCAATCTGAAGAGCCTCATCATTTGTGTGTGTCAACACACATGTCGACCCAACTAAGTCAGTTGATAAAATATCCTTGACCAATGGAGCAATGAGATTTGAACTGGAATATTTGACCACTTTGACCAAACCATTTTCCATTTGTTTGGGAACAATGGGAGTTTGTTTTAAACGGTGACTTATCTGTTCCACAAATTGATTGGTAAACGCTACCAAGTTGGCCTTACTCCGATAATTCTCAACAAGCTCAATTTTTTTGGCTCTTTGTTCGGAAATAAATCGCTCAAGGTGCTCAGAGCTGGCGCCCCTGAATTCATATATATTCTGGTCATCATCACCAACAGCTATTACCCGCATTTCTTCATTGTGTTCCATGAGCGTTTTTATAAGCTCAAATTCGTGCTTGTCCATATCCTGGGCCTCATCGATGACCAATACCGATTTTGTAATATGGTTGGTTTCAATATCCCCGTTCTTTATTTTGTCCACGGCATCCTTAATCACAGTTTGCGATTTTTCCAGGGAACCGACACGCCCCAATAAATCAAAGCAGTAGGAGTGAAATGTTTTTATTTCCACGTATAAGGCTGCCTTATTTATCAACTCAAATAAGCGGGACTTAAACTCAGTGGCAGCCGCTCTTGAGAAGGTAACCATCAGCAATTGTTCGTGCTTCACATCCTCCATCAACAAGAGGGAAGCCAATTTATGGACCAGCACCCTAGTTTTACCACTCCCAGGTCCAGCAGCCACCGCAATATGCTGGCTACTATTATCCTTGATGATGCTAAGCTGTGCGGGTGAAAGTGCTCCAAAAAGCTTCCTAAACTTTGCGGGAGTTATGTTTCTTTTAATTTCATTTTGCCTACTTCCCTTAAAATATTTGTTCAGAAACGAAGCGTAGTTCAACTGGAAGTAATCTTCAACAAACTGTAATGCCCCTTTATAATCAGCAATCATTTTTTGGGCATATTCCCCTACTATATGGATTTGTTGGATCTTGTTTTCATAAAACCGATGGAGCTTTTCATAATCCTCAACCTTATATTTTATCCGATTGTCCTTTTCCAGTCTCTCTATGGTAAACCTATTGTAAACGACCAGAAACCCACCTTCGATATTTATGGCATCTATTCTGGAAAGATAAAATAGTGCATCCTCAATGTCATCAACATCAATATTGGACTTGAACAAGGTATTGCGGTTTTCATATTCACTTTTTAAACCGTGTACCGAAAACTCGACCAACACCTTTTCCATATCAGTGCCTGAAATGAAATCTTCACTTTTTTGGTACAGGGAATCATTAGTGTCCATTTAAAATAGACTGAATTTCAGTTGTTTATAATCATGTTCTTTGACATTATTGTAATCTATATTTGCAAACAGCTCATTTACAGGTGTTTTGTCCAGTAAGGATATGCCAAGAACCTGTAGAATTTCGTAGGTCGTACGCTGTAATTTTAGTTTTTCTGCCACTATGGCCACCAAGCAATAGGTTATTATGGCGGTATATATTTGTACTCTTACGGCATTTTCGGATGTTCCCCAAAAGGATTTGATCTTCAAATGTTGTTTGATCCATTTGAAAAAGAGTTCGATTTGCCAACGGTTTTTGTAGAGCAGGGCTATTTCCAATGCCTCGGCCTCCCTGTTGTTGGTCAAAAACACAAAGGTGCGATCGGTCTCCTTATCATAATATTTGATCCTGCGCAGCTTTTGGGGATAATCCTTCCAGGTATGGAAACCTGTGAGTTTCCCTATCTGATCGCATAACAGGCCCGTTGATCTGTCGGTCTTTGCCGAGTACATTCTCTTGAACCGAAGGTTGGACTTTGCACGAATAACGAAGTATGCGGAACACCGCTCTATACGGTGGAGCCTTTTATAGTCAAGATATCCGCGGTCAAAGATGTACCAGGCACCTGCTTCATAGACCAGACGGTCCATGGCGTTCATATCGTGTACGCTGGCGGCGGTAATATGGACAAAGACCGGGATCTGGGTGTTGACATCGAAAAGTGTATGGAGCTTTATGCCTCCTTTTTTCTTGCGGAACCTGGCCCACCAGAATACGCTCAGGCACAGGTCAATGGTAGTGGAATCAAAAGCATAGGTCTTCTGACCTGTTTCTTGGGCTTTCCCCGTTCCCATACCATTTGCCAGGGATATCAAGTGATATGCAAAATCCTCGAATATCCTGTGGTTGCGTTTCTCGTTGGCCTTGGCCAGATTGCTCCTTGTTACACCTTTGCCCAGACCAAGATGGTAGGACTTTTTACTATGTGCCTCAAGGGCGGTTACCAGATCACGCAGACTGTCCCGATTGGCAAGTTGTCCAAAGACCATACAGAGTAATTGGTTCCAGCAGGTAAAATGCTTGACATACTTGTTTCCATCATACTCTTTAACAATACCGTCGAATACTCGACGTGGAAGAAAAACTGTCAATTGTGCGAAAACATATTTGCCTTGGTTCATGGTCGTTCGGTTTAAAACCGACCAAACTAATCCAATTCAAATCGTCACGCACCCAAAACGGGCGTAACTTATAGATTATCAATAATTTCAAAGAACTTTTAAATACTTTTAGTGGACACTAGTGACAGGGAATCTATAATGAACCGGGCCAGTTCGTGCCGCCTCTCCAATCTGTCCGTCAATTCAGCTCTTGAATAATTGGATTGGATGGAAAAATGATTTTTGGAATAGTTGTGCTGCTCCCTTTTGATCTAGTTTTTAATTGTCCATATGTTGATTATCGTTTTGATCTTGTGGGGCGAAACACTTTTGCATCCACTTTGATCTGCCAGCTCATTCAATTCCTTGATATGAAACACTTTTTTCTCCAAGTCAAATTCTGAAGTCAAAAACCTTTCTATTTCACTGATGGACTCCAATATGTTCATGGACCTATTTTTCTTGGTTCCACGCTCTATAAAGGCTGTTAAGTCCTTGGAGTCGGCCAAAATCTTCTCTTCCCTCAAAATATTTACCACACTGATGACCTCTTCCTTTCTTATACCAAGGTGATCGGATATATAATCAATTCGAGATTCGGCCGCTTCATCCGTAGTCTGTTTTCTACTCTTACTGGAAAGTAATTTTTTGATGATGCGAATGGCATGTTGCTTTTGTCTATCGTTGAACTTTTCTGATAGATTTATCTTCTCAATGGCTTCATTGGCATTCTTGGAAAGTATCCCATTGGCATAAATACGTGGCATGTTCTGGCCTCTCCTGAGATAACCAGCTTCTTCCAAGGCAGAAATGGCTGTGGAAACCCTGGTTTCAATCTCGACCACATTATCATCCCATCCTGCTTTTCGCGCTATTTCCAAAGCTGAATTGGAAACTTTGCTCCTAAACCGTGTAATTTCCTTGACGGCCTTCCATATTTGTTGGATTTCCCTAATATTCAGCTTGGTTTGGTTTAATAAAACAAAATGCTTGCTCAGATCATCCTCATTATAAAGCGCATAGCAATCCGCAGTAATATTTGTATCCCTTCCGGCCCTGCCAGATTCCTGCACATAATTTTCGAGGGAATCCGAAAGTTCATAATGAATCACCAAACCAACATCCTTTTTATCTACGCCCATACCAAAGGCAGAAGTAGCGACCATTATTTGTATGTCTCCCTTAATGAAGGCATCCTGGTTTTCTGATTTCTCCTGCTTATCCATTTTACCATGATAAGCCCTAGCCGAATACCCATCATTTGACAACCTTTCAGCTATTTGAAATGCCTTTTTAGTGCGTGATACATAGATAATGGTCGGACAATTCTTTCCATCGATCAAATTGCGAAGTGTATTGTATTTATCCTCTTCATTATCCTTGGGAATCACTTTGTAACTCAGGTTGGTCCGTGAAACGGAAGCATTGAAACTTTCCAGGCTAAGTCCAAGCTTGGCTTGAAAATAATCCTTAATGTCCTGAATAACATTTGGTTTTGCCGTTGCCGTAAAACAGGAAACGGGTATGCCCGTTTCAAGGTTTTTTTTCTCCTGGAGCATTTTGATAAAATCCCCGATGTACAAATAGTCCACCCTAAAATCTTGGCCCCAAGAAGAAAAGCAGTGGGCCTCGTCTATCACAAAACGGACAACGTTTCGTCCAAGCAAAAGTCTTTCAATCGACTTGGACCGCAACGATTCCGGTGAAATGTATAAAATGGAAGCACTGCCGTTTTCGACGCGTTCAAACGACTTTGCACGTTCGATCGGATCAAGAAGGCCATTTATAGTGACCGCTTCGGTAATATTAATCTTTTCAAGATTGTCCACTTGGTCCTTCATTAGGGACTGTAAGGGTGAAATGATTACCGTAAGGCCCCTGACACTTTCCCCGTTCATCAGTGCTGGCACTTGAAATGCAATGGATTTACCTCCCCCAGTTGGAAACACGGCCAAAATGGATTTGTTGTGTATGGCCGCTGTTACCGCTTCTTCCTGCAAGGCCTTGCCATCAAATGTTCTGTAGTCGGGATATCCAAAGAACCTTTTAAGACCCAACTTTACATCCAACGCCTTATTGCAGTAAGTACAGCCCTCAATGCAGGGATTGTTCCTGAGCAGATACATGATTCGTTCAACTTCAGGATAATTTTTAAGCACCCAGGGTGGCGTGATCGAATTTCGACTATCCGTATCTATAATTGCCAAACTATACGCAAGGCCCACAGGGTCAGTCTGGATGATGTTATCCATTGGGGCTGATCCACAAATTTTATCCGTGAACCTTTTTCGAATCAACCTTGATAGGTTATCGGTAAAAGGAGCATACCCGACAAAATCAAAAAATGATGCAAATTCCTTCCTGTCCTTCAATAAGGCATGGTAGATCTGTTTGAAATCCTCGTCCATTCTATTAAAGGCGGAGATTTCATCATAAAACAGATCCCTTGCCTTTATCGCATCGTTTACTGGGTTGTTCAACTCCTCTGTTTGGAGTTTGTCATCCTTTAGCAAGGAGTGATAGGGTTTGGCAGGAAATAAGAGGGGGGATAAAAACAGTGTGTCCACGACCTTGGTTCCAGAAAGTTTCCTGCCCACAGATTTCTGGACATAGGGTATATCATGATAAATGATATTATGCCCACATATATACTCGTGCTGACCGAATATTTCCAACAGCTCAGGTATGGCATTGGAGTGAAATGTATAACCCGCTACGTCAATTCCTCCAATGTCAAGGACTTGCCCACTTTTAGGTTGAACCTCGGTATCAAAAAAAAAGATTTTTTTCATCTATCCTTTTTCTGAATGATCGTATCATTCCACTGTTTCCACATAATCAACGGATTTGGGCCAAAAAAGTTGTTCTTTCTTGTTCCCGGTGTCACAGAGCCATTTTTAACAACTGTTTTAAGGGATGCCAGTAAATTACCAATAATTATCGAATGTTCCTTAAAACCAATGTGCAAGGATACAGTTGATACTCTTTCAAGTAGTTGTGTTTACTTTACCTTACCGAGAATGGGATCTTCGAATCCATTTAAAGGGTCTAAACCATTGGCCTTTCGTTTGGCCCACTCGATATAGGCCTTGGGATCTTCCCCAAGCATTGAATCCATATTCTCTACTTGGCGCTCCATTTCACCTATATACTCACGTATGGTTTGTGCTTTTTTCCAGTTTTGTGCATTCTCAATAAGCTCCTCCAATTTTTTCTTTTCAGACTCAATAACAGCTAGTCTCTTTCGCTCAACTTCCAATTCCCGTTCCTTTTCCTTCCTTTCTTCTGCTTGTTGGGCCCTGAGGTCATGCCAGTACTTACAATCCTTTTCTATCCAAGCGATGATTTCAGGTAGATAATCTTCAAGGTCCCTGGTTTTTGTATCTATCCATCTTTTCTGATCAAAGGAAGGCCCTGCCTGAAACTCTAGTCTTTCCGTTTTTATCCAAGATTCCCGACTAAATCCATCATCCCCTTTTTCTCTAACCCTGCTATACTTTTGACGAAGGTTTATCTCTGTTTTCTGGCCAAACATTTCCACATAGCATCGTCCATATTGGAAACTTATTTTATGTCCCAACTTTTCGATGGCACGAACCAAAGTGTTCATAATTCTTAGGGCCCTAGCCCGTTGTTTTTTATCAGTACTGATAGGGAGAAACTCGAATTTAGGGTCATTTGAACTAAACCTCGAACCATATTCCTTGTCCAATTTCTTCCCAAGAGCCGTTTCGGTTTTCTTTATCAATGGATGTGGCCGGGACAGTTTGGTCGGGACCTTTAAATCAAAGGCCCTGTCATTCTTAAGCTCTTCTATGCGTGCTTTGTATTCGCTCACAAACTTTACCATAATCTTACCGTCTGGCTTTCTGTTCCCTGCCACATCCATAGGTGGTAACTTATCCTGCTTTACTTTCTTTCCATATCGAAGTTTTTGCCAATATCCCCGTTTAGGCAGCGGAATTTGATAGTGATGACATTTTTTTCTTAAAATATGTGCGGGCACTTGTAGTTTTTCTGAGATCTGAACCATGGGTTTTGACCAGACCAAGTCATATAGTTCCTTTCTGGTAATAGCCATAAATATGAGTGTATTATTTCATGAATATTATTATGGAGTAGTTTTTGTTTTAATTTCCGCGGGAGTTTCCTTCCTTAAAAAGGTAAAGCCCTATTTTGTCGATTGAACAGTCTCTGGCGAAAGTTCAAGTTTGCTTCCAACGTACTTGAATACACTCGAAAAACCGCTGAACTGATTCCAAAAATCCGGCTTTTTTATTTTTCACTTAAAAAATTTGACCAAAACCATTTAATCAATAATTCCCATTATTTCCCAAATTTCAATGGGGTATTTGCTTGCTTCTTACATGCATCTCACAATAAAAGAAAGCGGGGGACAGTCAAGGCTTTTGGGAAGGAAGTGGAAACCCTATTTACGAACAAACACCATCTTGGCCTTGATAAGTTCCATTAGGGCCCTTGGGAACACCATCATCCCCATTGTACGGAAAATCATGTGATTCAAGATGATGGTGTCCTAATCGGAAGTCCCTGGACACTACCCTGTTTTTTGATGACTCGAAAAACAACAAAGGGCTACTTTTATTAAAAACTCCTTAAAAATCAACATTGATGAGTATACTCCATGTCATACTTAAATGGATGAAAAGTACAGACGCATCCAAAACATAGTAAAATTTGAATTAAAACGACATTTATTGTCGCTATTCATTGCGTCATTTGCCCTGAACGTTTAATTTAACCAAATGAATATTTTATATCTCCACGGACTCAAAAGTGTACTCAGCGCGGAAAAAAGACAGATTCTCAAAGGATTTGGAAAGGTTTATGCTCCGGATATCAATTATAAAAAACTACATATCCAACCTGTTGAAATCTTAAAACAATTCCCCAATACTGAATTCAATGTTATCATAGGCAGTAGTAAGGGTGGGCTGAATGCTTTCATTATGTCTGAAAGTCTGAGAAGGCCCGCCTTAGTTTTCAATCCCCCTTTACAAAAACATATATCCATTGATTTCCAAAACCATTACACCAAATGTTTGGCTCCTAAAACCATAATATTAGGAAGAAAGGATGATATAGTTGATCCTAACGAGACCCTTAAATTTTTAAGCACGTATTCCAAGGAGGCTGAAATCAATATCAAATTGGTTCCGCATTTGGGGCATCGCATTCCTTTGGAATTATTCAAGGAGGAAGTAGGCCACTTTTTCAGCAAACTTTGCTATTAAATCCATCAATATGTCTGTTCACCAAACTATTAAGCGTTATACCAAAATTATTTCACTTCTGAGGAGAAGGCCCATGAGCTATGAGGAGATTCAAAATAAAATGCTATCGGACCCTGATGTTATTGAAGATAAATTACTCACTTCCCAACGCACATTTCAAAGGGATATTCGGGCAATAGCATCTATTTATGAAATTGAGATTGCTTCCGATAAAAGTCAAAACAGATATTATATCAAAGAAGACCTAGAGGACATCCAGACCAGACGTTTGCGAGAAAGTTATGAACTTGTAAACGCTATTAAAATGTCAAAGGGGCTTGGGAACATCCTCTCCTTTGAGGAAAGAGGAAGTTTGGGCACAAAAAATATGTCAGGGTTGATCCACGCTATACAGAATAACCTGATTGTAGAATTCAGCTACATTAAATACTGGGATGCTTCGGAAAGTTCGCGAAAGGTCAAACCTATTTGCTTAAAGGAGTCCAGAAACCGCTGGTATTTGATAGGCGAAGATGAGAGGGACGGAAAAATCAAGAATTTCTCCTTGGATCGCATACAAAATTTATGCATTACGCCCGGCACATTTATCCCCTTTTCTTATGACGTCAACATGGAATTCAAAGACAGCTTCGGGATTATCAATGGATCAAACGAAAAGCCAGTTGAAGTCATCCTTTCATTTACCCCAGAACAAGGTAGATATATACAATCTCTACCCCTTCATCGCAGTCAGCACACTATTGTTGAGAACAGTGATGAAATTCGTTTTAGTTATTTAATTAAACCGACTCATGATTTCAAAATGGAGCTACTCTCTTATGGAGATCAAGTGAAGGTAATTTCTCCAAAGCCACTTCAAGAGCAAATTAAAAATCAATTGAAGCAAGCCATTAAAAAATATTGAACGACAGCTTCTGGCGCATTCCTAAAATACATTTGAATCAGTTAACAACCTTGGTGAAATATACCCTCGTAATTTGAATCGAAGAAAACCGTAGCTGACCTTAATGATTCACCAACAATTATTTTACATTATGAATCAACCAAAACTTAAAGATTATTCATTACTAAATAAGGATATATATTATTATCCAGATCAAGTGTATTTAAGTTACTATGAAAAAATCCCTAGTAATAATTGCTATCGTAATCTTGATTTTAAAAAGTTGATACGGGAATTCCCAAAAATATTCGAAGATGAAATTTTGAATTATCATCGCCAATTTGAAAGAACGGATGAGACTACTTTAGGATCCCACATATTTATTTTAAAGAATGAAATTCTTGTATATTTAGATTCTACAGAATTTAGAGTGCTTTTCCAAAAAGAGTCCACAAAAACGCAGAATCTGGAGGAATTCTGTTTGAAGTTTAAGAAGAAAAAAACGGATCTGGCCCAGATTAATCTCATAATATTACAGGACAATAGCTTTCAAAACAGAAAGATTGATTTTAAAATTCCAGAAATCAATTTAGATCATTTATATAATGATGGATTTAATAGATTTCATGAAAAAGTTCTGTCAATCCTTTCGGAAAAGAATTCAAGCGGACTACATTTGTTCTATGGGATGCCGGGAACAGGCAAGAGCACTTATATTCGATATTTATGTGGCTTCCTTGAAAAGAAAGTGATTTTTCTGCCAGGACAGCTCGCTCAGAACCTAGACAATGTGTATATGATGCGGTATCTCATTTCAAATTCAAACTCAATACTAATCATTGAAGACGCAGAAGAGTTAATTGTTTCAAGGGATGACCAAAGAAATTCAAACCTAGCCATGATCCTAAATTTGACCGATGGTATACTGGGAGAATCCTTAAAGATTCAGATAATAGCCACCTTCAATACCGACCTTAAAAAAATCGATCCTGCATTAAAAAGAAAAGGTCGTTTAAAAAGCAGTTATGAATTTAAGCCCCTAACTTCCAAAAAAGCGAATCGGTTGCTGAAAAATGAAGGAGAAAACAAATTTACCGACACCCCCCTCACATTGGCAGAAATCTTCAATTCTAAAGAAGATCAACAAATGAAGGAGCCGAAAAGAAAAGCTGTAGGTTTTCGGTGAGATTGTTTTTTGGCGAAATGGTCGAGGCATATCATATTAAGTTTTGGGAAACATACTATTTTAGAAAACTTGTGCAACAACGGGATACTAAAATATGCTATTCTAAAAACCTGGTTAAGGGCATATGGCACTATAGTTAAATGCAACGAAACATGTAATAAAAAAAGATTTATGGATGTAAGATATCAAGACCTGATAAAATTTGAAACGGAATGCGAGGAAGACCTTGATAAAATTAAATCTCATTTAAGCGCCTTCAATATTTTCAATGTACTTGGAGTTCAATATAGGGAAATACGACATAGTAATTTTGTGGGGTGGTTGTTAAATCCCAAGGGATCCCACGGGTTTAAAACCAATATTTTAGGACAACTTCTAAAGCATCTCAATTCAAGAGGTCTGATTTCCGCTTCAGAATTAAATGAATTTTTAACCAAAGCATTGGTAAAGACCGAGGTTGTTAGGGAGAGTGAGAAAAATATTGATTTGTTCCTTATCAATAAAGAACTTGGTTTTGCCATAACCATCGAAAACAAAATTTATTCTGATTATTCAATACATCAGTTAGGCGACTATTACGAACATGTAGAAAAGCAATATCCCCACTTAAAGAAAAGAATATATCTGACACTTACACCATTGGAAAGCAGTCGTCATAAAAATAAAAAATTCCTTCACGGCGAAAAATATACCAACATCACATACAAGGATATTATACGATTTTTAAAAAAATGTGAGAATATTACCAATAACCTAGATTTCTTTATTAAAGCAAGTGTAAATCAATACATCTCCATGGTAGAAAAAGACATCACCAAAACAAGCAAAGAAATTGCCAAAGCAAAGGAAATTTATAAAAAGTATGGGCAAGTCATTAATTTCATAATCAACAATCAAGCCGACTTTTCTGTCCACAAAAACTTGATTTTGGATATCATAACTAGTATGGAAGAAGATTTTATAATCAGCCATGAGACAAATGACAAGAACATCATTTATCTATTGCCTAAGAAGCAGAAGCTCTTAGATTTGTTTTATTATCCAAAAGCAGAATCCAGAGGTGGTGATTATATTTTCAGTTATGTCTTGCTCATAAAAAAGGATAATATAGCAATGAAGTTGGCATTTGGTCCTATTGCTGAATCGGATGAAAACAAGCATATACAAGAAGTCAAACGTGACCTTCTTTCAAAAATGAAAGGGTTCAAGTGTTTGAGCAAAAGTAAAATCCCAACCATTGAAATTTACTATGATACTGACGAGCATGATTATGCAAGGGTTTGCAGCATACAGCTTTTTACCGAAGATGATTTAATCTCTGAAAACAAGTCATTCAGGCAAATGTTCGAGTCAAAATTCAATGAGGTCAACAATGTTCTTTTACAACCATTTACAAAGGAACTTTTTGAGACACTATCCCAATAAGTGTGTAAGTTGAAAATAACAGGGGTTGGGCTTTTCTAGAGCCTGACCCTTTTTTCATAGATTGTAAGGAACTGGTTTAAAATGATGCCCCAGTTCCTGAAGGGCATGGACCATTTCTCAGTGGCCTCCCTTGTTGCCAAATATACGGATTTCATCACCGCATCGTCGGTCGGTTGAAACGCCGGACATAGCATACCACCTTAGCCGGATAAAATTGAGCACCCTCCAAAACGACACAATAACCTAAATTTCAAAATCAATACCACCAAATATTGGATGGCTCAAATTTTCCATTTTTGGTGGCCTCAACCATCCGGCTCATCCATACAAAGCACATAATCCAACCCATATGGAAACCCAATCTCCATTTTGGGTCAAAATCCATCGTTTTTAATGTTAAAAAGGTTGAAATTTGTTAAAAGGTAAGCAATTCGGTGAGCATAAAAATTTGGACAGTCTTAAGTCCCTTATTTAAAGAGGGGTTTGAGAAGTAAGTTCTGGAGCCTCCATGCCCGTGAGAGCATCTAAAATTGGCTTAATGATATCGAGTGCTTTCGCATTCTCATATCCCTCGTGTTAATGAACCATCCATTGGATTTCCACCTTTACATCACCGCTTAAAAGATATCTTAATGACTTAGTTGATTTCCTGGTTGGAAACGCCGGGCATAGTATACCAGCCACGGTGGAAGCTAGTGACCATAGCAAAACCATTAATAAGCGACTGAATTCATGTCCACTACTTTAAAAAATAATATGGTCCAGATTAGCCATTTTTAATGGTTCTCGGTATCACGCCCATCCATTATACATCATTTTGGTTTTTCTCAATTACTTATACATTTGTCTTAGTTAGAATTCCTTATTTTCTTTTCCCATTCCCAAGCGGATCTCATGGCATCGTCTAAACTATATTTCGATATCCATCTAAGTATTTTGTTCGCCTTTGTGGTATCCGCGTAAGCTTGCACAACATCGCCGCGGCGCCTGTTCATAATCTTGAAGTTTAGCTGTTCTCCGGAAACACGTTCAAAACTCTGTATTACTTCCAGCACGGAACTTCCCTTTCCTGTACCCAAATTGAACACCTCATAATTACCGTCATTTTTGTTTTCTAATAAACGCTGGAGTGATACTACATGTGCCTTGGCCAAATCCACCACATGGATATAATCCCGGATACAGGTTCCATCTGTTGTTGGATAGTCATTGCCAAAAACCGATAGTTGTTTTCTCAATCCAATAGCCGTTTGCGTAATAAAGGGAACCAAATTTTGGGGCACCTCCAATGGAAACTCTCCGATTTGAGCACTGGGATGTGCGCCTATGGGATTGAAATATCTAAGTGCAATGGCACTCAAATTGGGGTTCACATTACATATATCCTGGATGATTTCCTCACCAATTTGTTTTGTATTGCCGTATGGTGATTCAGCCGGTTTCACGGGAGCACCCTCTGTAATGGGTAGTTCATCCGCTTGTCCATACACTGTGCACGATGAACTGAAAATAAAATTGGCTTTACTCTTCTTTAACAACTCTTGAAGTAGATAGACCAGGGCGTTCAAATTATTTTCATAATACAGTAATGGTTTCTTTACACTCTCACCAACAGCCTTTGAAGCTGAAAAATGGATTACACCCTCAATATTGCCATACTTAGCAAAAAAATCCTGCAACTTTGATTTTTCACGAAGATCTAGTTGTTCGAAAAAGGGACGCTGCCCAGTGATGGCTTCAATACCATCCAAAACGGTAATGGAGGAATTTGACAGGTTGTCAATAATGGCCACCTCATATCCTTCACTTTGCAATTCAACAACTGTATGGGAGCCAATATACCCCATACCACCTGTTACCAATATCATACGTTTTTGTTTTAAAAATTACCTTTATATGTACCATACACCACTCATCTGCAAATGCCTCATAAAAGAATCCATCGCGTGGTCCTTCAGCCAAGAATCTCATCACGGATACAATTCGGCTCGTCTTTAGCAACCTGTTTGGTGTTTAATTTTTTTTCCATACTCCACAGGTGTTGAACGTAATATGATTTCCACCAACATTACAAAGCTCCATCGATACTAGGTCATTAGTTTACCTTAAATCTTGGCTGTTTCAAAATATTTTTCATTCTTAAAAGTCATTTTGTGACCATTGGTAGGCTGTATCTTCCAGTTCTTCCGAAAAAGGTATTGGTTACTTTTCTCTTCAGATTATATTATGTTTAATTTAATTGCCACGTCCTGTTAAATTATTCGGATCTTCATAGTCAATCCTGTTTTTCACTGCATTTACACCATTAGGTTTGGGCCATACCTTGGTTTCATATGCCATCTTTTCCCATAAATCTTTCAATTCATTTACCATATCGGTTTTTTGTGTGGCGAGATCATGCATCTCGGTGCGATCATCAACGATATTGTACAATTCCCATAGGGTTTCATCCGAAGGGTCTACCGTTACAAGCTTCCATTCTCCCTTGCGAATGGCGGCATGCCCTTCATGTTCCCAAAAAATGACATTATGTTTTTGCTCATCTATCCCTTTGAAATTATCGACCAAGCTGACTCCTCTTTTTGACAAAATAGGTTTTCCGTTGTAGGTTTCTGGGTAAGTAGCTCCGGATATATCAAGACAAGTGGCCATTATATCAACTAAATGCCCGGGTTCCGCATCCACAATCCCAGATTTTACAATTCCTTTGGGCCAATGAGCAATCAATGGGGTAGATATCCCTCCCTCGTGGGTGAACCGCTTAAACTTTTTGAAGGGGGTATTGCTGGTAACCGTCCAAACACGCCCTTGGCTAGCCCCTTGCCGAGCTGAATTTTTTCTCCAATCTTCATAATTTCGGCTCGTGTTGATTCCCCATTGCCAGCCATAATCCTCTCCCATGGGTTCTGCTGAGCATCCATTATCGGACAGAAAAAGAATCAGAGTATTGTCCAATGCTCTTTTTTCCCTTAAATGGTCCACAATTCGGCCAATATTCTTATCCATTATATCAATCTGGGCAGCGTAGATGGCTCGCATAAATTTCAGGTCCTGCTGCACAGTATCAGGCAAAGAAGCCCATTCAGGGGTGTCCTGCTCAGGCAAATCCCAATCTTCTGATACCAATCCCATTTCCTTCATGTTTTGATATTTCTCCAATCTGAGCGCTTCGTATCCTCCCGAATATTTGTCTTTGTATTTGGCGATAACATCATCGTGCGCCTCCAAAGGCCAATGTGGAGCATTGTAGGCCACATATTCAAAGAAGGGCTTTTCCTCTTTAAGCGCCTTATCTATGTGTTCGATAGCTTTAGTAGTGAACACATCAGTGGTGTACCATTCCTTGTTGTTGGGTTGAGGCTCATACTCCCCAGGATTAGGAGTCGCCGGTATAATAATTTTGCCATTTTCATAGATTTCGCAGGTTTCCAAAACCTTAAAGTAACTATCAATCCAATTATGGATAACGTACGTGTTTTGAAAACCACGGTTTTCTGGCCAAGATTCGCGTTCGGTCCCAGCATGCCACTTACCAGACATTCCCGTTGAATATCCCACTTCGGACAATAATTGCGGAATGGTCACCACGGAATCGTTCAAAACACCCAAATATCCTGGGCCTTGGTTAACCCCAGTCATATGTCCAATACCAGCTTCAGAAGGATACACTCCGGTCATTAAACTTGCCCTAGTAGGACAGCAACGGGCCGCATTGTAAAATTGGGTAAACTTGATTCCATCTTGAGCAAGACCATCCAAATTGGGTGTGGAAATTTCTCCGCCATAACAACCTAAATCCGAATAGCCCATATCGTCCGCCATAATCAAAACAATGTTGGGCCTTTCATTTGGTCGCTCCTTCTGTTCTTGTTTGGAATTGCAACCCACAATAGCCAAGGTTGCCAAAACTAAAGCCCCACTGTATTTTAATATTGTCATCATTTCTTGAATTAGTTAAATGCCCAACGCATTGATTTATAGGTTTTATCCGATGAAATCTTCCATCGGAATCTATTTTACCGTTTAAACTTCACCCTACTAAATTTCAACCTCAACTTTCAGAGGTATTATTGTTGCTCACCGCGAATTTTAAAAACCCGGGTATCCGTGTTGTTTCTGCTCACGAGAATAAGGGATTCGTCCTTAGAACTTTTTACTATTTTAATATCCCGTGCTTCGCCTGCCAAAGAAAAACCGGATTCTTTATTGTCCATATATTCCAACTCCCCATTGCCCTTTCCTTTGAGAAATACTCCAAAAGATGCATCACTCCGTCCCATGTCAGGTTGGTTTCCAAAAAAGTTGCCCACGGCCAGCACATCAAGGTTTCCGTCTAGGTCAACATCTTGGGTGGAAAATCCATAAATGGGCGAAAGCTGAGCTTCGATGGGCAAATCGTGCATCATAAATGTTGAATCCCCTCTGTTTTCCAACCAAATTGAGGCTAACGTCTGCACCTGAAGATGATAACTGTTTGCCAACTGTTCCTCCGGAAAAATTTCATTGAAAGTGCTCGATGCATATTTTTCATAGGTCTTGTACACCTTTTTTACACTTACAATCTGTTTGGAGAGCATATCCAGACCGGGATATACCCATTGTTTATCATTTCTGTAATAGGCCATAACAGGGTCGTAGGCCAGATTGCCATCAAAATCCCGCAAATAAAGATCTATCGGTTTTTCAGGGGAAGCGGATAAATTGGTGTTCAGTCCCATATTCCCAAGAAGGAAATCCTGATCTCCGTCGCCGTCCAAATCCACTGCTTCAATGGTGTTCCACCATCCGGAAGAATTATCAATGCTGCTGACAAAAACTTGGTCGTCCTGATACTTAAAAATACTAATGGGCATCCATTCCCCAACAACCACAAGCTCTCGGGATGTCCTCAACCAAGCAGCATCGGTCACCATGCCAATACGGCCATTATAACTCAAGTAGCCCGAGGTTTGATCACTGAACTTTCCTGTTCCATCATTGATTAGCACCCGACTTATGCCTGGGTTCCCATATTCGTGAGGTGTGGAACGCCCCCCGATGAAAAAATCAGGGTTGCCGTCGTTGTTGAAATCGCCCGAAACCACGCACGACGCATTAAACCGATTGCCGGGTACAGCGTCTTCCATAAGGGTGAAATTTCCTTTCCCATCATTATAGTAAAGTCTATCCCTTACCCGAACACTTTTATCTGGTTCTCCTCCTCCACTCGCAATGTAGAGGTCCAAGTCCCCATCCCCATCAACATCCAAAAACGAGGCTCCAACATCCTCACAGAACTTATTCTTTTCAAAAACGTTCGTATTTCCCTTTTCGAAATAGGTCTCTTTTCCCTTTTGTTGCAAAAACAAACTCCCCGCCTGATCTTTGGCACCTCCAATAAAAAAGTCATCCAATCCGTCCCCATTAACATCACCAACAGCAATCTTTGGACCTTCAGTGGATATTAAATGTGGGATAAGTTGCTCCACGGAGAAATCCACGAAAAAGTTTTCCTCATGGATGAAATCTATCCCTGAATCCTGTGAAACATCCACAAATAGCTTTGATGCTTTCTGCGTTGTATAGGAACCGTCAGATTTTTTAGCATTAGACTGATCAACTTTAAGAGTGGTGTTGACTGCCACATTTTTGATTTTTTCAACGGTGTCATCTGGCCAACTGATGGTAGTTTTATAAATCTTATCATCATCCCCCAACCCAAAATGCACATCAACAATAGCTGAAGACAACCATCCTTTGGTGGATTTTACTTCTTGAATCTGAATTCCCGAGGCGGTTTCTATTTTTACTCTAGCTCCAATACCAAACGTATTCTTGTCGTTTCCATTCAACTTAACTTTTAAAAAGGACTTGGGCTGTTGTTCCATCAAGCGGTTTTCAAAAATACCGGCATCATCATCTAAATTATTGGTTACAATATCCAAGTCACCATCATTGTCAAGGTCAACGGTGATAGCCCCATTGGACAATCCTTTAAAGTCGAGTCCCCAAACATTGCCCACTTCCTCAAACTTTTCTCCATTGTTTCGATAGGCCATATTTTCGATATCTCCTTTCGGGATCAATTCAATTAATTGAAGGGTGGAAATGGAATCCGCCTTTATGAAGTCATTCGAAGTATAATTGGTAAAATCAAGATTGTTTGGCCGTTTTGGAATACCGTTCGAGACGAACATATCCTTGGTCCCGTTATTGTCCAAATCATCAAAAATGACACTCCAACTCCAATCCGTGGCTTCAACACCTTGATATTGCCCCACTTCCCGGAACTGAACCAAGTCTTCACCCAGCAAAGGACCGGCATTGGCTTGAAGCATGTTCCGTCCGTATTGATGATGATAGCCAAACTGCCTTTTGTATTGGTAAATATCGTACGGGTCCACGCCGCTGGTTTTTTTGGATATACTTTCATCAAATGGTTTCATATCCATTGTGGCAATATCCAGCCAACCATCATTGTTGTAATCCGAAATATCATTGCCCATGGAAAAGGCACTGACATGACCCGTGGATGCTGTTATTTTCTCACTGAAAGTACCGTCTTGGTTGTTATAATAGAGGTAATCGTTTTCATGAAAATCATTGGAAACATAAATATCGGGCCAGCCATCATTGTTGATATCGCCCGTGCTAACAGCGAGTCCGTAGCCCATGGTACCGCCAAAAATACCGGCCTCCTCACTTACATCCACAAACTTGTCCCCATCATTTCTAAAAATCCTGTCACCGGCCAAATCATCACGTTCTTCCCTAAATTTTGAGGGTTTGTAAGATTCCGTGGAATGTATGGAGTGGTTTAAGAGGTACATATCAAGATCTCCATCTTTATCGTAATCGAAAAAGGTTGCATGCTGGGAATAACTGGCTATGTCAAGACCATATTCACCTGCGTTTTCGGTAAAGGTGTTGTCCTTGTTGTTGATGTAGAGCCTGTTCTTGCCTTGAAGATTTTTAAACCCATTCACCTGACAAATATAAATGTCCAACCATCCGTCTCCATTCACGTCTGCCATGGTCACTCCCGTAGTCCAAGAGGTGCTACCTTCCGGACCAGCGACACCCGCCATTTCGGTAATGTCCTTGAATTCAAGCCCCCCTTGATTAAGGTAAAGTTTATCCGCTCCTTGGTTTGAGGTGAACAATAAATCAGGCAGTCCATCATTGTTGATATCCCCTGCGGCCACTCCGCCTCCATTGTACATATAAATGTATTCCACGATGTTCAACTCTTCCGATTCCTCAATATCATTTGAGAAATCTATTCCTGTGGAATAGGAAGACATTTTTTTGAAAAGTTTACCTTCATCCTTGGTACAACTTGCAAGAAGCAATAAGGACCAAACGGATACCAAAAAAACAACACGGAAAACCATAGGATTTGAATTTCCTATGTTCCTCTTCGCTTTTATATCTACCACTATTTTCATCTGTCCGTCTGTGTTTTAATTTTTTCTGTATACCTCTAGGGAATCGTTGTTTCGAGCCACAATTATGAGTTCTTTTCCTACCACTTCCAGTTTTTTGATGTCCCTAATTTCGCCCTCCATGTTTATGCCCGATTCTTTGGTTCCGGCCGCTTCAAAATTACCTTTGCCATTGTTCAACAATACGGTTCCGTAACTTGCATCGTACCTGCCCACTTCAGGCTTAACCCCAAACAAATTCCCACCAAGCATCACATCAATAGACCCATCATGATTAAAGTCATCCAACAATACCGCAAATGTTGGGGAAATCTGCGCTTCTTTAGGTAATGGTTTTATGGTAAAACCTGCGTTTCCATTACTTAGTACGACAACACTTTCCAGCATTTTGGTTTCATGGACAATGGCCCCTTTCAATTCTTCTGCTGAAAATACTTGTTCAATGGTTTGTTCTTTATAGGATTCGTAGGAGTTGTATTTTTTGAACAGATAGGGCATCTGCTGAACAATATCTTGCCGCATTGGGGTCACATAGGCCTTGTCCCCAATGTACTTGCAAATAATTTGTTCCACATCTCCATTTCCATCAAAATCATTGATGTAACAATACAAAGGCTTGTCCGCACTCGCCTTAAAACGGGAATTTAGTCCGTGGTTGCCCAAAACAAAGTCAGGATAACCATCATTGTTCAAATCCGCCACTTGGCATGTGTTCCACCAGCCTGTGGTATCTTTAAATGGGCCGATTTGAGCTGGTTCCAAAACTCCATTCCTGTTTTCCAAAAGGGTGATGGGCATCCACTTACCGACCACCAAAAGGTCTTGATCGCCATCATTGTCAAAATCGACCCATTTTGCATCGGTCACCAGGCCCAAATTCAACAAAGCGCTAGCATTTTGGGAAGTTACATCGGTGAAATTTCCTGTTCCGTCATTCTCCAAAAGGTAACTTGATTGCGGCACACCATAATTCTTGATTTTGAGGCGTACCCCCACAAAAAGGTCCAAATCCCCATCACCGTCATAATCTCCGGACACAACGGATGATGTACTTTCTGGTTTTGCATTGGGGAGCAATTGTTTCGATTTTTCAAAATTGCCCTTACCATCATTGAAGTACAATCTGTCCACCAAGGCAAATGAGTTTCCCGTAAATTCTATACCCCCACTGGTCACATACAAATCCAAGTCACCATCGTTATCGGCATCAAAGAAAGTACAACCCAAATCTTCCGATTCCTTGTCCTCCTCGAATAGCGCCAAATTGGTCTTCATAAAAGCTCCGTTGCTTTGCTGGATAAACAGTAATCCCGCCGTTCCTTTTGCCCCTCCAATGAAGACATCCTGCAAACCATCGTTATTTACATCGGCTTCAGCAATTTTTGGTCCTTGTGTGGATTTGAAATGATAGAGCAATCGGTCATAATCAAAATCAACAAAGGCATTTTCCTTGTGAATGAATTCCATAACTTCGGTGCTCTTTAATTTTTGGAACAGTTTTGAATCATTTCCTGAAAGGAATGGCGAAGGCTTTATTTTTTGAATGGTTTGCTCATCAACTGTCAGGGTCTGATTGGATTGGACATCGGTCAGATATGTGGTACCTCCATAGGGCCAATCGATGATCACACTATCTATTTTTTGGATAGGACCGAGCCCGAAATTGAGTATGGGATCAATAGTGGACTGAAACCCCCGATTTAAAAATTGTTCTTTGTAGAACAGTTTTCCATTGGCCTTCAAGGTCACTTTTGTACCAATGGCCTGTCGGTTTTTTTGAGCGCCCAACAGTTTAATTTTTAAATAGTGGGCCTCTGGATGTTGCTCTACGGTGGTGTTTTTATACACAAAAAGTGGCATATTGGCATTGTTCACGATAAGGTCCAAATCCCCGTCATTGTCCAAATCGCCATAGGCTGCTCCGTTGGAATGTGATGGCTCCGCCAAACCCCATTCTTTGGCAGTATTCGTAAAGGATAGATCGGGACCTCCAGAATACATGTAATTTGAAATTTTGTTGGGTGGCATCAAATCCACTAAATGTTTGTAGTCCACCCCAGATTTTTTCTCTACCATTTTGGCCACCTCCTCACTCACTACGTAGTTGGTGTAATCCCGGTTCAAAAGGTCTTTGACCAATCCATTTGAAATAAAAATATCATTGTAACCATCGTAATTAAAATCGGAAATCAGTGGGCTCCAGCTCCAGTCGGTTGCCTCAATCCCCACCAAACGACCAATTTCACTGAAGGTAATCTGTCCATCTGTTTTGCCATTATGTTGGTGGAGCATATTTCGGGTGTATTGGTGATAATACCCATTTTTAAGGTTGTTTTGGTATTGATCCCAGTTTTCGAACACCATTGTGGTCTTTAAGCGGCCATCTGACTCGGGCAGCATTTCGGTGACAAATATCTCTGGATATCCATCGCCAGAAATATCAGCAATATCCGACCCCATGGACCCCATGCTGATGGATCGCATTTGCTCCTCAAGATTTTCAGAAAATGTACCATCACCATTGTTCATGTAAATGTAATCCTTCTCAAAAAAATCATTGGAAATATAGAGGTCGGGCCAACCATCTCGATTAAGGTCACTTACCGATATACCAAGGCCAAATCCTATTTCACTACTATAAATTCCGGCTTCTTCGGTAACATTTTTAAAAACCATACCATCGTTACGAAGAAGCTTGTCACCACCCAGCTTGTTATGTACCTTACGTTCATTGGCCTCAAGATCAAAGCTACGAATAGATCTATAGGAATTGTTTAGAATATATACATCTAGGTCACCATCTCCGTCAAAATCGAAAAAAGCGGCATGGGTCGAAAGTCCTTGGTCCGCCAGACCTAGTTCCTCAGCCATATCAGTAAAAGTACCATCCCTATTGTTAATAAAGAATTCATTTTGTTTATTGTCCCCCTTGATACCACCAGAATTACAAACATATATATCCAACCACCCGTCCGAATTGATATCGACCATTGAAACCCCGGTCGACCACGCTCGCATACCGGAAACTCCAGCACTTTCTGTCACGTCTTCAAATTGAAAATTGCCGCGATTCAGGAACAGCTTGTTCGGCAATAGGTTGGCAGTCATATATACATCCAACAGACCATCGTTGTTTACATCCCCAAGACCAACTCCTCCCCCATTGTAATAATTACGGTATTTATAAATATTAAATTCATTAGTGTAATTTAGAGTGTTTTCAAAAAACAAGCCTGTCTCTTCCATGGACATGGATTCAAAAAGAGGCCTCTTTTCTTTCTTTTTTTCAACACAAGAAATGCCTAAACAACATAAAGCAAGAAGGACCATAAGAACCAGCAATCTGGCTTCAATTTTTATGAACAATCCTTTGACATCCATTATTTTTATTGTTTTGTCAAGTCTTTAAAACTAAAATATACATGCTCAAGATTGATGTCGTTCCACACCTTTAGTTCACGATTCCCATCGACCTTTACATATACTGGACCTACCCTATTGGCAGGTTCATTTGTTTCCATTTCTATAAATCCATTTCCTTTAAACCATATCTCAAATTTTGGCAAAAGCTCTTGCAGCAATACAATATTGTCATAATTTCTATTAAAACCGTTCCAATACAGGTAACTGAACCTTCCTGACATCCCCACGATAACCTCATTTTTGAATTCTGGATAAAATTCACACCTGACGGGGTATTTGAAACGATCAGGGAACTTGATATCTATAAGTCCCAATGCGGATTCCATAAAGAGTCCTTTCTGATTCATTTTAAAAATTTCTTCCTCGAATTCTGTACGGGTCATCTTGAATTCAATCCCATACCAAAGACTATCATTAACTTTCCCGGAATTTAATTCCTCTTGCACTAAATCTTCGTGGGAGGATTTACATCCAGTCATGCTAAGTAAACAACCGATCAATAGATATTGCCATATCATTCCTATCCTATGTCGCATATATAACCATCATTATTTGGTAGTGGCCTTAAAAAGTTTTATCGTATCATTGTTTCTCGACACCAACAAAGACTTCTTACCATCCAGTTCAATTCTTTTAATATCCCTTATTTCACCTCTAACAAAAAATCCAGAATTCGTTGCAGATATGGATTCAAATTTTTTATCGCCCAAATATTTCAATACAACCCCCTGTAAACCGCTATATATTCCTATTTGAGGCTTTGCTTTAAATAAATTTCCACCTAAAATAATCTCATTGTTACCATCACCATCCAAATCTTCGGTTTCTATGGCATACACAGGACCCAATTGAGCCTCATATGGGAGTTCTTGCTTTTCGAAATGACCATTTTCGTTCCAAAAAATTGCAGATGCGGTGGAAAGAACATCCAACCTTAATGAATTCTCAATCTGTTCTTCCTTGAAAATGTCCTGGACTGTCTGGAGAGCATAATCCTCACTTTTGAGATATCTCTTTCTCAGATATGTCAATTGACCCGTAATATCTTTTTTCTGTGCTACCGGATAAGATTTTCCATTCTTTCCAACCGTGATGATGTGGTCAATTTTACTATTCCCATCAAAATCATTGACATACATAGAAACAGGATTATCCCGAGAAGCTCTGAGCATTGTATTGGTACCGAGATTACCAACAATAAGATCGTAATCTCCGTCCTTGTCAACATCTGATTTGTGCAGCACATTCCAGAATCCTTTTTCGTTGGTGAATCCCCAGGTATCAGTGGCATCCTGCAATGTCCCATGAGTATTGATAAAAACCTTAATAGACATCCAATCCCCGACCAAAACAAGATCATCGTCTCCATCCCTATCGATATCGAACCAAGAAGCATCCGTTATCATTCCGATATCCGTAAGGTCGCTTACTTTGATGCCAAGGACGCTTTTGAAATTCCCTTTACCATCATTTTCCAATATATACCCGCTTTCAGGAAGACCGTATGACAAAGGGCGGTATCGTCCCCCTAGAAAAATGTCCATATCACCATCCTTATCATAATCTGAGAGTGCCAAACAAGATGTAGACACCAATTTATTTGCTGGAGTAATAGGAATTGGCTTGGAAAAATTACCTTTGCCGTCGTTTTTATAAAGTCGATCTGCCAGGGCAAATGAGTTTGCTGAGAATTCATAACCTCCACTTGCGACTATCAAATCTTGGTCTCCATCGTTGTCTACGTCAACAAAAACAGCATCAGTATCCTCTGATCCCTGACTTTCTTCGAAGATGGCAGTATTGGTTCTAAGGAATTTTCCAGAGGCTTGCATTTGGTACAACCCCCCTGTAAAACCCTTTGAAGCCCCAACAAAAACATCGGGCAAACCATTGTTGTTCACATCACCTACAGCTATTTTAGGACCTTCCGACGAATTCATATGTAATAATAACTTATCATAATCAAAATCGACAAAATCATTTTCCTGATGAACGTAATCCAGACCAAATCTATCATCAACACCCTCTACCATAGAAAGCCTGGTTTCCTCCAACTGAACTTCGGCATTGGTTTTATCTAAATTATATTCCACTGTTAAAAATTGATCTGGCTTGATATTGTTCAGTGTGGTAACAGACCCGTTTGACCACCTTACTTGCAAAGTATCTATGCTACTATCGTCTTTCAAGCCAAAGTGCAAACGGGGATCCACGGAAGACATACTTCCTCTCATTGGGTAGAGTTCCTTAAAATATCGTTTTCCGGAAACTTTTAAGGTGACCTGACTTCCAATGCCTCCCTTGTTGTTCTCAGGCCCAATTAAATTTAAGTTTAGAAAGTGGCCTCCCTTAGTTTCGTTTCGGTAAATGAAAGGAGGCATGTTGTTGTTGCTTACAATCAGGTCAAGATCCCCATCGTTGTCCATATCACCATAGGCGGCACCAGTGGAAAACCCGTTTTGTCCAAGACCCCATTCTTCACTTACATTGGAAAACTGTAACCCACCCCTATTCTTATACATATAATTAGGGATTGGTTCGGACGGCATACTATCTATCAATTTTTTGATTACAGCTCCTTCTTTCTTATAGATTTCTCTCAGCTTTTGGGGGTTAAAGTAATAATCCGCGAAGTCATGATCCTGTAAATCCTTTACCATACCATTAGTCACAAAAATCTCATTTTTGCCATTGTTGTCAAAGTCAGCCATAAAGGCACCCCAGCTCCAGTCAGTGGCTTCCACACCTGAGAAACGTGAAATTTCACTAAAATGTACCGACTTGTTTGAAACACCATTGTTCAGCTGAAAAACATTTCTAGGAAACTGCCTGTGATATCCGTTCTTAACCTTTAACCTATAGCTGTCCCAATCATCAAAAACCGTCTTTGATTTCAATCTAGTTTCGTCTTCAGGAAGCATCTCAGTTACAAAAATTTCCGGATAGCCGTCATTGTTCATATCAACAATATCAACACCCATAGAGCCTAAACTGATTTCTTCCAAAGTCGATTCCAACGATTCCTTGAATGTTCCATCAGCTTGATTGATGTATAAATAGTCCTTCTCAAAAAAGTCATTGGCGACAAAAATATCCGGCCACCCATCTCTGTTAATATCGCCAATTGAAACACCTAGGCCAAATCCAATGGCACTGGCATAAATACCAGCTTGTTCGCTTACATCTGTAAATCCAGTACCTGTACCTCCCAAAGATTTAGGCACACCATCGTTCCTATAGAGCTTGTTGCCTCCTTTAGGATCCCTAATATCCCTTAAGCCAGCGGTGGCATCCACCACCATACTTGTTGGCTCCAAAGAATTGTTGGAAAGATAAAAGTCCAAATCACCATCTTTGTCATAATCGAAAAAAACGGCATGAATCGAGAAACCAACATCAGCAATTCCATAAGCTTCGGCAGATTCGGTAAACGTCGGAATGCCTCCATCTTTAAGTGTACCATTGTTTATAAAAAGCTCGTTATGCCTATTTTTTCCATGACTAACTCCACTTTTACAGACCAAAATATCGAGCCATCCATCATTGTTTATATCAATGACACTGACTCCTGTGGACCAAACTCCTGAACTTGACACTCCAGCCTTTTTAGTGACATCTTTAAAATTGAAGTCACCCTGATTAAGATAAAAACTGTTGTCGACTTGATTTCCTGAAAAATATACATCCAGTAGACCATCATTATTGAAATCACCCAATCCAACACCCGCGCCATTATAGAATGCCCTGAAAATGTATACGTTAAAATCCTCCGTATATTGAAGGTTATTGGCAAAATCAATACCTATATCAGATGCTTCCAAATAAGTGAATTGGGAAGGCTTTAAATTGCTTTTTTGTCTTTCACAAGAAACAAAGGAAAGACCCAGACCAAATAAAGCAATCAAAAACACCCCCCTATAGGTGTAAGCTTCAGTTTTTAAAAAATATGTACGAACCCAATTTCTCATCCCACAATACAATCTACTTTATAAATGAGCCATAAAGTTATCAAGAGGGAAATTTCCCTCTTGATAAATTCAAATTTGCACATGTTTGTAAGATACCTTACAAAAATTAACTAGAACTAAATCAACTATTTACAATCATACCCCATCTCACATTAATACATTAATTATATCCAGGATTTTGTTCCAAGTTTGGATTGGCGTTCAACTGGTTCAAAGGGATTGGGTATAGGTTTCTCGAGGAATCCTGCTGTTCTTTTTGGAACCAAGGCTCCAACCATCTATCATATCTAATTAGGATTGTTCGGGCATGGTTCTCCATTGCCAATTCCTTCTTAAATTCCCAAAACAAATCATCTTCCGTCAATATATCCAAAGGATCAACACCTGCTCTTTCCCTAACCTGATTCACCAACATAAGTGCTTCGGCACTACCTGAATTCATTCTCCATAAAGCCTCAGCCCTTATTAAAAGAATATGGGCATATCGAAAAATAGCATAGTCATTAGATTGCCTCGCGGTATTCTCAGGTCCTGTTTCTAACTCCCATTTGGCATATCTTGCACCATTCTCATAACCAGTTCTGCCATCATTGGTAAACCAGTATTCAGGTACAATATTCACATTACAATCCGCTGCTTCTGGCGGAAGTTGATCTAATACTCCCACAAAACGGTCTACGTCTTCGGAACAATCAATAAGCCTATATTCGTCGATTGGATTCTGATAGAAGAACCCAATTTCTTCAGACCATGTTGGACCGGCCTCAATGGTATATTGTTGACCGATAAAGAACATTCCTCTTCGCTTGTCATTTTCCTCAAATGCATTATAAAAATCTTCTTGAATACTTACACCACCCCAAGAAGTTCCAGCAGGATAATCCAATGTCCCCGTAACCGACTGGTGCGTTGCTCTTCTTATAATAGCAAATTGTTCACCTGTATTCACCTTATCGTAAGGAACAACAAAAATGTTTTCCTGTGAGCCCTCGTTATCGACCATAAAATTGCTAAAGTAAAATGGTTCTATCTGGTATGCCCCACTATTTATGACATTGTTGGCAGCTTCTGCAGCCTCCACCCAATGGTCACCAGCATTATAATTATTTGCATTAAGATACATTTTAGCCAAGACAGTCCATGCAACCCATTTGTTCATTTTTGCATATGTCGCTCCTTTATCTTCACTTAAACCTGGTATTACCTCCAACAATTCCGATTCTATGAAAGCAAACACTTCTTCAGGAGAGCTTTGCTCTGGAGCTGGATTGGCGTCAGAAAAGCTTGTTTCCAACGGAACGTTACCGAACAGGTCAAGTAAGGTATAATAATAAAAAGCCCTTAATGCTCTTAATTCAAATACAATGGGAGAATCAGAACCCACATTTTCCGTAAAAATCTCAATCAATCTATTACACGAACTTACTCCTCCAAAATATCCACTCCAAGCTCCGTTGAATATATCATCCTGCGGGGGGAAGTCGTGCCTGACGATTGCTGGCCAACGACCACCGTCATCCCATCCTCTATTGGATCGAATTGGCATGGCACTTTGGTCTGTCGGCATATCCATTAACCACATGTCCTCCCACCAGCGGTATAAGGTCGTATAAGCGGACGAGGCGGCCGAAGACAACTGGGCATCATCCTGAAAAAATGTTTCCGGTGTTATTTCACTATATACTTCTGAATCCAGTTCAGTACAAGATCTACTCAATCCGAATACTGCCAAGACAAAAAACAAAAATTTTATTTTTCTCATGATTTATTTTTTTTACAAACTAATATTAACTCCAAGGGTTATTGTTCTATTGGGATATTGACCCAACTCCCATCTATCTATCCCTGGTACTAGAATATCTCCACCGTATTGTGGGTTCCCTGAAAAACCGGGAGTTCTTCCAATGCCCCTACCTCTATCCAAGTAACGAACTTCTGGGTCAGAACCCAAATAATTGGTAATTACAAAAAGGTTCTGACCAGAAATGTACAGTCTTAATTTCTGCAATACACTATCATCTGACAAGGGTATGGTATATCCCAGAGTCGCATTGTCCAATTTCACAAATGAAGCATCTTCCACGTACAAGGAATGCCAAACCAGCAGACCCTTGTCTTCTTCTGTAAATCCATCGGTTATTACCGGGTTCTGTATACCTACATAGCCAGCGTGCTCATACCGTGCTCTACGTCCATTTGCAATATCATGCCCAAAGGCGCCTCGAAAGAAAAAGTTTAAGTCCCAATTCTTATACCTGAATGTATTTGCTATTCCTGCAGTTAAATCTGGGAGACCATTTCCCTGTACCGTGAAGATATCCGCTTCTTGATTGTCAGTAGTTCGGTTGCCCTCTTCATCAAGAAAATAAGGTAGTCCTTCCGAATTATATCCGGCAAAAGTTGGCGCAATAATATTTCCAATCCTTTCACCTTCCTGAATATAGGCTGCATAGGAGCCATTTTGGGCAATTCCTTCTCCGCGCAACAGCCCTCCCCCTTCTGGAATATCATTGTTGAACTTTATTAGTTTAGTTACATTCCTTGCCGCGTTGGCACTTATTTCCCAATTAAAATCGGCTTTATTTATCGCCTGGAAGTTTATCTGCACTTCAAATCCATTTGACTCCAATTCGCCCAGGTTCACCAACGATTGATTAAATAAATTAGGAGGACTTGGGACATCGATAACATTCAATAAATCTTTAGTATTTCTTTTATAATAATCAACAGATCCGGAAATTCGGTAATCCATGAGAGCAAAATCAATACCCACGTTCAACTCGCCTTTCTCTTCCCATTTCAAATCAGGGTTAGGGTTTGATGTGGGCTGAATGGCCGGCAAAAAAGAACCGTCAACATACCCCTGCTGTCCCGGTATGGCCCCCAACGTTGGCAAATAAGCGTAATTCTGGGATGGAAGGTTTCCGGTGACGCCGTATCCAACCCTCATTTTCAGTGAATTGAACGCTTTTATTTTAAAAAGATCAGTCAATTCTGCACCACCACTTAATGCCCAAAAATTACCCCATCGGTTGTTCTGACCAAATTTTGAAGACCCTTCTCTCCTATAGCTAGCAGACAAATAATAGTTGTCTTTAAATGTTAAGTTGATTCTTCCAAAAAAGGAAGCCAACAGGGATTCCTGCTTGTTGGATGCAGTTGCCCTAACACCTTCAGGATCTCTAAAACCGTTTCCAATATCCAAGTTGTTAAATGTAAGTTCATTGGTTATAAAATCCGTATTTTCCACGCTGAAGCTCTCATCCACGATAGTCTGATACGAATATCCCAAAAGTGCAGTGTACGCCCAATCATCAGTCTCTCCTGTATATGTGCCTGTCGCCTCAAATAATTCATTGATTTGATCATAGGAACTCCTACGAGCCCTGCCGTTTGTAGCCTCAGCACCTGCACGTGAATTAGAATAAGAATAAACCCCTTGCTGTTCGTTTGTTGACTGTATGGAGTAACTCATCCCTAAATTCAATCCTGTAATTGGCTTATAATCCAATTTAAAGTTGCCCAAAAAATTCTTTCGGACACCCAAATGTGGATTCAGTTTTATCATTGCAACAGGGTTATACTGCTGTTCGATAAAAGTTTCAAAATAACCCTGCTGGGGATCATCGTTTATATATACTGGAGCTGTTGGCGAAAAGGTACTGGCATGTCGCAATGCCGCTGGATTTGAGTAGTTGATTTCACGCTTCGTTACTGAAACAATAGACCCCAACGTAAGTTTATCATCCAAAAAATTTTGAGAAATATTTATCCTGGCATTCAATTGTTCAAAACCTTGATCCACAAGAGTGCCCCCAATATCCCTATAGTTAATTGAAGCTCTGTAATTGGTTGACCCATTGTTTCTTGAAAAGGAGAGGTTGTGCACGTTACTAACCCCGGTCCTCAAAATCTCATCCTCGAAGTTGGTATTACTCCCAAAGTCCACACCGCCAAACCTAATGTTTTCCTCTGCAGTTGCCGGCCTTATCCTCCTATCATTAAGCGGTTCATCAAAAGAAACGTATGACGAGTAGTTCAACGTAGCTTTTTCGGAGTACGAACCTTTCTTGGTCGTTACTAAAATAACCCCGGCACTACCCCTTGTACCATAAATTGCAGCTGCGGAAGCATCCTTTAATACATCAATGGATGCAATATCGTTGGGGTCAACCAAATCGAGGTTTCCTCCAATCACTCCATCGATTACAATCAAAGGTGTAGAATTGGCACCAAGAGTACTCACACCCCTCAGCCTGATGGAAAACGGTTGGTTTAAATCACTACCCGCCTTGGTAATATCCAATCCAGCGACTTTACCTTGCAGCAACTGTTCCGAAGTAAATACGTTTCCCTGATTAAAGTCTTCTGTGGACACACTTGCCACAGCACTTGTAATTTCCTTTTTTTGAAGGGACCCATACCCTACCACAACAACTTCATCAAGCTTTGCCGTATCCTCGCTCAAGGTTATATCCAACTCGGTTTCGCCCTCAAGGGGCAGTTCCACCTCACGAAATCCTATGTAAGACACCACTAAAATCGCATTTGGGTCACTTACCTGAATACTAAAATTCCCATCAAAATCTGATTGTGTACCGTTTGAAGTCCCCTTCTCAATAACTGTAGCCCCTGGAAGTGGTGCGCCCTGGCTATCCACTACAGTACCTGTCACTGTTACCTGATAATTGAAAGCACCAAAATCTCGATGGTCAACCGAAATCGATGTAACTCCTGCATCAAGATTCGAGAACATTAAAAAAACCCAAATGAAACACAGTGAAGACTTCAATTCAAGTCGCTTTCGCAACTTTTCTTTTTTTAATAAAGTTAGTTTTTTCATAATTTAGTTTAGTTATTATTATTGGCATATTCGGCCTGATGATAATTGCGGGAGGGGCTAGGATTGCACCCCTCCCATTTTTCTTTTCAAATATTTCTTTCTTAAAAGTTATTTTTTCAAACTCTTTGTTTCCAAAGGAAATATTTGGAATTATACTTTTAATATTTTAACCACTCTCTCTTTGCGTGATCATAAATAAACCGCTAATATTTCAGCTAATTTAATAATTTTTTTAATATATGTAAAAATTAAGTTTATTTTTTTGCTGAAAATATTTTAAGTAAGGTCCTTGCCCAGTCATTTAGATTGAAAAGTGTATTAGGTTTCAAATGGTCAATTGCATTAAAATGCCAATGACACTTTAAATAATTCGAAAAATGTCATCACAGTTGAAACAAACCAACGTATTACAGTGTTCAATTTATAGGTTATGCAATGGAAAGACTATAAAAAAATTGGACACCTTAATAAAATAGGTGAAGACATACCTTAATAAGAAATTAATGAACCCTTTTGCAGGTAAGTGTTTAAAATTGGATTACCTCTCTTAGTTTATCGAAGTCTCCATTGTTCATAGATGAATTTTCCAGGCTTTTTTCTTTAAAGTGATAAAGAAAAGCACCTTTTCGTGAAGTGGATTTATCTTTTTTATTGGTTTTATTCAAAATCCCCAGAGATAAAATCTTTTTTCGAAAATTCCTTGAATCGAACTCAGTATTGTAAATACTTTCGTAGAGCGTCTGCAATTGAGGTAGTGTAAAAAATTCCGGTAGCAGCTCAAAGCCTATCGGTTTATTCCTCGCACGCAACCTAAGTCGCCTTATAGCATCCTTGACCATTTGTCCATGATCTAAAATAAGATCTGGGATTTCTTCAAAATCAAACCAATGTGCGTCATGACTTTCGGTAGACTTCAAGTTAAACTCATCTATTCTGATTAGACTATAGTACACTACCGATATTACTCGTTCCAAAGGATCTCTTTGGACCGCGCCATATGTTTTGAGCTGACGGAGGTATACGTTATCCAAACCAGACAACTTATATAAAATCTGATTTGCGCTATCATCCAAAGAAACATCGTTATCAATCAATTCTCCAATCAAAGACCACGACCCTTTAAATGGATCAATCTTTCTTTTAAACAACAATAACTTTAGTCGCTCGGAATCAAATCCAAAAATAACACAGTCTATGGCGACGGATACCCTTTGGTTGGGATTGTATCTGGTTGAAATCAAAATCTTTAAATATAATAATAGCTATATAAATGCAAATATAATACTTCAAAGTAGAACTGGTCATTTGTAAATAAGTGATTTAGGCTATTTAATATTTGCTTAAAACACAATTGAAGATTGTCTAGTAAAATAATAAACGTTTTTATTACATTTATACCCTTAAAAATTAGACAAAATCAATCATGACAGATATTGACCCTTCATTTGTTCCTGAAATTATTATAGAATCCCCTGGTCGAATTAATTTTATTGGAGGCCATACAGACTACAACAATGGTTTCGTATTACCCGCTGCCATAGATAAAAAAATTCGCTTTTACTTCCGAAAAATAGATTCTCTAGAGAATGCAATGATTTTCAGCAAACAATATGAGCACCCAATAAAAATCAACCTATCACATATCGTAAAGAGCGATGTTATCTGGGAAAACTATATCCTGGGGGTTATTCTTCAAATCCAAAAACTGGGTAAAAAGCTCCGCGGGTTTGAATGTGTAATTGACTCTAATTTACCTATTGGATCGGGCTTGAGTTCCTCTGCTGCTTTAGAATGTGGCATGGCATTTGGTCTTGATAAGCTTTTTGAATTAAACCTTACCAAAACCGAGATGGTTCAACTTTCTATGCAGGCCGAACACGAATTTGTAGGTACAAAATGTGGTATTATGGATCAGTTTGCTTCAGTCAATGGCAAGAAAGACAACGCGATTTTGCTCGATTGTAGAAGTAAGGAATATAGATATATACCCACTGTCCTTGACCCCTACAAAATAGTTCTTCTCAACACCAATGTTTCCCATCAACTTTCAGATGGACAGTATAATTCAAGGCAAGATGAGTGTGCGGAAGCAGTTTCCATAATACAAAAAAAATTTCCGGAAGTCAATTCATTAAGGGACGTTAGTTTATCAATGCTTGAAGTAAGTAAACAAAGTCTATCGCCAATCCATTATAAACGCGCTCTTTTCGTGGTACAGGAAAATGAAAGAGTTTTAAAATCAGTAAAGGCTTTAGAAGAGAATAATATTGAGGAGCTCGGAAAACTTATTTATGCCAGCCATGATGGCCTAAGGAATCTTTATGAGATCACTTGTCCAGAACTGGACTATTTGATTGATTTCTCCAAAAACAAAGAATATGTTATGGGTGCAAGAGTCATGGGAGGCGGATTTGGCGGATGCACCATCAATTTAGTGTATGAAGATTTTGTGAAACCTTATATCGAAGAAGTTTCAAAAGCCTACAAGGAAAAATTCAATATTGACCTAAGTGCCTTTGAGGTAAACCTGAGCAATGGCACAACACTTAGAAAATAAGCACATGAATCTATATGACAACTCTCATTATCGATTAAACATACTAACCAATGAATGGGTGTTGGTTACGCCGCACAGGACCAAACGGCCTTGGCAGGGAAAGAAAGAAAGCCTACCTGCAACTCAGGCCGAAACTTATGATCCATCATGCTATTTGTGCCCCGGGAACAAAAGGGCCAGCGGGGACACCAACCCCAACTATACCGAACCCTATTCATTTGTTAACGATTTTTCTGCGCTACTCCCAGAAGTAGTAACCGAGGAACATCAGAATAACCTAATGCAAGCGAAAAGTGAAAGTGGTATCTGCAAGGTCGTCTGTTTTTCACCAGACCATTCCCTGACCTTGCCTGTCATGAGGACCTCTGAAATAGAGAAAGTCATTTCGCTGTGGCAAAAAGAGTATAAAGAATTGGGCGATCTACCCGATATCAACCATGTTTTGATTTTTGAAAATAAAGGAGCCATTATGGGATGTAGCAATCCCCATCCGCATGGTCAAATTTGGGCGCAAAAATCAATTCCTACGGAAGCCCTCAAAAAGTGTAATTCATTGGAAGCGTATTGGAACCAGCACCAACGAAGCATTTTAGAAGATTACATACAGCAAGAAATTGAGGCCAACGAGCGAATTATCTCCCTTAACAATGATTTTGTGGCCCTTGTGCCCTATTGGGCAGTTTGGCCTTATGAGGTTATGATCACGCCAATAAAAAAGCTTACCTCCATTTCGGAGTTGGATGAAAGCCAAAAAAGGTCCTTCGCTGAAATCATAAAGACCGTAACCATTCGCTACGACAACCTTTTTGAGACGAGTTTTCCGTATTCTGCGGGCATCAATCAGGCACCCACAGATGGTAAAGACCATCCGGAGTGGCATTTCCACATGTCGTTTTATCCTCCATTGCTACGTTCGGCCACCGTTAAAAAATTCATGGTGGGCTACGAAATGTTCGCCAATCCGCAAAGGGACATCACCGCCGAACAAGTTGCAGACACACTAAAGCAGTTACCCACAAAGCATTATAGCCAAAACCCAAGATAAAGGGTTTTGGGTCTGTTTTTCTTTGTAGTTAATCTACTCCGTTCAACTTCTTGATCAAGTCAGCCTCATCTTGGCGGTAAGGGGTTCCATCCTTCCTGAAGATGTCATGGAACCACTCAACTGGTTCTTCACCACTCTCAATTGGAGTATCCCACTGGTAAATGGTATTGGTTTTTCCCTTGACCAACCCCCAGTTGATGGCTCCGATGTTTTCTTCCTTCAGCATGGGCATGATGTTGGAAAATCTACTGTTTCGGGTTCGCGCCATATATTCGGTACAGATCATGGGTCTTCCATGTGTCCTCAACAATTGTATGATCAATTTATGGTCTTCAGTGTCTCCGTAGTGGTGATAGGTAATAATGTCCGAGTTCAATGCCTGAAACGCATTTAGGTCCACCAATCCCCATGACCAGATTCCAGCTGAAAGGGGTTGGGACGGATTGACTTCCCTTGCCCATGAAAATACGGCCTTTAACAACGGCATGGAATCGTTTATCTTACCGGTGTTGCCCGGTTCATTGTATAAATCCCACAGCAGCACGCGGTCGTCATCCTTGAAAGTAATCAAAATATCCTTTACGTAGGTTTCCAAAAAAGGAAAATTAGCCACATTCTTTGAAGCGGGGTCGCCTGGATCCTGCATCCAACCGGAATTATGGGTTCCCGTAATAGGCTCTGGTTGCTTGCCGATTTTCGGTTCCTTTCCCCAAACATCATCAAAAAATACGAACATGGTCTTGATTCCTTTACTATCAGAAATGTCCAAATATTGATCTATTCTTTTTTTGAACCCTTTTGGGTCTTGCTTATACACAAGACTGTGGAGATAGACCCGCATTACATTCATGCCGATACCTTGGGCATACCCCAATTCCCTTTCAATAGCTTCTGGATCAAAAGTATCTTCTTGCCACATCTCCAATTGATTGATGGCATTACTCGGTATGAAATTAGCACCGTTAATCCATTTGTACTGTGCATACCATTTCTCCGCTTTTTCTATGGACCATTTTTCCAATTTTCCGGATTGCCCCTGAATCAGGCCAAAAGTCATTACTAGGGCTATTGTCAATATATTTTTGATCTTCATTTTATGATTTGATTTTATACTTCTTAAATTATTGTTTAGTCTTCATTTGGGATGATTATTCTATTTTTATGTTTGGGTTGATTCCATCAATATATCAACACATCAATGCATAAATAGCCGTTAAAATCAGCATGATGGCAAATGCACCTATATTGAATTTAGGGCTAGTTTTGAACACTTCTTTTTTCAATATAATGCCTTTGGGGTCATCCTTACCCCTATTTTGAAGGTAACTCACCGATATGATCACCAGTATGGTAATTTAACAGGTATACCCCATTTGGTCCATCAATGGCAGGTTTGGAAACAACCCTTCCAATGCACTTCCCGATGCCCACTCTTTTGGTCCAACCTTAAAGAACATAGCCACAGGAATGGAACTCAACACACCAACAATGGCACCCTTGTTCGTGGTCTTTTTCCAGAAAAGTCCCAATAAAAAGACGGCCAAGATACCAGGGCTTACAACTCCTGTATATTCTTGAATAAACTGAAATGCTTGGTCAATACCACCCAAAAGTGGTGCAACGACTACGGCAATACCCAATGCTACCGCTGCGGAGATTCGACCCATACCCACGGTTTGCCTATTGTCGGCATTTGGATTGATCAATTGTTTATAGATGTCCATGGTGAAAATGGCTGAAGTAGAATTGAGCATGAAAGCGAGGGAAGATACAATGGCTGCCGCCAGAGCCGCAATGGCCAGTCCCAAGGCAAATCCCGAGCCTGACATTCCAATAAATTGTTCCGCGGAAATATTGGCCGCAATAAGTGATGCTCCAATGGCCCACCATGGAAGCGATTTGCTGGCCAAAAAACAGTCCTCCGCATTTTTCTGATGCCCATCTTTCTTGCGTGATACCCAAAGTCCCACTCCCAATATTACAAGAGCATATGCAATGAAGACAAAATAGTCCCAAAACTCAAAGCTATTTTCCATACTTGTTTAGTTGGTTTGTTTTATGTGCTTGTGTTTTTTCTATGGCAATCTTTTACATAGGAATTTATGCTAAATTTTTATGTTCACTTTCGAAACATCTGCTCCCTGGTGCACCATGGTTCCGTCATAAAATATCTTGAAACCCTCACCTTTCTGAAACTTTGTTCCTGTCCTATCCCAGAGAATGGTCAATTTTTTGCCTTGGTAATCAACATTATCCAGACAGAACCAATCCCAGTCTTCAGGAACCAATGGCTCTACCACAATTGAACCGTCCCACTGTGGTTTAAATCCAATTAAATCATTGATGACCAAATCGCAGAAACCTGAGTGGTTGTAATCTTTTCCTCGTTCTTTACCCCCTTTTTCAGCGGACCAGGTTCCATTGTCCCAAGTTTTCAATCGAGTTCTGGAAATCCAATCCCCTGTGTAAGGATTTAGGTTTTCATCGATCCACATTTGGGTCTCTCCATTTTCCCAAGTCATTTTATGGGCCTCCGCATATTGCTTCAACAAACGGTGGTAGGCCGATTTATCCAGCGAGCCGTTGTATTCGTAATTGTTCAAAAAATTGGAAAGGCTCTTTAAGGTCTGGGTCGTGGCAAATGGCCATGACGGCCCGTTCCATTGGCATTCGTGCCCTTCATATTTAATTTGAAAATAAGGGTGTGACTGTTCGCAGGTAGTCAATCCATAGGGCGCTAAAAACGCTGTTGTATCCAACACCTTTTCCCATGCCTTTGCATATATTGGATTGTCGTCCGGCAGATTAAAATACCATGGTGTGTAACCTATGAGTTCCCGAATAGCAACCGGTTTATCCTCTTCTGAATAACCCCGAGGAAGTATCGTAAAGAACTCTAGGGAATTGTTCCACAATCTGTTCTGTACCAAATCTTTGATTTGGGCGGCTTTAGTTTGATAGGATGCAGATAAGGAATCATTTCCAAAATTGGAAGCCAGTTCTGCAATGGCCTTGGCATCGCCATACATATAACTATTGATAGTGGGACGTGCGGCCAAAGTGCTCCATACGTCCACCCCTTCATCAATGACCCGACCTCCTGAACTGAATTCCATTCCATCCAAATTATCATCTTGCCAAAACAAACGATCTGGTGCGTCTCGGCGTTCATCTTCCCAACCCTGATAGTTTTCAACGAGATTGGGAAGGTGCTTTTGTATGTAGACCTCATCCTTATGTACTTTTGAAAAGGCAAGAGAGGCATTGGCAATCCAAAAGCTATAGCGACGTGTGTTCTCCGCTTCGGTTAACCAATAATCAACATAATCTTTTACAAACGCATTGTTCTTGAGCCAACGACCTTCGTAAATGTGGTAAGCAGCTGGGCAATTGATGGTATTGTATTTTCCGGCCCAGGGCACATTGGGTAAAAATTCAGTAATCACAAACCCTCTGGGTGTTTCTTTGATGTGTTTCCGAAAGGTCCACCACCTGAAATAATAGGTTCGCTGAATGCTGCTATCGGGAATTTCAAGAAGAGGGATGTTTGCTTTAAGGAATGGTATTACTGAATCGTTGGAAACAAACTGTTTATAAAGCTCATTGTCGTTTTCATTGAAGTCTTCAAAATAATGCGTATAGTTGTCAAAATCCAAAACTACGGTTTCTTGCTCCTTCTTTGAACAACTAAACGTCATAAGAACAGTGAGTAGCAAACCGCTCCAAACCAATTTCAATCTATCCCTCATTCTATGCTTTATTCTGATAATTAGTCAACAATCACGATTCCTGGGTCAATCACATACCGTCCAAAATCTTCTCCGTAAACAGCAATACCACCACCGTTCACAGATCGTAATTCAATGTTGATTTTGTCATTGTTTGCTTCAAGTGCACTGGTCAATATTTCCAAGTCCATGGGAACCTTCACCAAATATCCGTATGATCCTGCTTCACGAAGCTTACCATCTTGCAACTGATTGTGCCAAGAAAGCACTCCTCTGTGGTCGGCTGGATCATCGGTCAAGGTCGTACTCTTCACTTTTTTACCGTTCACCCAAACTTCAATTTCGGAAGGGTACAACGTTTCATCCGTCATTGGATAGGAATTGGGATTGCTGGAGTTGGATACCCGAGAACCTTTCATAAAATCCTGATCCTCCTGATATTGCTCTTGGTCCTTTACAAATAATTCTTTAGCAGATAGCTCTGCCAAAAAGTAAACTTCTTTTGCTTTTCTGATGGATTTTTTAGGTACTTCAATGGAATACACAAACTTTCCATTTCCTGTTCCATTGATTTTTTTCCCATCCAAAACATCCCATGATTTAACACTCCATTCAGCTTCTGTAAAATCTTTGGGTTCCACCGTATGGGTGGTGATTCCAGAAAGCTTTTCTTGGGAATCGACAATAAAGTGCATGAAATTCCTTCCCACCACTTTGCCCTGCGGATCACTTACCTCCAAGGTAAGAACTGCCACCGATGAAATATCTGGCATTCTAACTTTTATGGGGTCGATGGTTTTTTGCATCCAAGCCTGATATGGAATTTGAAAGCTTCCCTCCATTCCTTTGTGTATTTGACCCAAATAATCCGTTGCGGTAAGTTTATACTTCAACGTTAGCTGTGGCCCCATGTTTTCACCGCTCATTACCGAAATGGTCAATGGAACTTCGGCTTGTTCTCCGCCTTTTAGAGATTTGCTGATTTCTCCTCCAGTAGAAATATAGACATCAGAATGCCAGTCGTTCAAGGTCATTCCAGGGAATATCTGCTCCAATCCAGTGAATTTCTCACTACGGTCAAACTTCCAGTATCCGTTCCATTCGTTAATCACATCGTGGTGCTCCGTGTAGAGCCATCCGGCAATCTTCGGATGATCTCTAAATGCATTCATCATTAGATGGTAGTCCCAGCTCCAGTCAACATCACCGGTGCTACCATCATATCCCCATACATTTCCACATTCAGAATTTATATTGGGCTGATTCGCCTGAAAAAATCCTTTTTCAAAATTATGGCCACTCCCTGCATAGGTGCTGTCCGAAACTTCTTGAAGAAATTCTTCCCATTTATAGCCTGGGAGATAGGAATGCCATGAATTGATATCGGTCTCCGTATGGCCATACCCACAACAAACGGAGTTGTCCTCCACCAATCGTGTTGAATCCAATGATTTTGTCAAATAATACATAGAGGCTACCCATTTTTGGGTTGAGGAAAGGTAGCGTCCACCGTATTCATCATCATGCTTTAATCCCCAAGTCTCGTTGAACACAATCCATGAAAATATGGAGGGGTGGTTAAAGTCCCTTTTTACCATTTCCCGAAGTGTATATTCGGATTCAGCTTTCATTTTTCGTTCTGGCTCTCCCCAACTGTTGGGCAAGTCTGACATCACCAAGAGCCCAAGTTTATCGGCCCAATATAATTTTCTGGGGACTTCGACTTTGATGTGTGTCCGGATTCCGTTTAGTCCGATGGACTTTGATCGTAAAATCTCTTCCTTTATGAACTGATCACTGGGGAAGGTATAAAAACCTTCTTGATGATAGGATTGATCCAGTGCCAATTGCAAATAGATGGGCTCATTGTTCAATGCGATGTATGGATAGTCGGTTCCGGGCATGTCCTTTACGGAAATCTTTCGCAACCCGAAGTAGCTTTCCACAACATCGTTCCCCAATTGTGCTGTGGCATCATATAAAAACGGATCGTCCAAACTCCACAAATGCTGATTTGGAATCTCAATGCTTACCGAACCTGTATAACTTCCTTGTGGAATTGTTATGGTCTTTTTCAATGGGCCGGATGCTGTTTCCACGCTCACGGTAACCGTTTGGTCCACTAGGGCATCATCTGGAAGATAGGCCGTTGCCACAACTTTCGATTGGTCAATGTCTGGAGTGAAGTGAAGTGCATCCAAGTATTGGGTGCCCCGAGCCTCCAGATATACGGTTTGCCATATACCACGCGCATTTCCGTAACCTTGCTTGCCATATAGGGTAAAGTCTCTTCTGATATCATCAACGCGAATGACAAGTTGCTGCGAACGACCGTAGGTAATATGATCGGTAAGTTCAAATGAAAAGGGCACATAACCTCCTTGATGGGTTCCCAACTTTACACCATCCAACCAAACGGTGGTTTCCCAATCCGAGGCACCAATGACTACAAAAGTTCGCTTGCCCCTCCAAGAATCATCAACTTTTATCTCTTTTTTATACCATGCAATGTCAGCCTCATCGGCAACTCCCGACAATTCTGAACCCCATGGGAAAGGCACATTGATAGTCTTGTTGAAAGCAACCTTTCCTTCTTTCCAATTCTGTTCCAGTCCCTTGTCCTGTTTATCAAATTCAAAGGACCATTTTCCATTGAGATTGGTCCATTCGCTTCGTTTAAAATCAGGTCTTGGATGCTCGGGCAAAGGTATCCCCTGTCCAAAAAGATTTCCGAATGAAAGTAACGTGATAAAAAATAATTTTATTTTCACCATAATCATATGTTGTTTTAATCCTGGCAAAGGATTTTATTTCCTTAACGTAGTGAATTTATATATGCATAATGATTGATATTCTTCCCCTGGATCTAATCTAGTGGAAGGAAAGTGGGGATGGTTTGGACTGTCTGGGAAATGTTGGGTCTCCAGACAAAAGGCCGACCTAAACCCATACGATTTTCCATTTTTCCCCTTGATGGTCCCATCCAAAAAATTACCTCCATAGAATTGCAATCCTGGCTCATTTGTGAACACATCCATAATTCGGCCGGAAACGGGCTCAATTACCCTGGCTGCAAAGTTCAATCCCTCCAAGCTTTGGTTCAAAACAAAATTGTGGTCGTAACCGTTTCCATATTTCAGTTGCTCATCATCTTGGTCCACCCTGGCTCCTATTGATGTCAATTTTTGGAAATCCATAGGTGTCCCTTCTACGGTTGCCAGTTCACCGGTGGGAATGAGTCCACTATCCACAGGAGTGTAATACGCGGCATTTATTTGAAGTAGATGATCGTTGATGGAACCTGCACTCGTCCCTTTGAGATTAAAAAAGGAATGATGGGTGAGATTCAACACTGTTGGTTTATCCGTGGCGGCCTTGTATGAAATTTTCAATTCATTATCTTCGGTCAACTCATACGTTACAACGACATCCAAATTTCCGGGATAACCTTCTTCCATGTCCACGGAAGTGTAGCTCAACTGTAAGGTATGGTCATCCAATTGTTTTGCTTCCCAAACCACATCATCAAAACCATGGTTTCCACCATGGAGATGGTTTGCATCGTTGTTGGTGGCCAAGGTGTACTGTTTTCCATCCAATGTAAATTTTCCTTCGGCTATTCTATTTCCATAGCGCCCAATCAAAGCCCCAAAATACTTCTCCTTGGCGGTCAAAAAACCATCAAGTTTGGGATATCCAAGCACAATATCTTCAAAATTTCCGAGTCTATCGGGCACCCAGAGTGATACCACCTTACCTCCATAATTGGTGATTTCGGCCACCAGTCCATTTGAGTTTGATAAGGTATATAGTCCGACTTTCTTACCATTGACCTCTTTCTCAAAATCCGCTTTCTGCAACAATGTAATGGTACCGTCCAGTGTTTTTTGAGACATCATTTTAACGGTAATTAGGTTAATGGCCACAAGGCATAGAAATAGTTTTGTCCATCGGTTTTCCAACCAGGATTTTTTCCATTGAAGTTCCATTTTCATAGTAGACTATTTAGTCGTCAAAGTCTATTTCCAAATCCAGAACCCCTACGTTTTTGCCTTTTTCAGGATTCATCTTTACACGGATTCCGGCTGTGACTACATCTTGTGCTGGGTGTACCACATTGTATTCGTCCTTGTCCAAAGAATAGTCGTCTGTAACATACAAAGGCATATCCTTCCACGTATTGTTTTCTTGATATTGAACCGACCATGAAGCCGGAACTGATACACCACGTCCATCGTCAAACCAATAGATATTGACACTTCTAATTTTGCGGATTTTATCAAGATGCACATTGACCCATTGTGCCTGATCATCCTTACTGATCCATGGCTGAATGGTTCGATCTATGGAAGAGCTTGGTCTTCGGGGGTCTGAAATTGCGGTCAGCGAGCCTGAATTTCCTGTTGACGAAGTTTCCACAGATTTGTATTTACCACCTCTTGCGGTAGTACCATCGGAAAATTGAACGCCTTGTTCCGAAGTGGGCACCCAAACAATCATTGATTCGTCCCCACGGTTGTCCCAGGCGTAATACGGAATCATTTTTAAACCCTCATCAATGGATCCATTTTGGGCAATCATTTTAGAAGGCACACTGATTTTTACGACGTTCTTCAATATACCTGAATTGATGGGCTCTTCAGAAATCTGATTTCCCTGAGGAACATTATCAAAATAATAGTGTTGTGCCGCACTTGTGTTGTCCACTTCTTCGGCAGCGAAGACCAAAGGGCCTCGTGTAACAGCTAGTCGCCCATTATTGGCCTCAACTTGATCTATGGACTGGTTGAATCGTACAGGCATGGGCAAGTCAAGGGATAGTTTGTCCCCAGTTTTCCATTTTCCTCGAACGACGGCAAATCCATTTTCCAAAGGAGCGCTTATTTGATCACCATTGACGGAAACGGACCATTCCTTATCATTCGAATTTGTATAATGATACAATTCTCCAGGTACAAATTGATTGGTTCTTGCCCAAGTTGGGATTCTAAAGCGGATTTCGAACTCTTTTCTTCCATCTAACTTCAGTTCCAAATCCACCTTACCTTCAAACGGGTAATTTGATTTTTGTTTGACATCAATGTTGCCTACTTCCAACGGAATTGTAGTTGAGCTTGATGCATAGTAATTGGCATAAATGGTATTGGCATCTGTGGCATACATCATCCCAGATACCTGCGGAATCAAACGGGCAATGTTGGAAGGACAACAAGCGGTACCAAACCATGGAGAACGTCCCGGCCTACCATGATTAAAAGGTGTTTCTCCATCGGCTTCCAATGGATTGACGTAGAAGAAACGGTTCCCTTCAATATTTACCCCGGCCAAGGCATTGTTCAACAGCGACACTTCGGCGACATCCATATATCTGGAGTCTTTCGTCAACAAGAACATCCTAAAATTGAAAAAGACATTTCCTACGGCCGCACAAGTTTCGTTGTACGCTTCTTTGTTTGGCAGAACGTATTCAGGGCCAAATCCTTCAATACCGTGCACTGCACCCAAACCTCCGGTAATGCTCATTTTCCGATCCACAATATCATGCCAAATGCTCTTTAACGCCTTATTGTACTCATTGGTGCCAGAGAGTGCTCCTACATCGGCCATTCCAGAGTAGAGATAGGTGGCTCTCACTGCGTGGCCCACTGCTGTTCGCTGCTCCTGAACGGGTAGGTGCTGTTGAGCATAATCTGATGCATAAACGCCTTCACCCTTAGTCTGATAGCTCTTTCCGCGGATATCCAGAAACTTTTTGGCCATCTCCAAATACAGCGGATTTTCTGTCAATCGATATAACTTAGCGAGCGCCAACTCCAATTCCTGATGTCCGGGCGCTTGGTTCACAGGTACTCCGTCATTGTAGTTAGGGTCTCCCTCAAAAAATACTTTGTTGATGTGCTGTGCATTTTTCTCAGCAACCTTGAGCCACTTATCCTTTCCTGTTGCTTGATAGTAGGCGATGGCACCTTCGTACATATGCCCCATATTGTACAACTCATGGCTGTGCAGTACATATTTATAGGGCTTCTCTCCATATATTTTTGGGTTATCGGCAGTACCTGTCACATGCGGCACATACAAATAACCATCCTTTTGCTGCGCTCTGGCAATGATATCGATGATACTATCCATCCGCTTTTCCAAAGCTGGATTTTTTTCATTTTTCAAGAGGTAGGCCGCACCTTCCATTACTTTAAAGAGATCGGAGGATTGATACCTGTGTGGTTTCGGAAGTGGGGAATCCAGACCTTCAAGAAAATCCCCGGCCAACTTTAAGGCCTTTTGTGCCTCAACAGTCTTATCCAACGAAAAAGGAACCAAAGTCTCCACCTGGGTCTTCAACCTAGGTTTCCAAAACTGGTCTTCCAACGTTACTTCATTAAAAGGTATGGGCGTCAATCCAAACCCACCCCCTTCTGTTTGACTTTTATTTTGTGCTGCACCTTTATCTTGGCAGCTTAAAAAGCCTAGGGAGATTACTCCCACCAATCCAATTAAAAGGGTATATATAAATTGTTTCATACTACTTCAATTAATATGTTTTGCGGTTCGAAAAAATCAGTCGTTCTGAAACACAGGAAACTCTGTGATTCTTAATGTAGTTGCACCATATGGAACTAGAGTAATGTCCTTAACTCTTGACGCTTCCACAGATTTTTGCCTACGACCCCACCAAGCTGGAAATACAGGAACTCCGTTGACTGTGGTCCATTCTGGAATCTCGACACCCTTACCTTTAAGTTGAATCGGTACATTGTCCAAATTCCAAGGATATGTACCATCCCAATCTTTGGTTTCAACCTCAAATGAGCTGGAAAGTGACTTCAAGTCGCTTGACATTAGGGCAAAGTTCCAAGGATCAACGGGATAAACTTCAGTAAATTCTCCATATTTGTCGCCCCTGTTCTTTTTCTTCTCCTGCCCGGCGACTCTTAAAGAATATACCAGCGGACCACGTTCAATGGTATGGGCAAAATCAAACCACTGCGATGTTTCTAAATGCATGGGCATAGTCAGGGTGATCTTATCCCCATTTTTCCAAATTCTATCAATTTTGGCTACCTGATTTTCAACCTCAAATTCAACAGGGGTTCCATTAATATTTATGGTTGCACCTTCCGTCCAATCTGGGATTCTTAAGTAAAATGGGAATGCTGTTTCATTCGTCAAGGAAAGTTCAAACTGAACAGTCTCTTTAAAAGGAAACTGTGTGGACTCTTTTATCATTACTTCTTCACCTCCCTTAACTCTCATTCTAACTGTGTTTGGGGCATATAAAAATGCCGCTATACCTCCATCGGCACTGGCATACCATAAGTTTTGAACGAACTTGGGCCAACTTTGATGCATATTAGTGGTACAGCAGGGATAGCCACTAAGCAATCCGTAGACAAAATCAGTACCTTCATGGGTTTGTGTCTGGTAGGAGGCTTGTAGTTTATCGGAAATCTCAACCTGATTTGCTGCTTGGAAATACTGTCGGGTCGTAAAATCGTCATTGGCCTGGGTTGGAAGGGCATTGTATACTATTTTTTCCAATAAGTCGGCGTAGAACATATCCCCAGTGATGGGCAACATAGTCTCCAAAGAATACATAGATTCAGAAATGGAACAGAATTCGACCCCCTTGGTGGGATCCTGCCCGTGAAGTGGCTCATCTCCACCGTACATTCCCTGAGGTTGGCCATGAAAATAGTTGATGTCCGCAAATCCTTGTCTGGAAGCCTTGAGGTGCATATCATCTTTATCATATTGATAATAAACCACTGGTTCCTTAATGCCTTGGGCAAAATTTACACAATGTAAGCTACCCAACTTGGACACGTGTATATCTTTCATTTCCTCAGCCTCAAATGGGTATTTTATTCCGCTACTGGACCACGCGTTGGGCAATTGCTTTCGTGTGATATCATTTAGAAAGACCTCAGTCCACGGAAAGGTTTGTTCAGCAATGATATCTGCCAATTCCAACAGAAACTTATCACCTGTAATATTGTAAAGCCACAAAACAGCTTGAAGATTATCACCTCCTCTTCGATTCGCCCAAAAAGTCAAAAAGTCAAGCGGACGTTCCGGAAGTTCTTCAAGTTGGTATTTAAAATATTTGGTAAGCGCAGTGATGACGCGTTCATCCTCTGTAGCAGAATAATATTGCATCAATATTTTTAGCATTACCATCTTAGGCCACCAATCCTCTCGCATTCCACGTTGAAGGCCTGCCTCAGGTTCTGGTTCATCAGCAAAGGGAATTGGACCCAAATATCCATCCTTTCTTTGATTGTTCAATGTCCATTCAATCCAAGGCTGTGTCTTTTCGATCATTTTATCATCCTCCAGTATGTATGCAAGAGGAAGCAAACCATCAATCCAATATGGACCACGTTCCCAACCATCACCGTCGCCACCGAGCCAGCCATTTCTTGGCCCAACAACCTCTGGGTATAATTCATCAAGTCTCCCAGTCATTCCATCCTTCATTCTCACCAACTGTTCGTGCAACCAACCATCCGGTTGTATTGCCCCTAATGGCAGCTCTAAAAAAGGCTTTTCGGCAAGAGGACTCCTATTTTGTAAATATTCATAGCTTGTTTTGGAAGTGATGGTCTCATTTTTATCCTGTGCCCTGACAACATTGCTAGTCCCTAGAACTATAACCATTGAACATAACCATATTCGCTGGAAACTGACTTTTGAAATTAAATTACTCATAAGATTTTTAGTTTGATAGTTAATCGTACCTATCTTCTGAAATAAATTATTTAATTAAAATTTCAGGAGACAGCATCATAGCTTTTGCTAAAATAAAAAATAATTGTAAAAAATACGTTTAAAATAATGGAAATTACTAAAGTTTAATAAAACAACCTACGTATAACATTCATTTAATGATAGTTAAAATGTCACACACAAAGTGTTTTATGCTTAAAATAGTAGATTAAGCAATGAAATACGCTTTGGTTTGGGAATCAACTTACAACCTTCCTTCCCCTTTTTCAATCCCATCAACATTACATACAACTTTGTTGCCAAAAGCAACGCCTTTTTATAAACGTATTTGTTACATATATAAAGAATACTTATATTGAAAATTTATGATTGAGACTTGTTGAATGAAAAAAGTATGTTTTTTACTTGTGTTGGTATTTGGAACAATATCATTAAAAAGTTGCAACGTCACAAAGCGCCTTACACCTAAATATGTGTCGCAAGAAGTTATGGAGAAGGTTTACAACGAAATCAAGACCCCATACAAATATGGCATTGTATTGCAGCATCCTGACACTTCTAAAATGGTTGATTCACCTACGATTTTTCGAAAAAACAATCTTTGGTATATGACGTATATCGTTTTTGATGGGAGGGGCTATGAAACATGGCTGTCTGAAAGCAAGGACTTGTTAAATTGGAAATCAAAAGGTAAAATATTGTCGTTTACCGAAAACACTTGGGATGCGAATCAAAAAGCTGGATACGTGTCACTTGTTGACATAAAATGGGGAGGTGATTATACTGTTGAAAAATATGATGACAAATACTGGATGACCTATTTAGGAGGGAATACGGCTGGATACGAATCAGGCACCCTTAAAATTGGTTTGGCTAAATCCCCGTTTTTAACCAAAGCTCAAGCATGGTATACTAATAATGCTCCTATTATGTCTCCAGATGACAAAAATTCACGTTGGTTTGACAATAAAACAATTTACAAAAGTTTGGCTATTCGAGATGCCCAAAAACATACTGGACATCCTTTCGTAATGTTCTACAATGCTAAAGGCAATAAGACTGAATACGAAAGTATTGCTATGGCGGTGTCCGATAATATGCGTGAATGGGAAAGGTTTGGCGACAAACCGGTCATTACGAAAGGTAAAGGCATTAGTGGCGATGCTCAAATCGCAAAATATAATGATGTTTATATCATGTTCTACTTTGGGGCATTTTGGAAACCGGGAGCTTTTGAGCGATTTGCCTGTTCATATGATTTAATAAACTGGACAGATTGGACTGGAAATGACTTAATAGCCCCTTCTGAAGAATATGATGCAGTCTACGCCCACAAACCGTGGGTTATAAAATGGAAGGGAGTGGTCTATCATTTTTATAATGCCGTAGGTAATAACGGACGAGTTATCGCATTAGCAACTTCAATAGATTTAAGAAACGAACATCCATAAATATTTCATTCAACGGATTTACCCAATCAATATCCGTAGAAAAACTAATTTTCAATAAAACAACAAACCATAGGCTTAAGGAAGATTCCACCAAGCATCAGATTCAAAAGAGTAATTCTAAAGTATTATTCAAGAAAATATAATCTATATAGATTGACAATGAATAAGGTAACCTATTCGATGAGCATAAATTTATGAAAGGCTGGAAAGATAAATTGAGTATAATACAGGCTATTCCGCACAGAATAATGAATATGCCAAATTCGCTATTGATTTTTATTGTACACATCTGAAAAATAAAGAATTCACAGAGACTTAGAAGTGAGCTGAAAATCTGAATAAAAGTTCAAAAAAATCATATTAAATAAAAAACAATGTCATAATATATATTTAGAGCAAACAACAAATTATTCTATCTATATTGAAACCCAATCTCCATTTTGGGTCAAAATCCATCGTTTTTAATGTTAAAAAGGTTAAAATTTGTTAAATGGTGAGCAATTCGGTGCCTCTTGATTTTGACCCTTTCGGATGCCCTGAAAAATGGGCTTTTTTAGCAAAAAGTTCGAGTCCCGTCCAGACCGCAAAAAGCTCCGATTTCTCGGAGCTTTTTTAGGTTTTTTATATTTTGTTTGTTCCAACAAAAAGCCCCTACTACCAAGGTAACAGAGGCTTACTTTTTATTCAATCTGCTATTCAGAAACAATAAAGAGACTCGCAATGGCTACCGCATCATCTCCTGAGAGTGCTTCATCATAAGCTTCCGTGGACGCTTCCATACTAAAGGGAGCATCATTTCCTAGAGTGGTGACGTCCACACCTCCCTGAACTACATTTTCCTCACCGTTGTATACAGCTTGTGTAGCTTCTGGCATGCCGGCGCCACGCTCGTTGTTCGTAATCCAGCCTTTAAGGTCTCTCAGCCTTCTTACCTCTGAGGCGTGCATGGCTTCTACGGCATGTATCTGCAAAGCAGGAGTCAAGAAGTCAGACCCCAACAAGTTTCCTGCCTGCCCTTTGTAAGCCCTTACTCCAGTATCTTCAAACGCCTGGGCCAGCGCCAATAATTGAGCATAAGCTGTTTCTTGGCCTACACCATTATCATTAAAAGGGTCAAAAGCACCTCCGGCGGTAAAATCAAAAGTGGGTTTTTCTACAGGAGTGACTCCTGCGCCTTCCAATCCTGCAATCAGAAAATCAACATGCGCCTGTTCGTGCTTTGAAATCTGCATATAAACTGTTTCCGGCCTTCCGCTTGGCAATACTCCGGATTGAAGGGCCAAATCATAAAACTCGTCCTCCAAATACTCCAAGGTCAATGCCAATTGCAAGGCACTTACCGGGTCGCTTCCTGAATCTTGTGCAAAGGTTTTAATTGGCATTGTGGCCAATCCAAAGGGAATTGCACTTAACATTGCCTTTTTACCAAGCGAACCTAAGGTACCGAACATGTCTCGGCGCGATGGCTTGCCCTCCAATAGGGTTTCATTAGTAAATCCGTCCAAAAATTTTATAATATCCATATCGTATATCTTTTTTAAGTTTAAGGTAAATTGTTTGCTGTGAAAGGGGTCGTTATAAACCCTGTATCCCCGACTGCGGCAAGGACTTCGGATGGGTTCAAAGCGGCGGCCAGACCCGTATCCGTCGTTACATAGTCATCCCCGGCAAAATCAGCAGAACCTGGGTTTAGCAGTGTTCTAATAGCTGATGCATGCCTTGCTTCCACGGATACAATTTTTCCTGCCAATAGCAGATATCCAGGGTCACTGATCAGACGGCCTGCACCATTGTAGGCTGCGACTCCAGTATCTTCCAGTACACTTGCAGTGGTAAGCACTTGCTCCCTGTTATTGAAATCCAAATCACCATAATCAAATTCAAGTGTTGGAAGTACTAAGTCGGTATTTCCATCAACAGCTGCGGTGATGGCAGTTTTGAAAAAATCCCTATGGTTTACCTCATGATAATAAAGGTCGGTCAACACTTGCATTTCTTCATCGGAAATATTCCCGTAAAAGGAATTCACCACTTTGGTGTAGAAATCAGCTTCCAACTGTTCCAGGGCATAAGCATAATTAAGAACCCCTAAATCTCCTTGACCAAGATCAAAAATATCTGGATTTGGATTCGGGTCTGGATCCGGCATCATACCCATTCCATTATCATCGTTGCTACAGGCTACCAAGAGACCTGCCCCAACAACTCCCATGCCTCCCAATTTTAAAAATTGCCGGCGGTTTGTTGCCTTTTTTACCGGTTCTACTTTGACTATACTTTTTCTCATAAGGCGATTCATTTTAAATGGTTAATACAATCTTACCTACGAGGTATATGAGATGTGGTTTGGCTTTAAATGTTAAAAAAATGTGAAATCTCTGGAAACTTCTTCCTTTTTTAACTCAAAAACATCGAAAAACTTAAAAAGAAGTATCAAAATGTACATTCTCCAAATTTTAAACATATTGTCGCAACTATTTGATTTATACATATTTTATAAATCAACACACATATATTTTCATTAAATTGAATGTCTTCAGCCCTGTTATATAGAAATCTCTGTATATGGTAAAAAAATATATATCTTTCATTATGTCAAACCGGGCACCTATAACGTTATAGATAATATAAACCCCAGTATTATTGGGATTTAAGGCCTGATTTTCTTACCTTTGTCTCGATGAACGTCAAGCTCCACGAGAGAAAAAACTGTAGAATCCTAAGTTTTAATTATCTGGTATTCAGAAACCAGCCAGATAAGTTCATTCCGCCTACCTTTTAATTACCTTCCCCTTGCCCGGGAAGTAGACCCTATTACTATGGGAACTTTAGGACCATTCGTCCAACCTTTTCCATTTAGCCTTAATCGAAGTTTAAACTAAATTAAAAACTAAAAAATTAATCCATTATCGTTCAAAATAAAAGCATGGTAATTAAGACCTACGATGCCTATACAAGGCTTTCTACCATGGAAGCCGACCGGTTCGCCAATTTTCTCTTTGACCACCAAGAGGGCAGGAGAGCTACAAAAAAAGCCATTAGAAAGGCTATACAATATTCTACCAAGGATATTCCAGGGCTTGGTGGATATGTGTTCGCCATGGAGGACAAAAATGAAATTTTAGGTTTGGCAGTTGTGAACAAAACAGGCATGGGAGATTATATCCCCGAAAACTTCTTGGTCTTCTTTGTGATTCACAGAGAACATAGGAACAACGATATAGAGCAAAAACTGTTGGACTATACCCTCCAATATTGCAAAGGGGACGTTGCCGTTCACATTACAGGTGAGAACCAATATCCGAACAAAAAATTTTTTGAAGACAAGGGGTTCAGTGCAACCCATTTAGAAATGAGATTGAACAGATAAACCATTATATGCTAAAAATAGAAGTTAAGCCAGGCGAAAGTATTGAAAGGGCTCTAAAGCGCTACAAAAGAAAATACAGAAATACAAAGCGTTTGGACCAAATACGTAGCCGTCAAGAATACACAAAAAAATCAGTAGAACGCCGAAAAACTCTTAAAAAGGCACAATACAAGGAACAATTCCTGAACGAACAGGAAGACCAATAACATCAAAAATTAAAGTATCAACAACAATAAAATGAGACTTTCAAGAATTAAAAGGGAAACCAGATATGAAAAACGCTATAGCGTTAAAATGGGAGAGCTTACCACCCGGGTCACCTATATAAAAAGGTACATTATGGGGCTTCCCGTCCGCACTTTGCACAAGTACCGTTCAACCTATTACGGTAAGGTCAAAGACTGTAAAGAATGTAATGTATTATCATAATAACATCATCATAATTTATTATATAACCCTTTAATATAAACAATGAAAGTATTGGTTATTGGCGCAGGTAACATGGGACTTACCTATGCCACAGGTATGTCTAAATCCAAACTGTTGAAAAAACGCAACATCATGGTGCTGGACAAGTCAAAGGAAAAATTGGAAGAAGTAGGCAAAATCGCCTATTTCGATGCCATAGACAAAATCGAAGATTGTGTTCCTCAAGCGGATATCATCTTTTTGGCCGTAAAACCTTATCATGCCGAAGAACTTTTTGGGCGCATGAAAAAATTGGTGAACCCAGAACAATTATTCATATCCATTATGGCAGGGGTTACCATCAATTTTATACAAGAATCACTTGGTATAAAAAAAGTGGTAAGGGCCATGCCCAATTTGCCAGCTCAGGTTGGCAAAGGTTTGACCAGCTATGTGTCCGCCGAAGAGGTTTCCAGGTTGGAACTTTTTATGGTTGAAGGCCTATTGGACACCACTGGAAAATCCCTAAGGGTAAAAAGTGAGAAATATATTGATGCATCCACCGGAATTTCCGGAAGTGGACCAGCCTATGTTTTCTACTTCATGCAAAGTATGATGGAGGCCGCATTACAAATGGGATTCTCCGAAAATGTTTCCAAAGTGCTCGTGAGCCAGACATTTACCGGTGCCGTGGAGTTGTTCAACCAGAACAATCTAAACCCCGACACATGGATGGAGATGGTCGCCTCCAAAGGAGGGACCACTAGGGCCGCCTTGGATTCCATGGAAGACAACAATGTAAACGAATTAATCAAAGAAGCCGCCTTTGCAGCATTCGGTAGAGCTGTGGAACTGGGCGAAGAATACTAAAACATGTATAAAGAACTAGTGGTCATCAAAGTTGGTACCAATGTGATGACCAACAAAGACAACAGAATCGTAAGACCTGTGCTCAACAATTTGGTACAACAAATTGCAGAGCTGTACGAACGAGACATCATGACCATATTGGTCTCCTCAGGATCGGTAATCGCCGGCAAAGAGGTTTTGGGAAAAGCCAAAATAAAGGATAAGACCCAACGTAGGCAGGTATATTCCGCCATTGGGCAACCCAGAATGATGAGACATTATTATAACATATTCAATGATTACGGAATGAAGTGTGCCCAGGTACTCCCTACAAAAAGGGATTTTAACCCTGGTGTGCACCGTGACAACATGATCAATTGCTTGGAAGGGCTCCTTTCCGAAGGAGTGATTCCTATTGCCAATGAGGATGATGCCGTTTCCGTATCCATGTCCATGTTTTCGGACAATGATGAATTGGCCACCTTGCTGGCACAACTGATGAAGGCCGACAAATTGATCCTAATGACAGATATTGATGGACTTTATGATGGACATCCAGAAAAAGCCGATTCCAAGGTAATCGACAAGGTCGAACCAAAAGAAGACTTGGATAAATATATAGAAGAAGGAAACAAACAAGAAGGCGAAGGCCGCGGTGGCATGGGATCAAAATTAAACTATGCCCAAAAAGCAGCAGCAGCCGATATTCCATCCTACATTGTAAACGGTAAACGAGATAACGTAATCTTGGATGTTGTAGAAGGAAAGAACGTAGGAACAGAAGTTTCAAAATAACAACAATGAAATTATTAAAAACAGATTTAAAAAATAAAGTATTACAAGATATGGAGCGAATCCTTGATGAAAATCGGGACGAATTGCTCCAAGCAAACAAAAAAGATCTAGATGCATTCAACCGGGATGATCAGGCGTTGTACGATCGTTTGGTGGTGGACCAAAAGAAAGTGGACCAAATGATTCAGGCCGTAAAAGAAGTTCGCTTGCAAGATGACCCCGTAAATAAGGAAATTTCTACTAGGGAATTGGACAACGGGCTCAAAATCATCAACAGAACAGCTCCCTTCGGCACTATAATGATCATTTACGAGTCCCGCCCCGATGTAACCATTGAGGCAGCCGTACTTGCATTTAAGGCCAATAATAAAATATTGCTAAAGGGAGGTAAGGAAGCTTTCCATAGCAACAAGGCCTTGGTTAAGTTCTGGCATCAAGCCTTGACCGAAAATGGTCTATCCAAAGATTATATCCAGTTTATGGAGATGGACAGGACCCAAACGCAGGAGTTCCTAAGGAACCCTGACCAAGACTTGGACCTTATTGTACCCCGTGGAGGCGAGCGTTTGATCGCTTTCGTTAAAGAACATGCCAAATGCGCAGTGTTGATCAGTGGTAGGGGAAACAATTTCCTATATGTGCACAAAGAGGCCGATTGGGCAAAAAGTTTGAAAGTGATTCTAAACGCAAAAACCCATAAGATTTCCGCATGCAATGCATTGGATAAAATTTTGGTGGATACTCAAATTGATGGTTATGGGGACAAGCTCAAGGAATTACAGCAAGTACTTACTACCAACAATGTATCCATTATCGTGGATGATAAAGTCAAGAAAACATTGACAAATGAAGACACCATTACAGACGAATCCATTTGGCAAGAAGAATTTTTGGCCATGAAGTGTGTAATCGGTGCCGTCAACAATATTGACCAAGCCATGGATAAAATCAACAAGAACTCTGGAGGGCACTCAGCTTCCATAATGACGGAGAACAATAGCGTAGCCAAAACGTTCATGGAAAATGTGGACTGTGCCGCAGTATACCAAAACGCATCGACCCGTTTCACTGATGGTGGACAAATGGGTGTGGGTGCTGAACTCGCAATCAGTACGGACAAATTACACCACCGAGGGCCACTCGGACTAAAACAATTGGTCACTAATAAATACTATGTATTTGGCGATGGGCAAATCAGGGTATAACCTATATACTATATCAAACTAAAAAGGGAGGCCACTGGTCTCCTTTTTTTCATAATGTACATCCAGCAAGGTCTGAAACTTTATTTATTATCAAATTTCAAGGTATTTATTGGTAGTTTTTTAAGAAAATCTCTAGATTTATTACTTAAAATATATAAAATATGGGAAAATTTGAGATTAACACGGATAAAGCCGGAAAGTTCAGGTTCAATTTAAAAGCTGGAAATGGCCAAGTTATTTTAAGCAGTCAAGGGTACACCACCAAATCTGCTTGCGAAAATGGTATCGAATCTGTAAAAAAACATTCACAGGACGATGATAATTTTGAAAGAAACACAGCGAAAGACGGCAGTCCATACTTTAACCTAAAAGCATCTAACGGACAAGTTATTGGAAATAGCGAAATGTATTCCAGCGATTCGGCTATGGAAAATGGCATTGCATCCGTCAAAAAAAATGCACCAGACGCATCAGTGGAAGAAATTTCCTAAAAAACTGACTTCATTTTACAACGATTAAGACAGCCCGAAAGGGCTGTTTTTATGTCAAATTTTTACCCACCAATTCAAATGGGACATTCATTGGTTCAAAAGGGCATCCGTTGAATGGCCCCTATAATCTCATTTGCTGATTCTATGTTTCTACCGAAATCAAGCACTAAACTAAGGAAATAGCAAGATTAATTTAGCGCATGCACATATAACAAATCACTTTTGACGACTGTTTGTCACAAAGGTGTTGAGTTGAGGTTTCCGTTATGCCAAAGAATTACAAAAGTTCATTGGTTGTAATGTTTTTTTATTTGTAACCCACCTTTCCCATAATCATTAATTCAGAGAATTATCGGTCCGCTCAGGTAACCATCAAGACCTCATTTTCACCAAGAAAAAGAGATGATTTGATAGAGACGATGAAACGATTGTAATGCCACTCAATCCTTTTTGTTGATCAAACCCTTGGTAAACTCGTTCAAGGCCTCAACCTTTTGTTCAAAATCACCTTTTAGGGTTTTTCGGTACTCATTCAAGTTTTTGACCAATTCATCGATATTTTCAGGAATCACGTCCTCAAAGAACTGGCGTAATCTTTTTGCTGTTGTCGGAGATTCTCCGTTAGTAGAAATGGCAACCTTTACATTCCCCTTGGTCACAATTCCTCCCATATAAAAATCACAGAAAGGTGGATTATCCGCCACATTCACCAACTTACTCAACTTTCTACAATCGTGATACACTTGCTCGTTCACTTCGGGTTTATCCGTACAGGCCACGACCATATGCTTTCCTTCTAAATACTTTTCTTGATAAACATCTTTTGTAATCTCTACATTATGATCGGCTGCCAGCTCCGTTGTTTCAGGCAAAAATTCGGGTGCAACCATTTGCACTTGTGCATTGGGACTTGATTTCAACAAAAAAGTAAGCTTTTCCAGCCCAACATTTCCACCTCCCACAATGAGCACATTCAAGTTATTCACCTTCAAAAAAACAGGATACAGCTCATTCCTTTCCATTACATATCGATTTATAAGCGATTACTGTTGTAAAGTTAACGACTATTTTTGGGCCGAGCCTATCCTTATTTAAAATGTAGGCCCTTCCTTTTGCTTCTGGGAAGATTTAAACTCGTATCGCACAAATAATTCATGGGAACCGCCCGTATAACTTGCCAAATTCGAAGTCGTAAGATCATAAGCATACCCAGCACTAAAGTTTGGATTGATCTGCATGCCCAATAATGTCGAAAACGAATCGTCCCAACGGTAGGCCAATCCAAAAGTGAAGGTTTCCCTGAGCATGGCATTCACCGATAAATCGGCAATAATTGGAGCACCGGGCACCCATTTTACAAAGAAAGCCGGCTTTAGTTTCACATCGGGGGTCAAATCCACTACTTTCCCGCCGATAAAATAGTAGTGCAAGCGTTCAGCTGCAATTTCCTGCTCCTCCCCATCATAGTGCTTTTGCGAAAAAAAGTTGGGTATGGCAAAGCCCAAATACCCCTTTTTGCTATCATAATAAAGTCCTGCTCCAATAGTGGGAAAAAATTTGCTCTTAATGTTATTCTGGAAGGCCACATCGGAATCTTGGGTAAGTCCTTTGGAAAAATCCACATCAAAAATACGCCCACCAAGCTTCATCCCAAAGGACAGTTTATTATTGGCACTATCCAACTCAATGGTATATGATACATTTCCGTCCACCGATATTTCGGATGAGGGACCCAAAGCATCGCGGGATATGATTCCCCCTACCCCAAGTTTATTTTCTAAAGGTGTATCTACAGCCAACACCTGCGTATTGGGAGCTCCATTTACACCTACCCATTGCGAACGGTGCAGCAACAAGGCGGTTAAATGCCCATTATTACCAGCAAATGCGGGATTGACACTCATGGTGTTGTACATATATTGGGTGAATTGCGGATCCTGTTGCCCATATATGGAAATGGAGCATAAGAAGAGCAACAAACATAATTGCCTACATCTCTTTATTCCTTCTTTTGATGAAATCATCTCCATTTTTATCTATTTAAATACAACCAATCCGTTCTTGGCTCCGAACCATCACCCAAATCCAATACATAATAATAGGTTCCCACGGGCAGCTGGTCTTCGGGTTGTACCATAGCGCGTCCGTTTGGCGTACCATCCCAATCATTTTTATAGGATTTTATCTGGTAAACGATATTCCCCCATCGGTTATATACTTGAAGTGTATTGTTCGGGTAGCGGCCTAGACAATCAATCTTAAAATAATCGTTGACCCCATCTCCATTGGGAGAAAACTCGTTGTAAACAACAAGACAACTTGGATCTACAAACGCTTCTGAGGAATTATTACTTTCATCCGTATCCCATTGATCTACAAAAGAAAGACTTGCCCTGTTTATATAATCATCAATATCTACAACCTTAACAGTAAGCCGTAGGGTGGCCGTTCCAGAGACTGGAAGGGACTCAATTTCCCAAAATAAAGATTCGGAATCATAGGTTCCCTGGGTGGTCTGTGAACTGATAAATTGATAGCCCAAGGGCAATTCTTCCTGTATGCCAATATGTGTGGCATCATCTAAACCTTGATTGGTCACCGTTATTTCAAAAACAACCTCATCCCCTATATTGGGCATTGCGTTGTTTACGTTCTTTGTAATGGCAATATCTGTGGTTTGAGGCACTACAAAAGCTGTTGCCTCGTCATCATCGGCGATACCGTCTGCAAAATCATCTTCTCCAATACCTGATGATGGGTCGCTATCAGGGTCAGGATATAAACTTGAAGAAATAAAAGCCTCGTTCAGATATTCATTTTCTGCACCTGATGGCGCATTTACCAGAGCCAAAACCTCTAAACTTTCCGTATCCTGGTTCAGAATGGATCGGTTCACGTTCCAAATTCCAGAAGCCACATTGTACACTCCCGCAGTGGAGGTGTGCGATTGATAGGTATAACCGGATGGCAGTAAATCCGTAACCACCACATTTCTGGCATCGGATGGACCACTGTTGGTAACGTTTACAACAAAACGAACCACATCGCCCACGTTGGGGTTTGTATTGTCCACCGTTTTGGAGAGCGACAAATCACTCAACCCTCCTGGAACGGGTATCACGGTCGACTGATCATCTTCGGAACCTAAATTATTGTTGGGTGTGGAATCTGGGTCAAAAGTATCCGAGGCTATTAGCTCCGCCTTGTTCCGATATTCGCCACTGGCAAGTACAATTGCGCGTAACTCCAACGTTGCACTTGAGGCGTTTGTCAAAAATGGTATATCCCAAGATCCCGCTATTTCGTCATAAATACCGGTTGATGTTGTCGCAGAAACAAATTGGTAACCGCTTTCCAACTCATCTTCAACAATCAACCCGGAGGCATCGTTGGGTCCATCATTGCGGACTTCTACGGTAAAAATGATTTCCTCCCCAACCTCTGGATTCCCATCGCTTACAGTTTTGGATACCGAAATATCGGAAACATGCCTTGGAAACACCGTTTGTTCATCCTGGTCATCTTCTGAAAGTACATTATTGCCAGGTGTAGAGTCCATATCAAAAAAAACAGCGCTCATCAACTCAGTAATTGCCCTGTAATCACCCGAAGGGTTTACCTCGGCAACTATTTGAAGCCCTGTCTGTGATTCCAAAGCCAAATTGCCCACGTTCCAAATTCCGTTAGATGGATCAAATAAACCACCCGAATCATCGGAGACATACCTAAATCCATCCGGCAAAGTATTTTCAACAACAATTCCCATGGCATCACTTGGCCCCTCATTGGTCAGGGTAATGGTGAACAAAGCCTCCGTTCCCACATCCGGGGAGGCGTTGTCGACAGTAATATCCAAGTTTAAATCTGCGGACGGAACGGGAGTAGTTCCAGCATTATCTTGGTCATTTTCAAAAATATTGTTGTTATTGGGGATAGAATTGGGGTCATACTGGTCGGATGCAGATACTTCGGTGACGTTAAAATGATCCCCCGTGTTGTTTACGGTGGCCACAATGGTAAGGGTTTCCGTAGTGGCATCTTCCAAATCCCCGTTGAGATTCCACATTCCCGAGCTTTCATTGTAGATGCCTGCCGTGGTGCCATGGGAAACATAGGTGTATCCATCCGGCAACACATCCATCACCGCGACCCCGGTAGCATCACTAGGGCCCAAATTTGTAATGTTGATGGTGAAAATCACATCTTGACCTACATACGGACTCAATACATTCACAGATTTCCGCAACAGCAAATCGGCAACTGGAATTACAATGGGTTCTATGGTCTGCTGATCATCTTCCGATTCGTTGTTGTTATTAGGGCTGGAATCCACATCCATCTCCGAAACGTTCGTCAACTCTGCGGTATTGGTATAATTCCCGGTTGGCAGAACCTCTACGGTAATTTCTAAAGTTTCAGAAGCTCCGTTGGTCAAATCTCCTACGACCCATGAACCATTCATAGCATTATAAGTACCCACAGAAGGGTTAGAACTGATTAATTGATAACCAGAGGCCAAAACATCGGTTACAACCACATTAGCGGCATCACTTGGACCATCATTCTGAACCGTAACTGTAAAAAGTATCTCCTCTCCCACTTCTGGGATGATTTGGTCTACCGTTTTGGCAACGGATATATCTACCAATGGCACGGGCACGACCGATACTCCATCTTGATCATCTTCACCTGGGATATTATTGTTCGGAGTTGAATCAATATCCGTTTGATCATGAGCTATAATTTCTGTCACATTATCATAATCTCCCGAAGCGTTTACCTTGCAAAGGATACTTAAACTCGTTGAATCACCGCTTGCAACCGAACCAACATTCCAAATACCGGTAACTTCATCGTAATCACCTCCACCATCGTCAGAAACATAGTTGTATCCCGAAGGCAATAGATCCAATACTTCTACAGAAGTTGCTCCACTGGGACCGTCGTTGGTCACCGTCAGAGTAAACCTTACATTGTCACTCACCAAAGGCGGTGATTTATCAATAGTTTTGGTCAAAGAGAGGTCAATTACCGGCTCAGGGGTCAGAACAATTTCATCTTGATCGTCCTCAGTAAGAATGTTATTGTTAGGAGCTGAATCGATATCAAAAGCATCCGAAGCGATTATTTGTGATGTATTTGTATAATTTCCCGAAGCATTTATATCTACAACAATAGTGAGTGTCTCTGTAGCTGCATTGGCCACGGTGCCAACTTGCCAAATCCCGGTAAGCGGGTCGTAAGTTCCGGTTGTTGCCGAATAAGAGTCAAAGGCAAAGCCCGACAGCAACTGGTCTTGTACCTGTACATTATTGGCACCGTGGGGGCCGTTATTGGATACGGATACCTCAAAACTGATTTGCGAGCCCACATAAGGGGAGAGGTTGCCACCTACCACGGATTTGTCCAGGGAAAGGTCGGCCTGAACCGGAGCGGCGTCAATATTGTCCTCATCATCTTCACTTTGGTCCCCATCATCATTGTTGGTCCTACTGTCCTCATCCATTTGATAGGCATAGATCACTTCAGCAATATGGATATATTCCCCATCGGTCCCTGTTGGGGGTTGCACTATGGCATTAAAATTCAAAGAAATCGTGTTGCTCCCCACCGGTACACCAAAACCAGACCATGTTATTTTCTGCAAGCCATCCATAGAACCGGAATTATCGATTGCGGCAATATTGGAATAGCCCGATGGAACAAAATATTCAACCACAACATTTGTTGCATCAACATCACCAAAATTGCTCATGTTTACGGTGAAAGTCACCACTTCTCCAATATCAGGTTCGCTATTGCTCGCCACTATTTCCATTTCCAAATCAATGCCCTGTACCGTAATTCCAACGAAATCTGAAGCTATGTCACAGCTACCTGAAACGGTCCATTCGAAAATATAAGCTCCCGGCACCAAATCCAATAATTGGGTCTGGGGGTCATTTACATCATCAATAGTTACAGGGGCGGGGCCTGACAAAAAGGTCCAGATTCCAGAATTCCCTGCCCCCGGTGGGGCAGCATCCATAAAAACGGATGTAACGTCCGATGTAATTTGGTTTGGCCCGGCATTGGCCTCACAATCCTGAGCATGACCCACTTGAACCGATGCAAAACCAAGAAAGATCAACACTAAAAAACACCTAAAAATTAGGGAGGATTGGGGTTTGTTCATAGTTTGGACGATGAGATGTTCCTTACGTAGTAAGGCATATCCAAACTTATCAAGAACAGGGTAGATTGGAGAAGTTATGTTGTATGGCAAGATGGTTTTGTTGTGAAACGGCCCATAATTGATGAAAGAATCCTCTCACTTTAACCTATTTTTAATACAAAAGCCAGTAGCAAATGCTACTGGCCAATTGCAGGTCAAAAAAGCATTTATCCATCGTCGCCTACCAACCAATTGAAACGATGGACGACCCTTCCAACACTTTCACTATTTAATACACCGATTCAAATTTAATAGCGCGATGCCGTTTAAAGGGACTGTTGTACTATCTGTATTTCCACGGTATCAGATTTTCTTGGGTTATCCATAGAAATAGCCAAAATCCTAACCTCCCCTTTGGAATGTGCGGTGACGACACCCGTTTGATTTACAGAGGCAACATCTTCATTGGAACTGCTCCAGAACACTAGCCAAAAAACTGTAACCCTTATCGAAAAAGAACCCACATATTATTTTGCACAACACAAAAGGAAAACCGACCAACCCAGGGTCGGATGACGTTAAACCCAAATTATGACTAAAAAAGTAGAAATGATCTCATCATAAAGGGCTATGGAAGAAACATCGCAAAATTAAGGCATTCAGATTACAAAATCTTAAAATTTGTCCATAATCGAGGTAATCTACTTGTGATCCCATCTTTTTTAGATAAGTTTGTATACTTATGAAGCAAAGTCGTTTTCTAAATAGCATCACCTTCGCTTTTCTTGCCCTGTTTTTGGCAACGAAACTTGTGGGGTTCCATGTGCTTACCCATCACGACGACACGGAAGGATATTTAGATCACTGTGCCATTTGTCACAATATCGCCTCCGATACTCATACGCCCGGTATTTTAACCGATTCTGCCGAACCTATTTCCGAGCAAATTGAAATTGCTGTTCAACAGAAAATTGATTCCACGTACGATTTTCAGGTTTCTTGCACCTTGGCAACAAGCCAGCTCTTCTCGAGGCCACCACCCACCACCCTCTAACACCCATTCATTTTTCCGTCAAAAGGGTCTTTATCCCCAAATTAGGGGTGAAAGCTATTTGAATGTACTCAATGTGTATAAAGCGTGCTAAAATGGTATAGCGCTTATCAACTGTCCATTGATGGATCTATTCAATCTCTTCTGAAAACAAATGCAATGGGACAAGGCCTAGAAGCTTCCTCTCTGGAGGTGATTTGAGAATCCCATAGTATTCCCTAAAATGATTAAATACTTGCTATTCGCATGGCTGCTCATCAGTCTGTGCGTTTCGGCATCCGCACAAGAATACCATACTATAAAGGGTATTGTAGTGGATGCAAATACTTCGGCACCTATCGCTGGGGTAAACATAATTGGAAAAGATTTATATGCAATTTCTGCAGACAATGGCGAGTTCGTCATCAAAAATGCATCAGCAGGAAAATACCGCTTTGAAATCACCCATATCGGGTATGGACATGAACATTTTACCGTGGAAATCGGTCGAGATGATATCCAAGGGCTGACCATCCGATTAAAGGAATCCATCACAAATTTGGATGGTGTGGAACTTCTTGGGAAAACGGAAAAACGGAAAGCACAAGAACTATCCACCATAACAGTAGGGGTGGATGAAGAATTCTTGAACAAGAACCGGGAAAACAGCTTGATGCAGACCTTGAAAAAGATTCCGGGGGTGAGCACCATCACCATTGGTTCCGGACAATCAAAACCTGTTATCCGTGGTTTGGGCTTTAATCGGGTAAGCGTGGTCCAGAACGGTATAAAGCATGAAGCACAGCAATGGGGCAATGATCATGGCCTTGAGATTGACCAATACGGAATAGAAAGTATACAAATTGTAAAAGGCCCAGCTTCGCTGGTCTACGGTTCGGATGCCATTGCAGGGGTCGTGGACATTCAACCCTCCAAAGTCCCATTGCCGAATTCGTTCAGTGGAGAAGTTAATATATTGGGAGAGACCAACAACGACCTGATCGGCATATCTACCGGTATACAGGGACGAAAACAGCATTGGTTCTACAGAGGTCGTTTAACCTATAGGGATTATGCCGATTATAAAGTTCCCACGGACAGGATCAACTATGAAAACTACATTTTTGAGCTTCACGAGAACAACCTCAGAAATACTGCGGGCGAAGAGATCAATACCAGTTTTAGTATTGGTTACATCTCCGGTAATATAAAATCTGAAACCTTTTTTAGCAATGTCAATGCCAAGAACGGTTTTTTTGCCAACGCCCATGGTCTTGAGGTTCGCTCCTCCAACATTGATTATGACAGTTCTAACCGTGATGTAGACCTTCCCTTTCATCGTGTGAACCATTTTAAGGTAACCAACAACACTACCCTATATTTGGACCGACATACTTTGGAGCTTGATCTTGGCTATCAAAATAATCAACGAGATGAAAATTCCGAGCCCGTTCCACATGGCAACATGCCCACACCTCCCAATAGCAGGGAGCGGATATTCACAAAAAATACATACTCCCTAAACCTTAAAGATACTTTCAGCCCCAATGACAAACACCATGTAGTCCTTGGAATAAACACCGAATTACAAAATAACAATATTGGTGGCTGGGGGTTTTTGGTTCCAGCATACAATAGGTACTCCGCCGGGATTTTCATTTATGATCACTTTAAGCTGAACGATAATCTTCACCTCCAAGGAGGGCTACGTTATGATGCCGGCCTTATGGAGACCAAGGCCCATTTTGATTGGTTCCAAACACCGATAGAAAACCCAGATGGTTCCACTTCCAGAGTGTACATACAACGGGCCCTGAATGAGAATATCGAATTTGGAAATGTAAGTGGTTCCCTTGGCCTGAGCTACATCCATAAAAACACTTCCTACAAGATAAATCTTGGCAAAAGCTTTAGAATGCCCTTGGCCAACGAACTGGCCTCTGATGGGGTAAACTACCATATGTACCGATATGAGAGGGGCAATATGAACCTTGACCCCGAGCAATCCTATCAGTTGGATATTGATATTGATCATTCCTCTTCGAAATTCAATATTGGGGTCAGCCCATTTGTGAATTTCTTTGAGAATTTTATTTACCTGAACCCAACCCCCAATTATTATGAAACCTTGCAAATTTACGAGTACACCCAAAGTAAGGTGTTCCGGTTTGGTGGGGAGGCTCGTGCCGGAATCAATGTAACTCCGATGCTACGGTTGGATTCGTCTGTCGAGTATGTGTATTCCAGACAGACCAGCGGACCCAAAAAAGATTTTACCATTCCGTTTTCGCCACCACTTTCAGGGTTATTCTCGGTCAGCTATCAATTCAAGGATATCGCATTTATGCAATCGCCACAGGTTACAGCTGATTTTAGGGTAACTGCGGCTCAAAACGACATAGTACCCCCGGAAGAGGTTACCAATGGGTACCAAATGCTCAATCTATCGGCCAACACACAACTCCAACTCTTTGGCACGGGAAAACCAGCTCAATTGCGCATCAAATTAAACAATGTATTCAATACCGAATACTACGATCATACCAGTTTTTATAGGCTCATCGATGTTCCAGAACCTGGCAGGAACCTTTCGATTTCGATGACCATACCATTTTAATTAAATCAAATGAAGTTTAACACCAAAAACAGAAACAACATGAAAACTAATTTTAAATCTTTGGCGATTATCGCAGTTGGAGCTATTGCCCTACAATCATGTAGCAGTGATGATGATGGCGGCACTTCCGTAGCTGCACCCGAAATTTCGAATTTTGAGTATGGCGAGGGAAGCTCCCACTCAACGGAACAAGTGGCCTATAAAGGTTCCGATATCCATCTGGAGGCTGAAATCAATGCCCCGGGAACGGTAAGCAGTATCGAATTGAGCATTCACGGACACGACCTTGAAGTAGGAGAAGGTGAAGTAGAGTGGGATTTTGAGCAGACATATACCGATGCCAGCTACTTGGTAATCAACCCAACATTTCACGAGCACGTGGACATCCCTTCCGACATTCCATCCGGTGAATACCACATTACATTGACCGTTACAGATGAATTGGGCAATAGCACCGAGGTTGAAGGCCATGTAGACATCATGGATGCCATCTCATTAAGTGCTTTTTCCATTGATGAGACCGTAGTTCGCGGTACAGATATGCATGCAGAATTTATGATCAATGCGGTAAACGGAATCCATGAAATTACGGTCGACATTCACGGGCACGATTTGCCTGTAGGTGAAGGAGAAGTGGAATGGGACTTTGAGCAAACATATTCCGAAGGATATCACGAGCTATCCGAAGTAGAGTTCCATGAACACATCGATGTTCCGGCAACAGCACCGACAGGTGAGTACCATGTCCTTTTTACGGTAGAGGATGAAGATGGGAACACCGTTGAATACGAAACACATATTGATGTAACCGCATCATAAAACCAATTGCCGCATGGCATTCAAGTGCCATGCGGCTAATTTTTCTAAAAAATGAATATGAAATCGATTATCAAATACGTACAGATCCTTCCTTTGATAATGATGATAGCATCTTGTTCCAGTAGCGACGATAGCGGTGTTGATGAGGAAAAACCATCCATAACAATTAATTATGATGGTGGATTTCCCCAAGCCTGTGAGGTTTTGGAAAGGGGGAACACCTACACCTTTAAAGCCAAGGTGACAGATAATCTTGCGCTTGCTGCTTACAGTTTGAACGTCCACCACAATTTTGACCATCATACACACGATGACCAAGGAGCCCAATGTGAACTGGAATCCACCAAGGAGGCCATAAACCCGATGATTTACATAGAGAATTTCAATTTGGAGGATGGCACCACTTCCTATGAAATCAATGTTTCAATTAACGTCCCAGAAGATATTGATACAGGAGATTACCATTGCTCATTCTCTGTAACCGATGTTACCGGATGGCAAAGTAGGACTTCGGTGGACATTAAGATACTTTAATTGTCGTTTTAGTTAATGGGAAGAAAAAAGGAGGCCTCGTTAATACGAACCTCCTTTTTTTATTGGTTGTTATTTGCTTTTATGCCTCGCAGCTCACACAGTCCTTCTTTTGCTTGAATTTTTGTGCGGCATTCATACTATGCTGGTAATACAAGGATTTAAGTCCCAGTTTCCATGCGGTCACATGGATTTTATTGACATCCTTGGTAGGCATATCAGGGTGTACGATGATATTTACCGACTGTCCTTGATCAATATGGTTTTGTCTGTTGGCCGCTTGATAAACAATATCCAACTGATCTAGTTCCGAATAGGTTTTGAATACAGCTTTTTCTTCTTCGGTCAAAAAGTCCAAGTGCTGTACGGACCCGTCCATATCACGGATACTTTTCCAAACCTCAGCTGTATTTTGCCCTTTTTCTTCCAACAAGTCCATTAAAAATGGGTTCTTGATCGTAGTCTTGATCTTTGCAATATCCTTCACATAGCAGTTGGACCAGATAGGCTCGATTCCCTGTGATACCTGCCCCAAAATAAACGCTGAGGATGTAGTGGGTGCAATGGCATTCAACGTAGCGTTACGTCTACCATAACCCTTCAACACTTCGGGCTCGCCAAAACGCTCGGCCAATTGCTCGGATGCCTTGTAAGAGCGCTCTTTGATTTCTTTGAATATTTCGCTGTTCAAGTTATAGGCCTCCTGACTGTTGAATGCATATCTCTTGGACTGTAAAAGGGAATGCCATCCCAACGCACCAAGGCCCAATGCACGGTTTTGTTTTGCAAAATTGTAAGCTCTTTCCATGAACAGGAAAGTTTGTCTGTCGTCCCTGTCTGAAGAATCCCTATAAGCTTCCAATTTTTCGATAAACTCGGTGATTACCGCATCCAAGAAATGAACCATCGTCTCAACGGCGTCGGTCTTCTTCCATTTATCGTAATGCATCAAGTTGATACTGGAAAGCACACATACAAACGACCAATCATCGTTGGAAGGCAGCATGATTTCCGTACATAGGTTACTGGCATGGATACGGTGGTTTTTGTCTTTGTAAACATCCGCAGCACCATCGTTGGCATTATCGGTAAAGAATACATAAGGATAACCCATTTCCCCTCTACGTTGCAACACTTTTGCCCAAACGGTCCTTTTATCAACATCGCCCTCGATCATTTCCTGCATCCATTGGTTGGTAACGGTAACACCGTGGGTCAACTGTTGGATAGGGTTACCTTCGGTACCGATTTCCAAGAATTCCAAAATATCCTTGTGATCGATGGGCAAATATGGAGAAAAACGACCACGACGAACAGATCCTTGGCTTACCACATCCACCATGGATTCGAACAACTGCATAATATGGACCGCTCCTGAAGCTTGTCCGTTGTTTTTAACAGGTGCGCCCCTGTGCCTTATTTTCCCAAAGTATCCGGATGTCCCACCACCAAGCTTCGACATCATCCCTACCTCCGATTGGGTGTACAGGATGTTACCCATGTCATCATCGATATGGGAACCAAAGCAACTAATGGGCAACCCGCGCTTTTTACCAAAGTTGGACCAAACAGGGGAAGCCAAAGAGAAAAACCCTTCGGACATGTAACCGTAGAATTTGTCCGAGTACCCCGGAATCTGTAAAATCTCCTCTGCCCTATCGCCGATCTCACGGATACGCTCCTCTGGGGTAACCCCTTCGGTAAGGTATCCCGATGCCAAAAACTTTCGGCTATACTCGTTCAACCATTCAAAGCCTTTATCCTCCTCGGTCTTAAGTTTGGACAACGTATCCTTTCTTGCGTTTACAAGTTCCTGCGTTTTGTTGTCTTGCTTTAGGTCAGTGGTCGGGGTTTGTGTTCTCTTCTCCATAATTTAAAAAAGGTCGTCGCTTGTTATACTTTGTGTTCTTTTGCTATAGTTGATGGATCTCTTTACAAAAAAGTCTCCATGTTTTGTTCCAATGATCTCATCATCGAACCACTCTGTCTGGTCCAATAGTTTTTGGTCGACATCGAAAATTTTAGAAATTCCGATGCTTTCCAAGGAGTTGTTAAATCTATTTTTGATGAATTCGTTGACCAAGTTTTTTGGCAAGAAATCCAGTTCACCATCTTCAAAGATCCAATCCACTATTCTACTTTCTGCCTCAAATGCTTTCTCACAGATATCCTGAATCATTTCTTTATAGGCATCATCGAACCATTCTGGATGCTCCTGTTTGATGATATTGATGATATCTATTCCGAAATCACCATGAATTTGCTCTTCTTTGGAAGTCGCTTCCACAACATTGGAAATTCCTTTCAGCACATTTTTGTGCTTATTGAACGCCATGATGATCAAAAACTGGGAGAAAAGTGATACGTGCTCTATGAAAAGAGAGAATAGCAATACGGATTCCGCATAATCCTTATTGTTCTCGCTCTTTGCATTCTTGAGCGCAGTCTCCAAATACTGCACCCTCTTCATGATCACCGGTTTTTTCTTCAAGTTTTCAAACTCCTTGTTCAATCCCAGAATCTCCAAAAGGTGGGAGTAGGCATCGTGGTGGCGTACTTCACTTTCCGCAAACGTGGCCCCAACGGAACCAATTTCCGGTTTTGGCATTCTGTGGTAGATGTCGCCCCAGAAAGATTTGACGGCAACCTCGATTTGAGAAATGGCAAGCATGGTATTTTTGATGGCGCTTCGCTCAACTTCCGTCAATCCAGATTTGAAATCCTGGATATCACTGGTAAAGTTAAACTCAGTATGAATCCAATACGAGTGACGGATTGCCGGAACATACCCATACAATTGTGGGTACTCATAAGGCTTCAAGTTGATGCGCTTCTCGAAAATGTCCGACTCGCGCATTTGGGCCCTTTTGTTCCTGTATATAATATACGCTTTTGCCGCATCGTGGAACTCACTGTCCATAAGTTCGTTCTCAACAACATCTTGCACTTCTTCAACGGTCGGCAAATAATGTTCGTCTTGACTTTTTCTCTCCAACAACACCTGGTTAACGTTGCCGGCAATGGTCTGCGCATCAGTGATCTGACCATGCTCCACAGCTGTCATGGCCTTCAAGATTGCATTTGTAATCTTGTGTAAATCAAATTCTTGCGTACTAAAATCCCTCTTAGTTATATGGGTAATCTGCATGAAGAAAACGGTTTGGAGTTGTAAAAAATAGCTTGACTGTAAAATTCATATTTTCTTTACTTGGATTCGCGGTTTTGGTAATTAGGTTCTTAACACTTTTATCAACATTTAAGAATTTAAGGAGTAAAAAACCTTGCGAACAAACGTATAGTAAGGTCTCCAAAAAAATCACACTTGTCGCGAATCGTCCAAAATAGTTTTTCACAGTTTTTTAACAATTACCGGACCTAACCCTGTCAAAGAAAAAACCAAAACGAGTTTCAATTCAGTGTGTCCTCAAGAACTGAACCACGTAATCCACCAACTACACCATGCTTTGCCATAGGTTAACAACAAAAAATTCAGGACAGCATCCAAACGCCATAACTTGGCACTCGCTTTCTAAAAAGGAGAACCAACCAACAGACTAAACCTTAATTGTATTTTGACTTACGTACGCTTTCTTCTTGGTCTAATCCTGTTTGCTTTAGTTTTGTTCAATACTGAACTTGACAAAATTGATGTACCCGACAATTCATCGAAAAAATCTTCCATTGCAAACTACGTCAACCCTGATAGTGATGGCGATGGCATTCCCGACGATATTGACCAAGATGATGATAACGACGGGATTCCCGATATTTATGAAGATGGTTGTGAGACCAATGTTGGATTCGGCTCCCCGCCACCATCCAATAACACTACAAATTACGTCACCTCCATTTACACAGACTACAATGGCTTTTGGTCCTCTTCGGCAGGCAGCCTAAACCCAGAGCCTTACGATAACTCATCTACCCTGCTGGGTTTTACAGTGGGCAGTAACACGTATGCCACCGGGGTCGCATCCACAAGAATGATAGACAACAACGGCAACTCCAAATATGACCAAATGGACACTACCGGTGACGGCAATGGAGACCTGAACGTGCATGAGACTTCATGGACGGCATTGAAACCCGTTACCAAAATCCAATCCGGCATCCGTTTGGAAGGCAGGGCCATCGACGGCAATCTCAGCGATGCCACCGGACCCACATTAACATCTGGAGGAATCCCTTTTAACCCATACCTGTACCAAGGCGAACGCGGACTGGACATGGCTTATGCGATTGCCAATATAGGAAATGCTTGGTATTTCCGGCTAGGAGGCACCAATACGCCTGCATACGGTGACGGGATTATGGATATTTTACTCACCCAAGGCGCACAGATATCTGGCTCCTCCAACTACAACCGGCTACATTTATTGGACGAGAACGGAAACTACTTGGGCAACGGGGTCCAAATCAATTGGAACAATACGCCCATCGTTGGAAATTCTTTGATAGACCAATACAACGTAAATGATTCCCGAAGTGATAGGAACGTAAAAAAGAACATTCGCTTGGCCGCAGTGGAACTCTCCGAATTCGGCCTTACCACAGCGGAAAGAGCACAGGCCGTAATCTTCAGATTGGAAATTTCGGCAAATGCCGACCCTATTTTCTTTGCCGTTAACGACGAGAGTTTTAGCACCGGATGCTCTCCTACCGATACCGATAGCGACGGCCTCGCCAATAGTCTGGATTTAGACAGCGACAACGACGGAATTTTGGATGCCGTGGAAGCAGGCCATGGCGTGGCCACTGTAAACGGACGGATTCCCGGGCCCGTAGGCACAGATGGCATCCCCGACGCTGTACAAGCCCCCTCTCAATACGACAATGGAACCATAAATTACAATATCGCCGATTCCAATAACGACACCGTTTTGGACTATGTCTCCATTGATAGTGATTCCGATGGGTGCAATGACGTTCTGGAAGCTGGTTTTACAGATCCAGATGGAGATGGCTCTTTGGGCAATTCCCCAGTAGCGATTAATTCGTCCGGGATGATTACCGGACAAGGTGGATACGGCACCCCTTCGGACGGAAACGGCAATACAGTTTATGATTATACCGAAACCGGAAGCAGCCCTACCATATCCACAATCCCAACAAACGCCATAATTTTTGATGGCCACCCTGGCAATATCAATATCACAACGACCAACACCACACAATACCAATGGCAAGTAAGTACCGACGGTGGCGCAAACTTTGTAGACCTTGTGAACTTTGGCCTATATTCAGGGACCGACACCGACACCCTGACCATCAATGATCCCGACATGAGCATGGACGGGTATCTGTATCGGGTACAATTATACAACGAAGCTTATGTTTGTTCACCATTATCAACATCCAATATCATTACATTGGACATAAGGGTGCAAACCATCATCACCAATAGAAAGATCACTTATAGGGTAAACTAAAACTACCATAATAGCTAAATAGGCATGGCACAAAAAGACTGTCCCATTCATATTTATTTAAATTTTAATCTTGAATCCGCCATTGATCACAAACCCATCCACAGGAGCATAAATTTCCGAAAATTGAGGATCACTTATATTTCCGGAATATATTGTATCGAAACGGGTTTGTCGTGTATCCAGAAAGTTTTCAAAATTCAGGAAGATGGAAAAACCCTCGCCAAGTTTCTTTTCGCTCATTAAGCCCACGATCCAATAGGATTGGCCTGTTTCTCCCGAAGAAAGCTTCTGGGGACTATAATAATATCCCTCCAGACCGACCCAAAGGTCCCCTTCGCGCTCATACATCAATACATTGTTCAATCGATGCTCGGCCACTAAGGGAAAATCGGAAACTTCTCCATTTTGATGTTGCTTCACATTGGCATGGGTATAGCCCGTGAACAACTTAAAATCGCCATATTTGATCTTCAGGTTGACCTCGGCCCCGCGGGTATCCACAAATCCATCGGGTTGCTCAAAAGTGTAAAAGCCGTCTCCTTCGGCCTGTAATACTATAGGATCATCGATTCTTGTATAAAATAATAATGTGTTGATGGATATGGACATGCCCGGCATGGGCGCCCATTTATAATTTATATCAAAATTACCTCCCAAAGACCTCTCCAAATCCGTTTGGTCCACATCAACCGGCAGCACGTTCCTAAACTGTAACCGTTCCGCATCCTCCGTAAAAACAGTGGGGGTCTTATAGCCCATTCCCCCTCCCAATCTAAATGTCAATTTTTGACTTGGCTCATATAACATGGAAAATCTGGGCAGGGCCATGGCCCCATAATCGGAATGAAAGTCGGTACGAAGACCGGTTTCCAAACCAAACACCTCACTGATTTGCCATACATTTTGGGCGAACACCCCAAAGATTTGGTAGGATTGATCCAGTGCTATGGACTGCCCCCCCCTGGTATCGTTAAAATATTCCGTCCAAAGATTGGTTCCGAACACCCATTCAAGCCCATCTTCTGGACCAGTTGAAAAGTTCAGTTCACTAAAGGAGGAACGCTGATAGCCCGAAAAGGTAAAGTCCGGAATCTGGATGGTACGATCGTAAAAACTGAAACTGTTCTTGACCTCCAATCGATTTTGCCCGTTAAAAGCATGTTTGAATTCCAATTGAGTGGAGACACGTTCGGTTTGATTGGACTCAAAATATGGGTTTTCCACAGACCCTCCCTTGACATAGTCCATATGACCCCCTAGACGGTCTTCCCAAATGGCATTGATTCCCAACAATAGTTCCGTTTGTTCCCTTAGATACCAATACAGTTTTGGGTTCAATGTAAATCGGTCGAACTCCGGAATTGCCGTTAGGCCGATATCGGCAGGATCATAGGGTGATCCCAAATTGTAGGAAGCAAACACAGTAGCTCCAAGCTTCTTGAATTTCTGGGAATAAAAGCCACTTAAATCCAATCCAAGAGCGGAGGTGCCATTGGCCATAAAACTAAGCTCGGGCTCATCTTCAGGTGTTTTAGAAATCAAATTTACCAAACCAGCTATCGCCCCACCTCCATAGAGGGTAGAACTGGAACCCTTGATGACCTCGACCTGCTTAAGATCCAAAGGAGCTATTTGCATCAGGCTCAAACCGCTCGCAAATCCGGAATACAACGGGAATCCATCCCGGAGAAGTTGGGTATACTTACCATCAAGTCCCTGTATACGGATACTGGAATTGTAACTGGTGGCGGAAGTCTGTTGGGTACGGATACCGGTACTTTCGTTGAGCAACATGCGTATGTCCCCAGGTTTCATATTGCCTTTTTCGGAGAGTTCCTCCCCTGCAATGACCTCTACCCGTGTCGGGATATCCTCAATGGTACGGGAACTTCTGGTGGACACCAAGGTGATTTCCTCCATTTCCTCGGTCTGTGGAACTAGATAAATTATCTGTTTTTGTTGTGTGGCATTCAAGGGAAAACGAAAGCTTCGTTCAAGTTTCGCATAGCCAACATAACTCAGTTGCAATTGAAACGTGCCATTGGGTATGTTTTCAATATGAATTATACCGGATTCATTGGATATCGCTCCAATATCCAAAGAGGTAAAAACGGCGGTCACACCGATCAACGGTTCTTTGTCAATGGAATCCTTGACCACAATATCAAGGGTGTTCTGTGCCAGAACGGGTACCACCCCCAAAAGGAAGAGTACCAAAAATACTTTAAATTTCATTTTTTTGTTTTTGAAGTATGATTTTCTTGGCCGGGTTCAGGGCCAAGGATATTTTGTAAAGCTCAACTATACTTCAAAGTAACGGGGCGGTTTAAAGGCGTGGAAATAGACCTCTTTCGGGTTTAATTCTTGATAATACTCTGTATTGGATTTGACAAGTATTTCCTTTGAAACAATATCCAGCAACCCATCATAGGTCAAGGTAAAACCGGAACATCTGCCTCAGCTATAGAAAGGTGAACAGGGAGCCTCCTTTTCATGATTATCGTCACCTGACTCATTTTCACTGCAATCCCATGTTGCGAAGGTATCTGAACAATTATCCGATTCCTGACAACAAGGATAGGATGACAGGAAAATGGTAAGCAAAGACAAAATCACCGCAGCTACTTTCATAGGTCAAAGGTAGAAAAATCCGATAATTACACTTCAGAAGTAAGCCCAATTGACGGTTAGCAATAACAAACATTCCGAAAATAAAAAACCTCTACAAATTTTTAGAGGTTTTAAGTACCTTGGGTGTGAATCCTTCCATAATATTATTTGATGCAAATTGAGCATAATTAACTGTATATCAAATATTTGAATTGCTTATTTCGTTTGTGTGTTTTCCCTTCATTTCGTATTTTTAGACAAAAACCGTCACTTTTACGTCACTTTTTTATGTCAGTACAACTTCGAAGCAGAACCTTAAAATCGGGGGCAAAAAGTCTCTATTTGGATATCCATCACAATGGTGAAAGATGGAGAGAATTTCTAAAAATAAAAATACTTCCAAAAGATCCTTCTAAAATTGAAAAGAAAAGGGTTGCAGAAAGAATTCGTGCCAACAGGGAATTGGAGGTTTTGTCGGATGAAACAGGGCATATTCCCCAACACCTAAAAAAGATGAATTTTTTTGTCTTTGCAGAAAACTACATTCAAGAGTATAAAAACAAAGATGTACGTATCATTGCCAGTTCTGTGGAAAAATTTAAAGAAGCGGTCAACAACCAGCGGTTAACCATTTCAGCAATTAGCCCCAAAACAATGACCCTGTTCAAGGATTATTTGATTTATGATGCTGGTCTGGCTGGTGAAACTGCACATAACTATTTTACCAGGTTCAAGAAGGTCTTAAAAGCCGCAAAGGTTCAAGGTTATCTTAAAGAAATGCCGACCACTGACATCCGGTTTTCCAATCCAAATAAAGATGATACTTTAAAAAAGCAAGTGTTGGATATGGATGAATTACAAAAATTGGCTAATACCAGATGCGGAAATAATGAAATAAAAAGAGCCTTTTTGTTTGCTTGTTACACATCACTTGGTCTTGCTGAAATTAGAAAGCTCAAATGGAAGAATATCAACAAAGGTCGATTAATCACCAATAGAAATAAGACTGGA